>CAJUPL010000068.1 GCA_910588435.1 uncultured Eggerthellaceae bacterium | reverse complement strand
CGTTCGTGCGGGCACCGGAGGCGAGAGTGCTCGACTCGCTCGCTGAGAACTGCACGGGGGCGACCTCTTTGACCATAGGTGGCTTCACGCAATACTGGTATGAGACAGAGCTCTGGCCGAAAGCGGCCGGTGCTGACATGACGCGCGCCTTTGCCAATATGTCCTCTTTGGACACAGCGAAGCTGCAGTCTGTCATGGGATCTTCTGCGGGCACAGCAGAGGAGATGCTGGCCTCATCTGGCTCCGCCTCACCTGAGAGCGCCTTGTCCATCGCTGGGATGGGAGACGGATCTGGTGCTTCCTTCCACTCGCTCGCTGAGGGCTCGCGCTTCTCCTCAGTCTCTCTGAACACCGTTGCGTGCGCGCCGGGCGGAGACGCCACTCGCGCATTTGCTTCGATGGATGCGACAGACTCCATCACCGTCTCATACATATTCGAGGGATCTGCGAATGCGGACCTCACAGAGCTATTCGAGGGAGCAGCATCACTGACCTCGCTCACTGGCGAGGGCCTCGGCTACTCGCCAGGTCTGGATATGACGCGCGCATTTGCAGGCATCGCCACAGACCCGGGTGCCAGATGCGACGTCAATCTGAGGACATCCCTCATGGCAAGGACCTGGGAGGGCCTCTTCGAGGATTCGTTCACGGGCGCTCAAGGCTCTACCTTGACGCTCCTCAACTGTGCAAACGATGAGCTCGTCTCCATGGCGCGCATGCTCAAGGGTGCCACGAACCTCTCTCGTGCTGACCTCTGTGACACGAACAGCTACTCGGGGATCTCAGCAGCACGTGATATGTCAGACGCGTTCAGGGGGTTGAGCTCCATCACGTCGATCGCACAAGGAACGGCAGGTGCAGCTGGTAGGCTCACGCTCCCGACTGACTGGGACCTCAGCAAGACAACGGATATGTCTGGGATGTTTGCAGAAGGTGCCTATACCACAGCTACGCTCGCCAACATCGGAACCTGCGCAAACGCGGATATGACAGGCATGTTCCAGGATTGCACGTCCCTCACTCAAGCGACCATCACAGGCGCCACCAACGCTAACGGCATCGTCATGGATAGCATGTTCGAGGGCTGTAACAAGATGACGAGCGTCTCTTTCAACGGGACGCCAACTGGCAGCGCAAGCAGCATGCGCAGGATGTTCGCAGGGTGCTCTGTCTTGAGTAGCCTGGCATTGGCAGGCCTCTCAACGGATGCCATGCCCGGCGATTACTCCACCATGGGCGACCTCTCTGGCATGTCCGAGATGTTCGATGGAGCAACGCTGATCGCAACAGCGGACGGCTCTGCTGCATCTCAAGCTGCGACCATCACGCTGGGCG
>CAJUPL010000067.1 GCA_910588435.1 uncultured Eggerthellaceae bacterium | reverse complement strand
TTCTGTGTACTGGATGCACAGACCGTAATCACGCGCTGCCCACACATTCTTCTGCAGCGTCAAGTTGCCTATGAATACCTTGCCGGAGAAGCCTTGGCCATTCCAGTTGGGGCGAGGCATCAGGTTGTTAGCGGACTGCGGACCATTAGCAGCACCCAGCTGGATGCTCACCGAAGACGCCATGATGTATGTATGAGCCGCAGCGCCGGTTGCCTTCGCGCCAAAGAAGCCATTCAGGATCTTGCCAAATTTGGCTCCAAGCGTGATGTTAACTGCTTGGGACGCAGCAGAGCCATCTGCTGTGGCGATCAGCGTTGCTCCATCGAACATCTCAGACATCCCTGAGAGGTCACCCATGGTGGAATAGTCGCCCGGCATGGCATCCGTTGAGAGGCCTGCCATGGATAGCGTGCGCAGAGCTGCGCAGTTCGCGAATGCGCGCTTCATGGAAGTGACGGATCCTGTGGGCGTTCCGGTGAAGGAGATCGTGCGGACCTTCGTGCAACCCTCGAACATGGAATCCATGGTGAGAGGACCGGTCTCGCTCACGCGAGCGATCACAGCGCTATCGAGGTTCGTGCAGCCTTCGAGCATGCTGTTCGCGTTTACGACCGAAAGCGGGCTCGTGATGCCTGAGAGGTCTATCGAGTATAGGCTCGTAGAGCCCGCGAAGGCAGATGCGAACGAGGTCTCAGCAGGCACGCGCGTTGCGGGCGCCAACCTCAAGATCTCATCTCCCTTGGTAGAGGCCTGCGTGGTCGCGATCGCAGAGACGAAGCCCGTGCAATCTGCGAATGCCTCTGTCATGTTGGCCGAGAGATACGGCATCTTCGTGAGGTCGATCGCAGTCGCCCGTGATCCCTTGAAGGCGCGCGCCATCGAAGATGGTGCATTGTTGCCGTTGGCGATCAGCGTCACATGAGCCCCGACGTAGTCAGCACACACGGCCGTGAAGCTGTTCTCAAAGGCGCCCTCGAGGTCGGTTGCCACGCCGAAGCAGTAGCTCATCTTGATCTCAGGGGATGCGATCCCGTCCTCTGTGGAGGTCTCTGCCATCATGCGGGTCGCATCCACGTCTTTGCCTATGAAGGAGCCCACGGCCTCTGCGCTCTCGAGCTTCGGGAGGCCTGATGCCACCTCTGTGACATCCAAGCGGTCGGTCGTGAAGCAGTCAGACAACGTGATCTCGTTGACGTTGGGCATGTTGGCAAGAGCGCGGCGTGCATATCCGCCAGATCCAGGGGAGAGGCATGTGGCATCCACTGATGCGAATCCTGCGCCCTCCGCGAAGGATGCCATGGAGGCTCCGTTGCCGTCACCGACGTATCTGAGCTCTAGCGTCCCTGGCACGGTGCCAGAGCCTGCTAGCATCTCATCGGATACCGCATTCGCGCCGCCCATCATGAAGCGCACGCTCGCCGTCTCAAGGGAGGCCATGTTGGCGAATGCGCGGGACGCATCTGCATTGACTGCAGTGGGCCACAAGGTCTGCGTCCAGGGCTCATCGGTGTCCTCGCCGATGTCCAGCACTCCTGCCCCCGTGCAGTTCTCAGCGAGCGAGTCGAGCACTCT
>CAJUPL010000066.1 GCA_910588435.1 uncultured Eggerthellaceae bacterium | reverse complement strand
AGCCCAGTGGGAGGCGATCACCTATCGCGTTGCGTACTTCGCGAACGATGGCAAGACGGACTCTGCTTGGGAGACCGAGGAGTGGAGCTACGCTGGATCGGTCCGTCCGCTCAAGGGCCAGACAGGCCTTGAGAACGAGGGCATGTCCCTTGTCTCTTGGGCGGCAGCACCTGACGGGTCAGGCACCACATTCGCGCTGCCTGCGTCTGCCACATTGCCAGATCTGATCGCTGCCGCGAAGACCGCATCAGGAGCGCCTAAGACGGGCATGGCGATGGATGCGTCCGGCAAGCCGCTAGGCTATTACGTGGTGGACGGCGTTCGCGAGGTGAGGCTGTATGCGCAGTGGTCAGCGAGGATCTCAGCTGCCACGCCTACGGACCTGGCGCTTCTCTTCGATGAGTCTGCGCGCGATGGCAAGGGCGAGTTCCGCGAGGGCGAGACTTGGGTGACGAGCGCGACGCACAGGCCTTTGGCTGTCACGAGCGTCTCCGTTGACTGGGTGCGCGGCCAGGGCGTGGGCCTGCAGGAGATCTGGCCGGATGCTGCGTGGTCAGCACTCAATGGCGCCAAGATGGTCTTGACCGAGGTATCAGGAGATGACCGCCTGACAGAGGCTAGCATTGACGCGAACCCCACCTCTCAGACGGTGACCGTGACCGATCTCGTCACCGGCGAGGTGCAGACAGCTGAGGCCACAGGCAACCAGACCGTGAAGCTCGGCTTCAAGCTGCCCGCGGCAACCTCTGACGGGCAGAGCCAGCTTGACATGCTCGCCAACGTCATCGTGCCTGACAACGGCTTCCTCACCGTTGCCAAGCCACCCCACGGTGACCGCGTCCGCATCTGCAACGTGGTCTACACGGTGAGCCTAGTGAGCTAGACCCTTGTAGCTTGGGGATCGCTTTTGGAGTGGGTGCGCAAAGCGCACCCACTCCGCTGCATCGCGGCCTTGGTGCCCCAAAAGTGCTTACGGCCCGCGGTATCGCGGGCCGCTTCATTTACTACGGCCTTCAACATCCCGCATGTCGCTCACGCTCATGCGGAATGTAGCGGCCTTGGTGGCCTTACGGCCACCTATCAACCTGCATCCTCTGCGGCCTTGCTGCCCCGAAATTGTTGCACAGGCAAAGAACATGCCTGTGCACTTTTACTACGGCCTTTAACATGGCTGCTCATTCCATTCGCACCCATGTAGCGGCCTTGGGGACGCTTCCGCGCCCTTTATTCAACCCGAATCTCTGCGGTAGGCGACTGCATTGCAGCCGCAGCATTGCCTCCCCTTACCTGTGGGCGGCTGCACCCCCCTGCGGTAGGCGGCTGCATTGCAGCCGCAGCATTGCCCCTCCCTTACCTGTGGGCGCTTGCATTGCAAGCGCAGTTGCACGCCAGTGCAACGTAACGCGGACGCCAGTCCGCGAACACCCGGATGCAAGCCTCAGGTGAGGAAACCTAGCCTGGCGCAAGACACCTCCAAGCTAGGGATCCCACAAGCAACCCCTCAAGGGTCGCTGCCTCATCTTCCCAGATAGCCCATCTGCGCGAGGCCGCCTTTTCCCCACCCACATCTCCACCTCGGCTGCCCTT
>CAJUPL010000065.1 GCA_910588435.1 uncultured Eggerthellaceae bacterium | reverse complement strand
TCATATGCGCGAAGAAAGCGAAGCGCCAGCGCGTCAGCGTCTATGAGGTCGTCGATTTGGTCGGAGAGCACGAGGTCGAACTGCTCAAGACCCTTGGAAGCCAGTCCATAGCGGAAGGCGTTTCGCGTTTGCTCTGACAATTCGCCCCAATGCTCCTCGATGATGAAGGCTACATCGTGCAGATCGCGGATGCGATCACGACCCGTGAAGGCAGACAGCTTCATGAGGGCCAGGGCGTCTAGCTTGTAGGTCGCGATGCCGCCGACAATGGCCAGTTCGTCGGCATCAATGCTTTGACGCCTATAAGAGGTCTCGATCTTGAGCGGCTTGACGCCGCCGTAGTGGATGGTGCATCGCTGCACGGTCGAGGTGTCTTTCTTGACATGGCATTCATAGCCACGGTCGGCGCAGAAGCGCTCGACGGTCCCTATCGTATCTGCGCGCTGGCTCACAGCGTCGAAGTCAAGGTCCTCGCTGTACCTATCGAGTCCATAGCAGAGCTTCAGGGCCGTGCCGCCTTTGAGCACGAGACCTGCATCTGCTCCGATGAAGCCAAGGAAGTCGCGCTCGACTGCTTCGTGACCCTCATGCGCCCGTTCGTCCATCATTGCCCCTTTCGAAGTCAACCCAAGCGAGTCGGTACTCTTTGCGCATGAAGGAGTCTATCTCCCCCCATCCTGGGGTTCCCTTCAGCATGATGATGTGAGAGAAGAGCTCATTGTCGTAATCGTTGCCGTCCAGGAACGCCTCGGAGGCGCCCTGGGCTACCGTGAAGCGATGGGCTGCGATCATGTCAGCCAAGGCCCGAACGTGATTGGCCACGTTGAAGCGCATTCCCTCATGCTGTGGGACGCGCGCAGCAGAAGGGGACTCGATGCCCCAGTCCCCCCAGGGGCTCTCTTCGCTTTCCCGTATCCTCAGCCTATCCCATTGCAGGGCGCTCGTATGCCAGTCGCCGGTCGTGCCGAGCGAGCAGGGCAGATTGAGCGCATGTATGTCGGTGATGTACCTCATGCGAAAGATTATACCTGCCTCAACGTGCCGCAAGCGAGCCAGGAGGGCGTCTGCAAGAGAAAAGCAGCTTGAAGCCGCTCGCTGGGAGGAGCGCTACGAGAAGAGGGCTGTCAGCGCTCCGCCAGCGGCCAAGAGCAAGCAGATAGCCCACATAATCGGATTGTTGAGGAAGGCCAGGATCAGCAAGAAGAGGATGATGTTGATGACCATGATGGCGAGGAAAACGACAAGAGGCGCGTTGCTCGCTACCCATCCTCTCTGATGCTCGTCGCGCCATTGCTTCCAGTTGAGCACGGTTACGGCGATCGTCGTGGCGATTAGGACAAGGCCGAAAAAGAAGTACCCCATGGGAGCGCCCCCGTTATGCGATACGACCGAAAGCGCTTTCTGGTAGGGGTCGGATATGGATCCGTAGGACGCGAGCTCTGCGTTGAGCGACCCAAGAAAGACGAGGTAGACCACGCATAGGATGACGAGCGCAAGCTCCATCCAGCAAATCGGGCTCTCCTTGCAGTAATCCTTGAGGTCGTCGAGCATCCTACCCCCTCGTTCCCTTTCCGAGGAAACCATGCTTGT
>CAJUPL010000064.1 GCA_910588435.1 uncultured Eggerthellaceae bacterium | reverse complement strand
GCTCTGTTGCCAAGCTCATGGCAGGATGCTCTTCCATCACGCAGGTCACCATGGGCACCTTCACGACAGATGGCACGGAGCTCGCCCCGGGCTCATGCGCGCTGCCATCCTCTGGCAGCTCCGGATTCGGGGAGGCTGCATGGACGAACGGCTTCGCGGACACCTCTGGCATCGTCTCTGCCCAGCAGATGCTCTCTGACATCCCGAACCTGGCGTCTGTCAACATCCAGGGCGCGTTCAATGGGGATGGCATGTCAATGGCGCGCTTCCTCTCTGGCTCCATGAAGGCCCCAGGGGTGACCATGGGCGCTGTGAACCTGCAAGACGTTGGCAACGGCCGTGCGGCGGATATGTCCTATGCGCTCGCAGGGGCCACAGGGGTCTTCGCGCTTGAGATGAACAATGTGGCTCTGGGCTCATCTCCTGTGATGGCGCACTTCGCAGAAGGCGCTAGCCGCCTGCAGGTGGTCCAGTGGACGAACGTTGCCACCACCTCTGGCGCATCGCCTGACCTCTCATACGCCTTCTCTGGCATCCAGACGGACGCCTCAGATGTGAACCCGCAGATCCCGTCTGTCTACCAGCTTGGTGGAGCAGGACTCTACGGCACCGACACCGGTGGTGGCGGCAACTTGACGGGTCTCTTCGAAGGCTCCTTCGGGGCCACCAACCTGAGCGCATCTTCCAAGGTGGTCTTGGGTGACCCCACCATCTCCACCAAGGGACGTTCCGTGGCATCCATCGAGCGCCTGTTCGACGCGGGTGCTGCGGACACTTGCCAGCTGCCGACGGCGGACCTGCGTGCGCTTCCCAAGGTGACAGGAACCGCGGGTGCGGGATCTGCCGCATACATGCTCTCTGGCACGTCCTTCACGCTGATCACGAACAAGCTTGATGCAACGGATGAGATCCCAACAGATGAGAGGGTTGCAGCGCTGCCCTCTGGCTGGGATACCACGCAGCTCCAGGACATGAGCTACGCGTTCGCGGACATGGAGGACCTTGTCCTCTTCGACACGACGGACCTCATCAAGTCCCGCATCCCGGGCACGGCTTTGACCGGTGCGTTCCTGGGCGACTACAGCCTAGAGCATGCGCTCTTCGATGGTGGCGAGAGCTATCCCACCATCTTCGATACGCAAGGCAAGCGCGTCTTCAACCGCGTGGAGCGCGAGAGCGTCACCCCCGGCCGCGCCTCTGACATGCGCGATATGTTCGCGTACTGCGAGTCGCTCACATACATAGACTTCTATGGCCTTGGTACCTTGGTCAGCGGGGTCTCCGAGGACGGCGAATACAACGTGACGGGACAATCCGGCATGTTCTCTGGGTGCTGGAGCCTCGTGAAGGACCCATCTGACCCGGATGCGCCGGATTACAGGTCTGAGCCCGGTACGGTCTACACCTCAGAGCAGATGATGCTTAACCAGGCGGACACTGCGAACAGCCGCTACTCAGCGCGTCCTGAGATCGTCCTTGGGCCTGCATTCTCACAGGCACTCAACGGCTTCTTCTGGGAGCGCGAGTCAGCGACGGCATCTCCTGAGTACATACTGTTAGCGAACGTTGACACCTATGGTGGTCCTCAGACCATGGAGACCTTGATGAAGAGGC
>CAJUPL010000063.1 GCA_910588435.1 uncultured Eggerthellaceae bacterium | reverse complement strand
CCCTCATGCTCCTAGGAGAGGAGTGATCCTATGGCCAAAGGTACGCACTCATTGCGATACCCGTCAGTGATGTCTTGGTATGTGGCGGGGCGCTGGACGCGTGCGCGAGTCCAGAAGGCTGCTGAATGCGGCTGGATAACAGAATCAGAGATGCAAGAGATCCTTGGAGGTAACTAATGAATTTTGAGGTAAACGCACATGATGCACCACTCTCACGTTTGGTCTTCTTGCGTGCCGATGGCAGCACTGGCACTTTGGATCTGCATGATGATAATGCCCTGCACGATGAGGATGAGGTCATAAAGGCAAAACATCTAGCAGCTCATGCTGTGACCAATGGCAAGATCGCACCCGGAGCTGTTACGGATAATGAGCTGGCAGGACACGCTGTCGACCGAAGGCATCTGTCTGAGGAGCTGGATACAGAACTGGCCAATCTGAAGAAGTCTTGTGATTCCATATCACAAAGCACGATTGCCTATGAAGATGTGTCCTTCAACGTTGATATGACCAAAGACCAGCAATCAACGGGCCAGCCTAACCTGCATACGCTTGCTTGCACCAAAGCTAATGCGTCCAACTATATCGGTAAGCAGCTCGTAAAAGCTTGGCCCACCAGTAGCTGGACATCACCATCAGGCGAGCAACCTATCGTGAACATGCACCAGGTATATTCATTAGCCAGTGCTTGGAATCAGTGCTACTTCACAACAAATTTCAAGCAAACCTACGGGGTGGTAGTCAGGGTCTTCTACCGGGATCAAAAGGTCTTGGCATAAAGGATTGTGACAGTAGGCGTCATGGAGGCCGATGAGCTATTTGAGTTGTAGATGGTCATCCCCACGCCAGTCCCTTGCAGCTTGCAAGTGACCAAGCTGCAAAAGTAGTTAGCCAGATTGAAGCCTACAACGCCTATGGCCTTGTAACCACTAATTGTGATGTTGCTTATGCTTGCATTAACGTGGCTATATGCCTGTGCTGTAACAGATGGCAAGGTCATCTCTTTTGTTACCAGGAACTCTTGTGATATGGAATCACATTGATACGTAATAGGCCATTCCGGTATAAGCGGTTTGCGCTCTTGCCACTACCGTAGTGTCGGCCAGGTTTAGCAGCTTGAATGCATTTCTGTTGACCGGTACTCCTCCTGTATTAGGGGGCGATGTTATGCGCAGGCCGACAAGCAATGCGCTCTCGGGCAAGTCAAGAATGTTGTCATTGCCATAACCATTAGACATTCCGCTGACCTCTATCTGCTTTAGTGATATGGAATATCATGCAACACTCCACGCGCTCCACGATGTCGCAGTCCCGAGCCTGTAACGCTTGCGCATCTGGCCCGAATCGTTCGGGATGTAGAGCTGATGCACCCAGCCTTGAGAGGGGCGCATCGACAGCTGCACGAGAATCCCGTACTGAGACAACACCTCGGGAAGCAGGTTGGCCGTGCTGTTGTTTGTCTCGTAGTAGCCGTCATCCGTGACGGCATTAGCGTCAGATGCGAATCCACGGTACTTGAATTGTGATATGGAATCACTTGAGGCCTAGCCAGTAGAAGCGGACGGGGTTGCCTGTCAGCCATGCATTGGTATCAGTTCTGCTCGCACGCACCCTGAAAGTGGTAGCGTTGATGTCATAGACATGCAGCTTCGTGATGTGGGTGAGCTGATCGGATTGGCCAGAAGCTGGTGTGATCACAACGGTCCTAGGAGCTGCTCCCAAGCTGTGTGTCACTGTGATGAATCCATCCTTATCTGTGTTAGCTGTGACGATGGATCCATTAAGTGTAGGCATGCTCTGTGATATGGAATCACATTGATACGTAATAGGCCATTCCGGTATAAGCGGTTTGCGCTCTTGCCACTACCGTAGTGTCGGCCAGGTTTAGCAGCTTGAAT
>CAJUPL010000062.1 GCA_910588435.1 uncultured Eggerthellaceae bacterium | reverse complement strand
GGGACCCCTAACGGGACCCCTCCGAAAACTCGGCGGCTCAAGGCTGAACCTACAGCTCCTTCTGCCTAAACTTCCCCATCCTTCGGCCTCGCTCCGCTCGGTCCGGTGTCGCGGGTGCAAGCACCCGCTCCATTCACTACGGCCTTTAACTTTGAACAGCGTTCCCGCTGCTCAAAGTAGCGGCCTTGGCGCGCTCACGCGCGCCTATGCAGCACTGCAGGTATCCTGTGGGCGCTTCCATTGGAAGCGCAGCATTGCGCTAGCAATGCGTAACTTGCCCGATAGGGCAAGAACACCCGGATGCCAGCAACTGGTCAGGCAACCTTGCCTGGCGCAGACCACCAATCCGGGCATTTCGGGCTCCGCGCCCTGAGCCATGCGAAAATTTCTTCGCATGGCGAGGAAGTGCACCTTGGGTGCCCCTCATTTCGCTACCTTCCCGCCCTTCGGGCTTTCAGGTAGCTGCGACAAGCAATGCAAGCGCCCACAAGGAAAGGTGCACACCTTCCAAAAACCATTGAAAGAGCCTCAGGTCCACCAAAGACAGCGAGGGTTCGAAGAGCGCCTGAGATTGCCCGCGCCCTGAGCCGTGCGAGGATCTGAACGCACGGCGAGGAAGTGCACCTTGGGTGCCCCTCATTTCGCTACCTTCCCGCCCTTCGGGCTTTCAGGTAGCTGCGACAAGCAATGCAAGCGCCCACAAGGAAAGGTGCACACCTTCCAAAAACCATTGAAAGAGCCTCAGGCCCACCAAAGACAGCGAGGGTTCGAAGGGTGCCTGAGATTGCCCGCGCCCTGAGCCGTGCGAGGATCTGAACGCACGGCGAAGAAGTGCCCTTGGGGTGCATCGTTCTTATGGCGTGCCGCAACGCGGCAACCCTAAATGCTAGCGTGCGCACCTTAGCCCCAACCCCTACCCGTGGGCGCCTCCATTGGCGCCCGTCGCATTCGCAAGCTTGAGCGTGCCTGCACCAACCTTCTCACCCGCTTCATGATGTAGAATAGGCAGGTTTATTGCTTGTATCACCCATTAGAGCATTCATTAAGGAGCTAACGCGAGCATGGCAATCGAACGCGCGAAGACTGCGAAGAAGAAGCCGGTGCGCACCAAAGAGCGCCGCAACATCTGGTTGATGGTCATATCAGCCCTCCTGATAATAGGGTCACTGATACTGTTCATGCCGCCGGATCAGAAGATCACCCAAGGCCTTGACATCCGTGGCGGCTTGTCCGTGGTGCTGTCCGCCAACCCTGATGAGGGGCAAGAGGTCACCACTGAGGACATGGAGCAGGCGCGCACCATCATCGAGAACCGCGTGAACGCGCTTGGCGCATCCGAGGCAACGGTCCAGGTGCAGGGCACTGACCAGATCATCGTGCAGATCCCTGGCCTTGAGGACGCAGAGCAGGCTCTTGAGACGATAGGCTCCACAGGTCAGCTGGCGTTCGCGCGCCTTGACTCCTTCACGGATGACACCGTGGTGGAGGAGATCCAGAACGGCAACTACGGAGAGTTCGCCACCATCAAGGATGACTTCGGCTACTCCTTCCCAGCAGAGGAGGGCAAGGAGCTGAAAGTTGACCCCAGCATCTACACCACCATGTTCACCGGTGACAACCTTGAGCGCGTGACGGTGGACCGCGCAAGCCAGACCAGCGCGTATTACGCGGTGAACCTTGACCTGGACCAAACGGCAACGGATGCGTTCGCCGAGGCCACGCGTGACCTGGTGATCACCAACGGCCAGATCGTCATCCTGCTTGACAACAACGTGGAAAGCGCTCCGGCCGTTCAGGCCATCATCTCTGACGGCAACGTCTCCATCACCGGCAACTACTCCGCAGATGAGGCGAAGGCGTTCCAGGCTGTGCTGGAATCCGGCTCGCTACCAGTCAACTTCGAGTTCTCCACAAGCCAGGTGGTAGGACCCACGCTTGGTCAGGAGGCCCTGTTCGCGGGCTTGATCGTCGTGCTGATCGGCCTTGCGCTGGTCATGCTGTACCTGCTCTTCTTCTACAAGGGCCTTGGCATCATCACTGCAAGCTCCATGCTCGTGTTCGCCATCATCTACCTTGGCATCCTGGCGGCACTCTCCGCATTCGGGCTGTTCAGCCTGTCCCTTGCGGGCATCGCCGGCATCGTGCTCACCATCGGCATGGCGGCGGACTCGTCCATCCTCACGGTTGAGCGCTTCCGCGAAGAGATCCGCATGGGCAAGAGCGTCCGCGCGGCCAGCCAATCCGGCGTAAAGCACGCCATCCTGACCTCCATCGACGCTGACTCCGTCACGCTGGTGTCTGCGCTCTGCCTGTTCTTCCTGGCAAGCGCCGGCGTCAAGGGCTTCGGCCTCACGCTGTCTCTGGGCATCTTCTGCGACGTTGCCATGATGCTGCTCTTCAAGGCGCCGTTGATCCGCTTGCTGGCACCGCGCTCCATCGCCAAGCACCCGGGCTTCTGGGGCATCAAGGATTGCCAGGTTGCGGCTGAGGGCTACACGGAGCTTGCGAAGGCCGAAGGCGTTCCGGTTGCTGAGGCTGAGACCGCTGAGCAGATGAACCCGGTGGAGAGCCTGGGCGTCATCGAAGAGCGCGAAGGCGATGCAGCAGGTGAGCGGGTGGTCAAGGATGCCACATCCAAGATCCGCGGCCGCTTCATCAAACGTGACATCAACTTCCTTGGCATTCGCAAGATCTTCCTGACCATCGCCGCTGTGGCCATGGTGGCCTGCGTTGCCGTCATGGGCATCCGCGGCTTCAACTTCGGCATCGAATTCGTGGGCGGCTCCTCTGTCACCTACACGAACACCGGTGAGGTCACAACTGATGAGCTGCGCAGCGCGTTCGACGAGCTGGGTGAGTCTGACGTCACCATCCAGACCACGGTCACCGGTGGAGAGAACGGCTTCCTGGTCCGCACCGCCAACTCGGACGCGTCCCAGATGAACTCCATCGCGAACGACGTTGCGGAGAAGCTGGGCATCGCAAGCCAAGACGTGGGCGTTGACACCATCGGCCCTGACTGGGGCACAAGCGTCATCAACTCATCGCTTTTGGCGTTCTTCGTCTCGCTCGTGCTGATCATCATATATATAGGCATCCGCTTCGAATACAAGATGGGCGTCATCGCCGTGGTCACGCTGTTGCATGACCTCATCCTGGTCATGGGTGTCTACGCGCTCTTCGGCCGTGAGATCAACCCGAACACCATCGCGGCGCTGCTCACCATCTTGGGCTACTCGCTCTATGACACGGTGGTGGTCTTCCACCGCATCAACGACAACATGAAGGCAGAGAACATCCGCTGCACCTTCATGACCATGGCGAACCACTCCATGAACCAGGTGTTCATCCGCACCATCAACAC
>CAJUPL010000061.1 GCA_910588435.1 uncultured Eggerthellaceae bacterium | reverse complement strand
AGAGATGTACCTCACGAACAGATCCTTAGAATCAGATATTGCCTTCAAAGGCTCGCTCAGGGCAACGCAGACGGTGACCGGATCAGCGGAGGGGCTTGACCACGGGCGATAGTAGCCATTCATGTCCACCATATAGATGTCATACAGGTCAGCCAAGGCAACCTGCCCATCTATGGCATCAACTGCAGCCTTTCTCATGTCAAGGTCAGACTTGCGCTCGTTGTTGTTGACCACCAGCTGCAGCCCATCCAAAGAGCGTGCAAGCTCCGAATCCTCAACCAGGAGATACCCATCAAGGTCAGAATCCTCAGATGACGGGATGCTCCTTGCGTCAACCTCCACCAGGCATTCTGCGTACACGGCACCTACCCTGGCGTAGATCTTCGCTGTGCCGGCCTTATGGATTAGAACGTTGCCCGCTTGATCCACTGAGGCAACTTCGGGGTCAGTGGATGACCAAGAGATGGCGGCGCCTGATGCGGACTCAGGTGAGATGCTGGCAGCAAGCGTGATCCCATCCGCGCCAACTATGGTGTGGTGGGATGCGGAATCAAGAGTGACGCTCTCAGCGTCTGCCCAGATGACCTCCACGCCAGTCTCGGCTAGCAGGTTCTTCCCGCCATAGCTTGCCTTGGCTTGAACGGTCACGCCACCAACGGACCTGCCGGTGATGTTCGCGCTTGCGCCCGAAGACGCCAGGCTAGCAATGCCGCTATCGGACACCATCCAGTCTATCTGCCCTACATCCTCCGTGGCGCCCGGGAGATCACCCGTCGTGACCACAGAGAGCTTCTCAGTCTGGTCGATCTTCAACTGGGACGGAGCAGCACTGAACGCAAGAGATGTTGGCGGGTTCAGCACGGTGACCATGCAGGTAGCCGAAGCCGCTCCATCAAGACTGGTTGCCGTGATGGTGGTCGTGCCCTTGCCCTTGGCTGCCACCACACCCAGCTGGCTCACAAGTGCCACACCCTCGTTGGAAGAGGTCCAGCGAACGCCATTGTAGGTTGCATCCGCGGGCGAAATGCTGGCGCTCAGCTGCACGGTCTCCTTGCCAGTGAGGGTTGCTGTGGCCTTGTCCAGCGTGACTGACTCAACGGGCGTGATCTCACCGTCAGCATCCAGCACCGTGAGCGTGCACTGCGCTGAGAGCGTGCCCGCGCTTGCCGTGATGGTGGTGGTGCCGGGGCTCACGGGAGTGACCCTTCCCGTAGCATCCACGGTCGCCACCTTGATGTCAGAGGAGGACCACCCGATAGCGCCGTTGAAAGCGTCTGCGGGAGTCACGGTTGCTGTCAGCGTGAAGGGACCGTCATCAACCTTGATGACCTTCGCGTATTCCGAGAGGGTGATGTTAGACACCGTCGTAAAGCTTCTATAGGTATCAGCAACCCCTACAGGGATGGTCTCAGGAGTAAAGGCCTCGCCCTTTGTGTTGTGCCAAGTCTTTTCAGGAAGCGAAGCCTGAAGCGTGAACGCCTCCCCAATAGAGATCTCTTCTACTCCACAGCCAGAGAACATGAAATCATTTGCATCAAATTGCTTTACATTCGTAGTGTCAAATCCTGATATATCAATCCGCTTTAAAGCTGAACAATCTCGAAAGAATCCGGGCTTTACATACCATGCCGGGGTTGCCCATATCTGTATATTCAGACTCGTGCATTTGTTAGTAGTAAATCCAGAAAGATCAAGGGTTGTAAGACTGGAGCATCCCGAGAACATTGAATTCATTGATGTAGCTTGAGAGGTATTGAAGCTTTTCAAGTTGAGACCTTGCAGGCTCTTGCAGTCATGGAACATTCCGTCAAATGTCAATGCATTTGCCGTCAGGAAACTATCCATGTTAATGCTCTCCAAATCAGTGCAACTACTAAACATGAGTTCAAACGACCGCGACTTTGAAGTATCAAATGCAGTCAAATCAAGTCTTCTGAGCGCCCAGCAGTTGGCAAACATGCATGAGAAGTCAGTGACCTTAGATGTATCGAACCCAGAAAGATCAAGAGATTCAGCAGAAACACAAGTCTGAAAAAACATCTCAGACATATCGGTCACATCAGATGTATCCAGTCCAGATAGATCTATTGAACTCGGGCCTTCAGTGTGACCATGCACCAATCCATTTTCCTCGTAATCAGGAACAAAGATGCTTACGTCAAGGAATTGAGCCATGAACCCATGTGCTCTTACCGTCTTCTCGATGACCACAGAAGTGAGCTTTTCTTGACCGGCCTTGCTATTCCACGGCCAATTATCACGTGATTCGTTGTACAGAAGCGTGTAATCATCAGGTCTTGTGAAAACAGGTAGATCACCAACAGCAGCATTATTAGCAGGACGGATGATAAGACAACGTTCATCATCTATACGCCACTCACACGTACCAAATAGCTCCCATCCTTCAGTTGCAGCCAAAGGAACGATTTCGGCATCGTTAGCCTCTGCAGTCTCTTCATCGATTATAAGCACAGGACCAACGAATTCCTGCTGATCATCATTCTCGCTGTCCTCGGCATTAACAAGCACTGGGCCGACGAAATCTTGTTGCTCGCTGTCTTCGTCTTCGCCCCATGCGTAAGTTGTGGCCAGCGTGATGGAAAACGTGATCGCAAGTGCAACTGTCAAGAGAAGCGTATTAGAGAGGGTTCTTTTGAGTTCCATGATGTTCGCCTCTCTATTCTCACGCGTTGGATCTCTGGCTGCCAAGAAGCCAGAGGAGGATGTCTATCCTCTTCATGGGATTCAGGTCATCCATCTCTGGACGTGCTTCACTGAGTTCTTCGAGGACTTGCTTACCCTCAGGTGATGCAAGAAAGGCTCTGTACCATTCCTGGAGGTTCTGGTACTTGACCACTGCATCCAGAATCTTGGCTTCCAAGCCTTTGCCTTCTGGCTCTAAGATGCCAAGTGCTTTCGAGATCCTCGTATCCCAAGCTGGGTAGTTGGGGTTCAAGGTTGCAAGGATCTTGCTTGCTGGGGACTTCTGCACGTCATCTATCGAGAGACGGCGTAGGATCTCTTCGAATAAGGGATCCTCTTGTGATTTGGCGTATTCGATAGCCTCGAAGACCAGTGGCTGCCAGTCTTTGTCGAACTTCTTGTAGGCCCAGTAGCTCTTGAAGGCTGTTTGGAAGGCTTTGTCTTTCGCGGCATCGCACTCATGGACTTGCTTGATGAGCCATCTGTACTGATCAAGCTTCAGATTGTGAGCTGCTGGCAAGGCCAATAGCTCTTTCACATTCAGCTCTGGGTCCTTCATACGCATCCCTCCGGTTAGCTTAACCTTGCGGTGGATGCGTGATACCTTTTCAATGAGGAGAGCATCCGCCACGGTCACCACAACCATACGGACGCAAGAACAAAGTTCTCGAATGCGCAATTAGGGCAGATGCCCTCCTGGTTACGCATTCGCGCGAGTTTATAGTCCTTGCGTTACAAGGGTATGGTTGTGGTACGTCGCATTCTACACAAGAGGAAACGGTTGTTCCATAGATCAGCCTAGTTCCTTGAAATCTGCGCAATGAGGAACATCTCCTCAAGAGCGAGCGCCTCCCCCCCCGAGAGTGGGCGTCGGCATTGCCGACGCAGCTGTGCGTCAGCACAGCGAAATGAGGACGGAAGCCCGAAATGCCCGGATAGATGGTCTGCGCCAGGCAAGGTGGCCTGACCGAGTGCTTTTGTCTCGGGTGTTCGCGGACTGACGTCCGCGTTACGCATTGCTCATCGCAATGCTGCGTCTCCAATGGAGACGCCTACCGCAGAGGTTGGGTTGGATAGGTGGCCGGAAGGCTACCAAGGCCGCTACTCATGAGCATGCTTGCATGATCATGAGTTAAAGGCCGCAATAAATGGAGCGGGTGCCTGCACCCGCGACACATTTTTAAGGCACCAAGGATGCAAGAGCATCAGGCCGTTATAAAAGTGCACTGGCATGCACTTTGCCTGTGCAGCATTTTCAAGGCAGCAAGGCCACCATGAGCATTCATCGTTGCAATGCATCGCCCTTCGTGCGAGAACGTGCTTCTTGGCTGTTCAGCACAAAGAGCGTATACTTCACTCAGCGGATGCCCGTACCTATTCGCGGGCAGCGCCGTTCTGTTTTGTAGGGAGTAGCGTCACCTACTCCCTACGTTCTTCTCGGCTCTGGCCTTTGCGTTCTCTGG
Source organism: uncultured Eggerthellaceae bacterium (assembly GCA_910588435.1). Lineage (GTDB taxonomy): Bacteria > Actinomycetota > Coriobacteriia > Coriobacteriales > Eggerthellaceae > MGBC163016. The sequence continues at coordinate 929 of CAJUPL010000061.1, read as the reverse complement.
CTAGATTGATTGCCGCAATGATCAGATTCAAAGTGGCGGTTGCAAGCCCCAAGAGGCTTGCAACCATAGAAATCATATACATCATAGATAGACCTCCTCATTGCATCGGAGGCGCTACCAGCACACGGGTCTCACACCGCTGAGCTCACTTGATTGTAACAACTTGGCCTTACAGATCCTTACCATCGGGCAAGCAACAAACTGCCACGAATCCATCTTCCATCTGCATGGATCGATCAGCAAATCATCAGGACGGCAGCCCGAAATGCCCGGATAGGTTATCTGCGCCAGGCTAGCTGGCCTGACCAGTTGCTTTGTTCCGGGTGTTCGCAGGCTAGCGCCTGCGTTACGTTGCACTGTCGTGCAACTGCGCTTGCGATGCAAGCGCCCACAGGAAATGCCCTTACCTGGACAGGGGTACGTTAGTGCGCCAAGGCCGCTACATGGGCGCGAATGGAATGAACAACTATTGTTAAAGGCCGTTATGAATGAAGCGGGATGGGTGCACATAGTGCACCCATCCCGTAAGCCGGACCGAGCGGAGCGAGGCCGAAGGACGAGGAAAGTAAGACAGAGGAGGATTCAGGTTCAGCCTTGAGCCGCCGAGTTTTCGGAGGGGTCCCGTTAGGGGTCCCGACGAAAACGGCGATGCCTCCCCTACTCACTGGTGGCGAAGCATGCGATGGCTGGTACCCGAGCGTTTCTGAAGGCAAGGGCGAATGTGGTATATCCAACCACATTCGACCGCCAGCCTGAAGCCTAGCGAGGGTGCCAGCCATCGCATGAGAGCGGGAAGAGGGTTGAAGCCGGGATTGTCCGGATTGGTGATCTGCGCCAGGCTAGGTTGCCTGACCAGTTTCTGGGTGCCGGGTGTTCGCAGGCTAGCGCCTGCGTTACGTTGCACTGGCGTGCAACTGCGCTTCCAATGG
>CAJUPL010000060.1 GCA_910588435.1 uncultured Eggerthellaceae bacterium | reverse complement strand
CGCTCTGCATCCAGTACACCGAGTCCGATGTGAATGCGCTCATCGGTGACTTCGGGTCTGCGTTCGGAAAGACCGCGGCTTACGGATTCATCGGTGACACCTCACAGGCATCCGGCCAGTCCGTTGCCTGGAGGATCATGGTGGACAGCAATAGCGTGGGAACGCTCCTGATCGCGCCGAACTCAGTGAAGGGATACACCGCTTCCACCAACAACGCGAAGATGAGGAGCTTTGGCGATGGAGCGAGCGCCGCGCCTTGGACTGGCGTCGGCATGGCCGGCGGCAATGGCGATGGCTACTCTCGCGCGTTCACTCGCGTGAAGGTCATGAAGGGCGTCACGGCGGGAGCGTCGCTTTCCAAGATGTTCTACCAGATGCCGCTCATCACCGACGCAGATCTCACGAACCTCACAGTGGGTTCCGGCACTACCAATATGTATCAGATGTTCGCGGAGTGCAAAGCGCTCAAGAGCATGAAGACGGGTCAGGCGCAGACCGCTGATGGCACCACGACCATCCCTACGGGCCTCACGTTCTCAACGCTATTCAACCCAACAGCAACGGGCATCAACGCATCGTATGCGTTCGCGAACTGCCCCAGCCTTGAAGAGGTGCTGCTCCAGGGAGTCTTCAACGGAGAAGCGGCCAACCTCTCATATATGTTCACAGGGTGCTCCATCCTTCGTACAGCCACCGTCAACAACGTTGGCAATGGCAAGAGAGCGAACTTGAATGCCCTGATGCATCAGGCATGCACGACCTCGAATTACAAGACGACCAATACCACGCTCACCGTGATCAACGTTGGCAACTATGACAACACTGCCAACACGAGCACGGAGTGCACAGACCTCACATACGCATTCGACTCCATGCGTTATATGCATACGATCACGATCACTGATGTCGGGAAGGGCAAGTTCGCTAACCTCAATCACATGTTCAGCAATACATGGGGTGCTACGAAGATCACAGGTACGAGGATCGGTACTGGTCAATATGCAAATCTGACGGCTACATTCCAGTATGCCTGTGCGAACAGCGATTACTACAACAACAATAATGACCCTGTCATCACTGTCACAGACATGGGGACCAACATCGGCCTTTGTGCCAATACCTTCGATTCCACATTCCAGCAAGCGAGTACGCCAACCCTAAAGACAGGCTCCATCAACTGGTTGAATTCTGGTACTCCTGGAACGATGGATCATGCCGTCCGCACGTTCTTCGCATCAGGCGCCACCAAGATGAATCTGACCGGAATGCCTGTCTGGGGCGTGCGAGTCTATGCCACAAGCATGAGCTATCCTGAGACCTTCGCAGGCGTCACTCGCTGTGCCAACATCCGCAATTCCAATACCGATCTAGGAGATACCTATCTCACGTTCCGCAATGGCTATTACCTCCGCGGCCCCTATCTGATCTTCAATGGAAGTCCCGGGTTCAAAACGGTCGAGTTCACGGATATCACGTTCGCTGGTATGGCTCACTGGTTCCAGAATGACAACAATCTTGAGACCTTCAAGGGCTCTAACATGAACTCGGGCGATTACGTTTTCTGCAATACTTTCGCCTCGTGTCCTAAGCTCAAGAGCGTCATATTCGATTCAACATGCTCAGGCGCGAGCACTCGCTTCGATGGCATGTTGAATAATTGCACCAATCTGACATATGTCGATCTTCGCTCGATCAGCATGAACATCAACAATTCCGGAAGCTCCTTGCTTGGAGGTTCGCCCCACTTCACATCCCAAGATGGGCGCGGCGGCCCGACTGCCGGTGATCCAGGCACTCTCCTCCTAGGGAAATGCTATGTGACCAACGGCCTGTTCTGGTATCAGAGCGATGCTGGCTACTACAATGTGACCAATTCAGTACCCTCTTTCGTCCTGGGTTCGAACGTCAAGGTCCAGATCGACACTGGACCAACCACCACCAACAACCTCATCCCCTGCCTTGACATCACTGTCAATGGCGTGAATTACGCCTATGCAGGGGCGCAATCCAGCTTCGCTAACTTGACGGTGCCGTCCTCCTATAAGACCACCGTATGGCAAGCAAGAGGATACTTCGGAGGTTCGAACACAGCAACCAGCGGAGACATAGGGTATGGAACCTCATCGGGCGGAACCACCACGACCACCGTCAAGTGGCGGATAGATAGCGGCACGCTCTCCATCTACTCCTATACCGCCAACGGGCGCATGAGGAATTTCAGCAACAGCAACCCTGCTCCTTGGACAGGCAGGAAGGACATCAAGAAGGTCGTCTTCAGCTATGGAAGCTATACGACGCCTGTCTACCCATACCAATACATGGAATATATGTTCAGCGGTCTGTCCAACCTAGAGTCCGTGGATATGAGCAACCTGAAGATCACGTCATCTCTATCCTCGATGTCGTATATGTTCTCGGGCACAAGCCTCAAGGGAACCATCAGCACATCTGGCACAGCGGTCAAGCTGCCATCGTCCATGGATACCTCCGGTTTGGGTGGCGCGGAAGCGGTGTTCCAAGGGTGCACCGGATTGACTGCCGTTGACATCACAGGGTTCACCACACGCAGTACAGGATGCACCTTCTATAGGATGTTCCAAGGATGCACAGGGATCACATCCATGAAGCTCACGAACTTCGGAACGGGCAACAGTAGCACCTTCCAGGAGTTCGCGAGCGAATGCACAGGCATCACCAACCTCCAGCTCTCGAACTTTGCATCGGGAAGCAGCAATAACTTGATCTATTGCTTCTACAACCTCAAGAGCCTTGAGACCCTGAATCTGAATGGCTTGTTCAATCAATACATATCCAATGCTTACTGCATATTTGGCGGGGCCTCCAAGCTGAAGACTGCCACCATCACCAATTGCTTCAATGGGGCCAATTCCCATCTTTGGACGATCTTCTCTGGCTCCTTCGCAAGTGGAGCTACAGCTACTCTGACCGATGTTGGCAAAGGTGAAGGGGCTTATCTCAGGCGCATGTTCAACAGCGTACCCAACCTGCAAACGCTCAATATGACCAATGTGGGTACTGGCGCGAACGCCCATCTCGGAACCATGTTCTATGGCGTGAATGGCCTCACGAATGTGACGCTAAAGAACGTCGGCACCGGAGCGAACGCCGAGATGTGGGCTTTCATGAGCAGTGCTGCTCTCAACACGAACAGCTCTACGAAAGTGACCTACTCGCTCACCGATGTGGGGAACAACGGTGCCAACCTGAGGAACGCCTTCGATTACAGCTTCAGGAACCCAATGTCTCCTGAGTCCAGCTTCACTTGGACGAACAGCGGCACGCGTGGAACCGCCATCGGCATGGGCGCTCTCTTCGGGCAGGACTCCTACACGCCTAAGGGTTGGACTGAAGCCAATTCCGACATGTATCTTGGCAACATGGCCTACACGTTCGACTTCTCCGATACGAGCTGGGACAGTGCTACGAACAACGGCCTTGGATACAGGAGCCGCGGCGGCAGCATCATGATGCCCAAGTTCGACCTGCGCGGCATGCCTCAGATCGCACCGTACTCAGGCGCAACGGCAGCCATAGGCCAAGATCTCTCTGCAGTCCATATGTTCAAAGAGGTTGACGCCGTCACCTCCATCGGCACATCCGCATCTGACTCGATCGCATTCGACGCGAACTGGGTGACGACGAGCATCGTTGACATGAGAGCCATGTTCTACGGGGCGAACCAGCTGACCACGGTCAATCTGACGAACTTCGCCAAGGCTGCGAACGTTGACCTCACGAGCGCTCTTGAAGCAGCTCCAAAGCTTTCGAGCTTCACATGGACGGCAACCTCTGCGGTAGGCGCCAAGCCCGACTTCACGAACCTGCTCAAGGGAAGCGGCACTGCGGCTTCGTCCATGACAGTGTCGTTCCCATCTGCGTCCTACATGACAGCACCAGCGACGATGACCTCCATGTTCCAGGGGTGCACCAAGCTGAACAAGCTGGATACCACAGGCCTATCCACTGCCAGCCTGCCCAACAACTTCACTGAAGTTGATGCCAACGACAACGGTGGCGTGGGCGACTGCGGCATGAACGACCTGTTCACAGGTGCCACAGCCATGCTCAATGCTGACAATAGGGCTCAGGTGACCATTGGACGAGAGTTCAAGCGCCTGCTCAATGGCTTCTTCTGGTACAGGACGAGCAGCACAGGGTCTCCTGTGTATGTCATCCAGGCCGATATGCTGGTCTCATATGATTGCGGACCTACTGCCGCTAGCGAGCTGATGCAGAGGCCTGGCATCGAGGAGCACTCTTATTCTGGACTGATACGCTTCACCGCAACAGAAGCCCAGATGACACAGCTCAATCAGCGCATCGCAGTGTGGCTGAACAAGGACTACTTCAACTACACCGTGAACGGCCAGATCGCCAACGCCGATGATGAGTATGGCAACGCTATCGTGCGTGAGTATGTGGGTCAGATCACAGCGGCCGACCCTCAGGGCACATCCGTGCTCTGGTCAGTGCGCAAGAACGATGACACGGGCATAACTTCCCTTGTCTTGATGCCCACGAACCCTGCTTCTGGTGGCGTGATGCGCAAGTTCAACCGCGTAGATTCTACACGTGCACCATGGAATGGCAGCTCTACATATGGCGCGCAGATCGATCAGGTCGTCTTCCTTGGGAAGATCACCGCAGAGGGTTCCCTTGCAGGCATGTTCGAGGGTTGTTCTAACCTTGTCAGCGCAGATTTGCGTGGACTGACTATTACGGACGCAACAACGGATGCTTCTTATATCTTCTCCGGTTGCTCTTCCTTGAAGACGGTCCGCAACAACGCGACTGGTGACTACGAGGCCAAGCTTGAGATGGCCGAAGGCGCCATCATCCCGACGAGCCTGCAGCCGCAAGACGCACGCTACGCGTTCCAGAACTGCACAGGGCTCACGTCGATGACGCTTTCAGGTTTCGCGACCAAGCAGACCGAAGACCTGAGGTACATGCTTGCAGGCGCAGGTGCTGAGAACTCCACTTTGGAGCTCACCAACATCGCATCCAATGCGCCAGCCGCGAACTTGAGCCACATGGCAGACGGTGCGAAGTTCAAGACCGTGAAGGCCGAGCTCGTGGGCAACGGGTCTGCCTCCGATATGTCCTACGCGTTCGCGAACATGC
>CAJUPL010000059.1 GCA_910588435.1 uncultured Eggerthellaceae bacterium | reverse complement strand
AGGTCTGCTTTGGCTGCCATATCGAAGAAGTGGCCCTCCGCATACGCAAGACCGCTCATCAGGTCATAGCCATTTGCTGTCAATGCGCCTGCTCGGTAACCGATCACGGCGCATATCGCTGCCGCTATGACTGCTACCATCAATGCCCTTGCTTGCTTGTTCATCCAATCACCCCCTCTTCATCTCTTTGCCTCTTGTTCTTCGCTCTAGCTGCTATCGCGTCAGATTCCTTTCGATGACCTTCTCTTGAGCGCGTCCTGACTTCTCCTTCACAAGCCTCTCTGCAGATTCCCTCGCCTCTTCGCCTACATCCTTCACGCGCAGCTGCTTGTTATCAGCCATCTGCTTGATGTCCCTGATAGCGATTCCTCGCTTGATGATCTCTGAGGCTGCGTAGCTTGGGCTGTTCCGCAGGTTCTCTATATCGAAACCCCTCAAATGCCCATCTTCATGAAGCTTCTCGATGAATGCGATCTGCTTTTCCGTCGCCTTTGGAAGCTCGTTTATGTCCACCTCTTCAAGCTTGTCCGGTGGAGTGGTGTCCTTTTCGACATTCGCCTTCTCTTGGGCTACTTTTGCCTTGATGAGCTCTGCGATCTCGGAGCACTCTGCAGCTGCGCTCTCAAGGTCTGATTCCTTCATGATCACGCTAGCCGCGACACGGTAGTTCTCATATCCGCGCCCATTCAGCGTGTATGAGACAGCTTCTGCATCATCTGCTGTCTCGAAATCAAGGGCAACCACCTTCTCTGCTGCATTACTCCTTGATGGCTCAACGTACTCTCTAGTGCCACTTCGCACTGCATTTATGAACATCTGTGCATAGCGAAAGAACTCATTTCGCTGATTGAGCACGTACTCTGCTACATCTTGTCCGAGGTCTTCTGACATTACCTTTCCTCTCTTCCTGCTCGTGTCTTTGCCTTGTCGTTGTTGATCCTCTCTGCAGCGCTCTTCTCCTCCGCGCCGACCTGTCTAGCTCTTTGGATCACTGCGATCGGTTTGTTCGTGGTCCTCTCCACTGAGTGACAGTGGGCTTCTTCCAAAAAGGCAAGGTCCCCGAAAGGATTCCCGATCTTCACGCCATCCAGGATTGCTTCTTTTGCGATCGCGTCTCTCAGGTCACACGCATCCATGTCTGTGTTTTCGATCCTCGCTTTGCTGAAATCCGCTTCTCTGAGGAGCATCTTGTTCATGTTCGAGCGACTGATCTCAGCTCTGTTGAATCTGGTTCCACGTGCATAAGAGCCATGCATCTTCGTCATCCGGAAGCTTGCACCCCTCATATCAGCAGCTGATATGTTCGAACCTCTCATGTCCACGCCGTCAAAGCATGCTCCCTTGCAAGCTGCGCTTGAGAGCAATGCCTCTCTAAGATCTATTCCCCTCAGGTCTGCATCTGTCAGGTCCGCGCGCTCACCGCCAGGCTTGTCCCTGACCCATAGGCGATGCTTCTCAAGGATCTCCTCAAGCTCTTGCTCCGTTATCTGCCTGAGCTCTTTGCCTTGCTCAGCCTCCTGCATCTTGATCACCATGCTGGCTTCTTCTCGCAGGATCTTCGATACGCTCTTGATCGCTTCATCTTTGATGAGGTCAGAGATCACTCTCTTCTTGTCCCCGGCTATGCCCTTCATCGCAAGAAGGTCATTTCCTCCTGCTTGTCGCACTGCCTCTATCCAATCCTCATCTGTCCACATGAGAACCACTAACGGCTCTGATGACATCTGCTCACCGCCTTAGCCGCATGATCGTTCAGAGCCTTAGATGAGCCCTTCGCCTCTTCTGCCACCTTCTTCGCGCTCATCTGTTCGGCTTTTGCACGAGCATCTGTGTGAGGCATCTCTATAGCCGGTGTTCCAGGGGGATATGCCAGCCGTTCTGGAAATCGCTCTTCCCATTGGTCATATGTGAGATCGCAATCATTCAGATAGGCTTCTGCTGCTTCGAAGACCTTCTCATCGGCGTCTTCGATGAGCTTGTCTATGCAGTAGCCAAGTTCGGCTACCTTTGCACGGATATTTGGATATTCGCTACGTGCTATCGCTCTTCTGCAGAATTGATCGCCCTTTTCCAGGACTATCTCCATGATCCCTGGGTTTCCCCATTTAGATGTGTCTAATGCTGCTGCATGCAATATCCATTTACTCTCGCACTTGCTCAGCTCTTCCAGCTCTTCGCTGTCAAGCTTGGCAAGCTGTACAGGCATAAGCTCATCGCATGTGATATCCGGCATTTCATCCATGCATTCGGTTTCGTGTATCTGGATATGCTCCTCAAGCAGAGCGTGTTCCCCCATAAAGTCTCTTAGGTTCGCAATATCGGTTTCGTCGTACCCCAGAAACGCTAAACCTTCACCTGTGACTCCTGGGTTCAGTTCTTTTCCGCACTTTTCCCTTGCTATTCGCGCCAACAGCCTTGCAATCATCGGAATGCTCATCGTGTTGCCTCCTTCTTGGAAAGGAACTTCCCATTCGAGACCTCATATCTAGCAGTGGCTGCTGCAATCGCATCCATTCCTTCGCTTCGTGCTGAGATGATTTTTTCTGACGCAAGCTTGAGGTCCACTTTCCATTCGCAGAGCTCCTCACATGAGCCTTTGCCATCGACTGACCATGCACGGCATTGCGCTAGATCTTCATCGGGGTCGTAATCCAAGGTCTCGGACGATTCCCAACCAAGCCATAGCGTTGGGTCGTTCTTCAGCTTTGCGATATATGCCGTTGCTTCCGCTTGGCTTGCCGGATCGAATAGGACCGATCTCAAGACCTTGTCATGCGTATCTATTGCGAAAAGATGGCGATAGCCCGCATTGTCTTCGTACGCTTCGAACTTATCTGGCAACACTACGAACTCATCTATGTCAACCACTAACTCCCAAGGCTTCCTTTGTTCTTCGCTCATCTTCAACCCTTCCTGGATCTGCTTCGTTCGCTCCTCATTGGCCTTGTATGAGCTGGAAGCCTCTTCTATCTCCTCTTCAATCTCCCATTCCTCATACCCGACATCACGCATGCGCGCTTTGACCTCATCTAGGGATCCAGATCCATGAGCAGACGGCTTGGGATCCATCGCCATCTCATAGAACTGGTCATGCTTGCTCATTGTGTTCAGGGCGCTCATATCCCTCGCTCCTGTGACTTGGACTGCTCGTTCATCACCGGCTTATCAGCAGCTAGCCTTTGAGACGACTCCATGGCCTCTTTAGCTATATCCTTGACTGATGCGGGGCCATCTACCGATGCTTCGCTTGCAAGTTCTTCGAAGACGCCTTCAAGCTCATCTTCGAGCTCTTTCAGATCGTAGAAGTCGCTGTCCGGTCCATCTTGGGATTTATCTATGTATCCGTCATCGCAGAGATAGCAGTCATAAGCGACGTCCAGGCCATACTTCTCATAATCGAAATAGTCCTCTAGGTTGCTCTCTTTTAGGACCTTGCTGATCGTCTTGCCATCAGAGGTGCACAGGTTGTTGGCTAGGGTGCGCCCTAGCTTCTCCTCCTTGCTCATTGATGGGTCGTCATACTCGTATGAGTAGTACGGAATCTCATCATGCTGGAGGACGATGTTCGCTATCTCGACAGGAGTGTCAGACAGCGCGCTTGTCATTCCAACTACCTCGTTCATCCAGCTTCTGATCTTCTCAAGATCCTCGCTGAACAAAGGCTCCTTTTGCAGCGCTGCTGCAAGGAGATTCAGCTCGTGGAGGTTCGTATATTCGTTAGGCACATATCCAAGCTCTTCCAAGCCCTTCTCATACTCATGGTCATGGATCGCATACTCCTCATATGCGCCCTCTATCCCAACCTTGTCCTTCAAGATCTCTTGGATCTTCTCTTCCGGTTGGGGCAATGTCAGCCACGCACCTTGAAGCACCCCTTCGTTGTACTTGCCAAGGTTGGCTACATAAACACTGATCGTCAGTGCCTTATTGAACTCCATGGCCCATTCCCTTCTCTTGCTTGAAGTCCTGCTGCATCTGGCACATCGCGGCATAGACCTCATCTGCCCTCATTCGGTGCGCCCTATAGCCCTCATCGTTCTTCTGCTTCGTGCACTGCATCGCGTCATGGATCTCTGACTCGTATTCCGCTTTGAGGTTCCTGTAGGCTTCGCTATTCGCCGCAAGCTCAAGGTCGAGTTGTTCTTGCTCTATGGCCCGCTTGCGCTCTTCGCTTCGCTCAGGTGCTTCGACGATCACAGCCTTCTTGCCCTTTGATGGCCGTGCATCGAATGCAAGCCCATCAGGCTGGGTCAGATATGCATGCAGCTGCTTTGCAAAGCGGATGGTCTCTGGATGCTCGTTCTTGTAACGCTTGATGTAGGTCTCGTACGCCACCTTGATGTCTTCTGGGTCATAACCCTTGAGGATCGCCTTGTTGTACGCATCGAGCGTCTTCTCGTGCTCATCAGGCTTCACTTGCTTGAGGGATATGCGCCTGAGCTCTTCAAAGCCTTCTGGTGCATCGCAGATCTTCGCTTCATCTGCTTCGAGCTTCGTCTCCTCAGGCTTCGGTTGGTTCGTCTTCTTGGTGCCCTTTTGGATCGCCTGTCTGGCTTTGTTGGCCTTCTCGGCTTTGGACGCACGGACCGCCTCGGTCTTCATGTGCGCTTCTAGTGCCTCTGGCGTCACACGTGCAGATGACAGGAGCTTATAGACCGTCCTCGCTCCTGCTCTTGTGTATGTGGTCTCAACTTCGATGATCCCGTATGACTCAAGCTCTCGCCTTGCCGCATAGAACACGTCCTTGCAAAAGCTCAGCTCTCGCTTGATCGTCTCCGTTGAGGGGAAAGCGCAATTGCCGCTACCTGCAAACGAGCAGATATAGGAGTAGAGCGCCTTTGCGTTAGGGGTGAGGAACTCTGCCCTCATGACCTTGCGCGAGACGATCCCATATCCATCGGACATGATCTCGTCTAGTTCGAGGCAGTTGATCTCCTTCAAAGCCTCATTGAGCTCCTTCGCCATTCAGATCACGCCCTTATGAGATTCGAAGTGTCAAAGCCCGCGCCTTCAAGCTCGTCAAGGCAAGACATGAGAGTCTCATCGGTCTCGCGACACATGGATTTGAGTTCAGACATCTGATGCTTCTTGTCCCAGCCAAGGCTGGTGAGCATCAGGTAGATACCTTTGGCACAAGGAGAGATCGGAGCGCGGAAGAACTCAGGCTCGACCCTGTGATAGACGTTGTCCCTGTAGGCATCTTCGACCAGAATCGGCTTCGCTTGCATCTTCGCCCCTCTCTCGTCACTTACTGGGAAAGAGGCAGCCAGGCTTCGCCACATACGGGCATTTCAGTGGTAGGAGGAACCCGTATGCTTGGGGTCGGTTCCACCTGCACTGCCTCCTGTCCGTCGGCTTTGCAGGTGTTGCACTTTGATCTTCATTTCACATATTCCAAAAAAGTTCGAGATTCTTGTTGACAAGACGTAAGGAGGCGCGTAAAGTATTCGTTCGCGTCGCTTGAGGCGGCGCAAGCGCCGGAAAGTACCGGCGGGCACCTTGAGAACCGGACGCTGCAAGCCTTGGAAGCCCCAAGGCAGATCAAGCAGCAGACGACGAATACAACACATGAACGACCTGTAAGCGCACCTCATCAGAGGGGCGCATACAAGACGAGGTTCAATTCACGATGAGCCTCGTCGATTGCTTTGAGAAACAAGTGAATCGGTCGGATAACACAAGCTTATCCGAACCGGGTTCGAACGGAGAGTTTGATCCTGGCTCAGGATGAACGCTGGCGGCGTGCTTAACA
>CAJUPL010000058.1 GCA_910588435.1 uncultured Eggerthellaceae bacterium | reverse complement strand
CTGCCCGATCCTTCGGCCTCGCTCCGCTCGGTCCGGCTTACGGGATAGGTGCACACCGTGCACCTATCCCGCTTCATTCACTGCGGCCTTTAACTTTGAACAGCATTCCCGCTGTTCAAAGTAGCGGCCTTGATGTCATTGACCTAATTATGACCAATTAGGTCAATGACACTGCCCCGTGCGCAATGTCATTGACCTCCTGGGTCATATATTGGGTTGCATCCTCATCCTTCGGCCTCGCTCCGCTCGGTCCGGTGTCGCGGGTGCAGGCACCCGCTCCATTCATGCGGAATGTAGCGGCCTTGGTGCACTAACGTGCGCCGTTTCGGGCGATGACAAGTCCAACGCATTAGCGCTCCTGCTTGCCAATGGGCGGCAACGCACAAGATCGGTGCCTTGCCCTACGTCCACAAGAGACTCAACCTCTGGTCTGACCCGTTATCAACAAGGTAGGCGTTTCTGGTTGACGTAGGGCTACGTCGCCCTGAGCCGTGCGAGAATCTGAACGCACGGCGAAGAAGTGCCCTTGGGGTGCACCGTTCTCATGGCGTGCCGCAACGTGGCAACTCAGGATGCTGGCGTGCACACCTCAGTCCCAACCCCCCACTTGTGGGCGCTTGCATTGCAAGCGCAGTTGCACGCCAGTGCAACGTAACGCAGGCGATAGCCTGCGAACACCCGGCACCTAGCCTCAGCTCAGGCCACCTTGCCTGGCGCAGATTAGCCATCCAGTCATCTTGGGCTTCTAGCAGGGGAGCACAGCAGTCCACTCCTGATCGGCGGAACCTTAATTATGACCTCCCAGGTCAATGACATTAAGCACGGGGAATTGTCATTGACCTTCTGGATCATATATTGTTGCACTCTCGGTTGCCCTGCGCACACGCGCGCTCAAGGTTTATACTGATTCAACTTTGCCTGTCAGAGGCGTGAGCTACAAGGGAATGCAAGGGAATGACAAGGAGCACCCATGCTTGATATCAAGTTCGTTCGTGAGAACCTCTCAGCCGTCGAAGAGACCATGCGCAATCGCAATGCGTCATTTGATAGCCAAGCGTTCCTTGATCTTGACGCGCGCCGTCGCGAAGCCATCCAGAAAGAGGAAGCCCTCCAAGCTGAGCGCAACGCTGCATCCAAGCAGATCGGCCAGCTGATGAAGGAAGGCAAGCAGGCTGAGGCTGAGGAAGCCAAGGACAAGGTCCGCGTCATCAACGAGGAGATCGACCGCCTCTCAGAGGAGCGCCAGCAGGCTGACTCCGGGCTGACGGACCTTCTGATGCACGTCCCCAACATGGTGCACGAGTCAACGCCCGTGGGCAAGGACGAGGACGACAACCCGGAGGTGCGCCGCTGGGGCACCCCTCGCACGTTCAGCGACTTCCCAATGAAGCCTCATTGGGATCTGGGCACAGACCTCAACATCATCGATTTCGAACGCGGCGTCAAGCTGGCGGAGAGTCGCTTCTACGTACTGGGCGGCGCGGGCGCACGCCTTGAGCGCGCGCTGATCAGCTTCATGCTGGATCAGCACACAAGCCGCGGCTACAAGGAGTGGTGGGTCCCGGCGCTTGCGAACACCGCAACGCTCACCGGCACAGCGCAGCTCCCCAAGTTCGAAGAAGACCTCTACAAGACAACAACCGAAGGCCTCTATCTGATCCCAACCGCAGAGGTCCAGCTCACGAACTTGCACGCGCAGGAGATCCTTGACGTGGATCAGCTGCCGCTCAGGTACTGCGCGTTCACCCCGTGCTTCCGCGAAGAAGCCGGCAGCGCCGGGCGTGACACTCGCGGCATCATTCGCGTGCATCAGTTCAGCAAGGTTGAGATGGTCAAGTACGCAACGCCTGAGCAGGCGTGGGATGAGCTTGAATCCATGGTGGAAGACGCGGAGAACATCCTCCAAAAGCTTGATCTGCCGTACCGCGTGATCAGCCTCTGCACCGGAGACATCGGGTTCTCATCTGCGAAGACGTACGACGTTGAGGTCTGGATGCCCAGCTACGACGGCTACAAGGAGATCTCAAGCTGCTCGTGCTGCACTGACTTCCAGGCGCGCCGCGCCAACATCCGCTACAAGGACCCGGACAACTTCAAGGGCACGCGCTACCTCTACACGCTGAACGGCTCCGGCCTGGCTGTGGGGCGCTGCATGGCGGCCATCCTTGAGAACTACCAGAACGCCGACGGCTCCATCACGGTGCCGGAGGCGCTGGTTCCATACATGGGCGGCCTCACGCGCATAGAGCCTGAAGAGCCCAAGGCGTAAGCGGGACTGAACACGCCTGCGAACTTGGCCTTCTCAAAGGGCAGCTGTGAGCAACAATCCAAGAGCCAGGAAGTCGGTTCCTGAGAAGAAGAAGGTGCAAGACACGTCTTCTCGGGACTTGGGGTCCGGAGCGCTTGCAAGCGCCAGCGGGCGGATCGCCACGCGCGCTGACAGCGCCTCCCTGAGCGGCAGGCTCAGCGGCGGCCTCCCCCCGGCTGAAGAGGAAGAGCCGCTCACTGAGGAGGAGGCGCAAGAGCGTGCCCTTCGCCAAGCCATCGCACGGCAAGAGCGGATAGAACGCCAAGAAGCGGAAGACAAGAAGCGTCGCCGCCGCAAGCGCATCAAGCGCGCCATCATCGGCATCATCCTGTTCCTGGTTGCGGTGTTCGCGGGCCTGCTGATCGCGTTCGGCATCTTCCGGTGGCAAACCTACGACGACGCCGCGGACATCCAAGGCATCTGGCAAGACGAAGCCACAACGCTGCCCGTCACCATCACAGATTCTGAGATCGTGCTGACGGACGAGGTGTCGTACAAATACATCCTGGACCCGGCGGCCAAGACGATCCTCTTCAAGTTCGGCAACATGGAAGGCGGCGGCCGCTACCGGTTCTCGCTCGACCGCACAGAGCTCTCCATCACGGATGGGCAGTTCAGCTGGTGGGATAACTTCATCGACGACGCGCTCTGGACGGCGGAATCCCTCATCAACCAGGTATTCTTCGCGAACGAGACCCCGCTGGCCACCGAGGACGCCATGACCACCGTGTTCACGCGAGAGTGAACCGCCCGTGAGTGAACAGGGGACTCAGCCCCGTTCGCGTTCGCACACATTCCGTGGATTGCAAGGCGCGCCCGCTGCAACAGGCATTGAGCCTTGCTACAATTGAGGCATCTTAAAACCTGATCCAGGAGGATGAGAATGCCGAAGATCACTGCAGCTGATGTGCGCGTGCCCATGGATGTCCCCGCCGACGCGCGTGACACATACGTTGACAATTACCTGAAGGCCACCCGCAACACGGGCCGCCTGATGCTGTTCGCGTGTGACCAAAAAGTGGAGCACATGAACAAGGACTTCTACGGGGAGGGGATCGACGAGGCGGACGCCAAGCCGGAGCACCTCTTCCAGATCGGCAAGGAGGGCGTGATCGGCATCCTTGCTGGTCAGCGCGGCCTTGTTGCTCAGTACGCCGCTGATTACCCGGAGATCAACTATCTGGTCAAGATGAACTCCAAGACCAACCTTGTTGGCACGAAGCAGGAGGATCCCTACTCTCCGCAGCTCACTGACATCGAGGCAGTGCTTCAGATGCGTGACAACGGCGTGAACATCGTGGGCCTTGGCTACACCATCTACCTGGGTTCCGAATACGAGTCCACCATGATGGCGGAGGCCGGGCAGCTGATCGCCCAGGCTCATGAGAATGGCCTCTTGGTGGTGCTCTGGATCTATCCTCGTGGCAAGGCTGTCACGGCTGAGAAGGATCCGGACCTGATCGCTGGCGCTGCAGGCGTTGCCCTTTGCCTTGGCGCTGACTTCGTGAAGGTGAACCCGCCGAAGCCTGAGGATGGCCGCACTCCTGCTGAGGCTCTCCATGTGGCTGCCGACGCTGCTGGCCGCACTGGCCTCGTCTGCGCTGGCGGCTCCACCGTTGATGCGAAGACGTTCCTCACCCAGCTCTGGGACCAGATCCACATTGGCGGCGCTTGCGGCAACGCAACCGGGCGCAACATCCACCAGCGCTCCCTTGATGAGGCAACTCGCCTGACCAAGGCCATCAGCGCCATCACGCTGGCTGACTACAGCGTTGAGGACGCCCTCGAGGTGTTCAACGGCACCAAGCAGTTCGGGTACTCTGACATCTAAGAGCTGCTTGCCTTCAAAAGTGCTTACAGGGGGGTGCACTATGTGCATCCCCCTATTTTGTGGGCTCCTTCTATTTTGTGGGCTCTTTCCTGTGGGCGTCTCCATTGGAGACGCAGCATTGCGCCAGCAATGCGTAACGCGGACGCTAGTCCGCGAACACCCGGAACAAAGCATCAGGTCAGGCCACCCAGCCTGGCGCAAAAGCATCTCGCGAGCGGGGTTCGATCTCCCTACACCAGCACGCAAGGTGATAAAGGGAAGCAACATATCCAAACTGGAAGCCAAAGAAGTGGTGGAGCGTAGGGGGATCGAACCCCTGACCTCAGGCTTGCAAAGCCCGCGCTCTCCCAGCTGAGCTAACGCCCCACTTCAGTCTTAATAAACGCTCCACCGGCTAACTCGGCTCACGGTGGAGCGTTTATCGCGTCATGGTGGGCCCGAATGGATTTGAACCAGCGACCTCACGCTTATCAGGCGTGCGCTCTAACCAACTGAGCTACGGGCCCATGAACAGCTTGGCTATCCTACAACAAAGCAACGTTTAGGGTCAAGAGAAAACACTTAGTTCATATATAAGCTGTGAACGGCAGCGAACAGCACCAAGAAAGCTATCATCATCCCAAGGAGGCGCATCACCATGAATGACAAAATGGTTCCCTTGAGGATCTTGACGCTCATCTTCACCGGCCCGATGAATCCGGCCGTCTTGGTGCTGGAACCCATCGAGGAGATGAAGGACGGCTGCTCCCGCGTGCTCCCCATCTGGATCGGTTCGAACGAGGCCATGCAGCTAGGCGTTGCCATCGAACACGCAAAGACGCCGCGCCCCATGACGCACGACCTCTTCATAGACGCCCTCACCAACCTGGATGCATGCGTGGACCACGTCCTCATAGATGACGCCAAGGGCAGCACGTACTTCGCAAAGCTGGTCCTGCGCCAAGGCGGTCGCCTGGTCCCGCTAGATGCTCGTCCAACAGACGCGCTCTCGCTGGCGCTTCGCCAAGACGCGCCGTTCATGGCAACGGAAGACGTGCTTGACCGCGCCTCGTTCCCGTACATCTTCAATGAGCCTACCAACAGAGACCAAGAGCTGGCCGAGTTCCACTCATTCGTGAACGCTCTCAGCCCAGAAGATTTCACCTCCTGATACACTTTGAGAAATATTCTCAAGTGAGGAGGATTGAGCATGTGGTCCATCTACGATGAGCTGATCTCCGGCATACCCGACAGCGTCCGCGTGCAGGATTACGTCGTCGGGACGAACTGGTCCTGCGTGACGGCTGACTGCGGCGCCGGCGTCTCGTACACGCTCACGGGCGGCAAGAAGACGAAGAGCGCGGGAGACCTTCGAGGAGCGCCGCTCAAAGAGGCAGCCAAGCTTGCCAAGTCATGGGATTTCCGCCAGGCCACCATCGGCGTTGCGGCGCTGAACGCGTGGTACGGCAGGCCAGAGCACCTGGACGAGATGGGCGCCAAGCTAGAAGAGCCAAAAGCCACACCGCTCTCATCCAGCTCAGAGGAGCTCACGGAAGAGCAGCGCTCTCGCCGCCCAAGGGACGTGGAGGCCTTCGCGTTCTGGAAGCCTGAGGTTGAAGGGTTCCAGCTTGCGAACGGGAGGCCGGCTAGAGTGGTGGTCGTGGGTCACTTTCCGCACGTGGAGACGATGATGGAGTACTGCGATCTCACGGTGCTGGAGCGCAACTGCAAGAACGTGGTCGATACACCTGACCCCGCATGTGAGTACGTTCTGCCTGACGCGGATTTCGCATTCATGACAGGAGTCACGCTCATCAACAAGACGATGCCCAGGCTGCTCCAGATCGCGAAAGGCGCTCGGGTGGCTGTGGTCGGGCCAAGCGCTGTAGCCTCACCGGTGCTGTTCGCGAACGGCGTTGAGCTGATAGCTGGCAGATGCGTGGTGGACCCAGATCAAGCCATGTTCTGCTGCGCCGCCGGCGAACCCTTCAAGAGCTCCCTGCGCTCCTTCGTGCTGGAGATCTGACCCCTGCTGCCCCAATCCGGTGTCGCGGGTGCAAGCACCCGCTCCTTTTATAACGGCCTTTAACATCCCGCATTCGCTTTCACGCTCATGCGGAATGTAGCGGCCTTGGTGGCCTACCGGCCACCTATTCAGCACTACCCCGTCTGCGGTAGGCGGCTGCACCCCCCTGTGGTAGGCGGCTACATCGCAGCCGCAGCATTGCCCCCCCCAATTGTGGGCGCTTGCATTGCAAGCGCAGCATTGCGTCAGCAATGCGTAACGCAGGCGCCAGCCTGCGAACACCCGGCACCCAGCAACTGGTCAGGCAACCTGGCCTGGCGCAAGACACCTATCCGGACATCCCGGGCTGCAACCCTCATCCCTCACCCCGCTCGCCCGCGATGGCTAGCACCCTCGCTAGGCCTCAGGCTGGCG
>CAJUPL010000057.1 GCA_910588435.1 uncultured Eggerthellaceae bacterium | reverse complement strand
CGACCGAGGGCGTGACGATCCGCCAAGGCGGGACGTTCGTGCGGGCGCCGGAGGCAGCCAAGCTGGATAGCTTGGCGGAGAACTGCACGGGGGCGAAGACGCTCACCATCGGCGACTCCGCTGATGAGACCCAGTGGCCTCAAGCCGAGGGCGTGGATGCGTCTCGCGCCTTTGCCAATATGACATCCCTTGCAGGTGCTGGCATATACGGCTTCTTGTCAGGAGATGGAGCCAACGCATCTGAGATGCTCGCGGGCTCTGGCGCCTCTGGTACGCTCGACTCATACAACGCGTTCCTAGGGGACGCGCTTGACATGACGTCCTTCTCGGAAGGATCTGGATTCGCTGAGACCTTCTTGGAGGATGCGATCACAGGCGATGATGTCGTAGCGCGTCGCGCGCTCGCGGCGACCCGCACTCCCAAGGTCACCTTGAGCCGTGCCTTCACAGGAGCTTCTGTGAATGCGACCGAGCTCTTGGAGGGATCGGCTCTGCTGACATCCGCCAACATCGACTCCTCGCTCACAGGGACTGGCACAGACGCCACACGCGCGCTGGCAGGAGCAGGGTCTGAGGCCTCATCTGCTGTTGACATATCGGTCGATGGGTCCTTCACAGGAGGCGGCTCTCTCGAGGGGCTGCTCGAGGGAGCATTCACGGGCGCTGCTGGCGGCACGCTCACGTGGGCATCTGGCGGCTCTACCGCGCCGTCTTCGATGGAGCGCTTCCTCTCAGGGGCTTCCAATCTCACGCGCGCTGACCTCTCAGGGCTGCCAAAGGCGTCCGCCAACATGGCATCAGCCTTTAGGGGACTGGCTTCCATAACCAGCATTGCTCAGGGCACGAGCGGTGCTGCGGGCAGGCTCACCCTGCCCCCCAACTGGGACCTGTCTGCGACGACGGATATGTCTGGGATGTTCGCGGAGTCGGGTGCGACATCCGTTGTCCTTTCCGGATTGGGCAAGTGCGCCTCGGCCGACATGACCGGCATATTCTCGAATAGCCCTAACCTGACGACTGCCACGATCACCGGAGCAACGGATGCTGCGGGCATCGTGCTCGACTCTGCCTTTGAGGGATGCGAAAAGCTGAGCACGGTGGCCTTTAACGGTGCTCCGACCGGCTCGGCTAGCAGCATGAAGAGGGCCTTCGCGGGTTGTGCGGCTCTCAAGAGCCTCTCGCTCGCTGGCTTGTCCACCGACGCCATGCCGGGCGACTCGACGACCATGGGCAACAGGTCTGCGATGGCTGAGATGTTCGCCGGAGCGTCGCTGATCGCCACTCCGACTGGCGAGGCTGCAGCGCAGGCTGCGAGCATAACCCTAGGCGCCAAGACGAGGAAATTGCTCAACGGCTTCTTTGGCGCGAGGGATACGGGCAGCTCGACTCCGACGTATGTCATGGCATCCAGCGTCTCTGTCCAGTGCGGCAGCGCCAATGGACCTCAGGCCGCGACCGAGCTGATGCCCCGCCCGAATTGGACGGTGGGTGACACCACATACGCCTTTGCTGGCAAGATCTATGTGGGCGACCGTGCCATCCAAAAGGGCGTTTGGGCTGCACGCGATTACGGTGCCTGCATCCAGTACACAGAAGCAGATGTGAATGCCTACATCGGTGACTTTGGGTCTGCGTTTGGCAGGACCATTGCCTATGACCTGATCGGCAACAACGGCACAAATGGTGTCGGTGGAGACAGCGTTGCATGGAGGATCATGGTGGACGATGATGGAGTGGGGACACTCTGCATCGCGCCAAACAGCAAGTCCAGCTCGACCACGCATGTGATGCAGAACATAAACAACTCAACAGGTGTGGCACCTTGGACAGGGCAGGGATTGGCCGGAGGAGATGGCGATGGGTACTCAAAGACCTTCTCCAAGGTGCGTGTGTGGCCTGGGGTCACTGCAGGCACTGACTTCTCACACGCCTTCGAAGGCTGCACGGAGCTCACAGATGCTGACATGACCAACTTGGAGACCCCGAACACGGTCAATATGTATCGCATGTTCAGCAAGTCGGGCATCACTGCCGTGGACAATACGAAGGCTGCTACCACCGATACGAATAGCCCGATTACGGGAGGCGCTACGTTCTCTACGCTATTCGATACTTCGAAGGCGCAAGAAGCATGGTGGATGTTCGATTCTTGCCCGAACTTGAAGTCGGTCAATCTCTCCGACTTCCTGAACAAAGCCTACACCTCTGGCATCTATAATTTCGCAAACAACCCCAAGCTCGAGACTGTGTCGATCGTCGATTCCTTCAACGGACGTCGCCCATCATTCACGGGCGCTTTCTCGGGGTGCCCGAAGCTGAAGACCATCTCACTCACCCGCGTGGGACAAGGCACGGGTGTTGGTCTCCAGAATCTCTTCTCTAATAGCTGCACTGATGCATCCCTTCTCACAGGGGGTGGTGCGACAGTAACGCTCACTAATGTGGGCACTGGCGCTACGGATGACCTCGATACGGGCAATCAAAAGCTAACTGACTTGAGCTATATGTTCAGCGGCTGCACGAATCTTCGCCGCGCCACGCTCAATACTGTTGGCACAGGTACAGCTGTCACCATGGAGCGCATGTTCAATAATGTGTATGGGCTCACGACTCTTTCAGCAACTAAAGTGGGTACCGGGTTCCGCGTCAACATGACTCATATGTTCTCTGCGGCAGGAAGCAACAACAGCAACATCCCTGCGAATTCCTCAGCTACCTATGTCTTTGACAACTCAGGCAATGGTGGCGGAATATTGAATTACATGCTCTACAACACGCTGAGTGCATCTAATTTGACTAGTTCCAAGATCGAATGGAATAACTCGGCGAATACGACCAGCACCATTGATGTCCATGGTTTCTGCCAATACACAGGTGCGAAGATCATAGACATGCGCGGAATGCCCAAATGGGGCTACAACAGCCAGTACACGTCTACTAGCAATTGGCAGAAGCAGCAGTTCCAATACATGCGCAACATCAAGTATGTCTGCAATGGGTTGCCAACAGACGCTGTGAACAACCCAACTGGCACGGATGCCATATATGCAGGGTCGCAATACACGACCAGCTACTTGGCTTTGCCCAGTTCAGGAAACAATACATTTGGTAATTGCATCATGGGAGATATCTTCAATGCCGCAGGTAGCTTAGAGACCATATACCTTACATCTCTCAATGGCTCAGCAAACCTATCAGGACTTGCAGCAAACGCCACCAAGCTGCGCCGGATCAAGATAACAGGGAGCAATGTCGGCGCGAATGGCTCATCGTTCCCTCTCCACTATGCATTCCAAGGTTGCACTTCGTTGGAGCGCGCAGAGATCTGCGATGTAGCGGGCTTTTACTCCAGCCAGAACAGGCGCTTGTTCTACAACTGCACGAAGCTATCTTATGCGGATCTCACAGGAATAAATGTTAGCGCCGCATATACCAGTGGTATAGACGGTACTTTCTTTGAGATGTTCTATGGCTGCAACAATATCGTGAAGATGGGTGGCACTGGCAACGAGACCATAAATACTCCTGGAACTGTCAAATTGGGTACTGGATGGACGAAGGTCTGGAATGGTCTCTTCTGGTATCAAGCAGCTAGTGCAGGAACGACACAAGCATCCGTTGCTTGGGGCACATCTGCCCCGGTATACATGATGTATGCGAACACCAATGTTGAGATTAATGTAGGACCAACTGCAACGGGTGAGCTCATCAGAAGCCTTGATGTGGTCGTAGGCAGCACACGTTATCAATATCAAGGCTCAACGAACGCCAATTTCAAATACACAGGCAATGATACACAAAAGCAGATCTGGCAAACGCAAGGCTATTTCGGCGGCGTAAATACCGGCGCCAACCTAGGTTACGTCTCCAATTCGACCACACCCAACTCGAATGTAACTTATACGTTGAGTAATGGCGGCAAGGATCTGGTAATCAAATCAAATGCGAGCAACGCTCAGATGATGGGCTTCTCAACCAATCCCACCAATGGCAACATGATGCCGCCATGGTTCCAATCCGATACTCTTGAAACCGTGCGCTTCCAAGCGTTCACTGATGGCACGCCTGTCAAGGCTCGTAGCATGCTTCGCATGTTCTCAGGCTGCTCAAAGCTAAAGAGCGTCGATTTTACGAACCTGGACACATCAGCAACAACATCCATGAGCTACGCCTTTAGTAGATGTACATCTCTGACGACGATAGATATGTCCAAGATCAATACTGCTGCGGTCACGGACTTCTCTTACGCCTTTGAGTATTGCTCATCGCTTACAAGCATGGACCTATCCAAGAACAACATGGATAGAGTGAACACTATCTACGGAATCTTCCAGCAATGCAGCAATTTGACTGGAACGGTTACGATGGACGAGAAGGGAACCGCAGTCAAGTTCCCAACTCGCGCTTCCGCCACCTCATACGTTCTTCCAGCCATGAACACGATGAGAAGCGCGTTCTATGCTTGCCCAAAGATCACTTCTTTGGAGATGGATCGAGTTGGACGCACGACCGGAAGCGTCAACTTCGGCAACGTGGCAGATGGAAGCAACAGCGGCATCAAGAGGCTAGTTATAACCAATTGCGCACCAAAAGGGTTCACTTGTTACCAGGTTGCTTCAGCAAACAGAGTCTTGGAAGAAGTCGTGATAGAGAATTGCGGCGGAGTACTTGACTCAAACGGAAATGCTCCTGATTTCAGTTTTGAAGATGAGCTTGCATATGCATTCCAGAATTGCCCCGCACTCAAGAGCATTACGATAAAGAACAGCTGCAATAACTATGGGGCTACTGGCAACGATAGCTACAGCGACCACCATCAGCGCGAGATGATTGGTAGCGGCACGTCGCCTGAGAACGTCCTGATCGAAAACTCGTTCAACGGTCGCGACAAAGTGTTCATGGACATGATTATCGGGTATAGGACGAACAAGACCACTCAGAATCTTGAGTTCAAGAATTGCTTCAACGGTTCCGAGAGCATCAAGCGAGACATCTTCCGCATCTTCAATGGCGCTACTTACTTGAAGAATGTGAAGATCACTGATTGCTTCAAGGCGGACAATCTTGAGTTGGCAAATATGTTCCAGAGCTGTGGCAACTTGCAGAATCTTGAGCTGACCAGGGTTGGCACTGGAAAGGGTACGTCTTTCTATAAGATGTTCAACTCTGTGGGCAATTCATATGCAGCCAACACGACATGCACGTGGAAGCTTACTGACGTTGGAAACAATGTAGCTAACCTGAGATCCATGTTCTATAAGTCTCTTGCTTCTACCGGAATATCGGCATCTTCTTCGTTCGCTTGGACCAACTCTGGAAACCGCGGTACTGCTGTGAGCATGGGTGCTATGTTCAGCGATGGTGGATTCGATGCTCAAGCTACAGAGAACAGCATCGATACCAGATCTATCACCTATGTATATGATTACTCGCGTGGCACGTATGACGGCTCCAACGCCAGCTACTACTATCCATCTTTGGCGGCATCCAATCGTATGATGATGCCAAAGATGGACCTGCGCGGCATGCCAGCAATGGCGACTGCTGCCGCTGCAACCTCCGCAGGAATGACAACGACATTAGGCGCGGATTTCTCTAACTTCCGCATGTTCAATAACTGCGATGCAATAACGAGTGTGGGCACGACTGCAGATAGCGCTCTTGCGCTTCCAGTTGACTTTGTCAATGCCAACATGACGAACATGGAATGCATGTTCGCAGAATGCGATCGCTTGAAGGAAGTCAAGCTGGTCGACTTTGCAGGTGCTTTCTATGCTCACTATCAGGAGATGTTCAGAAGCTGTACGGCACTTGAGAAGTTCACTTGGTCTGCCACCAAGCAAGGTGCGGATGCGGCAACCTTCAACATCATGTTCATGGGCTGCACAGCTTTGAAGGAGGTCGTATTCGATTCAGAGGCATACCCTGTCACGCCGTCCAACATGATCGAGATGTTCAACGGCTGCAAGGCCTTGAAGCTCGTGGATACCACAGGCCTTTCAACAGCGTCGCTTGCTCTTGAGGGCATGCAGCCTGAGGTTGGTCTTGGCGTCACTCAAATGGGCAATATGTTTGTGGCATGCGATGGCCTATTTGACACCAGCGACCGCGGCAAGATAATCCTTGGAAAGGCATTCAAGCAGGTGCAGAATGGCTTCCTCTGGTACAGGGGGAACGAGAACTCAACGCCCGTTTACACGCTACAAGCAGATATATATGTATATGATTCCGGCCCAACCTCTGTGTCCGAGCTTATGCACCGTCCTGATTACCCTGGGCAAGAGTATTCGGGCTCTGTGTATCTGACACTCGCCACCAACGCGGACGGCTCGCTCACGACTGCTTCCCGTCAGATCTACAACGTCTGGGAAGCTCGCGACTACATCAACCTGATCACGAACGGTCAGACCACTGACCTGGGCGAGTACGGCAATGTCTCTGTCACCGGCTACGTCGGCAAGGATGACGGCACGGATGCCTGGAACGGCACGTCGGTCAAGTGGGCTCTCTGCTCCAACAATGAGACTGGGCTCAATACGTTGGTCATACATGCCAATCCTATGAGTAGTCCAGGCACCATGCGCTCCTTCAACCCGGGCGACTCAACGCGCGCACCGTGGAACGGTGCGGGCACCTACGGGCAAGACTTCAGCCAGGTGGTCGTGCTGGGCACGGTCCATGCGGGTGAGTCCGTTGCGGGCATGTTCGAGGACTGCACGAACCTCACCTCCGCTGACATGCGCGGGATAGATTTCGCAGAGACCACGAACGCTTCCGAGATGTTCGTCGGGTGCTCGGCGCTCGTCTCCGTTGACAACATGAATCACGCTGACGCTTACGACCCGAAGCCCACGATGGCTGGTGGGTGCATCCTTCCAGCAGCGCTGCAGCCGACCAATGCATCCCTCATGCTCGCGCGCTGCACCGGGTTGCAGGATGTGACGCTCAAGGGCTTTGCGACACGCAGCACAGCCAACCTGTCCAACATGCTCCAGGGGGCAGGTGGCGACCCAGCTACCGCTCCCATGTCGGTCACGTTCGAGAACGTAGCACCCACGGCTCCGAACGCTGACCTCTCAGGCATGTTCACCAACTCAAAGGTCGTGGGCGTTGAGATGACCAACGTCGCTCTGGGTAGCAGCCCGGATATGTCTGGCATGTTCCGGGGTGCCACCGCGCTCGTGAGCGCCAACCTCTCACAGGTGGCCAACGTTGGTGCCGCAGACGCCACAGAGATGTTCGCGGGATGCTCAGGTCTTCAGAGCGTGCAGATCACCAACTCCTTCAATGGCGCGTCCGCTGACGCAACCTGCATGCTGGCAGGCAACGGGTCATTGGCTCGCGTCACCATGACAGATGTCCTCAA
>CAJUPL010000056.1 GCA_910588435.1 uncultured Eggerthellaceae bacterium | reverse complement strand
ACTCGGCGGCTCAAGGCTGAACCTACAGGCCGTCACCTGCCAAACCTTCCGAATCCTTCGGCCTCGCTCCGCTCGGTCTGGCTTACGGGATGCGTTGCATCCCGCTTCATTCATAACGGCCTTTAACTCATGAGCATGCAAGCATGCTCATGAGTAGCGGCCTTGGCGCACTCACGTGCGCCTATCCTAATGATGACCTCTCAGGTCAATGACATTTCCCCGTGCTTAATGTCATTGACCTTTTTGGTCATATATAGGGTTGCAGGTACCTTGCTCACGCGCATCCTCGCTGGCCAATGGGCGGCGCGCCACCGCTTTCGTGGCGTGCCGCAACGCTACAACCCGGAATGTTAGTGTGCGCAACCCAGCACCAACCCCCCACCTGTGGGCGCTTCCATTGGAAGCGCAGTTGCACGACAGTGCAACGTAACGCGGACGCCAGTCCGCGAACACCCGGAACCCAGCAACTGGTCAGGCAACCTAGCCTGGCGCAGACAGCCTCCAAGCTGAAGAACCCATGAGTCACCCCTGAAGGGGTGCTGCCTCACCTTCCCAGATAGATCATCTGCGTCAGGCAGGGTTTCCTGACTAGCTGCCAGCATCCGGGTGCTCGCAGGCTCATCGCCTGCGTTACGCATTGCTCATCGCAATGCTGCGGCTGCGATGCAGCCGCCCACTCTTAAGGAGTCCCTTCTTAAGAGTGGGCTCTCAGGGAGGAGAGGTATCAATTGGAAAGGCGCACGTCAGTGCGCCAAGGCCGCTACATTGGGATGCGGACTCGCATCCCAATGTTAAAGGCCGTTATAAAAAGAGCGGGCACAGCGTGCCCGCGACACCGGATCGAGGGCATGAGCCATGAAGTTGCAACCGGTCAGGCCAAAAGGCAAAAGGGATTGAAGGAACCTCAGGTCCACCAAAGAAAGCGAGGGTTCGAAGGGTACCTGAGATTGCCATGTCTGAGGGCCAAGTTGGCTTATGTCCAACGCCGAGCCCGAAGGAAATGGCAAGGTCAGGTGCCCTTCGGAGCCGCAGCGTCAATGGGTCCGCCGTTCGTCAAGAACGGCGGAATAAGAGAGCTACTTGACCTCAACAAGCTCCAGATCGAAGTTCAGGGGCTTGCCGGCCATGGGGTGGTTCATGTCGAACACCACGTTCTCATCGTCCACGCTGACCACCTTCACGGGGAACGGGTTGCCGTCGGGCCCGCGCATGTAGACGCTCTCGCCCACGGGCAGGTCTTGCGCGTTCGGCACGCGGTCAACCGGCACGGTCTGGATCAGCCTCTCGTCAACCTCGCCATACGCCTCAGCGGGCTCAAGGTGGATGTGGCGCTTCTCGCCAACCTCCATCTCACGAGCCGCATCGTCGAAGCCCTTGATCACGCTGCCAGAACCCACCACGAATTCGATGGGGTCACCCACGGGGCGGGACGTGTCGAAGATCTCACCGTCATCGAACGTGCCCACATAGTGCATCTTCACTGTCTTGCCTTCGTTGCTCATCTGCTCATCCTCTCTTCGAAGTACCAATGCCTATTCATTCGCTTCTTGGATCGTCATATCTGCAAGCGTGACCCTTGATGCCACCAGCTCAGCCAGCGGCTTCAACAGCGCGCGTTCGCTCTCAGAAAGCCCTGCCGCCGCCAAGCTGATCACCTGATCTGCCAGAGCGCCTGCCGCATGCCCGTATATCTGGGCACCGTATCCGCTCTCCATCAGATCCAGCTTAGCCTGCGCGATGTCATTCGCGGACACGTTCGCGAAGATGCGGTCAAGCTGATCCAGGTTCTCATCTGAGTAGAAGAGCCCCTTCAGAAGCGCCGCGTATGCCACTGCGTGCTCTGCGGGCAGCGCGTCGGCCGGGCGGACCTCGATGTAGCGCTTGAGGCGAACGTCGGTGAAGAAGACGGAGAGCGCGTGCTCAACATCGGCTTCCGTCATA
Organism: uncultured Eggerthellaceae bacterium; assembly: GCA_910588435.1. Classification (GTDB taxonomy): domain Bacteria; phylum Actinomycetota; class Coriobacteriia; order Coriobacteriales; family Eggerthellaceae; genus MGBC163016. The sequence goes on along the minus strand of CAJUPL010000056.1, from coordinate 5,967 downwards.
GGGGAGTTCGCGTAGATCTCATTGAACGTCTTGTCAGATATGCGCGGTTCACCTGTGGAGATGTTCACCATGGCGGGCGTGTCAAGGATGTAGGCGGCGTAATCCTCAAGCGTGAATCCTGGATCCATCACGCCGGGCACGGTGCCGCAGCGCGCAGGGTCGCACTTGTTCCAGATCTCAGTGCGCACCAGCTGATGCGGGCGCGGCGCGGCCTCGAACACCGGCGAGTTGTCAGCCACCAGTGACAGCACGGGCACCAGCGCGTTCGCCAGGCGGAGCTTGCGCAGGCAGTCATCCACGGATGTGTAGTCAATGGCCACCTGCGTTGCGGCGGACCCGCGCATCATGCAGATGCCGTACATGGAGATGCCGCCCAGATACTCGTTCATGATCTGGTAGCGCACCTTCGGGATCAGCTCCAGATCGATGGCCTTCATGGTTGGGTGATAGCCAATGGTCATGACATCAACGTCCGCCCCGGCGGCGCTCTCCACGCGCTCTTCGAACGTGCGCAGGCACGCAAGCGCGTCGTTCAAGTCTGCGAACGGCCCTGCTGACACCTCCATCTGAGCTGCGGGCTCTATGGTGATGTCAGACGTGCCATCTGACAGCATTGAGATGTTGCCCTTAGCGTCACGCGTCACATCTGTGTAGTCTTCGGCAAGCTCTTCCAGGATGTCCCGCTGGCCGCCAGCGTCCGCGTATGACACAGGACGTCCGCTTGAGTGCACCAGCGTGTGCTCAAGCTCAAGCCCAACCTTTTCCGCGCTTGCCTTCACCCCGCTTTCGAAATAATCCACGATGGCCTGGATATTGGCCGCTCTTGCAGGACTGCTGCCCATCTGTTCCACCTTGTCCTCTCAGCTTTCAGCGTGTGCGCATGTAATAGAATGCACTCTTGCCTCGTTTTCGGACAATGATAGCCCACGAGCCATTGACGTCAGGAACTCTGACTCAAGCGATGAGATTTCGTGACCTTGGCGCTCCGGGCTTTTGCGAAAGCGGGCGCGCTCGCAGGCCGGGCGCGATCTGAGAGCATCCTTGCAGGGGAGAGATGAGGGAGGCGCTAAGATGATCAGAGCGGGCATCATAGGAGCGGCAGGGTTCGCCGGGATCCAGCTGGCGCATCTGCTCATGGATCACCCTGACATGACCCTTGAGCTGGCATCCTCTGATTCGCAAGCGGGCACGCCCATCTCAGAGGCTTATCCCGCGTTCGCAGGCATCACTGACATGCGCTTCTGTACAAGCGCTGAGGTTGAGCAGGCCGCACTTGATGTGGTGTTCCTAGCAGTGCCGCATACGGCATCCCTTGAGCAGACGCCGCGCGTGATAGAAAGCGGCGCCGTTGCCATAGACCTATCGGCGGATTTCCGCTTGAAGGATGCGGCAACGTATGAAGAGTGGTACGGCGTGGCTCACACTGAGCTGGAGCTTCTGGATGTCACGGCGTTCGGGTTGCCGGAGCTCTTCCCGCAGGAGATCCAGCGCGCATATGAGCGCCACGAGGAGCACCTGCCAACGCTGGTTGCGTGCGCAGGCTGCTACCCAACCGCCACGTCATTGGCAGCGGCGCCAGCCATCCGTGCGGGGCTCCTTCGCGAAGGCTCGCCGCTAGTGGCGGATGCCATATCAGGCGTCACTGGCGCCGGCAAGAAGCCCAGCGCACGCACGCACTTCTGCATGGTGAACGGCAACCTGGAAGCGTACGGCGTCACCACGCACAGGCACACCCCTGAGATCGAGCAGATCCTGGATGTCCCCGGACGCCTGGTGTTCACGCCGCACTTGGCGCCGCTGAACCGCGGGCTCCTCTCAACGGTCACCGTTCCGCTCACGGAGGGTGCGAACGTGACCTGCACAGAAGATGCCCATGAGCTGTATGTGGAGTTCTACGAGGGGTGCACGTTCGTGGAGGTGCTGCCGCTGGGCGCGCAGCCGCGGACGGCCTCTGTTGCGGGCACGAACCGCGCGCAGGTGGGCGTGGCATACGACGCGCGCACGTCATCTTTGGTGGCAACGTGCGCGATAGACAACCTTGGCAAGGGCGCTGCCGGGCAAGCCGTGCAATGCGCGAACATCGTCTTCGGGCTTGCGGAGGACGCGGGCCTGAGCGCGGGCGCGCTGCCGGTCTAGGCTCTTGGGTCCGGTGGCGTGATAGGCAGCCGCAACAGGCAGCGAATCAGATAGCGTAACAAGCAGCAAGGAAGGATCTGGCGATGATGGGACACACAGCATCTGCAGGAGAGGCCATGGCCACCTGCAAGCTTGATGTCATAGACGGCGGTGGCGTGACCAGCGCCGCTGGATTTGCGGCAGCGGGCATCCACGCGGGCTTTCGCCAGAATCCCAACAGATATGACCTGGCGCTGGTGGTGGCGGACGATGTCTGCCCTGTGGCTGGCGTCTTCACTCAGAACGTCTTCTGTGCGGCCCCCGTGAAGCGCAACCGGCGCGTGCTGAGCCACCATCCGGGAAACCCCGCGGAGGCCTATGGGTGCGTGAAGGCCGTGATCGTGAACTCCGGCATCGCGAACGCGGCTACCGGGAAGGCGGGGGATGAGGCCGCTCAAGCTGAGGGCGACATGGTCTCCCAAGCGCTTGGATGCGCGCCGGATGAGGTGCTCGTCTGCTCAACTGGAGTGATAGGCGTGCAGCTGCCCACAGAACCGTTCGAAACCGGCATCCCGGCAGCGGTCAGCCTGCTGTCAAGGGACAGCGGTGCGGACGCTGCAAGCGCCATCATGACCACGGACACGCACCCCAAGGAGTTCGCGGTCAGCTTCTCAGGCGCGGGCCTTGGGTATGAGGGCTGCACCTTCACCGTGGGCGGCATGGCGAAGGGCTCCGGCATGATCATGCCGAACATGGCAACCATGATCGCCGTCCTGACCACGGACGCTCCGGTTGAGCCGGACGTCCTTTGGGAGGCGTGCAAGCAGGCGGCTGACGTCAGCTTCAACAAGGTCACCGTTGACTCTGACACCTCAACGAACGACACGTGCATCCTGATGGCCTCGGGCGCGGCGGCTCCTGAGGCGGCCCCGTTCGCGAAGGGGAGTCCCGCGCTTGCTGCATTCCAAGAGGCGCTCACGCATGTATGCATCCAGCTGGCGAAGATGATGGCGCGTGACGGCGAGGGTTCAACGCGCCTTGTGAACGTGAACGTCACCGGCGCGGCAAGCGCGGAGGACGCGGATTTGGCTGCGCGTGCCATCGCGAACTCGCCGCTGGTGAAGACGGCCATCGCCGGGCGCGACGCGAACTGGGGGCGCATCGCCGCAGCCGCGGGCAAGAGCGGGGCTGCGTTCGCGCAAGAGGACGTGGACATCCAGATCATGGGGATCCCTGTGTGCGCGGGCGGTCTGGCGCTTGATTTCGATGAGGATGAGGCGCTTCGCCGGTTCGAAGAGGTTGAGATCGATATAGACGTTGACCTGGGTGCAGGGCCGTTCGCCACCACGGTCTGGACGTGCGACCTCACTCATGATTACGTGAGCATCAACGCGGATTACCGTTCATGAATGCTTGGCAAGAGCTGCGCTTGAGGGGCACGCAGGTTGATGTAGGCGTCCATCGAACTTATGGACGCTCGCGCCCTGAGGCGCGAAATGGCGGAATGGAGGATTTGCATGCGCTTTGACGTTGACACGCGCCCGAACGGCGTATCCAGCATAACCGGCGACGTCCTGACCGAGGCCATGCCGTGGATCAAGCACGTCACAGGGCAGACCATCGTCATCAAGTACGGCGGCGCTGCTATGGTGGACGCTGACCTGCGCGCGAAGGTGATGGCGGACATCGTGCTGCTGAAGATCATCGGCGTGAACCCGGTCATCGTGCACGGCGGCGGCAAGGCCATCAGCGCAGCCATGGAGCGCGAAGGCATCGAGGTCAAGTTCGTGGGCGGCCAGCGCGTCACCACCGATGAGGCCATGGCCGTTGTGCGCCGCGTGCTGACGGGCGAGGTCAATCAGGAGCTGGTGGAGGCCATGAACCAGCACGGCAACATGGCTGTTGGCATCAGCGGCGCGGACGCTGGCGTGCTGGTGGCGGATGCGGCATCGCCTGAGCTTGGGCGCGTTGGGCGCATCACGCGCACCAACCCGGCGCTGGTGGAGGACCTGGTGGCAGCCGACTACATCCCCATCATCGCCTCCATCGCCATTGGCGAGGACGGCGGTTGCTACAACGTGAACGCAGATGTTGCCGCAGGTTGCCTTGCGGCGGCCATCGGCGCGCACAAGGTGATCTTCCTCTCTGACATAGACGGCTTCTACGCGAACTGGCCGGATGAGGCAAGCCTGGTATCCGCCATGACCTTGGAAGAGGCGCGCGCCATAGTGGATGAGGGCGAGAACCAAGGTGGCATGATCCCCAAGCTTGCATCTTGCGTCCACGCGCTGGAAGAGGGAGTCAGCCGCGCGCATATCGTGAATGGCACCACGCCGCACGCGCTTCTGCTTGAGATGCTCACGAACCAGGGCATCGGCACGATGGTGACCGGCCGCAAGGCGCCAGCCGGGTTCGACCCAGCGCCTCTTGGCAATTTCGCAACGAAGCTCATCACTGATTAGGAGACCGAAATGGCAAGCAGCATCCCATTCGAAGAGGAGAAGACCCTAGAAGCCCAGTTCGTGATGCCCACGTTCGCAAGGAAGGACGTGGAGTTCGTGGCGGGCGAGGGCATGTACCTGACGGATTCATCCGGCAAGCGCTATCTGGACTTCCTCTCCGGGATCGGCGTCTGCAGCCTGGGGCATTGCCATCCGGCAGTTGTGAGCGCGGTGACCGAGCAGGCTAGCAAGCTGATCCACGTGAGCAACTACTTCTATATAGAGGGTCGCGGGCAGCTGGCCGCCAAGCTCTCTGACCTGCTTGAGCGCGAGGTTCCGCAAGGGGAGCGCAAGGCGTGGAAGAGCTTCTTTGCGAACTCGGGCGCTGAGGCGAACGAGTGCGCCATCAAGCTGGCGCGCCTTGCTGCCAAGAAGCGCTTCGAGGCGCAAGGCATGGAGCCGTCGATGGCGCCTACGCTGGTGATCACGCTTGTGAAGAGCTTCCACGGGCGCACGCTGGCAACGCTATCTGCAACCGGCCAGAGCAAGCTGCACCATGGCTTCGAGCCTCTACCCGAAGGGTTCCTGCCCACGCCCATCAATGACGTGGCCGCGCTTAAGAACCTGATGGAGACGGTGGGTGACTCCGTTTGCGCCATCATGATGGAGCCCATCCAGGGTGAATCCGGAGTGCATCCGTGCATGCCGGAGTTCCTGCAAGCGGCGCGCAGGCTGGCTGACTCGAAGGGCGCGCTGCTGATCTTGGATGAGGTTCAATGCGGGCTCTTCCGCACGGGGCGCCCGTTCGCGTTCCAGGCGGCTGGCATCATCCCTGATGTGGTGACAACGGCGAAGGGGATCGCATCCGGCATCCCGGCTGCTGCGTGCTCTGCGCGCGGTGATCTTGGCGATGTCCTGCAGCCGGGTCAGCACGGTTCCACTTTCGGTGGATCCAATGTGGCAGTGTCCGCTGCGCTTGCAACCTTGGGGGAGCTTGACAAGCAGGAGGTTCGCGAACGTGTCCTGCATGTTGGCAAGGCTCTTCGCGAAGGGCTCTCCGGGCTCAAGGGCGTGCAGTCCGTGCGCGGGGCTGGCCTCATGGTAGGCGCTGACCTTGCTGAAGGATTGGATGCGCCAAGCGTGATGGCGAAAGCGCTTGAGGCAGGCCTTGTGATCAACGCCACAGGCCCCTCCACGCTCCGTTTCCTGCCACCCCTCATCTGCGAGGAGTCCCACGTGCAAGAAGCCCTCTCCATCCTAAAGCCGCTCCTGCAGGCTTAGGGATGCTGCTGCATCCTTGCTGCCACAAAAATGCTTACGGCCCGCAATTCTGCGGGCCGCTTCATTCATCACGGCCTGATGCTCCTGCATCCTTGCTGCCACAATCCGGTGTCGCGGGCACGTTGTGCCC
>CAJUPL010000055.1 GCA_910588435.1 uncultured Eggerthellaceae bacterium | reverse complement strand
CCGTGCATCCAGAGAAGTCGAACGTTTGCGCCAGGTTGATGTATCCGCGCTCGGCTGAACCGTTCAGGCGCACAGCGTTGATGCCAGTGGCACCTTCTGCAAGGTATGCCATGGAACCCGTGACGCCACCGATGCCAGAGAGGTCGATGGTCTTCACCTGAATGCCAGCCCCGTCTGCGGGAGCATCCAGCATGTGCTCCATGTTGGACACGCTTGGCACTGATGACACGAAGCCCTCGATCGTCACCGTCACACGAGAGTTCTCGTGCACGGGGTTGGTGAGCGCGCCGTAGAGCATGTAGCTCATGTCCTGGCCGCCATCAGGCTGGAACCAAGAGAGCGCATAGGTTGCAGTGTCGCTTGATTGCAAGGCAGTGCCGCAACCCTCCCACATATATGAGAGGTTGGCATTGGCACCATCGCCCACCATGCGGAGCGATGCGGTCTTCAGGCTTCCGTTGTTCCGGAACGCAGCGGTCATGTTGGCATCAGACCCTTGAGCAACGTTCAGGAACGTGGCGATCGTGAGCCCTGAGCCATCTGTCTGAGCTGCGAGCTCGGTGAGGTTCGCACCCGCGCCGTTGAACATGCCAGTGAGGCGAAGGGATGCAGAGTTGCTGCTCCCGAGCGAGAACGAGCCCTTGAGGAAGCCAGATGCGTCGATCCCATCCCCATTGAACTGGTTCGTCATCTCGAATGCGGGCACCAGGACCTGTGAGGGGTTCATGGGGTTCACGAGGTCCGTGAGGCCCGTCATCCCTGCGAACATCTCGGATGCGTCAGTGACCCCTGAGGTGTCGAAGTTCGTGACCAGGAAGCGGATGCCCGTCTCATAGAAGGGCTGCCCTGACTCTGGGAACGTCTCCATCGCCTGCTCTTCGATCCTCACGAACGGTATGCTCGCGCAACCGGAGAACATGGAGGACATGTTGTGGGTGGCGTTCGTGATCACAAGGCGCGTCATGTCGACGTATGTGACCTTGTCAAGCCCGCGGAACATGGCAGAGAGGTCCCCCGCCGCCTCAACCGTGTTGGTGGTTCCCTCCTCTGAGGTATCCGGTGCGAACACGATCTTGTCGAACATGGCTGCCACTGCCGTGCCCGCAGCCCAAGGGGCGGTGTCGCCTGCAGCGTTGAAGTTGCGCATCAAGGCAGCCTCGCCGCCACGAGATGGGCGGATGCGAAGAGTTGCTGTGCCAGCTGCGCGCTCTTGGTCTGTGCCGTAGACCTCCCAGGTGACAGACGTGCCATCCCACTGGCGACCGTCAGGGGTGGTGCCCACGTATCCGATCGTGCCGCCCACAACTGGGGTGGATGCCACACCCGCAGGCGTCCAGATCTTGGCAAGGCCGCGTCCGTAGTCACGGACCTCCCAGACGGAGACGCGGTTCCTGTATGCCTGGTCGTTCATGAGGTGGACCGTCTGCTTGTACTGCACGTCCTCGCCATACGGGTAGTCAAGGCCGGCGGATTCCAGCTTCACACCCGGGCACTGCATGAGCCATGCCGTTGAGCTTGGGCCGCCGTAGACGTACACGTTGGCGCTGAGGATGTATGAGGGTGCGCCCTCGCCGTCGAACTGCGCGAAGAAGCCGTTCAGGAAGCGAGAGGTGGAGCTTCCCACCATCACCTTTGCGATCTCCTCACCGTCCACGCCAGAGCCGTTCACGCTTGAGAGCAGGCGCGCGCCCTGGAAGAGGTTGCTCGTGCCGGTGACACCAGTGGAGGCGCCATCATTGCCAGTCTGCGCACCGGGGGATGCGTTCGTGCCGATGCCACGGAGGTCAACGAGGTGGAGCGTGTCGCACCCAGAGAACATGCCCGTGGATGACTGGAAGGAACCTGATGCACCGTCATCCGTTGTGGTGATGGCAGCGTATTCGAGATTGGTGCAGCCCGCGAACATGGAATCCATCACGTAGGTGCCACCCTTGAACATCTCTTCCAAATAGACGTCCGTCATAGCCGTGCACCCCGCGAACATAGATGCGTTCGTGGCAGCACCAGCAGATGACCACCCAACGGGCAGCTGGATGCCTGCGTTCTGCTCAAGAGGTCTTGCGGACACGGCCATGTGAGTCACAGCCGAGTCATCGAAGCCAGGCACCTCGCCCTGAAGCGCGCGAGCGCTGTTGGCAACCCACTTGGCAGCAGCGTTGTTCCGGAACATGGCTTCCAAGGACGCGCCACCAGAGGGGAGCGTTGGGAGACCTGGGAGCTGTATGTTCGCCATGTAGGAGGAAGCCCCCTCACCTGCGTCGAACATATGCGCCATGGCACCTGCGGCAGCGGTGGCACCGGAGCGGTTGTAGAGGACAGAGGACTTCGTTGCGTCGATGCCTGCGCCCGTGAACGCCCCCTGGAACATGCTCGTGAGGTCAGCCCCCGCACCCGTGGCAACGTCCGTGAGGGTATAGATCACCTGGACTGACCCAGCATCCGCCGCATGCGCGGTTGGAACCTGTGTCCCATCCTCGTTGTAGGCGGTCAGGGTTGCCGCGTTCTCGTCCGCCGCATCCGGTGCGCCTAGTGACGTGGCCGTCGTGTACGCGGCGCCTGCGGTCACGGCCGAGGCCGTGCCCTGGGCATCCGCGATGCTTGACCCATCACGGGTGAAACCGTTCTGGCCTTCCGACATGGGATCCTTCGACTTCGCGTCTTGCGACGCTTCGCTCAGGATGACATCAGGTTGGGTGGAGGCATCATCCAACGTGTAGGCGTCCATCGATCTTATGGACGCTTGCGCCGCAGGCGCAACATCCGCATCGGAAATGCCCTGGACGGATATCCCCGTCTCTCCGAACACGGATGCCCCCGCGAACATCTCACGTGCCACGGCGCGCTGGCCTGCGGCCACGCGCGTGAGGTTGACGTCCGTGAGGCCGGTGCAGCCCGCGAATGCGCGCGACGCATCCGCGTTGGCGCCTGTTGCGACGTCCATCATGCGAACGGTGCCGAGGCCGGTGGCGCCTTCTGCCAAGGACACGGCCACAGCACCTGTGCCCTTGAGGACATCTGTCATGGTGACGCGCTCAAGCGCGGCGTTACCTGCCAGCATGCGGGTTGCGTCAGCAGACGCGCCGTTGAAGGAGTTGGTGATCTGGACAGCTGGCAGGTTCGTGCAGCCCATCAGCATGTAGGACGCATCAGTGGCACCGACATTGCCTACATTATTAATAGTGATGTCGGTCAAGGACCTCATGTTCGCGAACGCGTAGGACATATCGGAGGCGGAACCGTTGCCCACGAGCTCGGCCTTCACGGTCTTGAACTTTGCACCGTCTGCCATGTGAGAGAGCTCAGCAGCAGGGGCGTTGGCAGCGACATTGGTCAATTCCAAGGAGGAATTCGCCGCGCCAGCCCCTGCCAGCATGTACCTGAGATCCGCTGCCGGCCGGGTAGCGAATCCAGATAGCGTGAGGGAAGTGACGCCTGTGCAGTTCTGGAACGCGTAGCGCGCGTCCGTCGGCTGCAGCGAGGTCGGGATGATGGCGCCTTCGGCCATCTCCGTTGATGCTTCGTAATCACCTGTTGCGTTATTGCGGATCGTCTTCAAGGAAGAGCAACCGGAGAAGATGTAGCTCATATCAGTCGTTGCGTCTGTGATCGTGAGGCCTCGCAGGTCAGCAGAGGTCAGATTCGTACAACCTTCGAACATGCCTGCAAGAGAACCCTCTGCGGTGACGCGACCTACGAAGACTACCTGGTCTATCTCGGTGCCGTGAACGGAGCTTCCGTTCCACGGTGCACGAGTTGAGTCCACGCGGTTGAACTTGCGCATGATGCCAGAGACGTTGTCCGCGGCATAGACAGCAAGCGTAGTAAGCTGCGTATCGTCATTCGTGCAGAGCGCCCACTTGACGGACGTGCCATTCCAGGTAGCAGTCCCGTCATCCTTGCCTACGTTGCCAGTAGCGGACACGTTGCCGTATATGCTCAGGTCGTTCTTCTTGCCGTTGACAGTGAGGTTCACATATTCGCGTGCATCCCAAGCACTCCAGATAGCACGGGAAGCATCTGTGAGCGAGCCATCAGCATTGGTTGGCATGTTGTTCAGGTAGACCATGCCGGAATACTCATGACCCTCAAGTTGCGGACGGCGCATGAGCTCAGCTGCAGAGGTGGGTCCAACCAAGCCGTTGACGATGATGTCAGCTTGAATGGTGTATACCGGAGTAGCGTTCTCTCCTCCGCGATACCATATGAAGCCGTTCTGGACCTGTTTGAACTCTTTGCCCAAGATGATCTGTGCGCGATCCGTCGTGCTGAACAGGCCATCGCATGCAACAAACATATTGCCCATCTGCGTAGCGCCAAGGCCAGCAGCAGCGTCTAGGTTCTCCATTGCAAGCGATGCAGTAGAAAGGCCCGTTGTATCTAACAGCTTCAAGGCCTTGCAGCCATTGAACATCTCGATCATGTTCGACGGGGTGACCGGGTATGCAGCTGAGTCGAACCTGACCTCCTTGAGAGCAGTGCAGCCCATGAACATGATGTTGAAGGTGGCCGCATCCGCACCTTGCTTCGTGGCTGACCACGTGAACTTCTCAAGAGCCGTGCAACCGCGGAACATCTCCTGGTAGTGAGAGTAGAATGCACCTGCGAAGTCCGTGAGCTTGACCTCTTTCAGGCGATCGCAATCCGCGAACATGCACTCGAACTGCGTCATGTTGGAGTTCACCAGATCCGCAGGCAAGACCAGGCTGCAGTCAGTCGTGGTGCCCACAGTCGTTATAGCATCGCAGTTGTTGAACATGCGGAAGGCTGAGAGGTCTGCTCCTAAAGAGGGCGTCATCCCTGCAGCGCTCGCTTCTGCGGAGGTTGCCATTGCTGGCATGCCTCTCAGGTCGATCTTGGGCATCATCATCTTGTTGGCTGCAGCTGCAGACGGATAGTAATAGCTGGGAGTTCCGCCTTCATACGTTCCTAGGGAGTAGTCATAGCTATAGACGTATGTGGCATTCTCGAACCTGTATTCGGTAGAGGTTGGTGTATAGGTTCCATTGGAGAACATCGCACCCATCGTGACAGTCTTGCCACGTGTCCCAGAATTGGCCCAGGTGAGCGATGAAGACGCAGAGATCCCCGTTGAGCCAAGGGAGTTGGTGAACATCGCGCGCGTGTTCGCATAGTTGTTCGCAACATCCGTCAAGCTCCAGGTGCAGGTCTTGCCTGACTCAATGGAATTGCCAACATTATTGAACATGCGCGCAACAGACGTTCCCTTTCCAGTTGCAACGCGCGTCAGATTCACATTCTCAAGACGCGGGCAATTCATGAACAGGTCGATGAGCTCCAGACCGTCCGCCTTCAGGCAATCGGTCATGGTCACGTTCCTGAGGTAAGGGTTGTTGTTGAAAAGCTGGATCCAACGGTAGCGTGAGTATGTTCCCGTCTGAGCACCGTTGAAGCAGTTCTGCAGCGTGACAGAGGTATTGGCTCTGTTCGTGGTGTAACCACTGAATACGCTCAAGACGAATTTGTTGTCGCCATTGAAAGAGTCTTTGATCGTTACCGTCTCGGGCGATGAACTTCCGCAAATGAAGCCTCTCATGTGGTGATCGCCATAGATTGTCGACTCTCTACCAGCGTTGTTGAAGCTATTGGTAATGGTCACGCTCTTCAGGTTCGGGCAATTGTTGAAGGAATACGCAAGGTCATCCTCATAGCTTCGAGTAGGTGCCTTACCCTGCGAATCAAGGACTCCGCCTACATTCGTGAACGACGCTGTTTCGATGATGTTCTGATTCACGCATAGGTTATATGAGCGGAATCCAGCATGCGCGAAGTCTTCCATGACAATGGTCTTGATCGATGTACTGAAGGCTAGCTCGCCCATCTCTATATAGGTTGATTGTGTACCGAACTTCTTTAGCTCAAGGGATGTGATCCCTGCACATCCGAATGTTGCCATCCTGAGGTTCTGAAGCTTAGAGAGAGCCCATCCGTCAGAGCCCCTAGCGGGGAACTTTACCGCTTCGCCTGTGTTGTCCATCGCGAACTTGCCTTTGAGCGAGCGGCAGTTATAGAACGCTTGATGGAGCGACGTCAGCGAAGTGAGGTTATTGCTGGACAGGTCTAGGCTGGGTAGAGAGCTGCACCCGTTGAATGTCCTGCTCATGGTGGTGACTTTGGACGTATCTAGCACGTTGAAGTTGACGGAGGTCAGCGATGTACAACTCTCGAACATCGATGTCATATCAGTCACTGTTGATGTGTCTAGATTGGTGAAATTCACGCTCTTGAGCTTCGTGCAGCCCATGAACATGGCGGTGAGCTGCCTGGCCTTGACCTTGGTTCCGCTATAGCCTTGGAAGGTCACCGTCTCCAAGGTGGCAGAGTTGTACCAAGGAGCAACCATCACGCCATTGCTGTTGCTAGTGCCAAAGGCCATCATCTGTGCGTTGGCGGAATTGGCCTTGATGACCATGTCCTTGTTGTTGTTGGACATGGTATAGGTAACTGCATTGGTGGGCGTCGTAGAGTTGGCGTATCCGATGTTAGCTGTCTTCGCTAAGCCTCCAAAGTAACCTTGATTGATCCAGATCTGCTTTTGGGCAGCGGTTCCTGTGTACTTGAAGTTCGCGTTCGTGGAACCTTCGTACTTATAGCTCACACCATTGACGGTTATCTCTAGATTGCGTATGAGATTCGAGGCAGAGGTGGGTCCTACGTTCACCTCCACATTGGTGTTGGCATACATCATCCACTTTGGAGCGGTAGTTCCCCATTCGGTATTCCATTGAGCATCGGTTGCTGGGGTCTGGTACCAGAACAAGCCATTCCAAACACGATTCCAGCCCGTTCCGATCTTCACGGTAGCAGGCGTAGAGGTTGTCTCAGATCCGGTGCCACCCATCTTTACGATCTTGGTGGCTCCGTCGAAGAGGTCGGACATCCTGCCCTGCAAGGCGACATGCAGAGTGCCTGTGCTCATACCAGTGAGGTCCACATAGGAGAGATTGGAGCAGTTGTAGAAGATATGAGCAAAGGTGTACGGGCTGTATGCCCTCGTGCTCGTGATCTCGACGCGCTCCAGCACTGTGTCGTTCGCGAATATATCGCTTGCGTGGGTATTGCCTACCGTATAGATGCCTTGACCGGTCATCTTGAAGCGCTTGAGCTTAGAGCAATTCATCACGAACCCTGTCATGGTGTAACCAGAGAAGTTCGTCATATAGACGATCTCTAGGTTCGGGCAACCAGCAAGCATATAGTTCGTATGCCAGCGAAGAGGATAGAGCGTAGCGTCATTTGGAAGTGCTAGATACCCTGTCGTATATGATGCGCCTGCATACAGGGATTCAGCATTGTTCACTGAATCAGTAGGCAGCCCATTGCAAACATAGCGTATCTTCGAAAGCTCTTGGAATTGTGCGCCATTGCTCGTGACGTTGTTGGTGCCGTTCAGCCAGTTCGGCATTCCGCGCACATCTATCGTCTCTGCACCGCACCTATACATCATGTTGTCGCTATTGAGGCAACCAGTTGACGTAAGCGAGTTCTTCCATTCAACTTTTGATGTTGTGATGTTGGCAGCCGTGATCGAGTAGCTCAATATGTGCGAGAAATTCGCTCCATTGCTGCAGACGTTATCAAACACATAAGAGCTGGTCGTGTTCGCAGGGATGTTTCCGCCAGTTCCCGTCCTATGGAACAGATAGATGGCATTAGCGCGTGCGCCGGTCGCTACACGCGTGGCAGTCACATTGGTTATGCTCTGCGAGTTGGCGAACAGCTCTCTGAGCACCGTCTTCTCTTTCGTGCCCACATCCGTCAAAGTGACCCTGCGCACACCATTGGCACTGTTGAACATGGATGTCATGTCAACGAGCTTTTCGCCTGTGACATCAAGATTGACGCCTGCGCCAGTGCCAACATTGGTCAGTGTGACCGTAGCGCCAGCGCTCGTTACGCTAGATGCATTTTGGGTTGATGCAGCGAACATCTGCTGCATGTTTGCAGCAGCACCATTGCCAACATTGTTCAGTGTCACGCTCTTCAGGAGCGACAAACCAGCGAATGCGTTGTTCAGATTCACGTTATCGCCGTTGAAGCATGCGCTCATGCTGACATCAGTCATCTTGTTGCAGCCTAGGAACATGAAGCTTGCATTCACCGCTGATCCGTTAGCGGTGAATCCGGTTCCTACGCGCACGCCTTCTGCGACAGAGGAAGCTGTAGCTGCTGTTGCTGCGATCCCTGTTCGGAACGAGGTGACGTTCGTATTCATGAACATCTGATACAGATTGGTCGTGCTGTTGCCTACGGTGAGATTCGTCAGGTCGGCGTTTGCAAGATTCGAGCAGCCCTTGAACATGGCCTGCAAGCTTGCGCCTGCAGTCACGCCTGGCCAGACCTTGACGTTCGTGAAGCTCTTGGAATAGCCGTCGCCATCTCCGCCAGCCATTCCAACGCCAGTCCATGGAGCTGTGTTCGTGTCAGTGAAATCGCGCATGGTGCCGGGAGTGCTCGCGCTGTAGTTCCTCTTCGCGTTCGGGGCGATGCAGAGCGTGCCTACCTCGTCCTTCACCATGAGCCTCCAAGCGACAGATTCGCCGGATGCTTGCGAAGGAGCTCCAATGAAGCCATAGGCGACGGTGCGGCCAAAGGCTGATCCGAAGTCACCGATGA
>CAJUPL010000054.1 GCA_910588435.1 uncultured Eggerthellaceae bacterium | reverse complement strand
GGTTGCTTCACCTGAGGCAGGAGTCCGGGTGTTCGCAGGCTGCGCCTGCGTTACGTTGCACTGGCGTGCAACTGCGCTTGCGATGCAAGCGCCCACAGGACAGGGGGTGGAGCCGAGGTGCGCCCTGCTCACACTATCGACCTGCATCATCTGCGCCCTCGCTGCCCTTGAGAAGGCTCACGGGGTATAGGCACGATATGCCTATACCCCGCTTCTCTCATAACGCCTTCAGCATCGGTCGTTCGAGCACGACCGATGCAGCGGCCTTGGTGGCCTTGCGGCCACCGATCCGGATGCTCCCCCCCTGCGTGGGCGTCGGCATTGCCGACGCAGCTGTGCGGGAATCCGAGCTGAGCGAAGCGATGCGAGGATGAGAGCACAGCGTAACTTGCCCGAAAGGGCAAGAGCAGCCAGAAAGGAGATGTGGGTGAGGGAAAGGTGGCCTCGCGCAGATGAGCTAGCCGGGTGGTGAGGGCAGCAGCCCGCATCGTCTGGCAAGCGGGTCTGCGCCAGGCTAGGTGGCCTCACCTGATGGTGGCTTCCGGGTGTTCGCAGGCTGCGCCTGCGTTACGTTGCACTGGCGTGCAACTGCGGCTGCAATGCAGCCGCCCACAGGTAGGGGGTTGGGTGCGCGTTTGAGGAGATCTGCGCTAGGCTAGCTTGCCTGACCCGTTGGCGGCATCCGGGCCCATGCCCTTGATAGTGTGTCGCAGCCCTGGTGGCCTCCTTATGTGTGGGCGTCGGCATTGCCGACGCAGCTGTGCGGGAATCCGAGCTGAGCGAAGCGATGCGAGGGTGAGAGCGCAGCGTAACTTGCCCGCAAGGGCAAGAGCAGCTGGAGAGGAGATGTGGGTGAGGAAAAGGTGGCCTCGCGCAGATGAGCTAGCCGTGAAGGTGGGACAGCAACCCTGAAAGGGTTGCTCATGGGATCTTCTGCTTGGGGGTGGTCTGCGCCAGGCTAGGTTGCCTCACCTGAGGCTGGATGCCGGGTGTTCGCAGGCTGCGCCTGCGTTACGCATTGCTCATCGCAATGCTGCGCTTGCGATGCAAGCCCCCACATGGGGGAGGGTTGAGGCTAAGGTGCGCACGCCAGCAGTCCGGGTTGCCGCCCATCGGCAAGCGGGTGCGCGCATGAGCAAGGCGCATGCTATCGACCTGCATCCTCGCTGCCCTTGAGAAGGCTTACGGGGTGCAGGCATGATATGCCTGCACCCCGCTTCTTTCATGACGGCCTTCAGCATCGGTCGTGCAAGCACGACCGATGTAGCGGCCTTGGGGCGCTCACGCGCCCCGATCCGGATGAGACCACTCCATTCCTGAGGGCGCCCTCCTCCTGTGGGGGCGGCTGCATCGCTTACCGCAGCTGTGCCCATCCTCAGGAGTGGGCGTCGGCATTGCTTACCGCAGCTGTGCGCTAGCGCAGCGAAGCTTGCCCGCAAGGGCAAGGGCAGCTGGATGGGTGATATAGGTGAGGAAAAGGTGGCCTCGCGCAGATGAGCTAGCCGGGTGGTGAGGGAAGCAGCCCGCATCGTCCGGCAAGCGGGTCTGCGCCAGGCTAGGTTGCCTCACCTGAGGCTGGCATCCGGGTGTTCGCGGACTGGCGTCCGCGTTACGTTGCACTGGCGTGCAACTGCGGCTGCAATGCAGCCGCCCACAGGTAGGGGAGGGAGGGTGATGCTGCGGCTGCGATGCAGCTGCCTACCACAGGGGTTTCGGTTGGATAGGCGCGCGTTAGTACCCCAAGGCCGCTACATCCCGCATGAGCGTGAGCGACATGCGGGATGTTGAAGGCCGTTATGAAAGGAGCGGGTGCATCGCACCCGCGACACCGGATCGAAGCAGCAAGGCTGCAGGAGCATCCGGCTGCAGGCCGCAGCAAAAATGCACATGCATGCCCCTTGCCTGTGCAGCACGCTCAAGGTGGGATGACCCGCTGCAAACGGTTGATTGACGATTGCGAAGACTGTAGAGCTGGAATCGCGTTCGCAAGTATCTTCTACCTATATATGAATGTGCAAGTTGAAAGGAGGCGGCCATGCAGACTGAGAGGCATCGCGAGGAAGAGGCGTTGCGCCACCATGAGGAGCAGGCCGAGCGGCACGAGCGCACCATCCGTGAGAATGAGGATCATCCGCGTGATGACAGGGCCTACCACGAGATGAAGGAGGCCAAGGAGGTGCGTGACGACCGGATCGCGGACGAGGAGCGCGGGGCGCGGCGCGCGCAGGATATGGAAGACGTGAATCTGGTGAAAGAGGCGAACACGGAGCTTGGGCAGCCGTGATAGGCCTGGCGTGATCCTGGCGTGATCCGCCGGCTGCGGCGCGCTAGCAATGAATGCTGCTAAGGAAGCACGTCCTGCATCGCAGACAGGGTTGCCTCCTCAGCAGCTTGGGCGCCAGCCTCCATGTCAGACAGGTCGTGCCCGTACGCGTTCGCAATGGCCAACGCCTGGCTGCGGCGCAAGCTTGCCATGTCCTGATCTCCGGCCTCGTCAAGGTAGATGGAAGCCAGCATCACGGTGCGCGCCACGTATTCTGAGACTTGCGGATCTGTGGCTGTGACCTGCATGATGCTGGCGATGGAGTCCGGCGAAAGCGACAGGAATGCTGCGCCGTCCATGGCCACGGCTTCCCCAACGGCCGCTTCCAGCATGCGCGCGGAGCCTTCTGGGTCGCGCTGCTCCGTTTGGCGGTTGATGGAACGCATGACGGCTGCTGCAAGGTCAGTCAGCATGCGAACGATGTAATCCTGATGCAGCATCGGGCTCCTTTGGTTGCGGGTTGCTGGTTTGCGGGCGTTGCGCGTTGCAAGCCTACAGCAGGCGGAGGTCAACCTCTTTCAGCTGGCGGGCTGTAACCTCAGAGGGCGCACCGGTCATCGGGTCTGACGCGGATGACGTCTTCGGGAACGCGATGACATCACGGATGGAATCCTTGCCGGCCAGCAGCATGATCAGGCGGTCAAGCCCAAGCGCGATGCCGCCGTGCGGCGGGGTGCCAAGTGACAGCGCCTGGATGATGTGACCGAACTTCTCGTCAATGTCAGCGTCTGTGAGCCCAAGCACGCGCAGCACGCGGCGCTGCTCCTCCGGATCGTGGATGCGGATGGAGCCGCCACCCAGCTCATAGCCATCCATCACCACGTCATATGCGTAAGACCCGCACGACAGCGGATCCCCCTCCATGCCGTCCAAATCCTCCGCACGCACCTTGCTGAACGGGTGATGCTCAGCCGCATACTTCTTCTCATCCTCGTCGTACTTGAACATGGGGAAGTCAACCACCCAAAGGAGTGAGTGTCCCTCACGCGGGACATCCAGCGCCTCAGCCATGTGCAGACGAAGGGCTGACAGGACGGCATTCGCAACCGCGGGCTCATCTGCTGCGAAGAGCAGGAGGTCACCGGGTTCCACATCCATTTCCACCTTGAGAGCATTCCACTCTTCGTCTGTGAAGAACTTCTTGATAGGTGATTTCTCCTCACCTGACGTGGTGAAAGCCACCCAAGCCATGCCTTTTGCACCGTTAGCTTCTGCGATGCTGGCAAGCTTTTCCACATCGCCGCGGCTCCAATCCCCAGCGCCCTTCGCGTTGATGGACTTGACCACACCACCCGAGTTGGCCACGTTCGCGAACACCTTGAAGCCCGTGTTCTTCACGAGGTCCGTGATGTCGTGCAGGAGCATGCCGAAGCGCGTGTCCGGGCGGTCGCAACCGTACTTGTCCATGGCGAATTTGTACGGCATGCGCTCCAGCGGGACTTGCAGGTCAAGCCCCACGGCCGCGAACACTTCGTGCAGCACGCCCTCCATCATGGTCATGACGTCATCTTCCGTGACGAACGACATCTCGATGTCCACCTGCGTGAATTCCGGCTGGCGGTCAGCGCGGAGGTCTTCGTCGCGGAAGCAGCGCGCGATCTGGAAGTAGCGCTCAACGCCGCCGGCCATGAGCATCTGCTTGAACTGCTGCGGGCTTTGCGGCAGCGCGTAGAACTTGCCGGGGTTCGGGCGAGACGGAACGATGTAGTCACGCGCGCCCTCCGGCGTGGAGTTCGCAAGGATTGGCGTTTCAACTTCGATGAAGCCGCGCTCGTCCAGCGCGCGGCGCATGGCCTGCATGACGGTGTGGCGCAGCTGGATGTTGGCGAACATCTCCGGGCGTCGCAGGTCAAGGTAACGCCATTTCATGCGCGTGGTCTCGTCCGTTTCGATGCCGTCCTCGATGGCGAACGGCGGCGTGATGGACTTGTTGAGCACTTGGATGCCGCTGGCCAGGACCTCGATCTCACCAGTTGGCATCTCCGGATTCACTGCATCTTGCGCACGCAGGCGAACGCGGCCCTCTATCTTGAGGACGTCTTCGCGCCCAACATGCTCCGCCTTCGCGAAATCCTCCGCGCTGACGCAATCAGGGTCCACGACGATCTGCGTGTAGCCGGTGCGATCGCGCAGGTCGATGAAGATCAGGCCGCCGTGATCGCGGTTGTGCCACGCCCAGCCGGTGAGCGTGACCTCACGCCCGTCGTCCGCCGCGCGGAGCTGGCCGCAGGTTGCGGTGTGCATGCTGTATTCGTTGATGAGGTCTGCCATGTTCGGTTGATCCCTTCGAAAGTGTGCGTCAAACCGCAACATTGTACGCCAAACAGCAGGTTCTCACCCTTCGCGCGTTTCGCGTTTATATATGACCCGGGAGGTCAATGACAGTTCCCCGTGCTTAATGTCATTG
The DNA here is from genome assembly GCA_910588435.1 of uncultured Eggerthellaceae bacterium. GTDB lineage: Bacteria > Actinomycetota > Coriobacteriia > Coriobacteriales > Eggerthellaceae > MGBC163016. The sequence goes on along the minus strand of CAJUPL010000054.1, from coordinate 3,973 downwards.
ACTCTTTTAGTTATATATAAGCGTACAGGTCAATGACATTAAGCACGGGGAACTGTCATTGACCAAAACGCTCATAATTTGGAAGACCATCAGGAAACGCGATGACCGGGCATCGGAAACGCGAAACGCGCCGTTCGCCACGCGCAACCTCTGTTGAAGTAGAATCAACAGCTCAACTTACATATATATGAGAACAAACCAAGGAAACCACTTGATAGAGCTTCAGAACATATGCAAGACGTTCCGCACGGGCAAGACGGAGCTGGCCGCCGTGCGCGACGTCAGCCTCACCATCCAAGACGGTGAGATCTTCGGCATCATCGGCTTCTCCGGCGCGGGCAAATCCACGCTGGTCCGCTGCATCAACCTGCTGGAGCGCCCAACGTCCGGCCGCGTCATCATCGACGGCGTTGACCTCACGCAACTCTCCAACAAGCGCCTCCGCCAAGAGCGCAAGAAGATCGGCATGATCTTCCAGCAGTTCAACCTGCTCTCGCAATCAACGGTGGCGGCGAACGTGCGCTACCCGCTTGAGATCTCCGGCACGCCGAAAGAACAAGCGGACGCTCGCGTGAAAGAGCTGCTTGAGCTGGTAGACCTCTCAGACAAGGCGAACGCGTTCCCGGCTCAACTGTCTGGCGGGCAGAAGCAGCGCGTGGCCATCGCGCGAGCGCTGGCGTCCAACCCGAAGATCATCCTGTGCGATGAGGCCACCAGCGCGCTTGACCCCATCACCACCCGCTCCATCCTTGATCTGCTGAAGCGCCTGAACCGTGACCTGGGCGTCACCGTCGTGGTCATCACGCACGAGATGCGCGTGGTGGAGCAGATCTGCGATCGAGTGGCCGTCATGAGCGAAGGCGAAGTCAAGGAGGAAGGCACCGTATTCGACGTCTTCCTGCAGCCGAAGTCCGAAACGGCGAAGCGCCTGATAGAGCCCTCGCAGGGCGAAGCCGCCGGTGAGCTGCCTGAAGGCGTGATCCGCCTGGCGTTCACAGGCGAGGAATCCGGCGCGCCGGTCATCTCTGACATGACCGTCAAATGCAACGTGATGGTGAGCATCTTGGCTGCCAACACGGAACGCATCGGCGACAAGACGCTGGGGCAGATGCTGATCCAGTTGCCAGATGATGCGGATGCGCAGCGTCGCGTGAAGGAATACCTGACGGGCCGCGGCGTCTTCTTCGAGGAGAGCAAACCTGCGAACGCGGCCGGCACGAATGCAGGCACCGATAGTGCACAACCTGTGAATGAGGCTGTGGAAAACCCCCGCGGGGAGGACGTTATCCACAAAACGGTGGAAGAGGATATCCCCAATGCTGAAGAGATAGGCATCGGAAAGGAGATGGACTAGCATGTCACAAGAGATGATAGACCTGCTCCTGACCGGCACTTGGGAGACGCTCTACATGACGCTTGTCAGCACGCTGATCGCTTACGTGCTGGGCGTGCCGATCGGAGTGATCCTCTACATCACCGGCGAAGGTGGCATCCGCAGGAACCGTGCCGTGAACTTCACGGTTGGGATCATCGTCAACATCCTGCGCTCCGTGCCATTCCTGATATTGCTCGTTGCCATCCTGCCGTTCACGCGCGCAGTAGTTGGAACCACCATCGGAAGCACCGCCACCATCGTACCCCTCGTGGTTGCAGCCGCGCCTTACGTTGCGCGCATGGTTGAGTCATCGCTCAAGGAGATAGACGGCGGGGTCATAGAGGCTGCACGCGCTATGGGATCATCCGCCTGGCAGATGATCTGGAAGGTATTCCTGCCGGAAGCGCGCCCGTCGCTCTTGGTAGGTGCCACCATATCGCTCGCCACCATCCTGGGATATTCCGCAATGGCTGGCTTCGTGGGTGGTGGCGGCCTTGGCGCCATCGCCATCAACTACGGCTACTACCGCTATCAATCTGATGTCATGCTCATCACCGTGGCACTGCTCGTGGTCATCGTCCAGATCTTCCAGGAAGGCGGCCTCAAGCTAGTCAGCAAGGTGGACAAGCGGCTAAGGTAGCAGAGGCACGAACGCGGGATGCAGCTGCGTTCGCAACCAATGGCATATTCAGCCAGATGGCTGTGTTTGCATAAAGAATGTGGATGGAAAGTGGAAAGGGAAGCAATGAAAAAGGTTTTCAAGAAAGCAGCCGCTGTGGCAGTTTGCGCCATCACGGCTTGCATGCTGGGACTGGCTGGCTGCTCAGGTTCATCTGACTCCAGTTCGCAAGCATCTGGATCAGACGCCGCCGCAACCGACGACACCACCATCGTGGTAGGCGCGTCCCCCACGCCGCACGCTGAGATCCTGAACCAGATCAAGGAAGAGCTGGCGAACGAGGGGTACAACCTGGAGGTTGTGGAGTACAACGATTACGTGCTGCCGAACACGGCGCTGGAGGAGGGCGAGATCGACGCGAACTACTTCCAGCACATCACGTATCTGAATGACTTCAATGAGGAGAATGACACGCATCTGGTGGATGCGGCGGACGTGCATTTTGAGCCGTTCGGGCTGTACTCTTCCAAGGTGGATGCGCTGGACCAGCTGCAGGACGGCGCTGTTGTGGCTGTGCCGAATGACACCACGAACGAGGCGCGTGCGCTGCTGCTGCTTGAGCAGGAGGGCCTGATCAAGCTGAAGGAGGGTGCGGGGCTCACGGCAACGGTGATCGACATCGAGGAGAACCCGAAGAACCTGCAGATCCAGGAAGTTGAGGCTGCTCAGGTGCCGCGCACGCTGGACGAGGTTGACCTTGCAGCGATCAACGGCAACTACGCGCTGAACGCCGGGCTGAACGTGGCGGACGCCATCGCCACTGAGTCCGACCAGGGCGAGGCCGCGCAGGCATACGTGAACGTGATCGCGGTCAAGGACGGCAACCAGGACTCCGCCAAGACGCAGGCGCTGGTCAAGGCGCTTGAGACGGACGCCGTCAAGCAGTTCATCGCCGAGAACTACAACGGCGCGGTCGTGGCCGTGTTCTAGAACGCGCTCTAACCGCTAGCCTCTTGGCCCGCCAGCTTGCTGGATGTATTGGCTGTATTGGCTGGCTAGCTGTTCGCGAACGCCCCGCACATGCGGGGCGTTCTTGCTTGTTGGATTGAGGATGTTGCACAGGCAAAGTGCATGCCTGTGCACTTTTATAACGGCCTTCTACATGGTTGCTTCGCTGCGCTCGCACCCATGTAGCGGCCTTGGGGCGCTAACGCGCCCCTATCCAACCCCCCCTATCTGTAGGCACCCCCCTATGGTAGGTGGCTCCCCCCTCTCTCTGCGGTAGACGCTTGCATCGCAGCCGCAGCATTACCCCCCTACCTGTGGGCGGCTGCACCCCCCCGCGGTAGGCGGCTGCACTGCAGCCGCAGTTGCACGACAGTGCAACGTAACGCGGACGCCAGTCCGCGAGCACCCGGACTCCTGCTTCTGGTGAGGCAACCTATCCTGACGCAGACCCGCTTGCCGGACGATGCGGGCTTCAACCCTCACCACCCGGCTAGCTCATCTGCGCGAGGCCACCTTTTCCTCACCCACATCTCCTTTCTGGCTGCCCTTGCCCTTTCGGGCAAGTTTCGCTGTGCTCATCGCACAGCTGCGTCGGCAATGCCGACGCCCACTCCTGAGGATGGGCACAGCTGCGGCTGCCATGCAGCCGCCCACACAGGAGGAGGGCACCCTCAGGAATGGAGTGGTCTCGCCCGGATCGGTGGCCGCAAGGCCCCCGATGCTGAAGGCCGTCATGAGAGAAGCGGGGTGCAGGCATATCGTGCCTGCGCCCCGTAAGCCTTCTCAAGGGCAGCGAGGATGCAGATGATGCAGGTCGATAGCGTGCGCACCTCAGCTGCAACCCTCTACCTGTGGGCTCCCCCAACCCCTAACCTGTGGGCGGCTGCACTGCAGCCGCAGTTGCACGCCAGTGCAGCGTAACGCAGGCGCAGCCTGCGAACACCCGGACTCCTGCCTCAGGTGAAGCAACC
>CAJUPL010000053.1 GCA_910588435.1 uncultured Eggerthellaceae bacterium | reverse complement strand
TGTGGGCGGCTGCATTGCAGCCGCAGTTGCACGCCAGTGCAACGTAACGCAGGCGATAGCCTGCGAACACCCGGATGTCAGCCTCAGACCAGGCAACCTAGCCTGGCGCAGACCGCCAATCCGGGCATTTCGGGTTATCACCCTCATTTCGCTGTGCTAGCGCGCAGCTGCGTCGGCAATGCCGACGCCCACTCTTGGAGGGGGCACAGCTGCGGCTGCAGTGCAGTTGTCTACTGGTAGAAGAGAAGCGTGACATTAGATGTGTTCTAATGTCACAGGTCCACCAAAGAAAGCGAGGATTCGAAGGGTGCCTGGGATTGTCCCGCCCGAGGGACAAGCGGCCTTAGGGCCGCGCCGAGCTCGAGACAAGGGGCAAGGTCAGGTGCCATTCGGAGCCGCAGCGTCAATGGGTCCGCCGTTCGTCAAGAACGGCGGAACAAGAGGGGTCATATATAGGGCTTTGACAACGGGCGGGGAGTTGGAGTAGAGTACGCGGCAATCGAATAACTCGAAACCGTTGAGGCGAAAGTCAAGCTTACCGGGCACTTACAGAGAGCGGGCGCAGCTGAGATTCCCGCAGAACGCCAGTAGGTAAATGGGTCGCCGAGGGAAAGGGGAAAGGCTCCAAGCACCACGGAGCTGAGTATCTGGACCGTGAGCCCGCGTTAGAGGCAGAATGGGTGGTAGCTCATTCACGAGTGGGTTCCCAAGGGAACCAAGCAAAGGTGGCACCGCAGGTTGCAAGGCCTGTCCTTTGAAGTCTCGCTCAGAGGCTCTAAAGGACAGGCCTTTTTTGTTGCAGGCGTGTTCGAGGCATTCGAGAAAGCCCGCTTGAGGGATGGGCCCTCAAGCACTACAGAAAGGAAGAGCAATGACCGACACGAACACCGCCTCCAGGGAGCCTCGCACAGTGAACGCGAACGCGGCCTCCAAGGCACCAGCAGCGGCAAAGCGCACCGTCAACAAGGCAGAGAAGAAGGGCCTTTCCATCCAAGACCTCATCCTGATAGCAGTGCTCTTGGCAGCCGGCGCCGTCCTCAAGCTGACAGTGGCCAGCTTCCTCTCATTCGCAGGGATGAAGCCGAACTTCGTCATTGCCATGTATTGCCTGGCCATCATCCTCACGCGCCCGAACGTGGGCCAGGCGATCATCATCGGCTTGCTGGCCGGTCTCATGTGCCAGATCCCCATGTTGAACGCAACGCCTCTGGTGAACATCCCATCTGAGATGCTTGGCGCGCTGGTTTGCGGCCTCCTGATCCATATCCCGATGCGGATCGGCGGCAAGCTGGACATCAATCCGCTGGTGAACACGTTCCTCTCAACGGTGGTCTCCGGCTACACGTTCGCCATCATCGTTGGCCTCATGAATGGCCTTGACCTTGCCGTGATCTTCGTCACATACGCCGTCATGGTGTTCGGCACGGCCCTGTTCAATTCCATCCTTGTGCAGATCCTGACACCGCTCCTTCGCAAGGTCCTCAAGAAGTAGGTGCGCAAGGAGCAGCGCTGTTCGGCTTAAGGAGATCCCATGATCCAGATCCAAGACCTGACATTCAGATACCGCGAGGGCGAAGAGCCGGTGGTGGAGGACATAACGCTTGACATCCCGGACGGGGCGTTCGTTGGCATCACGGGCGCGGCCGGTTCCGGCAAGTCCACGCTGACGTACGCCATGAACGGCATAATCCCGCACTGCTACCCCGGCGACTTCTACGGCTCTGTCACGGTGGGCAGCCTGGACACCTGCGAGACAAGCCTGACTGACATCTCGCAGCTGGTGGGCAGCGTCTGCCAAGACATAGACTCGCAGATCGTCACATCCATCGTGGAAGACGAGGTCCTCTACGGGCTTGAGAACTTCGGCGTGCCGCACGATCAGATAGAAGCGCGCGTGACCGAGGCGCTGGACGCCATGGGCATCCTGGACCTGAAGGATCGCGTGATCTCCAGCCTGTCGGGCGGTCAGAAGCAGAAGGTGGCCATCGCGTCAGTCTTGGCGCTGCGCCCGAAGGTGCTCGTGCTGGATGAGCCCACGGCGGAACTTGATCCGGCAAGCTCGCGCGCGGTGTTCGAGCTGCTTGCGCACTATGCCGAAGAGCACGGCACCACCGTTGTGGTGGTGGAGCAGAAGATCGCGCTCCTGTCCGAATTCGCCGACATGCTGGTCATCGTGGATCAAGGCCGCATCAAGTTCGCAGATGAGCCGCGGCGCGTGCTGGCGCATTCCGAGGAGCTGCTGGCGCTGGGTGTGAACTGCCCGCGCTCCACAACGCTGATGAACCGGCTGGCGAACGTGGGCCTCTACGCTGGCCCAGTCTGCTGCGACGTGCAGGAGGCCAGCAACGCGCTTCTGGAGGTGATCGCATGATCGAATTCCGTGACGTGAAGGCGTCGTATGACAAGGACATCCAGGTGCTGGATGGCGTGTCGTTCACCATCCAAGACGGGGAGTTCGTGGCGTTCGTCGGCACGAACGGTGCGGGCAAGTCAACCACCATGCGCCTTATGAACGGGCTGCTCAAGCCGGATGCCGGTCAGGTCCTCCTTGACGGCGTGCCCACCACTGAGCTCAAGACCAGCCAAGTGGCCAAGCGCGTGGGGTTCCTGTTCCAGAACCCGGACAGCCAGATCTGCAGCGGCACGGTTCGCGAAGAGCTGATGTTCGGCTTCAAGGCGCTTGGCGAGAGCGGGCCGGAGGTGGAAGCTCGCGTTGACGGCGTCATCCGCGAGTTCGGCTTCAACCCCGACGATGACCCGTTCCTGCTGAACAGGGGCACGCGCCAGCTGCTGGCGCTGGCCTCCATCGTGGTGCTGGCGCCGCCCGTCATCATCCTGGATGAGCCCACAACCGGCCTTGACTACAAGGAATGCAAGAAGGTGATGGACATCATCAGCCGCTTGCATGAGGCGGGCACCACCATCGTGATGGTCTGCCATGACATGGAGGTGGTGGCGGATTTCGCGAAGCGCGTCATCGTCATGACCGCAGGGCGCGTGGTGGATGACGGCCCCACCTTCGAAGTGCTCCGGAATCCCCAAACGCTCACACGCGCAAGCTTGATCCCGCCGCAAGTGGTGGACATCTCCATCGCGCTCCCGCTGATGGATGAGCGCCTTGCCGCAAGCCCGGTGGCTTTCGCGAACACGCTGGATGAGATGCAAGCGGCGGTTGTTGAGGAGGTAGGCGAATGAACGGCTTCCTAGAGTATGTGCCAGGAGATTCTCTCTTGCACAGGCTGAACCCGGTGACGAAGATCGTCTTCGCAGTGGTGTTCGCCATCAGCTGCTTCTGCACCAGCAACCTGATCTTCCTTGCGGTGCTTCTGGCCGCGGCCATCGGCCTTGCAGCGTCATGCGGCATGCTCAAGCAAACGGCGGGCCTCATGAAGGCCGTGTTCGCGTTCTCTATCATCCTGGCCGTGCTGCTGTTGCTCACCAACCCGTCGGGCGACGTGCTGGTGGAGCTGCCGTGGGGCTACATCGGCACGGGCTCCATCATGGCCGCCGTGGCCACCATCCTGCGCCTGGAGGCGGCGGCCATCCCGCTGTTCCTCACGTTCTACGTGACCAAGATGACGGACATGTCGAACGCCGCCGTTAAGGTGCTGCATGTGCCGTATAAGTACGCCTTCACGTTCGCGTCCACGGTGCATTTCATCCCCGTGTTCATGAACGACATGCGCTCCATCATGGAGGCACAGACGGCGCGCGGCGTGGAGTTCGACCAAGGTGGCATCGTGAACAAGGTGCGCCTGATGGTGCCGCTTTGCGTACCGCTCCTGGTGAGCAGCGTGCGGAAGACGAACAGCGCCGCCATTGCGGCTGAGGTGCGCGGCTTCGACCTGCGCACGCGCGAGAGCGGGTACAAGACCTACCCGTTCACGGCTGCGGATCTGGCTGTGATCGTGCTGGCCGTTGCCATCCTAGTGGCGGCCATCATCGTCCCATAAGAGGAGGTGCGAGTTCAAGGCAGCTGGCTGGCTGCCCCCCGCGCCTGCTTCCCCTCACAGCAGCGCGGGCAGCTTGCGAAGGGCTTCGGCCTCATGAGCGCGGTTCGGGGATAGGTTGAACTCCACGAACCCGGAAAGCTTAGGGGCCGGGCACTCCTCAAGGGACGCCAGGCCGCCCGGGTGGAACAGGAGCTCCACGTCCTGCCCGCGCTCCTGGGCATCCGCCAGGACCAGCTGCAAGAACTCCTCGTCCAGCGCGTGCTGCATGCGCCCAGAGAGCGCCAACCCGTAGAACGCAACTGGTTGGCCCCCGTTCGCAGCCTGCGCGGAAAGCCAGTTCAGCAGCAGGTTCTTCACCACGTTCACGGGCGGCACGTTCGCCCGCACGCCCCTTGCCTGCATGTACGGTTGCAGGCGCTCCGCAGGGATGCGAACGTGCTCCAGCGTGCAGCCTTCGCTGCGCACGGCCGAAAGCAGCCCGCGGAAGACGGCCGGGATCATGTGCGTGTGCTGGTGGCTGTCAACCCGAAGGCGGCCTCTGGCCTCAGGGAACGCGCGCAGGAACTCCTGGAGCTGCGCTGTGGCCTCTGTGCGAACCTGCTGTTCCAGCTCAATGCGCTCAGGGCCAAAAGACAAGGCCAAAAGCCCCGCGAAGCTCTGGCGGAACCTGCCCTCAGCGTCCACCAGCAGCGGGATCTCTGAAGGCGTGCTCAAGGCGCGTCCCTCTACCAGATTCAAGTGCAGCCCCATGCGGATGAGCCCTGCGTCCACGAACGGCTTCGTGAACTCCGCGCTCTCTGCGAACGCCGCAGACGTCACGATCGCGCTGGTGGAGTTCAGCGCGCCCTCTCCTCCGCAGGCGGACGAGCACGCAAGGATGTCCTTTGACTGGTCAAGCGTGAGGCCGAAGTCATCGGCGTGGACGATGATATCCAAGTGTCTGCTCCCATCGTGAGGGCTGGCCGTTCAATGCGCTAGCTGCGCGATGCTCAAGGCAATGCTTCGGGCAACGCACAAGGCAACGCGCAGGCCGCGCATCCAAGCCGCGTAATATAATGATGCGCTATGAAGCTTTCGCTCATCATACCTTGTCACAACGAAGCGGAGAACGTGCGCCCTTTCGTGGAGCGCACGCTTGAGTGCATGGAGCTCCCGGAAGCGCCGGAAACGCTTGAGATGATCTTCGTTGACGACGGCTCCACTGACAGCACGTTCGCGAATGTGGCGCGCGCAATGGAGGAGCCGCTGTCCCAGCGCGTGAGCGTGAAGGCCATTGAGCTCTCGCGCAACTTCGGCAAGGAAGCCGCCATGCTCGCAGGCCTTGAGGCCGCAACCGGCCAGATGCTGGGCTTCATCGACGCAGATATGCAGCAAGACCCGGCCACCTCATTCCAGATGTTCGCCTACCTGCAGGAGCATCCGGAGACGGATTGCGTGGCCGCCGTTCAGGAAGAGCGCCACGAAGGCGCCGTCCTCAGGTGGTTCAAGCGCCACTTCTACAGGGCGTTCAACGCGGTGGGAGACGTTGAGCTTCCCGCGAACGCGTCCGACTTCCGGGTCTTCCGCCGCAATGTGGCCGACGCGCTGATGTCCATGCCGGAATACTTCCGCTTCTCCAAGGGGCTCTTCGCGTGGGTGGGCTTCCGCACGCACACCATCTCGTACAGGCCGGCCAAGCGCCACGCCGGCAGCACGTCGTGGTCATTCCGCAAGCTCTTCGGCTACGCCATGAGCGGCATCGTCTCGTTCACAGCGTGGCCGCTGCGCCTGATCCTCTACCTGGGGTTCCTGACCTCGCTGATCTCAGTGATCTACCTGGTAGTGGTGTTGGTGGAATACCTGGCTGTGGGGATCGACGTGCCTGGCTACCCAACGCTTCTCTGCATCATCCTCCTGTTCGCAGGCGTGGTGATGCTGGCGCTGGGCATCTTCGGGGAATACCTGGGCCGCATCTATATAGAGGGCAAGCGCCGCCCCGTCTACATCACGCGCCAGACCATCACGCGGGAGTCTGCGAACGCCCCTGACCCTGCGAACGCCCCCGGCTCGTCCGCTCCGCATGAGGCAAGCGATGCCAGATAAGCTAGCCCGCGCAGGGTTCTGGCTGGGAAACGCGCTGCTCCCAGTTGCGGTGCTCCTGATAGCAGCCGCGTTCTGCAACCTGGGCCCGTTTGGCAGCAACCTCTTCATGCTGAACGACATGAATGCCCAGTACGTGGACTTCTTCGCGTGGTACCGGGATATCCTGCTGGGCCAAGATGACCCGTTCTACACCGCGCACCAGGCGCTGGGGCAGAACGCGGTGGGTACCATCGCGTATTACCTGGCAAGCCCCCTGAACGTGTTGGTCCTGGCATTCAGCGAGCGCGACATCTACCTCTGCTTCTTGGCGCTGACGCTGGTCAAAGCCGCGCTGATCCAGACCACCACCACCTTCTACCTGCGCCGCCGCTTCAGCCTGCCTCGTACGTGGGCCTGCACGCTAGCACTGGGATTCACGCTCTCCATGTGGACGCTCATGCAGGTCCGCAACATCATGTGGCTTGACGGGCTCATCTTCCTGCCGCTTTGCGCGCTGGGCACATACGCGCTCATGAGGGACGGCAAGTGGCGGATGCTCACGCTTTCGCTGGCAGGGGCCATCATCACCTGCTGGTACATGGGCTACATGATCGTGCTGTTCCTGATGCTCTACGTGCTGTTCGAGGGCTATGCGGTCCAGTTCGAAGGCATCCCCTCTTACGGTAGGGTGCACCGCAAGCGCCTGCTCATGTTCGCGGGCTGTATGGCCTTGAGCCTTGCGGTCTCCGCGTTCATCTTCTTGCCCATGGTCTTCTCCATGGCCGGAGGCGGTGGCACCGGTGGCGAGGGCGGCATCTTCGCGAACGCACAAGAGCTCATGGACGAGCACTTGCCCGTGCTGGCTGGCGTGCCTGTTGCGGTGGTGTTTGGAGGCGCTGGTGTGCTGGTGCTGGTGGTCCTGGCGGTTGCGCTTCTGGGGTTCCGCAGGTACACGCCGCGCCGCAAGATGGCGGTACTCCTGTTGGCAGGGCTTGTGCTGATGTCAGTAGCCGCGCTTGCGCTTCCGGCGCTCCAGCAAGAGAGCATCGCGAACGTGGTGCAGGCTCTGTTCACGGGAACCTGGAGCGGCTCGCTTCTCTGGAACGATAGCGTGCCGCAGCTGTTCGCGGGCACGGTGGCCACTGCTTTCGCCATCGTGTTCTTCGCGTCAAAGCGCATCCCGGCAAAGCTCAAGCTGGCCTCAGCGCTCATGCTCTTCGTGCTGGTTGCCAGCACGTGGCTGCGGCCGCTGATGGTGATCTGGGGCGGCATGCGCCTGCCGCATGGGTATCAGAGCCGCATGGCGTTCTTCGCGGTGTTCTTCATCATCTGGATGGCGGCGTATGCGGTCAGTGCCCTGAGGCAGGGCTCTGGCCTCAGGCTCAGAGACAGCATGAAGCGTTGGCTGCCGTGGGCCATGCTGGCGCTTGCCGTGCTGGATGCGATCATTCGCAGCTGCCTTGTTTGGGACTCGCTCTATCAAGAGGGAGATCAGAGCTATATCGATGACTATTATGATTCGTCCATCGTGCAGGCGGCTGAGCTGGAGGAACGGGACCCTGGTGTCTACCGCGTTGCGAAACCGGCGCCGCGTTACAACTCCCTTGGGTACAACGAGGGGCTGACCTACGGGTTCTATCAGCTGGCATCCTACAGCTCAACGAATGGCGAGGGGGCCATCCAGTTCTTGTCAGACTTGGGATACGGTGACGGGGAGTTCATCACGTACGATTCAAGCACGCTTTTGGGAGATTCGCTCTTTGGCGTGAAGTACGCTTCTGCGTGGGTGGCGCCAACTGGATTCGTTGATGTTGGGCTCATGGTCACTGACTACCCTGAGGACTACCGGTTCTGGGAGAATCCGTACGCGCTCTCCTTGGGATACGCGGTGGACGAGGGCGCGGTGGGCTTCCAGCTTCCCGAAGGCAACAGATACGAGCGGCTGAATGCATTGGCTCAGGCTCTTGCGGGCACGGACGCAGTGGTCTATCCGCAAGCTTCAAGCGCTGATAGCGAACTGTCCTCACAGCTGGACATGGATGCTTTTGTGCAAGTCCATGATGCTCTGGAGCCGGAGCAGTTCGCCTTTGAGGAATTTGGCGGATCGAGGATATCCGGCACGTTCACGGCAGGCGAAAGCCAGGTCTTGCTGATGACCATACCGAACCAGGCTGGCTGGAGGGTGTGGGTTGACGGCGCCGAGGTCACCCCGCAAGACGTTTGCTCAGGCGCCCTGATGGCCATCCCCACAGGGGCTGGATCTCATCAGGTTGAGATGCGCTTCACCCCACCCGGCCTCCTCCCCGGCTGCATCATCTCGTTGCTGGCTCTCCTCATCATCCTTGCTGCCCCAAAAGTGCTGCATGGGCGCAAGCGCCCGCTCCTTTCATAACGGCCTGATGCTCCTGCATCCTTGCAGCCCAAAAGTGCTGCACAGGCAAAGTGCATGCCTGTGCATTTTTATAGCGGCCTTTAACCAGATGTTCCTGCAGCCTTGCTGCCACGATCCGGTGTCGCGGGTGCAAGCACCCGCTCTTTTTACTACGGCCTTTAACATGGTTGTTCATTTCATTCACAACCATGTAGCGGCCTTGGTGGCCTTCCGGCCACCTATCCAGCACTACCCCTCCTGCGGTAGGCGGCTGCATTGCAGCCGCAGCATTGCGCCAGCAATGCGTAACGCAGGCGATGA
>CAJUPL010000052.1 GCA_910588435.1 uncultured Eggerthellaceae bacterium | reverse complement strand
GTGGGCGGCTGCACTGCAGCCGCAGTTGCACGCTAGTGCAACGTAACGCAGGCGATAGCCTGCGAACACCCGGCACTCAGCAACTGGTCAGACAACCTAGCCTGGCGCAAGATATCTATCCGGGCATTTCGGGCTGTCGCCCTCATTACGCTACCTTCTCGCCCTTCGGGCTTTCAGGTAGCTGCGCTTGCAATGCAAGCGCCCACAGGAAGAGAAGTGATTCTAAGCTAATTATGACCTCTCAGGTCAATGACACTGCCCCGTGCGCAATGTCATTGACCTTTTTGGTCATATATAGGGTTGCAGGTCCATTCACACGCAAGGTTGCAACACAGACTGCTGGCGTACGCATACCTGTAGCAACTCCTATCCTGTGGGCGGCTGCACTGCAGCCGCAGCTGTGCGTTAGCACAGCGTAACTTGCCCGATAGGGCAAGAGCAGCTGGATAGGTGATGCAGGTGAGGAAGGGCGGCCTCACGCAGATGTCCTATCTGGGAAGGTGAGGCAGTGACCCTTGAGGGGTGGATCATGAGGTCTCTAGCTTGGAGTTGGTCTGCGCCAGGCCAGGTTGCGTGGCCGGATGCTGGCATCCGGGTGTTCGCAGACTGTCGTCTGCGTTACGCATTGCTCGTCGCAATGCTGCGCTTGCAATGCAAGCGCCCACAGGTAGGGGAGCCATGCAACTGCAGCTGCGATGCAGCCACCCACAGGTAAAGGCAAGAAAGGGCAGCTAGCTCCTGTGCCCCTTAAGACAGGAACTGGCTCAAGGTCTGCATGAGGGTGTTGATCTCAAGCGGCTTGGTGATGCGACCTGACATCCCGGCCCTCTCAGCGGTGATGCGCGCATCTTCGAACGCATCAGCAGTGACGGCCAATATGGGCAGGTCACGGACATCTTTCCGGTCAAGGGAACGGATGCGCTTCGCAGCGTCATCCCCATTCATGCGCGGCATCCTCATATCCAGCATGACCACATCGTAGTAGCCCGCATCCTTCGCCATGATGTCTTGCACGGCATCTTCGCCATCTGCAACGTCTTCAACGGAGAACCCGTAGCGCTCGAGCGTGCGCTTCAGCACCTCACGCGACAGGTCATCGTCATCGGCGATCAGAGCGCGCCGTCCGCTGAAGTCATACATCTCAGGCATGTCAGCGAACGCGCGGCTGGAAACGGGGGTAGACAGGAGCTGCGGCCCCTTCTCTTCGTTGCCGTCCAGCTCAAGCGGCAGCGTCACGCGGAAGGTGCTGCCCTTGCCTTCGCAGCTCTCTACCTCAAGCGTGCCGTCCATGAGATCCACGAGGCTCTTGGTGATGGCCATGCCAAAGCCGGTGCCCTCAGTGTTGGCGATGACCGCATTCTTGGAGCGCGCGAATGGCTCGAACAGCCTATCAAGCATCTCGGGCGATATGCCGCATCCGGTATCCTCCACCGTGAATGTGAAGTAGCCATACCCTTCAGGGGCGGTCTCTTCAGTGGCGGTCACTGTGATCTTCCCGCCATCAGGCGTGAACTTGAAGGCATTGCCGATGATGTTCACGAGGATCTGTGACAAGCGCGTGCTATCCGCCATGACGTCATTGTGACGGATCTTCGATGTGTCAACCGAATACACCATCCCGCGCTTCGCCGCCTCTTCGGAGAACAACGACGCGATGGTGCCAAGGAGGCCGGATAGCCCCATGGACTCAGCGTTTATGACCAGCTTCCCGCTTTCGATATGGGACAGGTCCAGTATCTCGTTCACAAGATCCAGCAGATGGTCTGATGACACCAAGATCTTGTTAAGGCAATCCTTGACGCATTCTTGGTCATCAGCCTGCTCAAGCGCTATGCGGGCGAATCCGGTGATGGCGTTCATGGGAGTGCGGAAATCATGAGAGATGTTCGTGAGGAAGGTGGTCTTCGCATTGCTTCCCTGCTCAGCCATGTCAAGCGCCGTTTGGAGCGCTTGCTTTTGCTGCTTCAGCAGATTCATTCGGCTGGAGTTCCGCTCTTCCAAGTTGCGCAGCTTCGTTGCCCATTGAGTGACCAGCTGCAAGAAGAAGCCGCAATGCCCCTCCAGGATGGGGAAGACGGATACTCGCACATATTCCTTGAGCACAGATGAGGAGGCTTCGAACTCAGACGACTTGCCAAAGAGCGCCGCTTCTTGGAAGTGGGGGAACCATAGACCCTCAGCGTCCGCCCAGAGATCCCGCATGTCTTTGCCTTCTAGCTCAGATGGCGTCTGATGCGTGAGGGATGCCATGGCGGGATTCAGATACTCATAGAGATACCGCAAGGAGCCTGTCTCCGCGTCCTCAGCAACTGAGACCACGCAGAATGGTTGCGTGCATCGATCGAATATCAGGTTGCATTGTGCTAGAAGCTCGTCCATGATGCCTCTCAAGGCTTGACTTCGCTTCGATTATAGCTAATATACGAGGTTTTTTACTTATATATAAGCTATAAAAGAAGATTATCTGTCCCCTTAAGAGGATACGAAGAGCTCTTTTTGCGCAGAGACGCCAGTGGCGCAGCTGACCATCCCGTTATCAGCGCCTCCTTACAGCCATTTCTTCCAGCGGAAGAAGGCCAAGAGCAGGCCTGTGCAAAGGAGCGCCCCGCCAACGAGGCAGGCCCACATGGCTGGGAAGTCAAGACCGGGGAGCGTCTGCAGATTCATGCCGAACCACCCTGTCACCAACGTGAGCGGTGCGAACAGGACCGTCACGATGGTGAAGATCTGCATGATGGAGTTCTGCTTGAGGTCTATCTGGGTCTGTTGCAGCTCATGCAGCTGCAGGCTGTATTCCTTCAACGTGCTGGAGCGGGTGGCAAGCCTGTCTGCCAGGGCTTCTATGTGGTCGAACGCGTGCGCGTCCGTCTGGCTCATGAGCTCATTCTCGTCATCGCCCAAGATGCCGGCCATGGTTGCCATCTCCTGGTAGTACACGCCGAAGCGCATTGACTGCCTTCTGTAGGACATGATCACATTCGAGTGCACGTTCGCCGTGGGTCCTGTGCCCATCATGCGCTCTTCTATGGTCTCCATCTTGTCCTCGAAGTCCCCAAGGAATGCCAGATCATTCACAAGCAGCTCCTTGAAGAAGACGTAGAGGCAGTGCGCGGGGGTGGTCTCAGACAGGACCCCGATGTCTATCACGCGCTTGAGCACATTGTGCGCGGTGTTGCCCTCGTCCACGAATATCAGCATGTGATCGTCCAGATAGAAGGCGAACAGCGACGGCTCGGCCACGAAATCCGTCTTAGACGGCACCGCCAATGACCCCACGATGTACTCAGGGTAGATGTCAACGTAGGTGCTCTCTGAGGAGGCAAGCTCAGTCAAGGACTCATGCGCGTTGGGGTCTTCTAGGCCAAGACCTTCGAACTCCGCGCCATCCAGCACGGCCACCACCGGAAGCGAGCTGTTCTGAGCCTTGTCAGGATCCACCTTCACCAAGCTGGACATATGCTTGCTGGTAGTCCTCAAGCCGTGATTCTCTAGTATGTAGCACTCTGCCATCTGGCTCCACCTCCGAAAGCGCGCATCTGCTGACGTAGGGTTGTCAACCGTCAGTTGCCAACCATCATCAAGCAGCTGTCAAGTTGAGTAGAATATCCCTTTCGAAGCTCATGTGGCCGAGCTTTGCGAAAGCGATACCGAAAGGATCTCAAGGACAGCTGGCAGGATGCGAAACTCCCTTCTCGTATTCAAACGTGACCTCATTCGCCTGCTGAGAGCGCCGGCAGCGCTAGTGGTGGTCCTTGTGCTGGCCATCCTTCCGTCTGTGTATACCTGGTACAACGTGCTGGGGTTCTGGGATCCGTATGAGAACACCGGCAACCTCAAGGTCTGCGTGGTGGACCAAGACAAGGGCGGCTCCACTGAGCTCACCGGCAAGCTGGATGTGGGCGAGATGATCGTACGTGAGCTCAGGAAGAACACCCAGCTTGACTGGCAGTTCACCTCCTTCGATGAGTCCATGATGCTGATCCAGTCCGGTCAGGTGTATGCCACGTTCGTCATCCCAGAGGACTTCACAGAGCGCTTGCTGGCGCTGACCGACGGCGTGTATGAGCAGCCTGAGATCCTCTACTACGTGAACGAGAAGGCAGGCCCGGTGGCGCCGAAGATCACAGACGCTGGCGCCACCACGCTTGATGAGACGGTGAACTCAACGTTCGTGGCCACTGTTTCTGATGCCATCGTGAAGGGCGTGGATGAGGCAGCCGATGCCGCCAAGGAGAATGCCTTGAGCGCGCAATCTGATGCAGCAGCCAAGATAGAGAGCGCGTGTGTCAGCATCCAGGAAGGCCGGTCTGCATTGGCCGCTTCCGCTGAGCAGGCATCCGCCGCCCAAGCGGGGCTTGCGCAAGTGCAAGATGCGCTTGCTAGCGCTAGAACGCAGGCTGATCAGGCGTCCGAGGCGCTTGGCACCATCTCTAGCTTGGCAACGAGCCTGCAAGAGCAGCTATCCACCTTCTCTGAGACGGCAACGCCCGCTGTGAGCGCGTCCCTTCTGGCCGTTAGCCAAGCAGCAGCCAAGGCGAACGCGGGCGCGGGGCAGGCCGCAGCTGACCTGCAGGCTGCGAACGCGTCGATCAGCGCATCAGCTGCGGAGGCAAGGGCGTTGCTTGCGCAGTCATCAGCGCTCACTCAGAGCCTGCGGGATTCTGCAGCGCAGATGCCTGACTCTGATCCGACGAAGCAGGGGCTTCTGGACGCGGCAGACGCGCTTGACGCCCAGGCAGCAGACTTGCAAGCTGCCATCACTGGCGCTGAAGCTCTGAGCCAGAGCGTGTCTGACTCCGCAGCATCCATTGCGAACGCAACTGACAAGATGGATTCTGCCGTGCAGAGCGCCACTGGGTCTGCGCAGGGCGTCTGGGGGCAGCTCACTGGCAGCTTGATCCCCTCGGCCATGAAGGCCGCCTCTGATGTGTCAGCTGCATCCTCTTCGCTCTCAGCTGCGGTGCTTGGCACGAAGGTTGTGGCAGATCAAGCAGCATCCATTGTCACGCAGCTGGATGCAGCGCTTGGCACGGCCGTCCAGGCAACAACGGCAACTGATGGGATGCTAGAGCGGCTAGAAGGTGAGATGGATGTCCTTCGCACTGACATCCTTGCAGCTGATGGCTCTCAAGGCCTGGCGGATGCTCTTGGCATAGACGGGCTTGATGCGGACGCCATCTCCAAGTTCATGGGCGCTCCAACCAAGGTTGTGACCGAGGAGCTGTATCCGCTGAACGCTTACGGGTCTGCCATGGCGCCGTTGTTCATGAACCTGACGTTCTGGATAGGTGCGTTCATGCTCTTGGTCATCATGCGCCAAGAGGTTGACTCCGCTGGCGTGCCAGGCCTCACGCTAACCCAAGCCTATATCGGGAGGTTCCTGCTGTTCGCCTTGATAGCGTGCGCACAAGCCGTCATCTGCTGCGCGGGCGTGCTTGCGCTTGGGGTGCAAGCCGTGAACGCGCCTGCGCTCTTCGCCGCTGCAGTGGTGGCTAGCCTGGCTTACCTCTCCATCATCTATGCGCTCTCCGTCACGCTTCAGCATATCGGCAAGGGCATCTGCATCGTGTTGGTGTTCGCGCAGATCCCGGGCGCCACGGGGCTCTATCCGGTGGAGATGACGTCTGGTTTCTTCCAAGCCATCTACCCGCTGTTCCCGTTCACGTATGGCATTTCCGCCATGCGCGAATCCATCTGCGGCTTCTACGGGTCCCAATACGCAACGGATCTGGCGGTGCTTGCGCTCTTCTTCTGCCTGTTCATGGCGCT
The DNA here is from genome assembly GCA_910588435.1 of uncultured Eggerthellaceae bacterium. Classification (GTDB taxonomy): domain Bacteria; phylum Actinomycetota; class Coriobacteriia; order Coriobacteriales; family Eggerthellaceae; genus MGBC163016. The sequence goes on along the minus strand of CAJUPL010000052.1, from coordinate 3,360 downwards.
TGGACTTGGCGTGCGCCCGTATATGTCGAACGTGAACCGCATGGTGGCCACTCAGATCCGCAAGAGCGGCATCTACAACGGAGAGCGTGCCGAAGCGCCGGCACGGCCCTACCGGATCTCACAGATCCTGCGCGCGCTGTATGATCGCGACGAATACAAGAGCGCCATCATGCGCCGCTACCAGCGGTTCTCCAAGCTGTATCCGCGCCTGATCCGCGGGGCGGTGATCGCAGGCATCTGCATCCCCATAGCGGTGTCTGTGGTGTTCGCACTCACCCCGTCTGAGAAGGTCTGGGTGCTCACGTTCTGGCTTGTGTGGCTCCTTGTTCTGATCTTGTTCCTGGTGGTGGTGGAGAGCATGCGCGCTTCCATCAACCGTCAGCTCAAGCTGGATGATATGACGGATGAAGGGCTGTATGACCTGTTCGCTGCTCGCGGCAAGGTGAACGATCAAGCGTCTGGATCCTCTGTCATCCTGAGCGAAGCGAAGGATCCCGCTCTTCCTGCAGAGGAGCCAGATCGCAGGCAGGGTGATCGTCATGCATAACGCCTTCGCCATCTTCAAGGAAGAGCTGCGCCGCATGTTCTCGAACGTGGTGTCTGTTGTCATCGCCATCGGGCTCATTGCCATGCCGTCCATCTTCGCGTGGTACAACATCATCGCGTGCTGGAACGTGTTCGACAACACCGGCAACCTCACCGTAGCCGTTGCGAACACGGATGAGGGCTACCAGTCAGATCTTGTGCCCATCCGCGTGAACATCGGGGACCAGGTGGTGGGGGAGCTACGCGCGAATTCGCAGATAGACTGGGTGTTCACCACCGAAGATGACGCACTGGATGGTGCCCGGAGCGGGCGATACTACGCGGCCGTGGTGATCCCTAAGGAATTCAGCCGCGACATGCTGACGTTCTATTCGGACACGTCCAACAACGCCGACATCATCTATTACAGCAATCAGAAGGCGAATGCCATCGCGCCGAAGATCACGGACCGGGGCGCTGACACGGTCTCTTATGAGGTGAATCAGGTCTTCGCCACCACGCTGTCTGAAGTGGCGCTCTCTTTGGCCGAGTCATTCTCCAACTACCTTGATGAGTCGGACGCGCAGGGTGCCATCATGCAGCTGGCTGATCACATGGGCTCTGCCGCCGCATCCGTTCGTGATGTGTCGGAGATCTTGAGGATGTATGGGTCATTGGCCGATGACTCTGCCGTCATAATCCAAGCTGCCAAGCAAGCCTCATCTGAAGCCGGTGCGCAGGTGGATGCGCTCAAGGGCGCGGCGTCTGGTACCGCTGGATCTGTGCCTGATCTGGTGGCTAGCATGAAGAACACCGTGCAGGCCTTGCGAGAGGCTCTCTCCGCGGGGTCCGGGGACTTCGCGCAGGTTGGGGATGCGGCAGACGAGGCGTTCGACCAAGCATCGCAGAGCGCAACTCAAGCAGCGGCCCAGATGCGCCAGACCGCAAGCACCCTCTCCAGCAGGGCATCTGCATACGGCTCTCTGGCTGACAGGCTGGATGCGCTGGCTCCTGCCGCAGGACCCCAGTACGAGCAGGCCGTTCGCCAGGCAGCGGAGCTCCTTCGCACGCAGTCAAGCGCGCTTTCCGCTGCTGCGTCTTCCATGCAGAGCGCGGCAGACAAGCTTGAGAGTGGCATGGGCAACGTGGATCAAGAGCGCCAAGAGGTGAAGGATCTGCTTGCGCAGGCGTCTGATTCCATGGACCAAGCAAGCGCGTCCTTCGATGATATGGCAGCGGGCTTGGATCAGCTTGCTGATCAGGCATCCACCTTGGCTTCCAACGTGAGATCATCTGTGGGGTCTTTGGCAGGCGTTGCATCCGGCATCAGCGGCGGCGCCGATGCTGCTGTGGATGCGCTTGAGGGCGCATCAGCCAAGATCTCTGAGACATCAGCTGACTTGGACGCAGCGGCGGATGGCATCTCAGACGTTGCTGATAGGTTGCGTCAAGCGGTTGCCGCCGGAGACTCGGATGCTGTGCAGAACATCCTGTCCTCCGATGTATCAGTATTCGCCAAGGCGTTGGCAGCTCCTGTTGCCATCAGCCGTGTGCCAGTCTATCCCGCCGAGAACTTCGGATCGCAGATGGCGCCGCTCTACTCAACGCTTGCGCTGTTCATTGGCTCTCTGCTGATCTTGGTGGTGATGAAGCCCGCTCCAAGCCGCGTGGTCATGCGCGTGGCTCCTCACGCCAAGCCTCGCCAGGTCTTCTTCGGGCATTTCGGCATCATGGCGTTCATATCGCTTTGCCAGACCACTCTGACCAGTATGGGCAACATGCTATTCTTGCAGGTGCAGGTGGCAGAGCCTTGGCTCTATCTGCTAGCCTTCTGGGTTGCAGGGTTCGTGTTCACCCTGATCATCTATTCGCTTGTGGTCTCTTTCGCGAACTTGGGGAAGGCCATCGCTGTGCTAATGTTGATCATCCAGGTGACCGGTTGCGGCGGCTCGTTCCCGCTGCAGATCCTGCCCGGATTCGTGCAGGCCTTGAGCCCATACCTGCCGGCAACCTATGCTGTTGGTGCCATGCGCGAGGCCATGATGGGCACTTACGGCATGGTCTTCTGGCAGCAGATAGTGGGCCTTCTGGCGTTCTGCATCCCCGCGCTCTTGCTCGGGCTTGCCTTGCGAAAGCCGCTGGAGAAGCTCATGAAGTGGTACCTCGCCCAAGTGGATAAGTCAGAGCTGATGGCATAACAGGATGCGGCTGCTACCCTAAAAATGCTGCATGGGCGAAGAACGCGCCCATGCACTTTCATAGCAGCCTTTGAACCTGATGCTCCTGCAGCCTTGCTGTCTCAATCCGGCGTCGCGGGCACGCTGTGCCCGCTCCTTTTATTACGGCCGCTACAGCTGCATTCGCTTATCGCTCATGCATCTGTAGCGGCCTTGGTGGCCTACCGGCCACCTCTTCAACCTGCAACACTTACACCCTTGCTGCCCAAAAATGCTGCACAGGCAAAGAGCATGCCTGTGCACTTTTAGAGCGGCCTTTAACTTTGCATGTGCAAGCACAAGCAAAGTAGCGGCCTTGGGGCGCTCACGCGCCCCGTTCCGAGGGAAACATCTCCTGTGGGGCGGCTCCCCCCCCAATGTGGGCGCTTGCATTGCAAGCGCAGCATTGACTTCCTCCCATGTGGGCGGCTGCATTGCAGCCGCAGCATTGCGCCAGCAATGCGTAACTTGCCCGACAGGGCAAGAACACCCGGCACCCATCAACTGGTCAGGTTACCTAGCCTGGCGCAGATCACCAATCTGGTCATATCCGGCTCCAGCCCTCTTCCTGCTCGCCCGCGATGGCTGGCACCCTCGCTAGGCCTCAGGCTGGCGGTCG
>CAJUPL010000051.1 GCA_910588435.1 uncultured Eggerthellaceae bacterium | reverse complement strand
TTCGCCACCAGTGAGTAGGGGAGGCATCGCCGTTTTCGTCGGGACCCCTAACGGGGCCCCTCCGAAAACTCGGCGGCTCAAGGCTGAACCTGAGGACCGTCACCTGCCAAACCTACCGAATCCTTCGGCCTCGCTTGCGCTCGGTCCGGCTTACGGGATAGGTGCACGCTGTGCACCTATCCCGCTTCATTCATAACGGCCTTTAACATGGCTGCTCATTTCATTCGCATCCATGTAGTGGCCTTTGTGGCCTTCCGGCCACCTATCAACCTGCAGCGCTGACACCCTTGCCGCCCAAAATTGCTGCACAGGCAAAGTGCATGCCTGTGCACTTTTATAACGGCCTTTAACTCTGCTTGTGCAAGCACAAGCAGAGTAGCAGCCTTGGCGCACTGACGTGCGCCTTTGCAGCACTGAAGATTTCCTATGGGCGCTTGCATCGCAAGCGCAGCATTGCGGCCCCCCAATTGTGGGCGGCTGCATTGCAGCCGCAGTTGTACGCTAGTGCAACGTAACGCAGGCGATAGCCTGCGAACACCCGGCATCCAGCAACTGGTCAGGCAACCTAGCCTGGCGCAGACCGCCATTCCGGGTGTTTCGGGCTTCGCGCCCTGAGCCATGCGAAAATTAATTCGCATGGCGAGGAAGTGCACCTTGGGTGCCCCTCATTCTGCTACCTTTCCGCCCTTCGGGCTTCCAGGTAGCTGCGACAAGCAATGCAAGCGCCCACAAGAAAGGTGCGCACCTTCCAAAAGGGCATAGATCGATAGAGCCTCAGGTCCACCAAAGAAAGCGAGGGTTCGAAGGGTGCCTGAGATTGCCCCGCCTTTGCACCGAGCAGCCTAAGGGCTGTGAAGAGTGCAAAACAAGGGGCAAGGTCAGGTGCCATTCGGAGCCGCAGCGACAATAGGTCCGCCGTTCGTCAAGAACGGCGGAACAAGATAGGTCATATATTGAAGCAAAAGCCTCTTCAACCCCTAAAGATAGCCCTGTTGTCGGCAAGTATACGGTTCAGTTGAGACGCGCATCCAGCGCAGGAGGATGGGCGCTTCCGGGGATAACATGCCTTCATAAGGAAGCCGTAGCAAGCATGCTAGGAGGCGCATCATGGCTGACAAGACCATCCTGCACAAGATAATCCAACTGCAAGAGCGCGTGATCGCAGAGATGAAGCCGCTAGAGGAGAAGGACGTCCTTCCCACCAAGCTGGTCCACGCAAAGGAGAAGGCTGTTGACTGGGCCAACGCCGTTGACAAGAAGGAAGGCAATGACAAGTCCTACAGGGAGTGGCCGCCCAAGCAGTTCGCCCATGAGCTGAAGGCGAACATCAACCTGTTCGGCAATCACGAGGGCACGCAGCTGATCCGTGAGTATGAGCAAGCTGTTGCGAAGATGCCATACGACGCAGATCACGAGCATGTCTGATCATCTGTGCGGCACCGGGGGCAGACCAGCCGGCTAGACGCCCCCGGTGCTATCATCTTCGCATGGAGCTCCAAGATATCCAGATACCCATACCTGAATACGGTCAGGCGGTCTATGACTGCTTGGTATCAGCTGGCTTTGAGGCCTGGTTCGTCGGCGGATATGTTCGCGACGCCATCATGGACAGGCCAGCCAATGACGTTGACATCGCAACAAGCGCGCACTGGCAGCAAGTCCGCGAACGGTGCCAGCAGGCAGGGTTCGCCACTTATGAGACGGGCGTCAAGCACGGAACGCTCACCGTCGTCCCGGACGGAGAGCATCCAGTTGAGGTGACCACGTTTCGCGCGGATGGCCAGTACAAGGACAACCGCCATCCAGAGAGCGTCACGTTCGTGAGCAGCATACAAGAGGACCTGGCACGCCGTGACTTCACTGTGAACGCCATCGCCTACAGCCCGGATGCGGGGCTGTTGGACCCTTTTCACGGGATGGATGACATCGCCAATGAGGTCATCCGGTTCGTCGGATGCGCGGATGAGCGCTGCAAGGAAGACGCGCTCCGCATCCTTCGCGGATGCCGGTTCGCCTCGCAGCTGGGATTCATGATAGAGCCCGACACCCTTCGCGCAATGTATGTGAACAAGCACCTGCTGGGAAATGTCTCCCAGGAGCGCAAGACGCATGAGCTGGACCTGCTGCTCATGGGCGCGCATCCGCATGACGTCATCATGGAATGCGCGGACGTGTTGGCATACGTGCTGCCTGAGCTAGTGGCCATGAAGGGCTTGGAGCAGCGCACGAAGTACCACTGCTACGACGTGCTCGAGCACACGGCATGGGCGGTGGAGCTGGCAGAGCCAACCCGTCTGGTCAGGTGGGCGGCGCTCTGCCATGACATGGGCAAGCCCGCTTCCATGATAGTGACGCCTGAGGGCGTGGGGCATTTCTACGGGCATGCGAAGGTGAGCGCGGATATGGCGCGCGCCATCGCATCCAGGATGCTGATGAGCCAGCGCTTCGCAGATGAGCTGGCCCTCATCATCCGCCTTCACAGCGATGTGCTGCTTGCGAATGATAAGGCTGTCCGCAAGAGGCTGGCGAAGCTTGGGGGAGACGTTGACCTCTTCCGGGCCTACGTTGAGCTCAAGCGCGCGGATGCTGCAGCGCACGCGGAGGAATACAGGCAAGGCGCGCAAGAGATGGATGCCGTCCTGGAAGTCCTAGACGAAGTGTTGTCATCCCAAGGCGCGTACCAAGTCTCCATGCTGGCAGTCAGCGGAAGAGACGTGATAGCCGCAGGCGTGCCGCAAGGCCCGGAAGTCGGGCGCATCCTGAGCGCGCTCTTAGAGGAGGTCATCGAAGGGCGCCTTGAGAACACGAAAGAAGCGCTCTTGGCCCGCATTCGCGGCCTCTAGCGCACGCGCCCTTTGCTGGTGCATGTCCCAAGAATGGGACGCTTTGTGGATAATCCATGATGCTCAGCCTTCCGCCCTTGAAGAGGCTGCTCGCGGCCTGTACCTTGATGCAAACATTTGTTCACCCCATTGGAAAACTGGAGACCAACTTGATGCAAGCCGATAACAGCTCGGTCCGTACCTCATTGCTGTCAAAGGTCATGCTGCGCCGCAGCTGCTCGCCCGCCATGTCCGGGTCTGCGAAAGTGCCCGTGCACAAGCGCGTGGGGGACCACGTTCGCAAGCAGAAGGAGCAGCTCAAGACCGCGAAGCGCCCTCACTTGCCGCGCCTCACGCTTGAATCCGAGGTGGGCTATTTCACGCCAAAGACGTGGGCGTTCTGGCGGTCGCTGATCGTGTGCTTCTGCGTGTTCGCCATCGTGGGGCACTGGCTTGAGATCCCGTACTGCCTCTTCATGGACAGCGCGTTCGGCATCGTGGACGGAGACTACGCAGTCTGGACTGACCCTTGGTATCACCCCTACTGGATCTACGGGATCGGCGCTGTGATCGTCACGCTTCTGGTTGAGCCGCTGAAGGAATGGATAGTGGTGCGCCGCAAGACCCTCTGGGGCGCGCTCCTGCAGACGTTCATCATGGTGACCCTGATAGCAATGTTGACGGAGCTCATCATGGGCTGGCTGGTCAATCAGCCCGACGAGTTCGGGAAGTATCCTTTCTGGGACAATTCGCAGCTGCCGCTCAATGTCTTCGGACAGGCGTGGCTGGTGAATGACATGGTGATCGGCGCCATCGCCGTTGCGTATGTCTGGCTGCTCTATCCCCTCATCTGCGAAGGGTTCCAGCGCCTTCGCCCCAAGCATGCGAACGTGGCATTCGCCATCATCATGGCAGCCTTCGCAGCATGCTGCATCACTTCCTACGTGCAGCTTGCATTCGCATAGCGCCTTTGTGCGCCTGCTCTCATGTACAATCCGCTCAATGGATGCGCAGGCAAACGTGGTCCTTAGGGGTGGATTCCAACGCAGATCAAGCGCTTCACTGCATCGTATGTCTATGAGCGGAGCGCCTTCGCTCTGATAAGCAACCTTGGGGGTCCAGTTCGCGAACATCCCTTCTGGCCCATCCTCTGTGTGGCCATGAATCTGATCCAACGCGGAAGCCCAACGCCTCCTCCTGCCGCCATCACCAGCGCGCTTGGTCCCCTTCCGGCGCACGACGGCGCCATCCCGCATCTGATCCTGTCCCAGGATGTCCCTGACTGGACGCGCACCATCAAGGGCGCGCCGGACGGGTTCAACCCGGCGCTTCGCTTCTGGGAGGCGCTCTGCAAAACGCTCCCGCCCGCGCTCAGCGTTCATAAAGCGCTCATCGTGCCGGAGGCTTCGCTGGAAAGCATCCTGGAGGAAGCGGGCATCCCGGCAGACGATGTGCGCGGCCAGCGCGTTGACTTCTACGCTCCGCTGGCGCGCCTGGTCATAGAGATAGACGGTGGCCAGCACGCAGAAGATGCGCAACGCATGCTGGATGAGCGCAGGTCTGACCTCCTCCGCTTGGCTGGGATACGCACGCTCCGCATCCAGACGAAGGATCTGGCGAACATGCCCGCTGCTGTGAGCCGGGCGGTCTCTGCCTTGCAAGAGGGCTTGGCGCTCAGCGCATGCTATCCGGTCACTGACACGCCGGATGACCTGCAGGATGCGCGTGCCATACAGTCATATGAGCAAGTCATGCGCATCCAAGTGGCGCTGCTTGAGGTCATGATGAGCGGCATGCTCTCGCCAGATGCAAGCGCGTGGCGCATCTGCCTTAAGAGTGACGCCCAGGATGAGGACCTCAAGCGTGCAGCTGAGGCAGCCCTAGATGACCTGTTCTTCCTCTTGCAAAACCTCGCGTGCCTGGCGAACGTGCCCTTCACGCCACCGCGTGTCACATTCGCGAATGCTCCAGAGGATGCAAACGTCACGCTTGACGTGTCCGCCTTCCGCATCTGGGATGACAGCACGCTTGCAGAGGTGCAGGCTCGTGGCACCGTGTTCATCCGCACAGACAGCCACGCTTTCGCAGATCATTTCCGCATCTCATCGGCCGATGCCATCACCTATGACATGAGCCCGGAAAGGCGGCAGGCAACAGACGCGGCGCTCGGGCGCCTGTTCGCGCGCTTGTTCGGGCACGATAGCTTCAGGCCTGGACAGCTCGGCATCATCCGCCGCGCGCTTGCCAGAAAGCCAACGCTCGGGATCCTGCCTACAGGCTCCGGCAAATCCGCCTGCTATCAGATGGCGGCGCTCTTGCAGCCCTCCTTGAGCTTCGTCGTGTGCCCCATAATCTCTCTCATGCAAGACCAAGAGCGTGCGCTTCGCGATCTGGGCGTGAGCCACGTGGCGCGGCTGGACTCGCAGATGTCCGCAAGCCAGCGCTCGCAAGTGCGCACGCGCCTAGGGCAAGGGCGCTATCAGCTGATCTGGGTGTCCCCGGAGCGCTTCCAAGACGCGGCGTTTCGGCAAGAGCTGCTCCAGATCGCGCGGCGCATGAGCTTCGGATACGCCGTGATAGACGAGGTGCACTGCCTCTCCGAATGGGGCCATGACTTCCGCGTCTCCTACCTCCTGCTGTCGCGCACGTTCGCCACGTTCTGCCCGGGCGCGCAGCTGCTAGGACTTACGGCTACGGCCTCGCGCGACGTGCTTGCAGACCTCAAGGCAGAGCTTGGGATCAGCAGCGCCAACATCCAGACAACATCCCAGCTGAGCCGCTCGGAGCTGCATTTCCATATCAGGCAGACCACGCCCAAGGCGCGCCTCCATGACCTAGACCAGGTGCTTGACGAGGTGGCGCGCCGCTTCTCAGTGGATGAGGATGCGGTCAGCTTCTTCCAGCCGAAGGGCCCCGCCACAACGTGCGGGATCGTGTTCGCGAACACGCGCTCAGGCAACCTATCCGCGAACGCTATAGGCTGTGAGGAGCTCAAGGATCACCTGACATCCCGCGGCATCCCGGCTGAGACCTATCACTCGGGTCGAGGGGATGAGCGCGTTCAGATCCAGCAAGCCTTCATGGATGACGAGTTCCCCATCATGGTGGCCACGAAGTCATTCGGCATGGGGATAGACAAGCGCAACGTGCGCTTCACGGTGCATGCGAACCTGCCCTGGTCGATAGAGGCGTTCTATCAGGAGGCAGGCCGGGCCGGGCGTGCGCGCACATCGAACGAGTCTGACTGCTACGTGCTCTTCGCGCCTGATCCTGACCCGGAGCGCACCCGCAAGCTCTTCTCGCCCGGCACCTCCATCCAAGAGATCCATGACCTCCAACCGGAGCTGGAGGGGGATCTGGGCACCATGTTCTTCCTCTGGAACCTGGGGTACGCCTCCCTTGAGGAAGAGCTTACACGGATCTTGCAGCTGCTGGCGCTCCTGGACGCTGAGCGCGCCACAGCTGATGCCGCCGTCATCCCGCATGACGCCGTTGACTCCGCTGACGTTCGCCAAGACCACCGCGGCATGCAAACGGAGAAGGCGCTCTACAAGCTTGCCATCTGCGGGTTCGTGGAGGACTGGACGCATGACTGGAACGCGAACGCGCTTCGCGTGTCATTGAGCCCCGCAGACGGGCGTCGCCTTGAGCGGGCGGAGAGCGCAGTTGAGGACTACATCTCAAGGCATAGCCCCGGCTTCTCGTTCGCGAACCCGCGCCCGCAGGATGCGCCATACGTGAGCATGTACCTTGAGGCGAAGGAGCGCGCAGACGAGCTTGCCCGCTATGCCACGCTGATAGAGGCGCTGCTCAAGTGGACGAATGACACCATCGTCTACTCCCGGCGTGCGGCCATCGGGAACATGCTGGCGCTCTGTCAGTCAGGCATGAGCGATGAGCAGCTATCCGCCTTCATCGACGGCTACTTCCAGCTGGACTCTGACATGGGGTGCCGCATCCAGAACGTGGCGGAGAATCCGTCTGACATGGCCTCATGGCTTGATGTCTTCTACGAGAAGGCGCGCACGTCCCCGCTCCATTTCGAGCAGCGCTTGAGGCCGCCCAATGAGCTTGCCACAGTGCAGCCGCTCTGCGCTCGCATTCGCGAGATGCACCCGTCCAACATAGGGATAGAGTGGGCATCGCTCATGGCCAAGCTAGCTGAGGGCAGCTTCACGCAAGACGATGTGTCTGACCAGCTCTCGTTCGTGCTGGATGCCGCATATGAGGGCGCGGGTCCTGACTTCGACGAGCTGGTGGATCAGACGTCTTCGCTGGTGGCGCGTCTGGGCAGGAGCGCGCAGGCCGCTTATGACCGTGCTATCTTTGATTGGGAACCGGATAGGTAGACGAGGCATTGGCTCATGGATATGACTGAAGAGATGATGGCGGGCGCTCAGCGCTTGAAGCAGCTTGGAAGGTGCGCAAGCGCGCTTTCGGGGGACGATGAGATAGAGAAGTCAACTGCGAAGACGGCGCAGAAGATAGAAGAGGACGCCTCTTTCTTCTTAGCCACTACGGAGCAGATACAGAGAATGTCGGCTGACATAGCAGCCCGTAGGAAGCTAGAGGAATCTGCCTCTGATGGCTCTCTGACCAATGAGCAGGCTGACGCGCTGATAATCCAGCTGGACGAGGCGAAGGGCCAGCTGGCGAACGCCAAGGATGATGCTCTCAGAACGCTCGTGGATGAGGAGCGCCGGGTTCGGAAGATCCTGGCTGAGCACGACTATATCCAGCGTCTCCTTGCAGGAGCCGGTAGCGCGACTGACAAGCAGTTCAGCGTGATGGCCTTCCCGCGCGGTGCCAACACCAAGACGAACGTGCTGCAGATCTCAGGCGGCGCGGGCACCGGAAAGACGCTCTGCCTGTTGGCCAAGCTGATACAGGACACGCGCCCGTCGCGCCAGATGGGTTTGCTCACCGTGGACGACGCCCCGCGCAAGGGCCTCTTCGTCTGCTACAACCTCGCGCTCAAGAACCACGTGAAGTCCCTTCTGAACAGGGTCTCTGATGCGGGGTGTGACATAGAGGTGGTCAGCTTCGATCAGTTCCTGAACCAGCTGGTCCGCGCGCATCCTGATGAGGAATATGCGCACCTGCGGGGCTTTGCGTCCTCTTCGCGCTATCCGGACGGCACGTGGAGGATCAAGTACGGCGGCGACGTCTTGCAGGCGGTGGCGGATGCCATGGCGCAGGTAGCGGGCATGCATCCTGACCAGGCAGGCGAGTACTATCTCAACGTTGCTGAGCCTGAGAACGTCGAATGGGTCCTAGATGAGATAGCGTGGCTTGAGGCCAGATATGCGGATCCTGGCGAGGCGCACGTGCATTATCCGGAGGCCTCGCGCGTGGGCAGGGGAGCGTCCAGGCGTCCGTCGGCGGCCATCAGGCGCATCATCTTGCAAGTCTGGGACCGCTTTCGCCAGATCTTGGAAGACCGGCACTTCTACACCATCGAGCAAGCCACGAAGCGCCTGCTAGATGACCCGGACCTGCCGAAGTACGACGCCATCGCCATAGATGAGGTGCAAGACCTCACGGTAGCCTCCATCAAGCTGCTCGTGCGCATGAGGGCGTCTGATTCCAGCCGCGTGTACATCTGCGGGGACGAGAACCAGAAGATCTATAAGCGCGATTTCACGTGGGCAGAGCTTGACGAGGGCGTGCGCGGGCACACCATCAGGCTAGAGGAGAATCATAGGAACAGTCCCGCCATAGAGGCGTTCGCCGGGCGGCTCTTGGGAGTGCCAGCATCCAAGGACGAGGCGTCGGAGGGCATCTATGTTGGCAGGTGGGACGAGGCAAGCGTCATGGGGCTAGTGGATAACCTGCTCCGCTCTTTCCCGAACGAGTCCGTTGCGCTCATCGGTTCAGACTTGAGGCCTTGGTATGGAGCCACCAAGATGCAGGGCGTGCATGCCACAAGCCCCAAGGCTAACGGCGCGGCAGACCCTGGCTTCTATATGATCGGCGACAGAGCAGGGAAGGGCCTTGAGTTCGATACCGTGATCATTGACCTGGCGGGCATGCGCGAGGAAGAGGAGCAGACCTTGCGGAACATCCTCTACGTCAACTGCACCCGCGCCCGCCATCGCCTATACGTCCGCTTCACCGACGAACCCCCAGAGCTCCTCACCCGAACCTACCCAGACTTCCTTCCTCTTTCATAACAGCCTAAAGGATAGTGGGCATCTTCTCTCCCTTGTGGGCGTCTCTATTGCAGCAGCATTGACACCCCTACTTGTGGGCGCTTGCATCGCAGCAGCATTGGCTCCCCCTACTTGTGGGCGCTTGCATCGCAAGCGCAGTTGCACGCCAGTGCAACGTAACGCAGGCGATAGCCTGCGAACACCCGGATGCCAGCACCAGCTCAGGTGAC
>CAJUPL010000050.1 GCA_910588435.1 uncultured Eggerthellaceae bacterium | reverse complement strand
CGACACCGGACCGAGCGGAGCGAGGCCGAAGGATCGGGCAGGTTTGGCAGGTGACGGCCCTCAGGTTCAGCCTTGAGCCGCCGAGTTTTCGGAGGGGTCCCGTCAGGGGTCCCGACGAAAACGGCGATGCCTTCCCTACTCGCTGGCGGCGAAGCATGCGATGGCTGGTGCCCGAGCGTTTCTGAGGACCAAGGGAAATATGGTAGAAGCGAAGCACCATATTTCCCTGCCAGTCCGAAGCCTAGCGAGGGTGCCGGCCATCGCGGGCGAGCAGGGTGAGGGTTGGAGCCGGATGCGTGCGGATAGATGGTCTGCGCCAGGCTAGGAGGCCTGAGCTGATGCTGGAATCCGGGTGCTCTTGCCCTGTCGGGCAAGTTACGCATTGCTCATCGCAATGCTGCGGCTGCAATGCAGCCGCCCACACATGGGGAAGAGGTACTGTGCTTACAATGCAAGCGCCCACAATTGGGGGGAAGCAACTGCGGCTGCAATGCAGCCGCCTACCGCTGAGGTTTTGGTTGAATAGGCGCGCGGGAGCGCGCCAAGGCCGCTACTTTGCTTGTGCTTGCACACGCAAAGTTAAAGGCCGCTATAAAAGTGCATGGGCGCGCTCTTCGCCCATGCAGCATTTTTGGGGCAGCAATGGGGTCAGTGCTGCAGGTTGAACAGGTGGCCGGTAGGCCACCAAGGCCGCTACAGATGCATGAGCGTCAAGCGAATGCAGCTGTTAAAGGCCGCTATAAAAGTGCATGGGCGCGCTCTTCGCCCATGCAGCACTTTTGGGGCAGCAAGGATACAGGAGCATCAGGCCGTAGTAAATGGAGCGGGCACAGCGTGCCCGCGACACATTTTTGAAGCAGGTGCCTTAAGAGGCCTTGGCGCGCTTCTCCGCTAGGTTCGCCTTCGCTACGGCGATCATCAGCTTGATGCGGTTCAGCTGGTTCACCTCAGAGGCGCCCGGATCGTAGTCAACGGCAACGATGTTGCTCTCCGGGTACATGCGACGCAGCTCCTTGATGACGGATTTGCCAACAACATGGTTCGGCAAGCAAGCGAATGGCTGCGTGCAGACCACGTTCGGACAACCTGAGCGGATGAGCTCCACCATCTCCGCGGTGAGCAGCCACCCCTCGCCCATCGAATTGCAGAGCGACAAGATCTCAGAAGCGTAGTCCGCAAGCTCATAGATGTCAGCTGGCGGGTTGAAGCGCGTGGAACGCCTGAGCGCATCGTTCACGGGCTTGCGCAGCTCCTTCACGGCGCGAAGGCCAATGCGGCTGCCAAGGGCGCTCTTCGCGGACTTGCCGATCTGGCGCTGGAAGATGCCGCCCGCTATGCCGAACAGGAAGAACTCTATGAGCCCTGGGACCACAGCCTCGCAGCCCTCGGCTTCGATCTGCTCCACTATCTGGTTGTTCGCCGTGGGATGGAACTTGACCAGGATCTCACCAACTACGCCAACGCGCGGCTTGGTGCCCTCGCCTTGGAGCGGAAGCGTGTCGAAGTCATCCACGATCTGGTTCACGGTCTTCTTGAACTCTGACATCTTCACGCCGCGGGATATCTGCTCCTTGCAGCGCGCCATCCAGTGATCGAAGAGCCTGTTGGCGCTTCCGGGCTCCACCTCATAGGGGCGCGTGCGGTACAGGCACATCATGAGGAGGTCTCCGTATTGCAGCGCGAATATGGCCTGATAGAGCATGGCAGGCGTGACCTTGAAGCCAGGGTTCACCTCACCTAGATCCTTGAAGGAAAGGGCGATCACGGGGATGTGCCCAAGCCCTGCAGCCTTGAGCGCCTTGCGGATGAGCGAGATGTAGTTGGTGGCGCGGCAGCCGCCGCCGGTCTGCGTGATCAGCACCGCAAGCTTGTCAGTGTCGTACTTGCCGCTGGTCACAGCCTCCATGATCTGCCCCGTGACCAGGATGGACGGATAGCAGATGTCGTTGTTCACGTACTTGAGGCCAGCGTCCACAGCGCCCGTGTCAACGCTGGGCAAGAGCTCAAGGTTGTACCCGTTCGCGTGGAATATTGGGAGCAAGAGCTCGAAGTGGATGGGTGCCATCTGCGGCGCCAGGATGGTGTATCCCTCCTCCTTCATGGCTTCTGTGAACTGCGGGCGATCGAACTCCGTTGAGGTGCCTTCGCGCTGCTCAACGGCCTTTCCAACGCGAACGCCATCGGCCTTCTCCGTGAAGCTGTCTGGCACCAGAGCGTCTATGTCCTCCGCGCTGATGCACGCAGCGGGGCAGCCGCGCGCCTCCAGGCGCTCATCTGCCTCTGCCTCGGCCTCCTTGTCAGCTTGGTCCTTGAGCGCAGCCAACAGAGAGCGAACGCGGATGCGAGCAGCACCCAGATTCGATACCTCATCTATCTTGAGTACGGTGTACACCTTGCCAGCCGCCTCGAGCACCTCTTGCACCTGGTCTGTGGTGAGCGCATCAAGGCCGCACCCGAAGGAGTTCAGCTGGATCAGGTCCAGGTCCTTGCGCTGCGTGACCACCTTGGCCGCAGCGTAGAGGCGCGTGTGATACATCCACTGATCCACCACGCGAATGGGGCGCTCAAGCTGGCCTAGGTGAGCAACAGAGTCCTCCGTCAGCACCGCAAGCCCGAACGAGGTCAGAAGCTCAGGGATGGCGTGGTTGATCTCAGGGTCCTGGTGATACGGACGCCCGGCCAGCACGATGCCATGCGTGCCCGTCTCCTCCATCCAAGCAAGCGTCTCCGTACCCTTGCGCCGGATATCCCGCTTGAAGGCCTCATCCTCTGCCCATGCGGCGTCCACCGCGTCATCTATCTCGGTCTGCGTCAGGTGCTTCCCGCGCTTCATGACGGGATCCTTGAACGTCTTCGCAAGCTCAACGTAGAGGCGCTCTTTGAGCTTCTCCTTGTTGTCATACGGAAGCCACGGGGACACGAACGCTGTCTTTGAGCCCTTCAGCTCGTCGATGTTCAGGCGCAGCGCCTCTGGATAGCTGGCCACGATGGGGCAGTTGAAATGGTTGCCCGCCGTCTCATCCTCCTGGCGCTCCCACTTGCTGCAGGGCATCCAGATGAAGTCAGGCTCCTTCTCAAGCAGATCCATGATATGCCCGTGCGAGAGCTTTGCCGGGTAGCACACGGACTCAGACGGCATGGATTCGATGCCCGCCTCATACGTCTTCTTGTTGGACGGGTCAGACAGCACCACCCGGTAGCCCAGGTTCGTGAAGAACGTGAACCAGAACGGGTAGTTCTCATACATATTGAGCGCGCGCGGGATGCCCACCACACCGCGCGTGGCCTCCTCTTCAGTGAGGGGCGTGTAGTGGCTGAACAGGCGCTCAGACTTCCACTCGAACAGGTTCGGCACGTCTGCCTTCTTGCCTTCGCCAAGCGATTCGCCCTTTTCGCAGCGGTTGCCGGTGATGAAGCGGCGGTGCTTGCCCGTCTGCTCATCCTTGCCGAAGTCATTCACCGTGAGCAAGCAAGAGTTGGAGCATCCCTTGCAGCGAACCGTCCTGTGCGTGGGCGCCAAGGAGCGGATCTCATCTATTGACAAGAGGCTTGAGACGCCATCTGCCACAGCAGCGCGGTCACGCGCAAGCAGTGCAGCGCCGAACGCCCCCATGTTGCCCGCGATATCTGGGCGAACGGCGTTCACCTCAGAGAGCTGCTCGAATGCGCGCAGCACGGCATCGTTCAGGAACGTGCCGCCTTGCACGATGACGTTCGTGCCCACATCGTGCGGGTCACGGATCTTGATCACCTTGAAGAGCGCGTTCTTGATGACGGAGATGGCAAGGCCCGCCGCGATGTCCCCAACGGTTGCGCCCTCCTTCTGCGCCTGCTTCACGCGGCTGTTCATGAACACGGTGCAGCGGCTGCCCAGGTCAACAGGCGCCTTTGCCTTGATGGCAGTCTCCGCGAAATCCTTGACGTCAAGCCCAAGGCCTGATGCGAAGCTCTCTATGAACGAGCCGCAACCAGAAGAGCACGCCTCGTTCAGCATGATATGGTCGATCACGCCGTCCTTCACGCGAAGGCACTTCATGTCCTGACCGCCGATGTCCAAGATGAACTCCACATCCGGGAGCATCTCCTGAGCGCCGCGAAGGTGCGCCACCGTCTCTATCTCACCGGAGTCAACCTTGAGCGCTTCAAGCAGGAGCCCTTCGCCGTAACCGGTGACCGTTGAGTGGCCGATGGTGACCAGCGGGTTGCCAGTCTCCACGTCCTTGGGAAGCGCCTGATACAGCTCTTCCATGGCCGCGCGGGCGCAACCCAGAACATCACCTTTGTTGGAGGCATACGTTGACCAGAGCAGCTGCCCGTCCTCACCGATGAGCGCTGCTTTGAACGTGGTGGAGCCAGCATCGATGCCGAGATAGGCCGTGCCGCGGTAATCTGCCAAAGAGCCACGGCGCACCTTCTCCGTTGAGTGACGACGCGTGAACTCCTCATGCTCAGCCTCGTTCGCGAACAGAGGTGCCAGACGCACCACCTCTGAGCCCTGCATGTCCCCAAGCCCCTCAAGGCGCCCGATGACATCCGTCAGCGTTTCCACCTTGGCTCCATCACGCGCGCCCGCGATGGCCGCGCCGCACGCCACGAACAGATGCGCGTTCTCAGGGACGATGATGCTCTCATCTGTCAGCTCCAGCGTCTCATAGAAGCGCTTGCGGAGCTCCGGCAGGTATTGCAGAGGGCCGCCCAGGAAGGCAACGTTCCCGCGAATGGGGCGCCCGCACGCAAGCCCTGAGATGGTCTGCGTGACCACTGACTGGAAGATGGACGCCGCGATGTCCTCGCGCTTCGCGCCCTCGTTCAGCAGCGGCTGCACGTCCGTCTTGGCGAACACGCCGCAGCGGCTTGCTATGGGGTAGATGGTTGAATGGCTCTTCGCCAGCTCATTGAGGCCGCCGGCATCCGTGTTCAGAAGGGATGCCATCTGGTCGATGAAGGCGCCAGTGCCGCCCGCGCAGGTGCCATTCATGCGCTGCTCTATGCCGCCGTCGAAGTAGATGATCTTCGCGTCTTCTCCGCCAAGCTCGATGGCCACATCAGTTGCAGGGATGAACGTCTCAACGGCAGTCTTGGAGGCTATGACCTCTTGGACGAACTTGACATCCAGCCACTGTGACAGCAGAAGGCCGCCTGAGCCTGTGATGGCGATGGTCATGGGCTCTGTTGGGAATACGTCAGCCGCTTGCTTCAGCACGCTGATGATGGTTGCGCGCACATCAGCGTGGTGGCGCTCATACACAGACCAAAGGCACGCATCCGCCTCATCCAGCACCGCCAGCTTCACGGTGGTGGACCCCACATCTATGCCGATATGGAGCTTGGCTCCGCCGCCTTCCTTCTTGCTTGCAGCCGCCTTCGCGCTCTCTTCGTCTGCCGTATCTTCAGTCTTCTTGTTGCTTGGATCTGGGATGGTCACGTACTTGGATTGTCTTGTCATCTACGTCCTATTCCAGTGTAGGAATCCTTTTTTGGCTATTCTAATCCAGCCAGTCACGTTTGCCTACACACTGAACATCCGTTCGCTAATTATCCACATTGCGAAAGGGACCTTGCTCGTGCTCTCTTCTCTTTTCGGGACCCCTGTGTGAGCACTTGCCACAACCTGCAATGCAACTCACCACAGGTGGAGGGGGGGGTCAACAGGTGAGCAAGATGATGTTCTCTATGTGATCGGTGTGGGGGAACATATCCACTGGCTGGACTGCCTCTATGGAATATCCAAGCTCGCACAAGAGCTTGACGTCACGTGCTTGCGTGCGCGGATCGCAAGAGATGTAGACGATGCGCTTGGGTGCCAGCTTCGCAGCGGCTTGCAAGAACTCAGGGGTGGACCCTGCGCGTGGCGGATCCATCATCAATATGACATCCCCGTCATGCCGAAAGCCCTCCCCTGAAGCTGCCTCCTCCAGGAAGGCAGTTGCATCCTGGCAGATGAGATCAGCGCGCTCTACGCCATTGTGACGCGCGTTCATCTTCGCATCTCGAACTGCATCAGCTGACGCCTCAACGCCTAAGAGAGACGCCCCTGACTCCTTCGCCGCAACAAGCCCGATGGTCCCTGTGCCGCAATAGGCGTCTATGATCAGATCATCCGGACCCGCATTCGCCATGCTCACAGCCGCCCGGTAGAGAGCCTCAGCCTGTTCGGCATTCACCTGATAGAAGGACGCGGACGAGATGCGGAACTTGAGCCCGCACATCTCATCCAGGATGAACCCGGGGCCATAGAGCGTGCGCTCCTCTTCACCCAAGATGACGTTCGTCATCCGCGTGTTCACGTTCTGAACGACGGTAGTGACCTCAGGAACGCGCCGGACCAGCTCGCGACAGAAGGAGCGTGACGACGGGAACTCGCTCCCGTTCGTGACCACCGTCACCAATAGCTCGCCCGTGCGCCCTGCGCGCGCCACCACGTGACGGATGAATCCGCGGCCCGTGTCCTCATCGTATGGCGGGATGTCCCACTTGAGCATGAGGTCCCTCACCGCAAGCGTTGCCGCTTTGGCCGCCTCGTTCTCGAGCAGGCATCCATCGGTTGGGATGATGTCGTGCGTCCCCGGCGCATACATGCCAGTGAGGACGCGCTCCTTGCCCTTTGCTGGTCCCCCGCCGCGCCGCTTGCTGGGCCTCTTACCCCCGCGGGATGCCTTCATGCCCGGAGCGTACGGGGCTATCACCTTGTTCCTGTAGTGAAAGGGTTCATCCATCCCCATGATGGGCCTGAATGCTTGCCGGGGAGCCACGTTCGCGAACAGCTCCTGGATGCGCGCTTCCTTGTCTGCCAGCTGCTTCTCATAGGAAACGTTCAAAAGCTGGCACGCGCCGCACTTCCCGAACGCGCTGCAACGCGTCTTGGCTGCTTCATCGCTGCGCGGTCTGCTGCCCACAGATCCCTCCCCTGAACCTGAGCTTGCCCTTCATTGGATGACCTGAGGATACACCATGCGCATCCGCTGTTATAAGATGTGGAGCTCAAGGGTTCATCAAGAGGAGCAGGAACATGATCGGCACCATCGTCAACGCTTGCGCCATCTGCATAGGCAGCCTTGCTGGCGGCCTTGCGAAGAAGGGGCTGGGCGACAAGTACCAGACGATCCTATTCACAGCCATGGGGCTTGCCGCCACAGGCCTTGGCATCGAATCCGTCGTGAACAGCATGCCCGACAGCCGCTTCCCGGTGCTCTTCATAGCCAGCTTGGCCATAGGTGGCGTGATAGGGGTGGCGCTTGACATAGACGGGCATTTCTCCCGCCTGGTTGAATGGATCAAGGGCAAAGCACGCAAGGAGCCTGCGAAAGGGACCGGGGACGCAAAGGTCTCAGAGGATGCAGGGGCTGCCAGTGCCAAGAAGCCCTCCCTTGCAGAGGGGCTTGCAACTGCCATCACGCTCTTCTGCTTTGGAACGCTATCAATCCTTGGCCCCATGAACAGCGCCCTTTACGGAGATGAGACATTCCTGTTCACGAACGCGATGCTTGACTTGGTCACGTCATTCGTGTTGGCATCCACGTTCGGCGTTGGGATAGCCTTCTCAGCCATCTTCTTGTTCTGCTGGCAGGGCTCCATCTTCTTGCTGGCTCAATGGATATCCGGGTTCATGACTTCTGACCTGATGGTTGAGATATCCATCGTGGGGGGCTTCCTGATCCTGGCGTCTGGTCTCTCCATACTTGAGATCAAGAAGATATCCGTGATGAACCTGCTGCCATCATTGCTAGTGCCACCCGTTTGGTTCGGCATCATATCCTTGCTGCCTGCTATTTGATCGCGGATGGCAGGCACGGCCGCCATCCGTGATCCATTGATCCCTGTTGTTGGGCTATGCGCGCTTGCGAACGAAGAACGCCAGCACCATGATGATCATCGCTGCGGCTGCTACAGCTGCAAGAGCAGCAGCCGCCTCAGCGGCGGGGTCTCCAGTCTGCACCAGTTCGCTGCCAACTTGCGTGGTATTCCCGACGAAGTCTTCCACCAGCTCAGCGCTTGCATCATCTGGCAACATGGATGAGATCTCATCCTCTGTGTATGCGCCGTCCGGAGGCATCACCTCAGGGCGAGATGGCACGGTTGGGTCCTCTACATCTGCCACCTGATCCTCAGATACCGGCGTATCAGATGGAAGGTTGTCCAAGCCGCCCGCATAGAGCACGTTGATAACGTTCTCATCAGGGTCAACACCCAAGCGGATCTGAGACGGATAGGTGTCTATCACGTACATGCCATCCAGCTTGTATTCGTAAGCAGCGCCGTTGACCAGCATGTTGAAGCGCTGGTCTTCGAATGTCTGAGACCCAAGCTTGTCGAAATGGACATCCCCTGTGGATAGAGCGCCTGCCCATGTGTCAGCCGTGAGGTCAGCACCGGTCATGACGTAGTAGTTGACCGTGTATTCAGAATCATTCGTGTTGAAGTAGATCAGCTTGATGACGTTGTCAGCTGGGTTCTCGGTCACGGTGAGCTCAGAGGGCCAGCCATCGAAGAAGAAATGCCCTGGGATGTCCTCAACGTAGTCCCATGCCTTGAGAACGTCCCCCGCCTTGAGGCCTGTGATGGTGCGGGTGCCCAGGATGTGGCGCCCGGTCTCATCAAGGTCTTGGTCAGGAGCATCCTCTGGCGCGTTCTCCAAGTACTGGATGGTGGCGACGCAGTCACCCTGGGCTGCAACGCCTTCCCCATCTGGCGCTTCAGGCTGAACAGCCTCTTCTACCTGGGCTTCCTCTGCCTTTGCAGGTGTTGCCTCTGTGAACATGAGCGTGGGCACCGCCACGCCGATGGCGAACACGATGGCAAGCGCCACGTGACCGAACCTCTTGATGACTGCATTCATGCTGTTCCGCCTCCTGATGAGCTTTCTACCCTTATGCGTCATGTTACGCACCCATCGAAGGCTTTCGATCAAGATGGCGCATCGGGAAGATCAGCTATTCCAAACCGTTGCTAGGAGGTCATCAAGAGGGATGGCACATGGGTCGTGCATTGTTGGCGCGATGCCGCACCACCACCAAGAGTGGGCTGCTGCACTGCAGCCGCCCACAGGTGAAGTTGTTGCTCAATTGCGCACGCTAGCATTCTGGATTGCCACGTTGCGGCACGCCACAAGATCGGTGGCGTGCCCTACGTCAACCAGAAGAGTGGAACCCAGAATGAGGTGGGGTTCAACCTAAGAATCGGTTGCTGGTAGACGTAGGGCAAGGCACCGTCCTTGTGCGTTGCCGCCCATGAGCAAGCGGGAGCGCTAGCGTGCGAATGCGCCCGCAACCCTATATATGATCAAAAAGGTCAATGACATTGCGCACGAGGCAGTGTCATTGACCTGAGAGGTCATCATTAGGATAGGCGCACGTAAGTGCGCCAAGGCCGCTACTCATGAGCATGCTTGCATGATCATGAGTTAAAGGCCGTT
>CAJUPL010000049.1 GCA_910588435.1 uncultured Eggerthellaceae bacterium | reverse complement strand
CACATTCGCCCGCCAGCCTGAGGCCTAGCGAGGGTGCCGGCCATCGCATGTGAGCGAGGAGAGGGATGAGGGTTGCAGCCCGAAATGCCCGGATGGTTGGTCTGCGCCAGGCAAGGTTGCATGACCAGCTGCTGGATGCCGGGTGTTCGCGGACTGGCGTCCGCGTTACGCATTGCTGGCGCAATGCTGCGCTTCCAATGGAAGCGCCCACACATGGGGGTACTGTGCTTGCAATGCAAGCGCCCACAATTGGGAGGAGTCAATGCTTTTCAAGGTGGCCGTTAGGCCACCAAGGCCGCTACAGATGCATGAGCGTCAAGCGAATGCAACTGTTAAAGGCCGCTATGAAAGTGCATGGGCGTGCCCTTCGCCCATGCAGCATTTTTGGGGCAGCAATGGAGTCAGTGCTGCAGGTTGAACAGATGGCCGTTAGGCCACCAAGGCCGCTACTTTGCTTGTGCTTGCACATGCAAAGTTAAAGGCCGTTATAAAAGTGCACAGGCATGCTCTTTGCCCATGCAGCATTTTTGGGGCAGCAAGGCGCACCAAGGCCGCAATAAAAGGAGCGGGTGCTTGCACCCGCGACACCGGATTAGGGCATGCGCAAAGCCAACTTTGCAGATCAGTATGCCTCTTCTAGGTCTGCGTGGGCGTAGGCGTCTGAGTCAAGGGAGGAGAGCTTGCCTTGACGGAATCGGTCAAGGGCCACGAGCGCGATCATGGCTGCGTTGTCACCGCAAGACTCAAGCGGCGGCATGACGAGCCGGACGCCACGGTCTTCGCACATCTGCTCATAGGCACGCCGAAGCTCCGGGTTCGCCGCAACTCCTCCGCCTAAGCAGAACGTGGGTGCGTCCGTTTCATCAAGTGCGCGGGCCGCTTTTGCAACCTGTACGTCTATCACAGCTGCTTGGAAGCTTGCGCACACATCAGCCACGTTGAGCGTGGCCGCCTCGCGCGCCTTCTGTATGTACGTGATCACAGCGGTCTTGAGCCCTGATAATGAGAACCGGTAATCCCCGGAATGCAAGAGCGCGCGCGGGAAATCGACGGCAGAAGGGTCTCCCTCTTTTGCAAGCCGGGATATCTGCGGGCCGCCCGGGTACGGAAGCCCTAGAGCCTTCGCAACCTTGTCGAATGCCTCCCCTACCGCGTCATCTATGGTGGCGCCCAGCACCTCATAGTCCTGCCAGTCCTTCATGTGCACCAAAAGCGTGTTGCCGCCGGATACCAGGGAGACCACAGCAGGCGGGGCGAACGGAGCAGCGTCAGGACAGCCTAGCTTGTTCGCGTAGATGTGCCCCTCCAGGTGATTCACGCTCACATAGGGCACGCCTAATGCCCAAGCGGCCCCCTTCGCGAACGCCACCCCAACCACCAAGGCCCCCACAAGGCCAGGCGCGTAGGTGGCTGATACCGCGCTCAAGTCCCTCCAGGTGACGCCCGCATCCTCAAGGGCCGCCTGTGCAACGCCGCAGATGGCCTCTATGTGCTTGCGGCTTGCTATCTCAGGCACCACGCCGCCGAAGCGCGCGTGGAAGTCTATCTGGGACGCCACCACATCAGAGAGGATGGCGTCCTCCCCATTGATGATGGCAGCCGCCGTCTCATCGCAGGATGTCTCTATGGCAAGGATGAGCGGACGCTCCCCTTTTCCAGCCTCATTGCCAGAAGACCGGTCATCAAGCGGGATGCCAGCAACGCTCTTTGCGGGCGTGGTGTTCAGCTTGGAGATGACCGCGTCAATGCAAGCCTCATAGATGGCAGCGCTCTCCCGGTCAGAGTAGTAGCCCGGCCGCATGCCCGAAAACGTCATCCCGCACGTCTCATAGAAGGCCCTTGCACCCGCGTTGGACTCCCTGACCTCCAAAGAGCACGTCTTCGCACCAAGGTTGCGGGCATCCTCCAGCGCCCTGCCAAGGAGCGCGGTGGCAACGCCTGAGCGGCGCGCATCGGGCGATGTGCACACCTTCAGGATCTGCGCATCCCCGTCCACCACCAAAGCGCCCGCGTATCCCGCAAGCTTGCCGCCCCTTGTGGCCATCCACCAGACGCGGTCTGTACGGTCAAGCTCATCTGCAAGCATCCGCGCATTCCACGCGTCCGTTCCCATGCACGCACCCTCAAGGCTTGCCGCCTCTTCTGCGAAGCGCGCACTGAAAGGCGCTATATGCAAGCCGTCACCCTGGTGCTGCACCCCGGACGCAAGGTCACGGGCATCATCGGTTGCAAGCCTTGCGCGCTCTGCCTCCTCAGCGTCAGATAGCCTCGTGTAGATGGGGAGCACCTCATCTGGGCGCGTGAGCGCACCGGCCCCTTTCGCGGACAACACGGACCCAAGCGCAAGCAGGAGCCCGCGCCCGGTTGGAGTCCAAAGCTCAGGCGCAAGCTGCGATTCCGTGTGCCCGAAGAGCTCAGCGTACTTCAGCAGGGCGTCGCCTGTGAGATGGATGCCAGATGCGGGGATGTCCTCCTTGAATGCCTCAGCCTTGATGACGCGGTCCTCAGTCAGACGCTGAACGCCCGCCCCATCCAGCTGGAAGTAGGCCGGATACACCTCTTTGCGCATGGCGTCTCCCGCAACGAGGAGCCGCCCGCGAATGCCGGAATCCCACGCCTTCCATGCAACAGCCTCTAGCGTTGAGAGGCCGATCAGCGGTACTCCCAGCGCAGACGCGATGCCCTTGGCCGTAGCCATGGCTATGCGAACTCCCGTGAATGACCCGGGGCCGCGGCCAACGGCAACAGCGCAGATGTCTTCGCGTGAAACAGAAGCGGATGTGCAAAGGCCGTCCAGCACGCTCAAGAGGCGCGTGTTGGATGCCCTGTGCGCTGCCACGTTCTCCTCGGCCAGGAGCGTGACCTCTGCACCTTGCGCGCGCCCCACAGCGCACGCTATGACCTCATTGGATGTGTCCAGCGCGATGACCGCGCCTTCAAGGTGCGCACGCTCCACTGACACCACGCGCCCTATCCACACACGCGCGCAAGCACCGCGTCCAGCAGCTCTTGCGAACGAGGTCCGCCTGGCATCATCTGGATCTTGCGGGCCTCTGCATCCTCATCCATGTAGTCCACTGTGATGGTGAGCGCATCCTCTGGCATCTCATCCTCGAAGAGCTCCGCCCATTCCACTACGGTGGCTCCCGGCGTTGAATCATCCACCAGGTTCCAGAAGTCCACGTCATCCAGCTGATCTGCGCCATCCAGGCGATAGAGGTCCAGATGATTCAGGTTGATCCTGCCATTGGTGTAGATGCAAGCTATGTTGAAGGTTGGGCTCACCACATCACGCGTCTCCCCAAGCCCCTTCGCGATCTCCTTGGTGAGGGTGGTCTTGCCAGCGCCAAGCTCCCCGCTCATGAGGATGACATCCCCATCACGAAGCTCTTGCCCTATGGCATCCCCGAACACGCGAAAGTCATCAAGCGTTGCGTTCGGGGCCACCAGCTCCCCGCAGCTCATCTCAGCGTTCACTCGCATGCCTTCTTCCTGGTAGCGTGGGCGGCATACATGATGACGCCAACGGCAACCCCGCCGACGATGTTCCCAAGAGTCACCGGGATCAGGTTAGCCACGATGAACGTTGGGAACGTGAGCACGCCAGCATTGATGCCCGCCTCAGCAATGGCCGCAGCATACCCGGGGACCATGTTCGCGAATATGCCTGCTGGGATGTAGTACATATTGGCGATGCAGTGCTCAAAGCTTGCCAGGCAGAATCCGAAGATGGGGAAGAACACGCCCATGATCTTGCCAGACACCTCGTGCGCGGCATTTCCCAGATAGATGGCGATGCAGACCAGGAAGTTGCAGAAGATGCCCAGCACGAATGCGTTGGCCCACGGGAGCTGGCACTTCGCTGCGGCCACCTTCGCGGTGTATACGGCCAGCTCCCCGCTACCCAGGTTCAGCTGGCCGAAGAACGCCATCAGCGCGGCCAGCCCAACAGCGCCGATGAAGTTCCCAACGTAGACGATCCCCCAGTTGCGAAGGAGGCGTCCAACCGTGATCTCCTTGGCAAGGACCGCTGTCACCATGAGCGCGTTGCCGGTGAAGAGCTCTGCCCCCAGAAGCACTATCATGATGAGCCCTATGGGGAAGATGGCGCCTGTTATCAGGCGCTGCGTGCCAACCTCGGGCGCGGTGAACGCGGCGCTGGAGGACGCCACGGCGCCCATGGATACCAGAACACCTGCAAGCACAGCAAGCAGGAGGAGCCTCCACGCGGGGGATTCCGCCTTCGGCTGGCAGGCGCCGATGTATGCGTCTGTGATCTCAGTGGGAGATTTGATCGGCATGGCGCGCCCCTCCTAGAAGAGGCCTTCGATCTTGCCGGTCTCATCAACGTCTATGCGCTGCGCCGCTGGCGTCTTGCCAAGGCCAGGCATGGTCATGATGGAGCCCGTGAGCGCCACCACGAAGCCCGCGCCTGCTGACACCTTGACCTCGCGCACTGTGATGGTGAAGCCACGCGGAGCTCCTAGCTTGGTGGCGTCATCTGAGAACGAGTACTGCGTCTTCGCCATGCAGACGGGCATGTCACCGAAGCCCAAGCGCTCAAGCTTGGCTATCTCCTTCACGGCGGCTGGCTCGAACACAGCGCCGTCAGCGTGGTACACCTTGCGCGCGATGGCCTCGATCTTCTCCGTGATGGAAAGGCTTGAGTCATATGAGTATTCGAACGTCTCCGCGCTGCGGCCGTCCGCGTCTCCCGTCTCAGCCAGGCGGACCACCTCATCAGCAAGCGCCAAGCCGCCTTCGCCGCCCTTGGCCCACACCTCAGAGAGCGCCACGTCAACACCAAGCTTGCTGCACTCAGCCTCAACCAAGTCAAGCTCAGCCTTCGTGTCAGTTGGGAACGCATTGATGGCAACCACGCATGGCAGCTTGTATACCTGCGTGATGTTCTCAACGTGCTGGAGCAGGTTCGGAAGCCCGGCCTTGAGCGCGTCAAGGTCCTCCTGATCCAGCTTGTCCTTAGGAACGCCGCCATGGTTCTTCAGCGCGCGAACGGTGGCCACCACGACAACGGCATCGGGTTTCAGCCCCGCCAGGCGGCACTTGATGTCAAGGAACTTCTCGGCACCGAGGTCTGCGCCGAATCCGGCCTCTGTCACGCACCAATCCCCCAGTGCCAGCGCCATGCGCGTGGCCATGATGGAGTTGCATCCGTGCGCGATGTTCGCGAACGGGCCTCCGTGCACGAACGCCGGGTTGCCCTCTAGCGTCTGCACCAGATTAGGCTTCAAGGCATCCTTCAGAAGCGCGCACATGGCGCCTTCTGCCTTGAGATCATGCGCGGTGACCGGCTCATCGTCATACGTGTAGCCAACGACGATGCGCCCCAAGCGCTCCTTGAGGTCAGTGATGGAGGTTGCCAAGCAGAAGATGGCCATGACCTCAGATGCCACCGTGATGTCGAACCCGTCTTCGCGCGGAACGCCGTTCACGCGGCCGCCCAGCCCATCCACTATGTGGCGCAGCTGGCGGTCATTCATGTCCACCACGCGCTTCCACGTGATGCGGCGAACATCTATGTTGAGCTCATTGCCGTTCTGGATGTGTGCGTCAAGCATGGCGGCCAAGAGGTTGTTGGCGGCGCCTATGGCATGGAAGTCACCGGTGAAGTGCAGGTTGATATCCTCCATTGGGATGACCTGCGCGTACCCGCCGCCCGCAGCGCCGCCCTTGATGCCGAACACGGGCCCAAGCGATGGCTCGCGCAGGGCCACCACCACGTTCTTGCCACGAAGCGCCAGCGCGTCAGCAAGCCCTACCGTTGTGGTGGTCTTGCCCTCCCCAGCGGGAGTGGGATTGATGGCAGTGACCAGGATCAGCTTGCCAGGAGCGCTCTTCTGCTCATTCAGCAGGTTGTAGTCAACCTTCGCCTTGTACTTGCCATATTGCTCAAGATGATCCTCGTCTATCCCCAACCCTTGCGCTACCTCTGAGATGTGCTTGGGTGTTGCTGCTTGTGCGATCTGGATATCAGTGAGCATGTGGCCTCCTTGCAAGCGCTAGAGCAGATGAGATCAGCTGTTGAGCTCAGATATTAAACGAAGACCCTTCAAGGTGAGCTCAGGGTCAACGTGGTGGATCTGATTTGACAGGCAAGCGATGCGTGGCGCCAGGCCGCCGGTAGCAACTGCGGTTGCGGTGTAGCCAAGCTGCTCTTGGATGCGGCGAAGGAGACCCTCCACGCGCGCCACTTCTCCGAAGACGATGCCGCTCTCCATGGCCTCCTGCGTGTTGCGCCCTATTGCGCACTTAGGCTCCTCAAGGTTGATGGATGGCAGCTTCGACGCGCGAGAGGTGAGCGTGGCCGCGCTCGTCTCAAGGCCGGGCGCGATGATGCCGCCGATGAACATGCCGCGATCGTCTATCACCTCCATGTTCGTGGCTGTGCCGAAATCCACCACGATGGAGGGGTATCCGTAGATGGCCTTGCATGCCACCGCATCCGCCACGCGGTCAGCGCCTATCTCCTCAGGATGCGGATAGTCTGCGGTGAAGAGCTCACCTGCGCTCTCAGCTGTGCAGAGGAGCGCCTCTGCCCCGAACAGACTTGAGATGGCGTGCTGCCAGACCACTGAGAGATGCGGCACAACGGATGCGCAGATGCCGCGAGTCACGTTCGCGAAGGGCACGTTCGCGGAGCTCATGAGGGGGATCAGCGTGGATGCTATCTGGTCTGGGGTGGCGTTGCGCTCAGTGGGAAGGCGCCAGCTGACCAGCAGATCTGGGCCATCGTATATCCCTATGACCGTTTGAGTGTTCCCAACGTCTACGGCTGCTAACATAATTTATCAGGTCATCTTTCGGTTTTTGATGGATAATGTGCTAGGGGTTTTATACCATCAAAGCAACTTGGCTCAGGCGTTGCCTGTGCCAGACGCACCACCAAGAAAGGTGATGGCAATGACTGAGACTGCAAGCCGCATCCTCGTCGTTGATGACGAGTCCACGATCACCGATTTCGTGGGATATGCGCTGAAGAAGGAAGGCTACAACGCCGACATCGTCCAGAACGGTGAAGACGCCATCACGCTGGCGGGACAGAATGATTACGATCTGTTCATCCTGGACATCATGCTTCCCGGCATGGACGGATATGAGCTCTGCCGTCGCCTGCGCACCAACACCTCAGCGCCCGTGCTCTTCCTGTCAGCTCGTGACACTGAGCTTGACAAGGTTGTCGGGCTTGAGATCGGCGGAGATGACTACCTGGCGAAGCCGTTCGGCGTGCGTGAGCTGATCGCGCGCGTGCGTGCGCTCCTTCGCCGCGGCGCTGGGCAGGTTGGCAACATCCACAACGTGGTCACCGTGAACGGGATCACGCTTGATGAGGATGCTCACACGGCATCTGGCGCCAATGGGGACATAGACTTGACCCCGCGTGAGTTCGAGCTTTTGGCATCTCTCATGAAGAACGCTGGCAAGGTGGTCAGCCGTGAGAACCTGCTGCGTGACGCTTGGGGCTGGGAGTACCTGACGGAGACCAAGACGGTTGACACCCACATCAAGCGCCTGCGTGACAAGATCTCTGCCGCTGGATATGACTCATCTTTGGTTGAGACAGTCCGCGGATACGGGTACAGATTCAAGGCTTAACCAACTGACGCTGCGGGCCTTTTGGCCGCATCACATTCGCTCTACTTGCGCCCTTCGTCCCTCATCTGACGAAGGGCGTCTGCTATCTTGGGGTCTATGCGCTCTGCCAGCGTGCGCTTCTCTGAGACCTCTGGACTCTCATCCTCATGAACGGCCTTCTCATGCATCTCCATCTCCTGGCTGAAGCCCTCCGCGCTCATCCTGTCAACGCCACCTCCGAAGACGGCATCCTGGATGCTTGCGTCGCTTGACACAACCAGCGTCTCACGGCCTGCCTCTTTCGCGTCATGGGCAAGGCGCTCTATCAGGCTATCTGCCGAATGCCCTCGGCGCGTGAAGATGACGCGAACAGGACCGATCTTCGTGTCGGACTCCTTTGCCGCATAGGTGTTGTCAGCTGCGTCGAATACGATGATGGGGTCTGTGTTCATGCCCGCGAACGCGATGACGTCATTGATGAGGCGCTCTCTTGCCTGGTTGAACGTGTCGTCCGTGTAGTCTGGGAACGTGATGCGCGAATAGCGGCTGCCGGAGCGCAGCACGTTGTAGCCGTCAACTATGAGCAGGCGCTTGCGTACCTTAGGCATCGTTCTGCCTGAGCCATTCATACATGAGAGCCGTTGCCGTCTGTGCCACGTTCAATGACGCCACCTGCCCGAACATGGGAAGCTTGCATTCAAGGTCACACGACTTGCGAACGAGGTCTGAGAGACCAGATTGCTCATTGCCCATTACGAGCGCGATCTTGCCCTCCATGTTCGTCTCCCAGAGCACCTCATCTGCATGCTCCGTGGCGCCCACTACCCAGAATCCGGCATCTTTCAGGGCTTCCATTGCGCGTGTGATGTTCGGCACCTCAGCCACCGGGATGTGAGAGATGGCGCCAGCCGAGCTCTTGTAGGTTGCAGCCGTGACGTGGGCGGAGCGCTTGTTGGGGATCACGATCCCTGCTGCGCCCACGCACTCCGCTGAGCGGGCGATGGCACCGAGGTTGCCGCTATCTGTCAGGTGGTCCAGGATGATGACCAGCGCGCGGCCGTTGCCCGCCATCTGCGCGTCCGCGTTCGCGATGACCTCTTCAAGCGCCGCGTATGGGTAGGGTGCGCACCTTGCCACGATGCCCTGATCGGCTATTCGCCGCTGCCTGTCCGCGTCGGCCTTCGGTGCGGCCTTGCGGACCAGGTCCTCAAGACGCTTGCGCGGCACGTCCGTTGCCTTCACGCCGCGCTGCTTGCACTTGCGGAGGATGTCTTGGACGAGCGTGTCCCTATCTATGTTGTCAGCCAGGAACACCTCATCCACAGGCATCCCGCTGCGGAGCGCCTCCAGGACCGGGCGCTTTCCCTCTATGTAGTCAGCCATGCTCATTCCCCATTCGTATGCATCGTGTCAGCGCGTCTTCCTCAAGCAGAGTCAGCGCGGTTAAGCTTGTCTGCGCACCTGCGAAGGCGGGCCACCATGCCCGCGTCCACCTCCTGCGGCGCATGCCCTGATTCGCGCATGGCCTCTTCGGCTTGAAGGCATGTCCTTAGGAAAGGCTCATCATCAGCTGAGATCATGCCCGCTTCCATTGCGGCAGAGAGGCACTGCTCAACGTCCGTTGTCTCTCCTATGCGCCAGAGCAGCAAGCGAACGAGCCTTGCTTGCCCGGCGAACTGCCTTTGCAGGGAAGCTTCTGCCATCAAGGCATCCTTTCAAGCCTCATCCGACGCTCTTCTCACCACAAGATATCATGACGAAGTGCCAGGCTCAATGCCACCCCGCTCCCCCCTCTCCCAAACATGCTTGTGAAAAGATCAAGCGTCCGCATCGCCGATGCAGCTGTGCTCCCAAGAGCGAGCGGCTGCATTGCTTGTTGCAGCCCGAAATGCCCTCCCCGGTCTGTGTGGGCGCTTGCATTGCTTGTCGCAGCTACCTGAAAGCCCGAAGGGCGAGAAGGTAGCGTAATGAGGGTGATAACCCGAAACACTCGGATCGTTGGTCTGCGACAGGCTAGGTGGCCTGACCTGTTGCTGGCATCCGGGTGTTCGCAGGCTAGCGCCTGCGTTACGTTGCACTGGCGTGCAACTGCGGCTGCGATGCAGCCGCCCACAGGTAAGGGGTTGCTGCCAGGTTGCGCACGCCAGCAGTCCGGCTTGCCGCACATTGGCAAGCGGGAACTCTAACGTGCGAATGCGCCTGCAACCCAATATATGACCCAGGAGGTCAATGACATTGCGCACGGGGCAGTGTCATTGACCTGAGAGGTCATCATTAGGATAGGCGCACGTGAGTGCCCCAAGGCCGCTACTTTGAACAGCAGGGATGCTGTTCAAAGTTAAAGGCCGCAGTAAAAGGAGCGGGTGCCTTGCACCCGCGA
>CAJUPL010000048.1 GCA_910588435.1 uncultured Eggerthellaceae bacterium | reverse complement strand
CTGTCGCCTGCGTTACGTTGCACTGGCGTGCAACTGCGCTTGCGATGCAAGCGCCTACCGCAGGGGGGTGCAGACGCCCACAGGAGGGTGAGGTGATGCTATATAGGTGGCTGGTAGGCCGCCAAGGCTGCTACATGGTTGTGAATGAAATGAACAACCATGTTAAAGGCCGTTATAAAAGTGCACAGGCATGCTCTTTGCCTGTGCAGCATTTTTGGGTGCAGCAAGGCCGCTACGCAGAGCTTGCTGCGTGCCAGGCGCGGAGGTATGCGGGCAGCGTATCCTTCAGCGGGTGGCAGGGCTTCTTCCCTTCGCTGGCTTCGCAGCATTCGCGCTCCCAGATGCAGCTCCCCTGGCAGATGGGCAGCAGCTGGCACTGGCTGCACACAGGATCGCGCGTGGCGTCATGCGAGATGTCGCGCAGAAGCCACGTCGCCGGCGCATCCTGGATGTTGAAGCGAACGCTCTCCGCCTCGCCCACGTGGCCATCGCAGTTGAAGACGTCGCCATTGAGGTCTATCAGAAAGGAATTGTCCAGCTGACCCGTGCAGAACCTGGGGCACGGCGCCATCAAGGCCTCATAGTCTGCAGGCGCGTGGTCCTCTGACGTGAACATCTCCGCCTGCGCCTGGAAGAACTCATCGTGTGTGAGCAGTTCGAAATCTGGCGCCTTGAACGCCCCGCACCCGAACGAGCTGTTGTAATCATTCAGCTTGTTGAGCGTGAGCTGGATTCCGGCCTCTTGCAGGAGCTGATCGCGAAGCGCCGGGAAGAGCGGCAGCGTCCGCTTGTCAACGTTCATGGACGCCATCACCGTGACGCCCGCATCTCGCAGGTAGCGCGCGGCCTGCAGGATCTGCTGATACGTGCCGGCCCCGTTCGCAAGGCAGCGACGGGCGTTGTGGATGTCCTCCGGGCCCTCAACGGTCAGCAGCGCCGTGGTCACGCGGCAGCGCGCCAGCGTGTGCGCGGCGGCTTCGTCTAGCAAGGTTGCGTTCGTGAGGATCATGGCGCTGTACGTCACGCCGCGCTCTTCGCACCAGGAGATCATGCGGCCGGACAGCTCTTCGATGATGTCCATGCAGAGCGTGGGCTCGCCGCCGTACCATTGGATGTCCAGGCGTTCGAACGCGATGCGCTCGTGCATCTGCCGGATGAAGCGCATGATGGCGTCCATCACCTGCGGGCTCATGTGGCCTGCGGGTTTCTGCTTGTCCAGCTCGTAGCAGTGCGGGCAGCGGCAATTGCACGCGTAGGTGGGCAGCAGGCTCAGCGTGAGCGTGCTTGTGTCTTGGCGGGTGGCGTCGAACGCGGCCTGCTGGGAGGCGAGCTCCTCTTCGGGCGTTGCCTCCGTCAGGATGCCGACCTCTGTGAGCTCTTGAGCGCGATCGTCCAGGCTGTCCGCCTTTGGGATGGCCACCAGCTTGCCGGTTGCCGTGTTGAAGAGCAGCCTGTCTTGCCCGTCATCAACCTGGATGGTGTATCTGGATAGCCGCATCGGGTGCTCCTTGCCGTGGGTCTGTTCATTGTGACATTAGAACACATCTAATGTCACCTAGCCGGGTTCTAGCGCAGCGTAATGGGGCGCGAATGCTCCTGAAACCCTATATATGACCCAGGAGGTCAATGACATTGCGCACGGGGCAGTGTCATTGACCTGAGAGGTCATAATTAGCTTAGAGCCGCCTTTCTTTCTGTGGGCGCTTGCATTGCTTGTCGCAGCTACCTGAAAGCCCGAAGGGCGGGAAGGTAGCGTAATGAGGGTGAAACCCGAAATGCCTGGATCGATGGTCTGCGTCAGGCTAGGCTGCCTGACCAGTTGCTGGCATCCGGGTGTTCGCAGGCTATCGCCTGCGTTACGTTGCACTGGCGTGCAACTGCGCTTCCAATGGAAGCGCCCACTATTGAAGAGGGGCGTGCAACTGCGGCTGCAATGCAGCCGCCCACAGGTAGGGAGGTTTCGGTTGGATAGGCGCACGTGAGTGCGCCAAGGCCGCTACATGGGTGCGAATGAAATGAGCAACCATGTTAAAGGCCGTAATCAAAAGAGCGGGCACAGCGTGCCCGCGACACCGGACTCATGTTAGAATTCGCCTACTGATATATATGGGACAAGGTTCGCTCGCGTTTCGCGGGCGTTCGACGTTTTAAGGACAGCCATGATCTCAGGAGACATGGAGAAGCTCTACCCCTCCGCAAAGACCCTCGTCAAAGACCGCGCGGCCAGCCGCATCTTCCAAAAGGACGCAACGCTGTATGACTTCTCAGAAGAAGCCGAAAGCTTCGCCCGCAACTTCATGGGCTGGACGAACCTGGCGTCTGACCCCCACTGCAACCTGAACGAGTTGGAGAAGTTCGCGGACCAGGTGGCGAAGGACGGCATCAACACCGTCATCCTGATCGGGCAGGGCGGCTCCACGCAGGCGCCCATGACCATCACGAAGTACAACAAGCAGGACACGAACCGCCTGCGGTTCCGCACGCTTGACTCGGACTCGCCCGTGCGCGTCCGTGAGCTGTACGCAACGTGCAACCCAAAGGAGACGCTGATCATCATCTCCTCGAAGAGCGGCGGCACGATAGAACCGCGCATGCTGCTAGCCGCCATGCGCGAGGAGTTCGCACCCATCCTGGGCGATGACCTGCCGAAGCACCTGGTTGCCATCACTGACCCCGGCACGCAGCTTGATGAGCTGGCTGCCCAAGAGGGCTGGCGCCACGTCTTCCACGGGCGTCCTGACGTAGGCGGACGCTTCTCCGCGCTCTCCGTCTTCGGGCTGTTGCCGGCGGCGCTCGTGGGCATAGACCTGCACGAGTTCCTGGCGCATGCGAAAGAGGCTGAGATCCGCTGCTCGGAGGACGCCATCGACAACCCGGCCATCAACCTGGCGGCCTTCCTGTACGACAACTACCTGCAGGGCCGCAACAAATTCAGCTTCCTCACGCCGAAGCGCGGCCGCGTGCTGGGCCTTTGGATCGAGCAGCTCGTGGCGGAATCCCTCGGCAAGAACGGCCAAGGCATCCTCCCCAACATCGAGGTGGACTCCCTGCTGCTGACGGAAGACCCGGGCGACCGCTCCGTCATCATGTACCAGACCAAGACGGACCTCTGGGATGAGAGCCGCAACTTTGAAATGAGCCTGGCCTACATAGACCCGAACATCCCGCGCCAGAACTACCGCATCTCCAGCGTGGAGGAGCTGGCGGAGCACTTCGTGATGTGGGAGTACGCCATCGCCATGTGCGGCTACCTCATGCAGGTGAGCCCGTTCGACCAGCCCGACGTGGCCTCCACCAAGGCCGTGGTGCTGGACAATCTTGCGAACGGGATCCCTGAACCGGACTACACCGAGATATTCACGCCTGAGGTGGACATGGGCACCGTTGAGGTTCGCCAAGCGCCCATGTTCGCAAAGTGCAGTGACCTGTTCAGCACGCTGGTAGCGCTCTTCAGTTCCATCGAACCCGGTGACTACTTCGCGCTGAACGCGTTCCTCCCCTTCACGGGCGAAGGCCGCCGCGAGGCGCTTGAGACCATTCGCCATGAGGTTGCAAGCACGTTCGACGTGGTGTCCTGCCTTGAGGTGGGACCGCGCTACTTGCACTCAACCGGGCAGCTGCAGAAGGGCGGCCCGAACTGCGGCGTGTTCCTCACGCTGTCCGCGGATGAGCTGAAGGATGTTCAGCTGCCGCAAGGTTGTGAGGCGGAATCTCTCGGTGAGCTTGCGAAGGCGCAGGCGGTGGGCGACATGCTAGCGCTGGCCGAGCGTGGGCGTCGCGTGATCAGCCTGCATCTGCCGGATAACTCCGGCGTGACGCTTCGCATGCTGGCGCAGGTGGCGCACGCGGCCATCAAGGCTGTGGCGGCCGTCAAGGGCGTTGAGATGGAAGCCGCCGCTGCCGCTGAGGCCATCGCCGCCGTTGTTGACTCCAGCGTCAAGAAAGCCTGACCCATGGCGCGTGAGTCCCTGGCCTCCAAGAAGGAGCGCGCGGCGCAGATAGAAGAGCGCATGTTCGCGTACTACGGGCCGGGGAAAGCCTCGCTTGACTACACCACGCCGTATGAGCTCACCTGCGCGGTGGTGCTGTCCGCCCAGTGCACGGACGACGCCGTCAACAAGGTGACGCCCACGCTGTTCGCGCGCTATCCCAAGCCGGAAGACCTGGCGGCGGCGCGCATCGAAGACGTGGAGGAGATCATCCACCCGCTTGGGTTCTATCACGCGAAGGCGAAGAACCTGGTTGCGCTTGCGCAGACGCTGCTGGCCGAGTTCGGCGGTGAGGTGCCGCAAGACATAGATCTGATGCAGCGCCTGCCGGGCGTTGGGCGC
The DNA here is from genome assembly GCA_910588435.1 of uncultured Eggerthellaceae bacterium. Taxonomy (GTDB): domain Bacteria; phylum Actinomycetota; class Coriobacteriia; order Coriobacteriales; family Eggerthellaceae; genus MGBC163016. The sequence continues at coordinate 6,072 of CAJUPL010000048.1, read as the reverse complement.
AAGACCGCGAACTGCGTCATGTGCGAGGCGTTCCATGACCCGCAGGGAATCGCGGTGGACACGCATGTGTTCCGGATAGCGCACCGTCTGAAGCTGGCCGGGCCGTCTGCGAACACCCCTCAAAAGACAGAGGACATCCTGATGAAGGTGTTCCCAAGGTCCGATTGGCTGTACGTGAACCACCAGTGGGTGCATTTCGGCCGGGAATTCTGCCGGGCGAAGAAGCCTCGGTGTGCGGAGTGCATCGTGGGAGACCTGTGCCCCACCCGCGGTGAGTGGGAGTAGAGAGCGTATCACGTCCTGATTGGTGTTCTGCGCCAGGCAAGGTTACCTGAACTGATGCTGCGTGCCGGGTGTTCGCAGGCTATCGCCTGCGTTACGTTGCACTAACGTGCAACTGCGCTTGCGATGCAAGCGCCCACATGAGAGAGGGCAATGCTGCGCTTCCAATGGAAGCGCCCACAAGACAAGGGGCCGCGGCTCCAATGGAAGCGCCCACAATGGGAGGTGCGGCTCCAATGCAGCCGCCTACCGCAGGGGTTCCACTTGGATAGGCGCACATGAGTGCGCCAAGGCCGCTACATTCCGCATGAGCGTGAGCGACATGCGGGATGTTAAAGGCCGTTATGAATGAAGCAGGATAGGTGCACATGGTGCACCTATCCTGTAATCCTTTTTGAGGGCATGAGCAATGCCGGTGCAGCAGGCCAGACAGAGCTGCAAGAGGAATTGAAAGAGCCTCAGACGCACAAAAGAAAGCGAGAAGCCTCGGGGAGCCTCAGATTGCCGTGAAAGCGCGCCTGAGTTGGCTTCGCCCAACGAAGAAGAAGCGCTTGGAGCGGCAAGATGAGGTTCATCCGTGGCTTCGCAGCTACTTCTTGGCGGCTTTCTTGCGGTCCGTGGCACCCAGGATGCGCTTGCGGAGACGGACGCTTTCGGGCGTGACCTCTACCAGCTCGTCATCCTCGATGTACTCAAGCGCCTCTTCCAAGGTGAACGTGATGGGCGGCGTCAGCTGGATGGCCTTGTCAGCCGTGGATGAACGCTGGTTGCCCAGGTTCTTCGTCTTCTCCACGTTGACCACCATGTCGCCCTCTTTCGCGGACTCACCCACGATCATGCCCTCATAGCACTCGTCCCCGGGCCCCACGAACAGACGGCCGCGCTCTTGCAGCGTGTCCAGCGCGTACGCCACGGCCTTGCCGGTTGACATCGCGATCATGCCGCCGTTCTTGCGGCCGGTCATCTCGCCCGAATACGGCCCGTACTCAAGGAAGTGGTGGAAGAGCACGGCCTCGCCATGCGTGGCGTTCAGGATGCGGGTCTTGAGACCCATGGTGCCGCGCGTTGGGATCTTGAATGTGAGGTGCGTCATGGTCTCGTCTTGCGCCATGTCCTCCATGATGCCACCGGCGTTGCCCATGACCTCGATGGCCTTGCCCGCCATGTCGTTCGGCACGTCAACGGTGGCCTCCTCAATGGGCTCCAGCTTGGCCCCGTTCGCGTCCTTCTTGTACACCACGCGCGGGCGGCCCACCTGGAACTCGAAGCCTTCGCGGCGCATGGTCTCCATGAGGACGGACAGGTGCAGCACGCCGCGGCCCGCAACCTCGATGCCGGATTTGTCCTCCAGCTCATTGATGCGCATGGAGATGTTGCTCTCCTTTTCGCGCAGCAGGCGCTCCTTCAGCTGGCGCGCACCCACGATGTCGCCTTCGCGGCCCACGAGCGGGGAGGTTGACGCTTCGAACACGATGGCCATGGTTGGCTCTTCAACGGCGATGGGCGCCATCTCTTGCGGGTTCTCCGGGTCAGTGACGATGTCGCCGATGTCCGCGTCCTCGATGCCGATGACGGCCACGATGTCGCCCGCAACGGCGGCTTCCACTTCCTCTTTGCCCAGATTCTCGAACGTGTACACCTTGCGGATCTGCGCCTTGGACTCTTGGCCGTCCGGCTTCACCACCAGCACGTTCTCCTTCTCGTGGATCACGCCGGAATGCACGCGGCCAACGCCGATGCGGCCCTCATAGCTTGAGTGGTCCACCGTGCAGATCTGCAGCGCCAGCGGCGCGTCTTCGTTGACCTCAGGCGCGGGGATCTCATCCAGGATGACGTCCAAGAGCGGCACCATGTCCATGTTGTCATCGTCCGGAGCCGTGCGCGCGTAGCCGTTCACGGCGGATGCGTATATGACCGGGAAGTCCAGCTGCGCGTCCGTGGCGCCCAGCTCCACCATGAGGTCGAACACCTTGTCAACGGCGCCTTCGGGGTCAGCATTCGGACGATCTATCTTGTTCACCACCACGACGATGCGAAGGCCGCGCTCAAGCGCGTGTGACAGCACGAAGCGCGTCTGCGGCTTGGGGCCTTCGTACGCGTCAACGATCAGCAGCGCGCCGTCCGCCATGTTGAGGACGCGCTCAACCTCGCCGCCGAAATCTGCGTGGCCGGGGGTGTCGATCACGTTGATCTTCACGCCCTTGTACGTGATGGAGATGTTCTTGGACAGGATGGTGATGCCGCGTTCGCGCTCTTGGTCGTTGCTGTCCAGCACGCGCTCTTGCACCTGCTGGTTCTCGCGGAAAACGTGGCTTGCCCAAAGAAGGCGGTCAACTAGCGTGGTCTTGCCGTGGTCAACGTGCGCGATGATGGCCACGTTGCGGATGTTCTCTTGCTTCATCGTCTCTCCTGATTTTGGCGCGGAAGTTGTAATTCTACAACTAAAGGGCCGTCTGGTCAGGTAGGTTGCCCGAGATGGGCGCCTTGCGAATGGGGCCGGGATGCTGCGTTGATCTGCTTGCTGCCTCCCCTCCTCCTGTGTGGGCGTTCGCATTGCGAACGCAGCTACCTGGAAGCCCGAAGGGCGGGAAGGTAGCGAAATGAGGGTGATAACCCGAAATGCCCGGATTGGTGTCTTGCGCCAGGCTAGCTTGCCTGACCTGATGCTTAGTGCCGGGTGTTCGCGGACTGGCGTCCGCGTTACGTTGCACTGGCGTGCAACTGCGGCTGCAATGCAGCCGCCTACCGCGGGGGAGTGCAAGCGCCGACAATTGGGGGGGGGAACCGTCCCACAGGAAATAATTCACCCGAAACGGGGTCGTGTGAGCGTCCCAAGGCCGCTACATTCCGCATGAGCGTGAGCGACATGCGGGATGTTAAAGGCCGTAATGAATGGAGCGGGCACAACGTGCCCGCGACACTGGATTGGGGGCATGGGCCAAGAAGGTGCAGCAGGTTGGGTTGAGCAGCAAGGGGGATTGAATGAGATTCGGTTAGGCAAAGATAGCGAGATAATAGCAGCATGCAAGACAAGCAATGCATAACGGGTTTCACTCTGAAGGTGGTGGCCATCGCGGGGATGACGGCGAACCACGTTGCGCACGTGTTCATCGGGCAACTCCCGGTGGCGGTTGCAGGCGCGCTCTTCTGGCTTGGTGGCGTCACGTTCCCCGTGATGGCGTTCCTGCTAGTTGAAGGCTACCGGCACACCTCCAACCTTCGCCGCTACATGCAGCGTCTGCTGATCTTCGCGTGCGTGGCGCAAGTGCCATACACGCTCCTCTTCGGCTGGACCGCGAACGTGCTCTTCACGCTGGCTATAGGCCTTGCCATCATCTGGGCGCGAGACAAGCTGGCCTCCCAAGCGGCCTACGTTTGCATCCTGGTGGGCGGGCTAGCCGTAAGCCTCTTCTGCGACTGGGGCGTCCTCGGCCCGCTGATGATCCTCCTGTTCTGTGAGCTCCGCACCCGCGGCCCGCGCGGTATCTGGCTCACCATGGCGCTCCCCTACGCAGCAACGCTGATCCCATCAGTGCTTGAGATCGCGTTCGCGCAACTTGCGAACGGAACCCCCACTGGCAGCCTTGCAAGCGCTGCCACCTTCCTGACCAGCATGCAGTCATTCGAAGGTGCTTACCGGATGGTGGGCCTCCCCATGCAGTTCGCGAACACGCTGATGACGGAAGCGTGCAACATCGGGTACGCGCTGGTGGGGTTCACCGCAGCGGGGCTTCTGCTCTGCGCGTACAACGGACGGCGCGGGCGCCCCATGAAGTGGCTCTTCTACGCGTACTACCCGGCGCATCTGGCGGTCATCTGGCTTGTGAAGCTGGTGGTTGCATGAGCGTGCAGGACCACGTTCGCAAGCGAGGGCAAGTTCGCGAGGGGGAGCCCGTTCGCGTGATGGCCGTGCGCGTTGCGCCCGGGAAGCTGACTGCAACCGTGCGCGTCCTGCCTGGGTTCCAGCAGACGACGCCCGCGCTTGCGGCGCTCGCTCAGGAGGAGTTCCCGCACCTTCCGGCACATGCGTGCGTGAATGATCGCGGGCCTACGTTCGCGGCCGTCATGGCGGCCACCTCGGTGCCGCATCTGCTTGAGCACATGGTGATAGACCTGCAAGTTGCGCATGAGCCGGAGGACAGTTCGCACACGTTCGCGGGGCATACGGAGTGGGCGGACCGGGCGGCGGGAGAGGCTGCAGTCACCGTCAGCTTTCGCGATGATGCTTGCGCTTTGGAGGCGTTGGCGTATGCTTGCAGCCGTTTGAATGAGCTTTTGTTGAAAGGCGTTGAAGATGGGTGAGAGCGTGGCGGGTTTCTTCGGGCTGGGCAGCATGCCGCGGACCAGATACATTGCGCAAGCGGGGATGATCGGCGCGCTGTATGCCGCGGCAACGCTTCTGACCATGATGCTGTTGGGCGGCCTTGCGTGGGGGCCCGTGCAGTTCCGCATCTCCGAGGCGCTTTGCGTGGTTGCGGCCATCACGCCGGCCGCCATTCCGGGGCTGACCGCGGGTTGCGTGATCGCGAACGTGGCCAACATGATGATCGCCGGGACTGGCGCGCTTGGCCTGCTTGATGTGGTGTTCGGCAGCGCGGCAACGTTCGTGGGTGCTGTGATCTGCTGGCGGCTGCGCAAGAAGCCTGCGCTTGCGGTTGGCGGGTTCGTGCTTGCGAACGCGCTGATCGTGCCGGCGTACCTGCCGCTTCTGCTGCAGGGGCTTGGGTTCTACACCATCCCGTTCACTGACATCAGCATTGATGGGGCGTACCTGCCCATGTACCTATTCGGGGTGATCTCAACTGGCATCGGCGAGGCTGTGGTGATCTACGTGCTTGGCCTGCCGCTGTTGCACGCCCTCAAGCGCGCGAACATTGTGTGAGGGGCTGAACCTTTGAAAAGGCTTACGGGGTGTAGGCACGATGTGCCTACACCCCGCTTCCTTCATTACGGCCTTTAACATGGCTGCTCATTCCATTCGCGCCCATGTAGCGGCCTTGGTGGCCTTCCGGCCACCGTTCCAGGTGGAGCCGTGTCAGCACGCCAGCATTCAGGGTTGCGGCGTTGCGGCACGGCATGAGAGCGATGCCGTGCCCTACGTCAACCTGAATGACCTATCTTGCTTATAACGGGTTTGACCAGAGGTTGAGCCTCTGGTGGACGTAGGGCAAGGCACCGTGTTTGTGCCTTGCCGCCCATTGGCGATCGGGATCGCTAATGGGCGAATGTGCCTGCAACCCAATATATGACCAAAATGGTCAATGACATTAAGCACGGGGAATTGTCATTGACCTGAGAGGTCATAATTAGGCTTCCTCCTTCTGAGTACCTCCCTTAAGAGTGGGCGTCGGCATTGCCGACGCAGCTGTGCGCTAGCACAGCGAAATGAGGGTGATAACCCGAAACACCCGGATAGATGATCTGCGCCAGGCCAGGTTGCCTGACCAGTTGCTCCTTCTCGGGTGTTCGCAGGCTATCGCCTGCGTTACGTTGCACTGGCGTGCAACTGCGCTTCCAATGGAAGCGCCCACTATTGGGGGGGGTAATGCTGCGTCTCCAATGGAGATGCCCTCCAGGAAATCCTCAGTGCTGATAAGGCGCACGTTAGTGCGCCAAGGCCGCTACATTCCGCATGAGCGTGAGCGATATGCGGGATGTTAAAGGCCGCGGTGAATGAAGCGGGATGCAACGCATCCCGTAAGCCGGACCGAGCGGAGCGAGGCCGAAGATTCGGTAAGTTTGGCAGGTGACGGTCTTCAGGTTCAGCCTTGAGCCGCCGAGTTTTCGGAG
>CAJUPL010000047.1 GCA_910588435.1 uncultured Eggerthellaceae bacterium | reverse complement strand
CCTGATGCTGGCATCCGGGTGTTCGCAGGCTCATCGCCTGCGTTACGTTGCACTGGCGTGCAACTGCGGCTGCGATGCAGCCGCCCACAGGTTAGGGGTGAGCAATTCAGCCGCCCATTGGCAAGCGGGAATGCTTGCGTGCTGGACCTGGCTTCTTCCGGATCAGGCGCACGTGAGTGCGCCAAGGCCGCTACATGGGTGCGAATGAAATGAGCAGCCATGTTAAAGGCCGTTGTGAAAGAAGCAGGATAGGTGCACATGGTGCACCTATCCTGCAAGCATCTTTGAGGACATATGCAATGCCAGAGCAGCAGGTCAGGCAAATTGGCCTGGAGGCATTAGTAGGAGCCGGATGCTCTCTATTGCTTGCTTCAGCCCGAAGCACCCCCCCCAAGAGTGGGCGTTCGCATTGCGAACGCAGCTGTGCGGAAATCCGAGCTGAGCGATGAGCGAAGCGAAGATGAGAGCACAGCGCAACTTGCCCGATAGGGCAAGGGCAGCCGGGGCGCAGATGTGAGTGAGGATGGGTGGCCTCGCGCAGATGGTCTATCTGGGAAGGTGAGGCAGCAACCCTTGAGGGGTGGCACATGAGATCCTTAGCTTGAAGGTGGTCTGCGCCAGGCTAGATTGCCTGACCTGATGCTTGCTTCCGGGTGTTCGCGGACTGGCGTCCGCGTTTCGCATTGCTAGCGCAATGCTGCGGCTGCATTGCAGCCGCCCACAGGTTAGGGGTGAGCAATTCAGCCGCCCATTGGCGAGCGGGAATGCTTGCGTGCTGGATCTGGCTTCTCCCGGATCAGGCGCACGGGAGTGCGCCAAGGCCGCTACATGGATGCGAGCAGAGCGAGCAGCCATGTTAAAGGCCGTTGTGAAAGAAGCAGGATAGGTGCACATGGTGCACCTATCCTGCAAGCATCTTTGAGGACATATGCAATGCCAGAGCAGCAGGTCAGGCAAATTGGCCTGGAGGCATTAGTAGGAGCCGGATGCTCTCTCTACTGCTTGCTTCAGCCCGAAGCACCCCCCCAAGAGTGGGCGTTCGCATTGCGAACGCAGCTGTGCAGGAATCCGAGCTGAGCGAAGCGATGCGAGGATGAGAGCACAGCGCAACTTGCCCGATAGGGCAAGGGCAGCCGAGGTGGAGATGTGAGTGAGGATGGGTAGCCTCGCGCAGATGACCTATCTGGGAAGGTGAGGCAGCAAGCCTTGAGGGGTGGCACATGGGATCCTTAGCTTGAAGGTGATCTGCGCCAGGCTAGGTTGCATGGCCTGATGCTGAGTGCCGGGTGTTCGCGGACTGGCGTCCGCGTTACGCATTGCTAGCGCAATGCTGCGCTTGCAATGCAAGCGCCCACAATTGGAGGGGTGCAACTGCGCTTGCGATGCAAGCGCCCACAATTGGGGGGGCGCAATGCTGCGCTTCCAATGGAAGCGCCCACAGGTTAGGGGCGGGCAATGCTGCGGCTCCAATTCAGCCGCCTACCGCAGGGGGGGGATAGCCGCCTACAGTTTGGAGTTGTAGCTGGGATTTCGGTCGGATAGGCGCACGGGAGTGCGCCAAGGCCGCTACTCATGATCATGCTTGCATGATCATGAGTTAAAGGCCGTAATTAAAGTGCATGGGCGTGTTCTTCGCCCATGCAGCATTTTTGGGGCAGCAAGGATGCAAGTGCTGCAGGTTAATAAGTGGCCTGTGCACTTTTCAGGCATGCGGGACGAGTTCGCAATGCTACCCTAGTGACATGGTAAAGGCATGGCATCTTGGTGGGTGAGCAGCATGGCTGAAGCAGAGATAGTTGCGGAGATCCCCTATTGGGAAGAGAAGGATCTGGCGCTCATATGCGGTATCGCGAACGCTGGTGGCGGCACGATAGTGGTGCTATCGGGTGACAAGCGCGGGCGAACCGACACCCATCGCTTCCGCAAGGGGTTCGAGAGCATCCCGGCGCTTTCCATGCAAGAGCTGAGCCTACCCTGCTCCACTGAGCCCGTCATGAATGGCACGAGCCTCTGCCTTGAGGTCAACGTGCCGGCCGCAACTGAGCATGTCGCTTTCCGCGGCAGCTACTATCTATATTCGAACGGCGCGAACAAGAGGATCGAGAAGGAACACCTTGAGATGATCCAGGGCGCTGCGAATGCGGAAGCGCCCCAGGATGAGGGTGAGCCAGCGGAGATTCCTGCCAGCAAGGGGAGGCCCACGTTCAAGGAACGCTCGTTCGCAGCGGCTAACCGACTGGATATGACCACCACCGATGAGTACGTGCTGAAGGTTATCGAGGCGAATGGGCGCGTGACGGCAGTGCGCATCGCTGATGTGCTTGGCGTGAGCGAGAGCACCGTTCGCAGGTCATTTCGCAAGCTGCGTGAGCTGGAGCTCATCGAGCGCATTGGGTCTGACAAGGCAGGGTATTGGCGCTTGGTGGATTGAGGATGGGTTAGGCTGGATGGCCTCTGTTCCTGTGGGCGTTCGCATTGCGAACGCAGCTGTGCGGAAGCCCGAGCTGAGCGTCTAGCGAAGCGAGGATGGGAGCGCAGCGTAATGAGGGTGATAACCCGAAATGCCCGGATTGGTGGTCTGCGTTAGGTTGGATGGCCTGATCAGTTGCTGGGTGCCGGGTGTTCGCGGACTGGCGTCCGCGTTACGTTGCACTGGCGTGCAACTGCGCTTCCAATGGAAGCGCCCACAAGTAGGGTGATGCCTACAGGTACAAGTAGGGTGATGCCCACAGGTTGGGGGGCAATGCTGCGCAAGGTGGCCGGGAGGCCACCAAGGCCGTTACTCATGAGCATGCTTGCATGATCATGAGTTAAAGGCCGTAGTAAAAGTGCACAGGCATGCTCTTTGCCTGTGCAGCACTTTTGGGGCAGCAAGGAAGTCAATGCAGCAGGTTGAACAGGTGGTCATGAGGCCACCAAGGCCGCTACATGGATGCGAGCAGAGCGAGCAGCCATGTTAAAGGCCGCAATAAAAGTGCATGGGCGTGTTCTTCGCCCATGCAGCATTTTGAAGGCATACAGGTGGGTTCAGTTCGCGGGTTGTGAGATAGAATGCAGGCTTGTAATGGCTTGATGGGTCAGGGAAATCGGGGTGCGAATCCCCGGCTATGCCAGTAACCGTAAGAGCCTGCCCGGCGGGGTCAGGCGGAGTCGGAACACCTGCCATCATGCGAGAAGCCCTGGAAAGGAAGGTATCACCATGCTCAAGAAATCCCTGCTTGCATCCATGCTTGCTGCGCTCATGCTGTCGGGCGCGCTCTTCGGGTGCTCCCAACCGGCGGAGCAGTCAAACGCTACCTCGTCTGACTCAGCGGCTAGCGTTGCCGCTGAGACCATGGCGGTCTCCGTTGAGATAGACCCATCCGCCGCTGATGGCCTGGTGGAAGGCGTGGCCGAGGCTAGAGTTCCTCAGGATGTTGATGTTGCTACTGGCGCAAGCGCGTATGATGCGCTAGTTGCCACAGGTGCCGAACTTGAGGGAACAAGCTCGTATGTCACCTCCATCAATGGCCTTGCCGAGAAGGCTGCGGGCCCAACCTATGGATGGATGTATGAGGTGAATGGGGAGATCCCGTCGGTTGCTGCTGATGAGTATGAGCTACAGCCTGGGGATGCCGTCCGCTGGTATTACGCTTCTTACGAATAAGGCGTGACCTGCAGAGGTGCGCACGTGAAGTGCGCACCTTCCGAAAGCGTGTAGATTAGAAGAGATTCAGGTCAGGCAAAGATAGCGAGAAGCCGCGGGGTGCCTCAGATTGCCGTGAAAGCGCGCCTGAGTTGGCTTCGTCCAACGAAGAAGAAGCGCTTGGAGCGGCAAGCTGGGGCTCAGCCGTGGCTTCGCAGCGTCACAGAGTGGGGTGCTTGACTCGATCTGCTTCCTCGGCGCGCTTTGCGTCATTGAAGCGATCCAGCGTTCCAACTAGGTATCCGGTTATGCGTCGGACGCGTTCGAAAGCAGGGGAATCCTGCAAGGTGTAGGTGACATCTGCGTAGTCACTGTCGATCTTGATGTCTAGGGCGGCCAGGTTCGGGAACTTCTCCAGGTAGTGGTCTATGTAGGCCTGAGCCTCGTCCTGATTGATGTCAGTGTCACAAGTGAGAATGATGTTGTTGCTTTCGTATTGCATGAGCGTCCTTTCTGCTGGATTGATGATGGGTTTGTTCTGGGAGCAGGATAGCACGGCGCTTGGGCGCGTGAGTCAACAGGTTGGAACCTATGGGTTGGAGCAGGAAGTGACCTGAGAGGTGTTCTGCGCCAGGCTAGGTGGCCTGAGCTGATGGGTGGATCCGGGTGTTCTTGCCCTGTCGGGCAAGTTACGCATTGCTGGCGCAATGCTGCGTCTCCAATGGAGACGCCTACCACAAATTGTTTAGGTTGAATAGGTGGCTGGAAGGCCACCAAGGCCGCTACATTCCGCATGAGCGTGAAAGCGAATGCGGAATGTTAAAGGCCGTTATGAATGAAGCGGCCCGCAGGATTGCGGGCCGTAAGCATTTTTGGGGCCGCAAGTGGGCCAAGTTCGCGGGAATTTAGATCTCTACCCTTTCGAACATCTCTTTGCCGACGCCGCAGATGGGGCACTTGAAGTCATCCGGCAGCTCGTCCACCATCTCGATGTAGCCGCAGACCTTGCAGCGCCAACCATAGCGCTTGCCGGAGCCCTCGTTCGCCGCCTCCTCAGCAGGCACGCCGGCCACCTCAACGCCAACCTCCCCATCCGGCGCAACCACTGGCTCCGCCACATCGGATACGAAGGAGGCCGCTTTCGGCGGCGTCTTCCCACGCAGGACCTGATGGTAGTAGGAATAGCTCATCGGCTTGGCATCTGACGTTGCATCCGCCTCCAGCACCGGCCCGATGAACATGAGATGCGTGCGCACATCCACGATGTCACGCACCTGCGCAACGAAATGCGCAACGCAGCTATCCACGATCAGCGGCAGGTCCTCCTCGCCGATCTCATGCATGGTGTCTGCGAACTTGTCTATGTCATCAGAGGATTTGAACCCGAAGCGGCCGATCAGCTCCATGGTTGCCGCCTCTGACAGCACAGACACTGCGAACTTCCCTGAATCCTGAACCACTTTGGTGGTTGCGTTCTGCTTGTTGAGCGAAACGCTGACCATCGGCGGCTCAGACGCCACCTGCTGGAACGTGTTCGCCACGCACCCGACCTTGCGGCCGTCCGCGGCGCACGCGGTCACGATGTAGAGCCCGTACTCAAGCGAATGAAATGCCTTCTTGTCTATCATGTTCGCCTCCTTGACTGCATGCATGATATCGCGGATGCCGAAGGGCACGTTCACTGGATGATCATCCGTCACCTTGTGGATGAAGATACCGGAGGTACGCTATCATTGGTCATCATCTACGAAATCTACGAGGCAAGGATTCAACGGATATGGCCATGGACCACGGCATCGTCAAGATCATCATCAAAGCGCTGGACGGCACGCTGCTCACCAAGCAGGAGATCATCCAGCTGCTGTCAGTGAAGAACCTCTCCCCGGAGGCGTTCGCCATCCAGCAAGCCGGCCGCCAGTTCACCTCTGAGCTCAACGACGGCTTCGCGGAGGTGCACGCGCACGTGGGGCTGGACGCCGCGCCGTGCCCGATGAACTGCCAGTACTGCGCGTTCGCGGAGGTGAACGGCGTGTTCACGGAGAAGGTCACGCATCCGGTTGAGAAGATCATCCAGGACGCGCTTGACCTGGAGGAGGCCGGCGCGAACGCCATCTATCTGGTGACCACGGTGCTCTACGGGCGCAAGGCGTTCCTGGAGACCGCCGCGCGCGTGAAGGAGGCCATGAAGACCGACGTGCCGCTGGTGGCGAACATCCCGGATTTCGGTCCGGATTACGCCCGTGAGCTGGCGAACATCGGCGTTTCCGGGATCTATCACGTCATCCGTCTGGACGAGGGCGTCTACACGCAGTGCAAGCCAGAGATGCGCATCAAGACCATGGAGGCTGCGCGCGACGCGGGGCTCTCCGTTGGCAACTGCATCGAGCCTATCGGGCCAGAGCACTCGCCGGAAGCCATTGCTGACCTGATCATCACCGCGCGTGAGATCGGGGTGACGTTCAGCGGAGCGATGCGTCGCACCACCGTTGCGGGCAGCGTGTTCGAACAGTTCGGCGACATCTCGTTCGGGCGGCTTGCCACGTATGCGGGGGCCATCGCGCTGGGCACGGGGCCGGACGTGAAGGGGAATTGCACGCACGAGCCCAGCCAGCTGTGTGCGCAGGCCGGGGCGAACATCATGTGGGCGTCGCGCGGGACCGACCCGAGGGATACCACCGCGGAGACCACCCGTGGGTATTCCGTAGCGCAGGTGCGCGATATGTGGTGGGAGACTGATTGGAAGGTCTGGGAAGGGCCGTCTAGGTATTACGGGTAAGCATTCTGCGCCAGGCTAGGTTGCCTGACCTGATGGTTCGCGCCGGGTGTTCGCGGACTGGCGTCCGCGTTACGCATTGCTGGCGCAATGCTGCGGCTGCAATGCAAGCGCCCACAGGAGGGGAGGGTCAATGCTGAGGCTGCAATGCAAGCGCCTACAGGTGGGGGGATGCAGCTGCAATGCAAGCCGCCTACCGCAGAGGGGTGCACCCGTCTACAGGTAGGGGATGTCCCCACTACTAGGGGAGCCCTCCTTCATTGTGGGCGTTCGCATTGCGAACGCAGCTGTGCGGGAATCCGAGCTGAGCGATAAGCGAAGCGAGGATGAGAGCGCAGCGTAATGAGGGCGGCAGCCCGAAGCACCCGGATAGGTGTTCTGCGTTAGGCTAGGTTGCCTGGGCTGATCGCGGGTTCCGGGTGTTCGCAGGCTGTCGCCTGCGTTACGTTGCACTGGCGTGCAACTGCGGCTGCAATGCAGCCGCCTACTGCAGAGGTTTCGGTTGGATAGGCGCACGTGAGTGCCCCAAGGCCGCTACAGGCATGTGAGCGTCAAGCGAACATGACTGTTAAAGGCCGTTATAAAAGTGCACAGGCATGCTCTTTGCCTGTGCAGCATTATCGCCAGACGGTAAAGCGGCGTTGGACCCAGGAGGTGATGGCGGAGAGCACCGTCACCACGATGCCGCAGACTATGATCCCGGCTATCACCGCAGCATAGTTCGCATAGATGTTGGAGTTCGTGATGTAGAACCCGATGCCCGCTGTGGCGCCGATCATCTCAGCGAACGTGAGCATCAGGAACGCCGTGGTCAGCGAGACGCGCAGCCCCTGCAGCACGCCTGGCATGACGTAGGGCAGGATGATCTTCGTGATCATCGTCCAGTTCTTGACGCAGAGCGCGCGGGCGTTGTCCATCAGCTGCGGGTCAAGCGAGGACACGCGCAGCACCATGTTCAGGAATTGCGGCCAGAACACGCCGAGCAGGATGATGCACGCGGACGCCGAGCGGAACGACGGCATCAGCACTACCAGATACGGCGCGAACACGGTTGGCGGGATGGGCGCCATCACGTTAGCGATGGGGTAGAACATCTCGCGCAGACGCGGCACCCAGCCGCAGATGATCCCAAGCACCACCCCGAAGAATATGCCACCCAGAAAGCCGATCATCAGCAATGACGTGGAGGACACCACGTTCGCCCAAAGCGTGCCGTAGCTGGTGGCGAACACGTTGAAGACCTCTTCAGGCGTTGGCACGATCACGTTGGGCGTGACGGCAAGCTTCGTTGACGCCAGCTCCCAGATGATGATTAGCACCCAGACGAACAGGATGATGTCATTCGGGCCGGTGGACTCTATCCCCCGCCGCGCCTTCGCAACCAATAGCGCGAAGTAGAGCGCGTCCATGATGGCAAGCGCGACCAGGAGCGGGAAGTACGTGACATTCAGGATCTTCGCGTTCGGCATGCCGACGATGATGGCCACCAGCACCAGCAGCAGCATCTGGGCTATGAAGAAGCGCTTGCTCAGAACTCTTGCCATAAGCGTGCGGCCTCCTGTCCGTCGTATTCGCGGGCATCCGCGCCGGCGCCCAGTCCGGCGTCCGCGAAGCCGTCCTCAGCCGCGGCGCTCCCCTGGCTCTCATAGAAGAGCGCGGTCAGCCGCCCCGCTATGGCGTCCGCTTCAGGTGAGTTCGCCATTCCCTCGGGCGTGCGCGGGCGCGGCAGATCGACCATGAAATCAGCCGTGATCTGCCCGTTCGCCACGAAGACGATGCGATCCGCAAGCAGGATGGCCTCGGAGATGTCGTGCGTCACGAACACCGCCGTCTTGCGATCTTCGCCCTCTGCCCAGAGCTTGCTCACCAGCGCCTGCAGCGTGCGGCGCGAGCGGACGTCCAGCGCGCCGAACGGCTCGTCGAAGAGCACGATCTCTGTGTCCATGGCAAGCGCGCGGGCGATGGCCACGCGCTGCTGCATGCCGCCGGAGAGCTGGTAGGGGTACTTGTCCTGCGCATCCAGCATGTTCACGTGGCGCAGATGCTCCGTTGCTATGCGGCTGATCTCCTGTTTGGTGAGGCCGCGGCCAAGCTCCTTGTTCGCCTGCTCGATGCCGAACTCCACGTTCTTGCGCACGCGCATCCACGGGAAGAGCGAGTAATCCTGGAACACGATGGAGCGGCTCATGCTGGGGCCGCTTGACGGCTTGCCGTTTATCAGGACCTGCCCGCTTATGGGCGCGGACAGCCCCGCGATCAGCCTGAGCAGCGTGGATTTGCCGCCGCCGGAATGCCCGATCACGCAGAGGAACTGCCCGCTTGGCACGGTCAGGCTCAGGTCCTTGATGATCTCAGGCGCGCCGCCCTTGGAGGCGCTCATGTCCTCGTAGGCGAACGACACGCTGTCAAGCTGAATGGATGCCACGAGCCTCCTTTGCGCACGTCTTGCGAACTTGCTCCCACTTGAGGCGATCTTGCGAGCCGGAGCCCGCGTTCGCGAGGAGTGCGTTCCTGGTCTGATCTTGCAACATGCTGAGGATACAAAAAAGGGGAGGTGCGCGCAGACGGCGCAACCTCCCGCATGTGAGCAGCCGCCTTTAGTGGACGTTCTGCTTCTTGTAGATGGATTCCAGGTCCTTCCAGAATTCGTCGTCTGGCTCGCGCTCCAGCAGCGTGTTGAGCGCGCGACTGTAGACGGTGTCCACCACGTAGTCGTCCGCGGACGGCGCGCTGGCGTCCAGCTGGTTCACGTCCTTCAGCGCCTCGTAGAACGCGAGCGTGGCGTCGCGGCACGGGTCTGGCAAGAGCTGCATGGCCGCCTCGTAGTCGTCCGTGCCGTAGAGCGCCGCTTCGATGTACGCGGGCTCCTGCTCGGAGTATTCGGCAAGCATCGGGATGGCCACGTCGGGCTGCTGGCGGAAGACCTTGTACCCGCGAAGGAGGGCGATCTCGAAGTCAACCAGCGAGAGGAACTTCTCGTGGTACGCCACGTCCGAGGCGTTCTGGCGGCAGCAAGGGTAGTCGCCCGTGAAGTCCTTCACCAGGCCCACCACCTGGATGCCGCGCTCGCGGTTGATGTAGCCGAACGCGTTGTTGGTGAGCGAGATGTCCACTTCGCCCTTGAGGATGGCCTCCACCTGCGCCTGCTCGTTGTCAAGCGGGGTGAACGTGACGTCGCCGCCGTCGATGTCAAGGCCTTCGTCCTTGAGCCAGGAGCGGAATGCCACCTGCCCCGTCTCCGGGCGGTGGTAGGCGATGTTCAGGCCCTTGAAGCTGTCCGCGTTCTCAAGCTTCTTGTCAAAGTCTGGGCCGGCCAGGATCTCCGTGCCGTTCAGGACGGTGCCGCCCATGATGTAGAGCGGGGTGCCCTTCGCGATGTACTCTAGCGTTTGCACGGTGCCCATGAGCATCATGTCCAGGTTGTTGGAGGCCAGGGATGCGAAGCCTTCTGCCAGCTCTACCTGCTGGAACTCAACGTCGCAGCCTTCTTCTTCGAAGAAGCCCATGTTCTCGGCGATGACGGTGGGTGCGATCTTGAAGAGCTTGCCGCGACGGCCGACCACCAGGTGCTGGCCCTTGCCTTCTGACATGAATGCTTCGTCTGCGTCAGCGGAAGCGTCTTGGGTGGAGCTTGTTGGGTTGGCGTTGCCGCTGCAGCCGGTGAGAGCGCCGGCGCCCAGGGCTGACACGGCGGCCATGCTAGCCAGGCCGATGAAGCTGCGGCGTGAGAGGTCCTTCATTCGTTGGTTCCTTTCCTATGGTCGTCTGGTTCCAGTAGTGTACCATGTCTAATATGAGAGTGGGGCTGGGAGTTGGCTAGGTTGAGTTGGGTGGTTGAGGCTGGCACGCCCCTTTTTAAGAGTGGGCGTCGGCATTGCCGACGCAGCTACCTGATAGCCCGAAGGGCAAGAAGGTAGCGAAATGAGGGTGATAACCCGAAACACCCGGATAGGTGGTCTGCGCCAGGCTAGGTTGCCTGACCGGGTGCTGGTATCCGGGTGTTCGCAGGCTGTCGCCTGCGTTACGTTGCACTGGCGTGCAACTGCG
>CAJUPL010000046.1 GCA_910588435.1 uncultured Eggerthellaceae bacterium | reverse complement strand
AAGATGTAGGTTCAGCCTTGAGCCGCCGAGTTTTCGGAGGGGTCCCGTCAGGGGTTCCGACGAAAACGGCGATGCCTCCCCTACTCACTTGCGGCGAAGCATGCGATGGCTGGTACCCGAGCGTTTCCGAAGGCAAGGTCGAATGTGGTATATCCAACCACATTCGACCGCCAGCCTGAGGCCTAGCGAGGGTGCCGGCCATCGCGGGCGAGCAGGAAGTGTAGCGTGACATTAGATGTGTTCTAATGTCACGCTAATGTCACGCTAATCGGAATGAGCGCATATATTGAGTAAATTGGTCATAATTTGGGATATGATTGCTCAAAAAGCTTGAAGGGGCTTTGATGAGCGGAAGGAAGAAGCCACGTATCCTCTACGTGGCGAAGATACTGCACGAAGAGTCTGATCCAGAGCATGGGATATCCATGCCAGATCTGCTGTCAAGGCTAGAGGACTTCGGAATATCAGCAGACCGCAAGGCCATCTACAGGGACCTTGATGATCTGAGAGCAGCAGGGCTTGACATCCAGAAGGTCCCAACTCGCCCTGTTGGATACTGCATTGCAAGCCGCTTGCTCAGCGACGCTCAGATGTCGCTCTTGATGAATGCCGTCAGCACCTCAAGGTCCATCACAGAGGAGAGCTCGAAGCAGCTTGCAAGCCAGCTATCCCGTTTGCAATCCATCCATCAAGCAGAGGCGCTCAGATCCACCATCCACGTCACCGGCCGCCCGAAGACCACGAACGAGGACACGCTGCAAGCCATATCGCTCATCCAGCAAGCACTGGCTGAGAAGCGGGACATCTCCTTCTCCTACATGAGGTATGACATCGGCAAGAAGCTTGCGAAGGTGCCTGCGAACGACGGGCAGGCTCGCGTGAAGACACCGCTGTACCTGGTCTATTCTGATGGGAACTGCTACCTTCTGGTATTCGACGAGCGGACGCCCATGAGCATCCGCAGCTATCGCGTTGACCGGATGGCGAACGTGATGCTGCTGGAGGCCTCTGACACAGGCCACAAGCCACCCGCTGAGTTCGATATAGACGAATACGTTCGCGAGCACATAGGCATGTACGATGCACGCCCCGTCAAGGTGAAGCTGAAGGTTGCAGAGGACGTGATCTCCAACGTGATAGACATCTTCGGCATAGACGGCGCTGAGGCAACGCGTGCCAAGGATGTGCAAGAGCTCAGCACTAAAGATGGATCTGATAGCCGCAAATGGGCGAACGTGCATGTGAAGGCTGCACCAACCCCTGCGTTCTTCGGCCAGATATCACAATTCGGAGGGGATGTGCGCATCGCCTCCCCGAAGCGCGTGGTCACTGCCTATGCAGATCACCTCAAGCGCTGCATGGCAGCCCAAGAGCTCCAGGCAGAGCAAGCCTGACGCGCATCATAACAGCTTCGTTGCATCCAGCTTCTCTGTGATCTTCCCGTTGAGCCGGATCATGGGATTCCTTAGCGCCAACCCCAAGAGGAGAGATGGCACCAAGAAGGCTGCCAGCAGCGCCAAGCTGATGATGAGCTGGTTGCCATAGATCCCAGCCATGCAGCTTGAGAGCGCAGAGATGGCATGCGTGAACGGAAGCCAAGGGTAGATGGCTTGGAAGATGGGGGCAGATGTCTGGATGGGCATGATGCCGCCGGTGCCTGCAAGCTGCATCACCAGCAAGATGATGGCTATCGCCTTCCCGATGTTGCCGAATGAGATGTCAAGCGTGAAGACCAGGTTCGAGAACACGATGGAGCAGAGGATCAGGGATAGCGCATACAAGATAGGATGCGCGCACTCTATGCCTATGAACAACAGGTTCCCGATCAAGAGCACCACTGCTTGGAGCAACGCTATGAAGCAGAATGCGCCATATCTGCCAAGGTAGAGCTGCCATGACTTGGGGTGATCCAGCTTGGCGCGCAGCTTCTTAGATGGGTCAGCTGACATCAGCGCCACGCAGAAGATGGCGCCCACCCAAAGGGACAGGCAGGAATAGAACGGGCTCATGGAATCCCCGTTCGTCTTCACCTCATAGACAGCATGCTGGACGAGCTTCGTAGGTGCGGACAAGAACGTGGATAGCTCACCCGCATTGCCGCCTACGATGCGGCGCAGCTGATCCAGGTCTCCTGACTGGAGCGCTTGGGAGAGCTGATCTGTGGATGCTTGCAGGCCCGCCTTGGCTTCCGCAAGGACGCTAGTGGCTTCTGAGAGCGAATCCTTCGCGCTTGACATGCCAATGGATAGTCCATCTGATGCTGCCTTCAAGCTCACCGCTGCTGCATCTGCCGCGCTTGCAAGCCCATCGGCAGATGAGCTAAGCGAGGACATCCGATCCGCTAGAGCAGAGATCCGGTTGCTCAGATCCCCTTGCAACACTCCCTTGAGCGCCTCCATGTTCGCACGCGCCTCATCCAAGCTCTCCGTCATCTGAGCTTGCGCCGCATCGGCGTCTTGCTGCACGCCAGATGCAGAATCCATGGCCGCTTGGATGTCATCTGCAACCTGTCCCAAGCTAGAGATGGCAAGGTCAAGGGACGTGAGCGAATCCGCGGTAGCACCGGCCGCTTGAAGGGCAGACCTTGCGTCCGAATAGACGCCCTGCACGTCATGCACCAGCGCTAGCGCATCCTCTGCCAGCTGCCTTGCATGCGCTGGGTCTTCCTTGGCGCTCTGGAAGACCGAATCCGCCGCCTGCTGGACGCCATCCAGCGAAGACGCTGCGCCTCCGATGGCATTCGCAGTTGCCGAATCCGCCTCTTCCAAGGCGGAGGCCCCGTCCATGATGGAGCTAGCAGCATCTCCGGTGATCTCATCTGATGCTGCTTTGATCCCAGAGGCGCCATCCAGCACGCCTGACGCAGATGAGATGAGGCCCTCCATCACGGAGAGCGCGCCTTCTATGCCCTCAGATTCCACCAAGCATGCATCCAGCGCGTCTTGCGCCTCATCAAGCTGCTGGAGGAGCCGTCCCCCATATGAGGCGATGCTATCCCCGTCCATGAATTCGGTGAGATCATGCATCACGGCTATCATCACCTCAGAGATGGTCTTGGCGAAGGTCTCGTCTATCTGATCCTTCAGCACAGACGTGCCGGCAGCTGTCACGTGCGAAGCGATGGCGTTCTCCTTCTGGTTCACGTAGTAGATGATCTTCGGCGTGCGCTCATCGGTAGTGAGCACGCTCATGAAGTCCTCTGAGAACTCATCAGGTATCACGATCCCGGCGTAGAACTCACCTGACCTGACCCCCTCTTCCACCTCGTCCTCTGAGCAGAACACCCAATCGAACTGGTCGTTCTCATGCAGCTTCGCCGTGATGCTGTCCCCGATGTCTATGCGCGCGGGGAAGAGGGCGGATGTGTAGCCCGCATCCGCATCCGCTACGGCAACCTTGAGGCCGCCCGTGTCATCGTAGGGATCCCAGAAGCCAAGCGTGGTCAGCCATGCGTACATGGGCGGCACGATGATCAGCCCCAATGTGACGATGGTGGCTACGGTGTTCGCGAACAGATGCCGCAAGTCCGTCTTCCATATGCGAAGGATGTTCCTCATGAGCGCCCCTCGCCATCCTTCGCCTTGCGCTTGGCAGTGACGCCTTCAAGAGGGGCCTTGTCAACTGGACCATCTTCCTTGCGCTCAGGTGGCAAGCCCTGCCGCATGGCGTCTGCCATCTGAGCATCATCGCTCCTTGCCGCTCTCACCTGAGCTCGCACGCTGAAATCCATGTAGTTCAAGATGAGGAGAGCCGCCATGATGGCAACGCAGGAAGCGAAGAACGCGAGCAGCATGGCAAGCTTCGTATCAACGCTGCCCTTCACTGCGATGATGACCACCATCATCGCAACTGGCACAGCGAACAGGAGCGCCCACCCGATGCGCCTGAGCTTAGGATAGATCCGGTTGAAGCGCACCTCGCGCTGAAGCGCCTCATCCCTATACGCCTTGGAATCAAGGAGCGCTGATAAGACCGTCTTGATGCGGAACCGCATCTTCTGGTCTGAGACCTGCTCGGATGTGTAGAGGCCTGTTCGCGAGAGCTTGTGGTCGAACATCATGTTGAGGTTGTGCAGAGCATATCCAAGCCCCAGCCCCACTATGAACCCTAAAGGCAAGAAGATGAGCACCAGGACCAGCATGGAGTGAAGGTACGCTGACCCATAGAAGCCTCCGATGCATTCGCGCAGCGCGTCTATCGAATAGGTGAACGGGAGCAGCGGATTGGCTGCCTGATAGAAGCCTGGCAGCATCTGCACAGGGAACATCCCGGATGAGCCAGGGACCTGCAGGATCAAGAGCACAACGGCTATCGCCTTGCCGATATGACGGAGCGCGAACGCAAGCCCGTACATCAGGTTCACGTAGACGAGCGCCGTGATCCAGCACGTTGCCACGAATCCTAGAGGGCTTTCGCACTGGACGCCTATCACCAGGTCCCCTACGCCCGTTATGATGCCCTGCGCAGAACCGAAGAGCGCATACGTGAGCCAGCGCCCAAGGTAGGCCTGTCTGCTGGTGAAAGCGGGAAGCCCCTCTGGGTCCACCTTCACGCGGACCATGGCCATCAAGATGAAGCCTGCAACCCAAAGAGCCAGATTGGTGAAGAACGGTGCCACACCTGATCCATAGTTCTTGACCGGGTAGATCTCTTCGGTCTCCACTTGCACAGGAGATGCAAGGAAGCTTGCAGCATCCTCAGGTGAGAGCTTCAAGTATCCAGATATCTTCGCGAACGCGTCCGATGACGTGAGCGCTCCCAGGTCTGCAAGCGTGGACGAAAGCGCATCCTTGATGGACGTCAGCACCGCCTTCGCGCCGTCTATGGTGGGTTCAGCAGAATCCATGGCTGTCCCAAGGGACGCGATGGAAGCTCTTGCGCTAGCGGAAGCGGAGCTCATCTGAGCAGTCACGCCTTCAAGCGTGCCAAGCACCAGGCCAAGGGAATCCATGCTGGACTCTAGCTTCGGGATGGTGAGCGTCTGGGACTCATAGGCCATGCTCCGGATGGAGCTTGCAGCCTGATCCGCCGCGTCTCTCACCGATCCTGCTGCGCTGGCCATGGCATCAGCCGTGCCGCTCAAAGACCCTTCAGCCTCAGAGAGCGTGCTGGCCGCGCTCGTGAGAGTGGCGGATGCGGACCTGAGGTCTTCCAATGCGCTTGCGAGCGAAGGGTTCGCTTGAGCCTCTGGCTCCAGCTTGGCGATGGCGGCGTCTGTGAGAGCTGATGCGCGCCTTGCCTGAGCAAGCGCGGCCTCTGCATCTGATGCGGACTGCCTGACGGCGCCAGCAAGGCTAGCTGCTTGGATGCTCGCCTTCGAAGCAGCCGTGGCAAGCTCTGCTGAAGCCGCCTCTGCTCGCTCCCCTATGCTCGCTGATGCTTGGCCCAAGGATGAGCGTGCCTCGGCAAGGGCGCTTTCCGCCTCTCCAAGCGACGCCTCCATATCAGGTGCGCTCTCCTCAAGGGCTTGGAGCGCCTCATTCGCGTTCGCGAATGCACCCTTGGCGTCATCCAGCTCAGCAGGCAAGCCGTCCAAGACGGCCATCGCATCATCTACAGCCTGGTTCGCCTGCTGCACCCCAAGGGCAAGCTGAGAGACGCCCGCCTGCTCTTGCCCTTCGATGGCCACTCCTGAGCGTTGGGCGATCTGGATCAGCGTTGCGCTCACCTGCTTGATGAACGACTCATCAATCTGTTGCTCAACATCGGTGGCAGCCGTGTCCACCATCTTCACGCCAGAGCGCGTGAGCTTCTCGTTCACGTAGTAATCTATCTGAGGCTGCTTGAAGGTGCCTGACAGCAAGGATGTGAAGCATTCGCTGAAATCCTTCGGCAAGATGATGGCGGCATAGTACTCACCCGAATAGACGCCGTTCATGGCATCGTCCTCTGATACGATCCGCCACCCCATCTCATGGTTCTGCTCCAGCTTGGACACCACCTCATCCCCAACGTTCAGCTGGCCTGTCAGCTGGGAGAAGGTGCCCTCATCCTCGTTGGCTACGGCCACCTGAAGAGAGCTGGTGTCATGGTATGGGTCCCAGAAGGCTGCGATGGTGTACCACGCGTAAAGGGATGGCAGGATGCACAGGCCGCAAACGATGATGAGCGCTACGGGCACGCGCACAAGGCGCTGCATGTCGCGCTTGAAGATGGCAAGCACGGGCCTGAGATATGACTTGATGCGATGCATGCAGCAATGTTATGCCCTAAGGTCAACATTGCATGCACGCGGCACAGTCATGTTGAGATATCGTTTGCGCAGATGAGGGGCGCTAATCCCTCTCGTTCGGGCCGCGTACGGATATCTCCTGCGCCTTCACCGCAACGCGCGAATGCGGCGGCACGCTGAACGTTACGAAGGTGGAGCCCGCTATGACAGAGCCCTCCCCTATCACGGTTTCTCCACCAAGCACGGACGCGTTCGAGTAGATGGTCACGTTGTCTTCGATGGTGGGATGCCTCTTCACGCCCGAGAGCCTCTGGCCTCCGCGAAGGGAGAGCGCGCCCAGCGTGACACCTTGGTAGACCTTCACGTGATCGCCGATCTTCGTGGTCTCGCCTATCACCACGCCCGTTGCGTGATCGATGCAGAAATATTCTCCGATCTCAGCCCCGGCGCCGATGTCAACGCCTGTCTGCGAATGCGCAAGCTCTGACATGATGCGCGGGATGAACGGCACCTCAAGCTTGTACAGCACATGCGCAAGCCTGTAGACGAAGATTGCGTACAGCCCCGGGTAGGAGAAGATGACGTCTTCCTTCGATTGCGCGGCGGGATCTCCGTCATAGATGGCCTGCACGTCAGTGAGGAGCTTTCGCTGCACCACCGGGAGCTCATCGAAGAACGCAGTGCAGATCTCAGCCGTGCGGCGCTCTATGTCCTCCTGCGGCACGGAGTTCTTGCACCTGCCGTCGCAGTAGGTGAGCGCGATCATCACCTGCTCGCGCAGCGCACGCTCTATCCGTATCAGAAGCTCACCGATGAAGTACTGCGGGCTGGTCTTCGGGGAGAGCATCTCCTCGCCGAAGTAGCCGGGGAATATCACGCGACGAAGACGCGCTATCATCTCCTGGATGATGTCTTTGTCTGGGAACTCAAGGCCTGGCTTCGTGAAGAAGATCTCATCTGCCTCGTAGTTCTTCTCGATGGCTTTGACTATCCTGTCCAGGTTGTCACCGAACATGCTATTCTTCCTCCTCTTTTGCGGCCTCCAGTGCCTTGAACTTCTCCTTCATGGTGGGATTGCCGCGAACGAGCTTCTTCACGGTGAGCCCATCTGCCTTCTTGTTCGCCAGCTCCAGCTGCCGCTCAGAGCCGATCAGGTTCTCCTTCACCTTCGTCAGGCGCGCGATGGCCTTGTCTATCTCCTCTATGGCAGCCTCGAACCTCTTGGAAGCAAGCTGGTAGTTGCGCCCGAACTTGTCCTTGAAGTCAAGCAGTGCCTCTTCGAAGTGGGCCACGTCTATCTCTTGGCGACGCTGCAGCTCAAGCTCGTCCTTGTACTTCGCGCTGTCAAGGGCGGCATTGCGCAGAAGCGATATCAGCGGGATGAAGAACTGCGGGCGTATCACGAACATCTTGGGATAGAGATGGGAAACATCCACGATCCCCTGGTTGTAGAGCTCTGAGTCAGCCTCCAGCGTTGACACCAGGACGGCGTATTCGCAGCCCTTCTTGCGCCTGTCCTCATCAAGCTTCTTCAGGTGGCTCTCATTCGTCTTCTTGCTGGTTGACTGGGAGACCTCGGATTCCGTCTTCATCTCGAACATGATGGAGATGAGCTCAGCGCCAGTGTCCGTGCGCTCACGGAAGATGTAGTCACCCTTCGTGCCCTCAACGGCTTCGTTGTCCTTGCCAAACTCGGAGTTGCGGAAGGCTGTGGCGCGCATCTGGTTGAATGCCACCTCGCAGTGCTGCTCCAGGCTCTCACCTAGGAGCTTCACAGAGAGCTTGCTCCTCATCTCGTGCAGGTCCTGGATCTCACGCTCACGAAGGGCGATCATGTCATCCTTTGCGCGAAGCTGGCTGTCACGCTCAGCTATCAGCTCATCCTTCGCACGCAGCGCCTTATCCCGCTCATCGCGCGCACGCAGGCGCTCGCGCTCAACGTCCGCCGCGCTCTGCGCGTCCTTCGCCTCCTGGGCCAGCTTCAGCTGCTGCATCTCCAGGTCATGCTTGTCAGCTATGGCGCCAAGCTCTGCCTTGAGGCTTGACGTCTCTGACTCCTTTGCAAGCCTCATCTGCTCAAGCTCTGATGCTTGCGCAAGCTTCAGGTGGTCAAGCTCTAGCGCATGCTTGTCCTCTATGGCCCCAAGCTCTGCCTTCAAGCTGGCCATCTCCTGGTCCTTCTTGGCAAGCTCTGCCGTTGCCTTGGCGCGCATCACCTCTTCGCGAACGGATACGGCATCATCCACGGACTTCTCGAACTCCGCGTCACGCACCTGGCGAACTATGTCAGCGTAGCCCGACTCATCCACCTTGAAGTACTCGCCGCAATGCGGGCATTTGATCTCATTCATAGGCCCAACCACCCCAGAAGCCCGACGCACCCGTCATGGATGTCGTCATAGGTTGCTTCGAAATCCCCGGTGTACCACGGATCAGCCACATCCCTGTCCTCACCCGCGAACTCCATCATCTTGTGCACCTTATGCTCAGGGTCACGCTTCCATGCGCGCATCATGTCGCCCATGTTCTCTGCGTCCATGCCGATGATCACATCGAAGCTGTCATAGTCATCTGCCGTGATGCGCCGTGCATGCTTGCCATCCACCTTGATGCCCTCGCGCGCCAAGCGCTTCACGGTGCCAGGGTGCGGAGGATTGCCTATCTCCTCGTTCGTGGTGGCCGCGGACTCTATATGGAACCTGTCAGCTAGGCCGCGTTCGCGAACCATGTCCTTCAACACGAACTCCGCCATAGGAGATCGGCAGATGTTGCCGTGACAGACGAAGAGGATGCGCACCTTGCCTCCGTCTCTTTTCGCAGCGCTCATCAGAGGAGCTCCTCTCTTGCGGCCTTGATGGCCGCTATCTCCTCGCCGTATTCCGCAACGTCCTCATGAGGCGTCTCCAGGAAGAACGGGAGGTGGTGAAGGGCGGGGTGCGCGGTCATGGCCGCGATGGCGTCAAGACCGATATGGCCGCCGCCGATGACCTCATGCCTGTCCTTGTGCGCGCCTAGCGGATTCTTGGAATCATTGATATGGATGGCGCGCAGGCGATCAAGGCCTATCACCTGGTCGAACTCATCCAGCACCTGATCAAGTCCGTTGGCAACGTCATAGCCGCCGTCCCACACATGGCACGTATCCAAGCAAACGCCCATCTTGTCTGAGAGCTCCACACGGCTGATGATGTCAGCCAGCTCCTGGAAGCTGCGGCCTATCTCAGTCCCCTTGCCAGCCATGGTCTCAAGCAGGACAGTTGTTGTGTGCTCAGGCTTTAGCGCTTGGTTGATGGCATCCGCTATGAGCTCTATGCCAACCTCTGGGCCTTGGCCCACATGAGCGCCAGGGTGCATGTTGTAGAGCTGCCCGGGAGTGGCCTCCATGCGGGTGAGGTCATCAGCTAGAGTGTTGATGGCGAACTCGCGCGTCTCTGGCTTCTTAGCCGCTGGATTCAAGGTGTATGGCGCATGCGCCAAGATGGTCTGAATCTGGTGCTCTGCGCACTTCTCTTCGAACGCTTCTATATCCTTGGGGTCTATGTCCTTCGCGCGCCCGCCGCGAGGGTTGCGCGTGAAGAACTGGAACGTGTTCGCGCCGATGGATGCCGCAACATCCGCCATGTTCGCATACCCTTTGGAAGATGACAGATGGCATCCTATGGTGAGCAACTGGCCTCCTTGGAACCCTTCGATATCAAGCTCCCAATGGTATCAGTTTTCTCGGCATTGTTCTTGCAGCCGTTCTCCCTCCTTCCTGAGAGCCCTAACACTCCCTCTCAAGAGTGACCAGCTGCAAGCCCGGTGCAGCTGCCCCCCAAGAGTGGGCGGCTGCAAGACCGGAGCAGCTGCCCCCCCCAAGAGTGGGCGGCTGCAAGACCG
This sequence comes from uncultured Eggerthellaceae bacterium, assembly GCA_910588435.1. GTDB lineage: Bacteria > Actinomycetota > Coriobacteriia > Coriobacteriales > Eggerthellaceae > MGBC163016. The sequence goes on along the minus strand of CAJUPL010000046.1, from coordinate 443 downwards.
AAGCAGCTGCCCCCCCAAGAGTGGGCGGCTGCATTGCAGCCGCAGCTGTGCGATAGCACAGCGAAATGAGGGCGTCAGCCCGAAATGTCCGGATAGTTGGTCTGCGCCAGGCTAGGTTGCCTGACCAGCTGCTGGCACCCGGGTGCTCTTGCCCTGTCGGGCAAGTTACGCATTGCTCATCGCAATGCTGCGCTTGCAATGCAAGCGCCCACGCGAGGGGGGGTCAATGCTGCGCTTGCAATGCAAGCGCCCACAGGAGATCTGCAGTGCTGCAAAGGGGCGCATGAGCGCCCCAAGGCCGCTATAAAAGGAGCGGGCACAGCGTGCCCGCGACACCGGACCGAGCGGAGCGAGGCCGAAGGATGGGGAAGTTTAGGCGGAGGAACATGCAGGTTCAGCCTTGAGCCGCCGAGTTTTCGGAGGGGTCCCGAAAGGGGTCCCGA
>CAJUPL010000045.1 GCA_910588435.1 uncultured Eggerthellaceae bacterium | reverse complement strand
AAGGAGAGCGCTCTTCTGGTCCCTCTTGCTGCTTTGCCCAACCTGCAACACTTGCATCCTTGCTGCCCCGAAATTGTTGCACAGGCAAAGAGCATGCCTGTGCACTTTTACTACGGCCTTCAACATGGCTGCTCATTTCATTCGCACCCATGTAGCGGCCTTAAAAGATTCCTGTGGGCGCTTGCATCGCAAGCGCAGTTGCACGCCAGTGCAACGTAACGCAGGCGATGAGCCTGCGAGCACCCGGATGCCAGCAACAGCTCAGGCAACCTAGCCTGGTGCATGACTCTCTCATCCCCTGTGCAAATCCTCCTTGCGATACATGCAGTCCAGCTCCCATTTCAAGGGGTTGTTCTGCATGTATCTCAAGTACTCGCGTCTCTGCTCCTCGCACCTGACGATCCTGTCATCGAATCCCTGCTCCCAAAGATCACCCAGGAACCCTGCCATCCTGGCATCCCGAGTAGTCCTGCCCTTCCACCAACCAACGCCTCGGGACAAGGGCGCGCGCCACTTCTCCTCAGGCGCGGGAGATATGCGGATCATCGCATGCACATGATTCGGCATGATGCAAAGCCCAGCAAGCGAGAACGTGGGGAACATCGTGCACATGCCATGCGCGCGCTCATAGCACGCCCACCCTATGCGCGTGAGCCTCACCTCCTCGCCTTCCACCTCGCCAAGCACGCACCTTCTCTCGTCGGTGACGAACGTCACGAAATACTCCCCCGGGCTTGAATAATCAAACCCCTCACATCTCCTTGAACGCCTAGCTCGTCCCATATCGCCCCTCCTTAGCAGTTGTCTCTTCAGACATGCTAAGGCCCTCATCTGACGCGAACATGACGCGAGTCCGTCAATATCCGAGCACGGATCCATCGCGGATCTGACGAAATGCTTCATGCTCTTGGCTTGGATCTGGCGCGAGGTCATCACAAATCTGACATTTCTTGTGCATCAACTCGCGAACGGGTTCCCGCACGTGAGCAAGGGCGCATTCGCGAGTTATTCAGAAACGAGAGAATTCACCAGGGCGCTGACGATGGAGATGACGATGGAGGCCAGAAGCGCGCTGAAGAAGCCTGAGATCCAGAACCCGACGCCGAACAGCCCGTTTGCAAGCCACGCCGCCAAGTAGAGCATGAGCGTGTTCACCACCAGGTAGAACAGTCCCAGCGTCAGCACCGTGACCGGGAGCGACAGCACTTGCATGATGGGTTTCACGGAGATATCGATCAGAGACAGGATCAGCGCGAAGATGGCGATGCCGATCCATGCGGATTCTCCGCCGATGAGTTGGATCCCGGGGACAAGCCAGACGGCCGCGGCCACGGCGATGGCTGTCACCAGCCAACGGATGAGAAATGACATGTGCAGCTCCTTTCCTTTTCTCGGGATGGTATCCCAAGCTTGCGTTTTGGAGCCGGGGTTGTGCATATCTGAAACCTCTTTGGCGAATGGGATGCAGCCACCTATAGGTGAGGGTGGGGAACCTGCTCTGGGTCTGGCCCCCAGTGTTCTCTCCTTTACTTGCTTCAGCTCGATGCGCCCACCCTCAAGAGTGGGCGTTCGCATTGCGATCGAAGGCGCGTCCTCTCAAGAGTGGGCGGCTGCATCCCCTAACCTGCGAACCCTCACCTGTGGGCGGCTGCATTGCAGCCGCAGCTGTGCGGGAATCCGAGCTGAGCGCAAGCGATGCGAGGATGAGAGCACAGCGTAACTTGCCCGATAGGGCAAGAGCAGCTGGATGAGGGATATAGATTAGGCGAGGTGGCCTCGCGCAGATGACCTATCTGGGAAGGTGGGACAGCAACCCTTGAGGGGCTGCTTGTGGGATCCCTAGCTTGGAGGTGGTCTGCGCCAGGCTAGGTTGCATGGCCTGATGCTTGCTTCCGGGTGTTCGCAGGCTATCGCCTGCGTTACGCATTGCTGGCGCAATGCTGCGCTTCCAATGGAAGCGCCCACAGGTGAGGGGGGCAATGCTGCGGCTGCAATGCAGCCGCCCACAGGTGAGGGGGGGCTGCGCTTCCAATGGAAGATCCCACAGGTGAGGGGGGCTGCGCTTTCAATGGAAGCGCCCACAGGCAAGGGGGCAATGCAGCCGCCTACGGATGAGAGGGCCTAGATAGGTGGCCGTAAAGCCACCAAGGCCGCTACATTCCGCATGAGCGTGAAAGCGAATGCGGGATAAAAGAAGCGGCCCGCAGAATTGCGGGCCGTAAGCACTTTTGGGGCAGCAAGGCCGTAGCCGCGTCAAGGTTCCAGCTTGAAGCCGACGCCGCGGACTGCCACCAGCTGGCACTCTGACCCCAGGAACCGCAGCTTCTTGCGCAGCATGGACACGTACGCGTCCAGCGTGTTGTCCTCCACCCGCGCCTCCGGCCCCCAGGCCTCGTTCGCAAGCTGCGCCCGCGTCAGAGTCCGGTCCGCGTTCGCAAGGAACAGCCGCGCCACCGCCATCTCCTGATCGGCCAGCTGTACCGATTCTGACCCACACATCAGCGTGTACGCGCCGGTGTCAAGCGACAGATCCCCGGCGCGCAGCACCTCGGAGCGCTCCTCGGGCATGCGTCTGACCAGGGCGCGAACGCGCGCCATCAGCTCGCGCGGCGAGAACGGCTTGGTCATGTACGCGTCCGCGCCGGCGTCCAGGCCGCCGATCTTGTCAGGCACTTGCCCAAGCGCCGTCAGCATCAGGATGGGCGTGCGAACGCCGCGCTCACGCATGCGCTTTGCGGCGTCAAGCCCGCTCATCTCCGGGAGCATGACGTCCAGGATGATCACGTCGTACAGGCCGCTTTCTGCGAACTCCGCGCCGGTCAGGCCGCTGGGAACCGCGTCCACGCTGAAGCCGTCGCGCCGGAGCACGTGCGCCAGGATCTCTGACAGCTGCCGGTCGTCTTCCACCACCAGTGCGCGCATGTCGTGCCTCCTTTTGGGATCTGGGTGCAAGTTTATCAGGGGGGAGAGCGGGTCAGGTTGGATAGGTGGTCTGCGCCAGGCAAGGTTGCATGACCTGGGACTGGGTGCCGGGTGTTCGCAGGCTGTCGCCTGCGTTACGCATTGCTAACGCAATGCTGCGGCTGCAATGCAGCCGCCTACCGCAAGGGGGAGTGCAGCCGCCCACAGGCGGGAGGGGGCAATGCTGCGGCTGCAATGCAGCCGCCTACCGCAAGGGGGGGGTGAAGGCGCCCACTGGCGGGAGGGGGCAATGCACCCGCGACACCGGATGGGGGCAGCGAGGCTTTAAGGGCATTATCAGCGCATGCCCTTGCCGCCCATGGAGCCGCCCATGGAGCCGAACATGATGTCGCCCAGGGTGAGTTGCGTGAGCTGGCCGTCCACGCTCACGGTCAGCTCGTTGCCGGTGGCTGCCTCAGGGCTTGAGGCCAGGACGCTTGTGAACGCGATGCCAGGTGCGAACGAGGCCAGCACGGTGCCGTTCGCGTCCAGTAGCTCCACCTGTGAGCCGGCACTACCGCTGACCTGCCCGTACGCAACCGCCTGCTCACCCGAGTCCAGCCCGTTCGTGCTGCCGACGCTGCCGCAGAACAGCAGCGTGCCGCCGTTGACCTCCGCCGCCAGGTCGTAGTCCAGGCTGCCGTCCATTCCGGCGTCGGGCCCGGACACCATCACGGTGCCGCCGTTGATCTGCACGTTCCCGTTGCTGTCCACGCCGTCCGTCTCCGCCTGCAGCTCAAGCGTGCCGCCGTTGATCTGGATCAGGCAGCTGGACGAGGACTGCGCCATCCCGCCGTCGAAACCGCCGCCCATCTGCTTGCCATCCATGTCGGCGCCGCCCATCTTCTTGCCGCCCATGTCACCCATACCGTCCATCTGCTGGTCAGGCGCACCGTCCACGCCGTCCGGTGGGGTCATATCACCCATGTCGCCCTTGCCGCCCATTCCACGCGGGCCGCCCGCGAACGCACCTTCCTCGCTCATATCTCCGTCAGGGGAGCCTTCACCATCTGCGAACGGGCCTCCTTGCATGTCACCCTGGGGAGCTGCTCCATCTGGAGCGGTTGCTGCGCTGGCGCTTTCGCCATTTGCAGCCTGGTCAGCGGTGCTGCTCTCATCAGTGTCCCCCAGCGCGGCGTTCAACGCGTCGTCCGTGGCATAGATCTTGTGCGTGCCGCCGTCCACCACGATCTGAGTGCCCTCATAGCCTTCATAGCAAGTGGCGATCTCAACGTTGCCATCCTTCATATAAATGTAACCCTCCGTGTGCACGGCGTCATCACCAGCAGAGATCTGCAGGTCAGAGCCAGTGACCTTCACGGCATCCTTGCCCGTGAGGGCATCCTCAACGCTAGTGATATTGAGCTGCCCTCCGGCGATGACCAGGTCATCCTTGGAGCAGATGGCGTGCTTGTACGCTCCGTTGACCGTGAGCTTGCCCGAGCCGTTGAACGTGATGTCATCACGGCTGAAGACGCACGCGTCGCGGTTGTCATCCTCATCCGTCAGCTGATACTCGGCTCCGTCAGTCAAGCTGTTCTCAGTGCCCTCAGCCAAAGTTATGAACACCTTATCTGCGTTATCCACAAATATGGCAGGCCCATTCTCGTTGTGGATAACAGTGTTGGAAAGCACCAGCTGGACCTTGTCCTCATCACCCGCAGCAACGGTGATCCCACCATTGCCAAGCTCTCCCGTGACCACATATGTGCCAGCTGCCGTCACAGTGAGCTGGCTGCCCTCTGCTTCCGCGCCGCTACCGTCAACGCTGATAGCGTCATCCGCCAGCGATACCTTGGTTGCAGCTGCCTCGTCATATGAGGGATCCGTATCTCTCTTGGAGAAGTCAAGGTCAAGCCCCTCAAGCGCCGCTGTCATATCAGAAGAGCCGGCTTGTGAGGTGCGTTCGGTAGCTTCATCCGCGGCGCTTTCGCCATTCTGGGCTTGAGCACCAGTGCAACCTGCAAGGCTTGCCGCCAAGCAGGCGGCAAGCGCAGCAGTCATCATCTTCTTCATATGGTTCCTTTCATGAGTCTGTGGCATTGCGGGCAAGAGCAAGAGCGGTCCTTGTCCCTACAGCGATGTCTGCATGGTGGGCGTCATGCCAAGCGTCACGCGCAGGTTCCCGTTCAGGCAGCGGATCGCGTCGATCATCTGCTTCTCTTGGCCGGCCTCGCGCATGCGGATCCTGTACTGTATTTGGTACAGGCTGCCCATGTTGGTGGTGCGGATCTCAATGAGCTCGTGGCTCTTCGTGAATGCCGCCAGCACGTCGTCGAACATGCCGCTGAATTCCAGGTCCTCCGGCACGCTCACGGTGAGCGTCTTCGCGGGCTCCGACTGCTTGCCGAACGGGCTTATCGAATAGGCCACGTTCGCAACGCTCACGATCACCGTGAACAGCACCGCCAGCGTGAGGAAGCCCATGCCGCACGCTAGCCCGATGGCCATGGCGAAGAAGACGCTGCCGATGTCTTTGGCGCTGCCGGGGATGGAGCGGAAGCGGACCAGGTTGAAGACGCCCATGACCGCGATGCCCGCGCCGAGGTTGCCGTTGACCAGCGTGATGACCGCTTGCACGATCAGCGGCAGGAGCGCCAGCGTGACCACGAAGCTCTTCGTGTAGTCGTTGCGGAAAGTGTAAACGGCGGCTGACACTGCGCCCAGCACCAATGACGCTAGGCAGCAAAGGAGGAATTCTGCGCTGGTCACGCCTGCAACTAGGGAGTCCGCCGTGCCAAAGACCGATGTGAATGCGAAGTCCAGCATGTTAGGCAACCTTTCCTGTTAGGGCCGCGTTCGGATGCGCGGTCATCTTGTACAGCTCCCCGTACTTGGAGAACGAACCCGGCAGCGCGCCCGCGGAGGCCAGCGCCTGCAGCAGCCAGGAGGGGTAGCCACCCAGGCACTTCACCTCCATGATGGCGCCGCCGTCCGGCAGGAGCGGGATGGGTTGGCCGGACGCAGTGGGCGCGGTGCCCTGCGCGTTCCGGCTGCTGGCGAGCAAGTCTTGCCCGGTCAGGAGCGTGTCGAACGTGATCCGCAGGCCGCCGTCTGCGTCCGTGCCATATGCGTGGCGAACGCAGCTGATCAGCGCCGAGGGCACCAGCTGCCCGCTTGAGGACCAGCGCGCCCAGCGGTCACGCGCGGCGTCGATCTCACGCGCCATCTGCAGCGTGAGCGGGTCAGCGGCAGCGGCTGCCGCGGAGGCGGTTGCGGCCACGGCGTTCGCCGCCGGGGCGCCCGCCAAGAAGGCCGACGTGGCCTGGGGGTCAAGCGCCACGCGCCGCTTGTAGACGATCCCCTTATGCTTCTTCTTGAGCTCCACGAACGCCAGCTGGTCGTGCGGGACCGCGTTCGCAGGGACCACCGCGTTCGCAAGGGCCTCCGCGCCAGCGTGCGGGATCGCGTTCGCAAGCTGCTCCACCGGCGAGTGGGCCGGCTGGTACCAGCGCACGCGCAGTTTTTCTTTGTAGAGCGGCCGTTCCAGCGAGCGCGCGATCATCTGGCGGTCCGGCGTGTCCAGGTAGAGGCTGGTGACGCGCGCGGACGGGAACTCGCCCGGCGCCAGGTGCTGGCTGACCGCGCGCCGCAGGATCTGATATTGCTGCCGATCAAGGCGGTATTTGATCTCTTTTCGGTTGAATGTGTCCTTGCTCATGGGCCTTCCTTCGTGCCTTGGTGCGCCTCAGTGCGCCTGAGTGCGCCTCGGTTCGCGAAGAGGATAGAGGCCGTTTCTGAATGCAATCTGAAAGGTGAGGGCTCTGCTATTCCTGTGGGCGCCGGCATTGCAGCCGCAGCTACTCCCCCAAGAGTGGGCGTCGGCATTGCCGACGCAGCTACCTGCAAGCCCGAAGGGCGGGAAGGTAGCGAAATGAGGGCGTTAGCCCGAAATACCCGGATAGCTGGTCTGCGCCAGGCTAGGTGGCCTGGTCTGACGCTGGCATCCGGGTGCTCTTGCCCTTGCGGGCAAGTTTTGCATTGCTAGTGCAATGCTGCGGCTGCGATGCAGCCGCCCACAGGAAGGAGGGGGTGCAACTGCAGTTGAATACGCCAGCATTCTGAGTTGGCGCGTTGCGGTATGCTGTCCGCATGTTCAAGCGACTGCAAGTCAGATTCGTCTGCATGATCATGGCCGTCGTGGCCGTGATCCTCTGCGCCACGTTCGCCGCCATCGCCGCCATGAGCAGCTCGCAAGCGGCCGGCACGCTCACGGCCGACATGCAAGCCGCCATCAGCCGCGCGGAGCAGGCGATCCAGGCAGCCCAGGCAAGCGAAGCAGCCCAGTCATCTCAAGCGCCCCAGTCACCGCTAGCGGAGCAGGACCGCCAACCTCTGAGCGATGACATGACGCCGCCGGATTTCACGCCCCCTGAGCTGGGGCAACCCAAGGGCCAGCCGGGCCGTCCGGGCGAGGAGCCGGAGCGCCAGCCCACAACACCCATCGCCGTCTACACCCTGGAGGACGGCCAGTTCACGGCTGCAACAACGTCCTCGGCGCTGGTTGACGCCGACGCACTTGCGGACGTGACGCAAGCCTGCGAAAGCGCCCAACTTGGCCAGATCGCGCAGGTTGGAAGCGGTCTGGTGTGCCTGAAGGAAGTCCCGCACGGCACCACGCTCGTTGCGTTCGCAAGCTCCAGCGCGCTCAGCACATGGACGGCGCTGCTCCCCATCTTCGCGCTGGTAGGCGCCGCCGCGCTCGTCGTGTTCCTGCTGGCCAGCGTCGTGTTCGCGCGTTGGGCGCTGCGCCCGGTGCGCCTCGCCTGGCAGCGCCAGCGGGAGTTCGTGGCGAATGCGTCCCACGAGCTTCGGACGCCGCTCTCGGCCATCAAGGCGAACACGGAGCTCCTGCTTGATGAGCCGTCTGCGAATGCGCCTGACTGCAAACGATGGCTTACAGGCACGCGCGATGCGGCGGCTGATATGGAGACGTTGGTGGACGACATGCTGGCGCTGGCCAGCTTGGATGAGCTGCAGGATAGCGAACGCGCGGGGCGCAGGGCGGCCTTGGCAGCTGGCGGATCAGACGCGGGCGTGGGGGCGGCAGCCATGGGCACGGGCGCAGGCGCGGGCCAGCAAGGGGAGCCGCAGCCGGTCGACGCGTCCCGGATGGTAGAGGGCGCAACGCTGCAGTTCGAATCGCGCGCATTCGAGGGCGGCTTCGCGCTTGAGACGGACATCCAGCCTGGCGTGCGGCTGAGCGCGGACAAGGCGGCGCTCCAGCGCATCACCGCCATCTTGCTGGACAACGCGTGCAAGTATGTGGATGAGGGCGGATGCGTAAATGTGCGTTTACAGTCTGAGGCACCCAGCACCGTCAGCCTTCAGGTTGCGAACACGGGACCGGGCATCCCGGAAGAGAAGCTCCCGCACGTGTTCGAGCGATTCTATCGGGTGGACGGATCGCATTCTGACCAGGGGGAGCGCGCTGACCAGGGACAACGCGCTGCGGGCGGCCTGCAGACGGCCCGCGGGCATGGGCTTGGGCTATCCATCGCGAAGGCGCTTGCGGATCAGATGGGCGCAACCCTGATGGCCGCCAGCAGCCCAGAACGCACAGTGTTCACGCTCACGCTGCGCGCGTGACGCGTTCGCATTGCAACCGCAATTGTGCCCCCTCAGGAGTGGGCGGCTGCATTGCAGCCGCAGCTACCTGCAAGCCCGAAGGGCGGGAAGGTAGCGAAATGAGGGTGATAACCCGAAATACCCGGATAAGCTATCTGCGCCAGGCCACCTTGCCTAACCAGTTGCTTTGTTCCGGGTGTTCTTGCCCTATCGGGCAAGTTACGCATTGCTGGCGCAATGCTGCGTCTCCAATGGAGACGCCCACAAGGAGAGGTGCAGCCATCCACAAGCGTAACCTCCCGCAAGCTGGCCGAGTTCGCAGGCTACTCAACCTCGGGCAGCAGGATGTTGAGGTCCACGTCCGCCGGGATCCCCGGCAGCTGGCCGCTGCGCGAGTATTGCCAGATCCGGAAGTCGAATTGCGCGGTGGGCGCGTCCGTTTCGTATTCCGCCAGCCAGAGCGGGTACGCCTGGCGCACTACGGGATCTAGCTTCCCCAGGTCCCGCTGGTTGCCGTAGAGCAGCGGCTGGTACCCGGCCAGCTCCAACTGTTGACAGAACGTTACCGTCAGCTGGCTCAGCAGCTCCCCTTCCAGGTCATTCGCCCGCGCACCCTCCACGCTGACCGGCTCGTGGTCGTACGCTACCGCCTTGAACTGCGCGCCCTCCTGCTCCGCCTTCGCCAGCAGGCGCAGCGCGAACTCCGCCTCCTCCAGCACTTCAGCCTCATCGAGCGCTTGCGAGAAGAAGTACGCACCCAGCGGGATCCCAGCCGCCTGCGCGCCGGTGGCGTTCTCCATGAAGAACTCGTCTTCGTAGAGGAGGCCTTCCGTGGCGCCGCGGTTGCCGATGCGGATGATGGCGAACTGCACTCCGGCGGCCGCCACCTCTTGCCAATTGATGCTGAATTGGTGCGAGCTGACGTCGATCCCCCAGCTGGATTCCACCTGCCCATCCGGCGCGTAGACCAGGCGTTCGCCTTCGCGGCGCAGCGCCGTCCAGTCATAGGGGCTGACGTAGGGCGCAGGGCCGCAGCTGGCTAGCAGTCCCGCGAACGGTACAGCTAGCGCCGCCCCCGCGAGGACCCCGATCGCCTCCCTGCGTGTGATCTCCCGTTCCATGCTTACATTATAAGTATCCTTGCGCAGCTCTATATATGACCTGCAAGGTCAATGACAAATCCCCGTGCTTAATGTCATTGACCTCAGAGGTCATAATTAGATTGTCGTCTTGCTGGCTTGACCCGCTTGCTGGCCTCTTTCCCTGTGGGCGGCTGCAATGGAGACGCAGCTACCTGGAAGCCCAAAGGGCGAAAAGGTAGCGAAATGAGGGTGATGACCCGAAATACCCGGATAGGTGTCTTGCGTCAGGCTAGGTTTCCTCACCTGATGCTGGGTGCCGGGTGTTCGCAGGCTATCGCCTGCGTTACGCATTGCTAGCGCAATGCTGCGGCTGCAATGCAGCCGCCTACCGCGGGGGGGGTGAGGTCGCCCAAAGGAATCTTTTAAGGCCGCTACATGGGTGCGAATGGAATGAGCAGCCATGTTAAAGGCCGCAATGAAAGGAGCGGGCGCTATGCACCCGCGACACCGGATCAGGGGCAGCAAGGCCGCAAGTGTTGCAGGTTGGGCAAAGCAGCAAGAGGGACTGGAAGAGCGCTCTCCTTCTTTGTGGTCTACCCCTCCTGTAGGCGGCTGCATTGCGAACTAAGGTGCCTCCCCCAAGAGTGAGCGTTCGCATTGCGAACGCAGCTGTGCGGGAATCCGAGCTGAGCGAAGCGATGCGAGGGTGAGAGCACAGCGTAACTTGCCCGATAGGGCAAGGGCAGCTGGATAGGTGATGTGGGTGAGGCAAGGTAGCCTCGCGCAGATGGGCTAGCCGGGAAGGTGGGACAGCGACCCTTAAGGGGTAGCACATGGGATCCCTAGCTTGGAGGTGGTCTGCGCCAGGCTAGGTTTCCTCACCTGATGCTTGCTTCCGGGTGTTCGCAGGCTATCGCCTGCGTTACGTTGCACTGGCGTGCAACTGCGCTTCCAATGGAAGCGCCCACAGGAATCTTTCAAGGCCGCTACATGGATGCGAATGGAATGAGCAGCCATGTTAAAGGCCGTAGTAAAAGTGCACAGGCATGT
>CAJUPL010000044.1 GCA_910588435.1 uncultured Eggerthellaceae bacterium | reverse complement strand
GGCCTTTAACATCCCGCATTCGCTTTCACGCTCATGCGGAATGTAGCGGCCTTGGGGCGCTCACGCGCCCCGTTCCGGGTGAAACCACTCCAATACATCCTGAGCCCCCCCAATTGTGGGCGCTTGCATCGCAAGCGCAGCAATGCGTAACTTGCCCGTCAGGGCAAGAACACCCGGCATCCAGCAACTGGTCAGGCCACCTTGCCTGGCGCAGACAACCAATCCGGGCATTTCGGGCTCCCGCCCTCATTGCGCTGCCTTCCCATCCATTCGCCCTTCGGACTCATGGATTCCCAGGCAGCTGCGTTCGCAATGCGAACGCCCACATGATGAGGGGGAAGCGCCCACGGGACAGGGGGTGTTCATTTATGGGAGCCTCTAGGCAGATGAGCCAGCAACAGCAGCTAGAAAGGCACATCCTCATAGACAAGCCCTTGTTCCTCTTCAAGCATCTCAAGGAACTGATGAGCCGTCATCGCCTGGATCGGACAGCGCTGCATCATGTCAGCATCTCGAGTGATCATGACATCGGCATTCACATGCTTGCTTGCATGCGCGATGAGGTAATCCTCAACATCTGGCCAGTCAGACTCAAGCGCTGGTTTGAGATCCGAGGCGAACGTGCTGCACGGCAAGAAGAACGTCAGACTCTTCAGCAGAAGACGCTTCGCAATAGCCTCCGACGAACCCTTCGACAGCACATAGAAAGCATCGGCATAAGACTGCGCGGTCACCCACGCTTGAACATCCTTGAAGAATGAGGCAGCGCAGATCTTGCGTGCATCGGCTGCGAACGGCTCCCGGCACGCGATCAGGTCGATCAGGATATTGGTATCAAGCAAGAGCTTCATGCTTTGCCTGCTTCGCCTCAAGGATGACCTGCTTGTCAAAAGCCACATCTGACGGAATGTCCATCTTCATGGTGCACGCATCAAGCATGGACTTGAACTCTGCAGCCTGCGCTTTTGACATCTTGCGAACGGTGCTCCCGCTTGACGTACGTTCGGTCAGTGGAAGCCTGTGCTCTTGCAGGAGGTATTCAAAAGCAGCATTGATCAGATCGGTCATGCTGGCATCGATGCTCTCCAGCTGCATGCTGGCCTGTTCAAAGGTTGCATCCGGGATTCTTGCTGAGACCATCTTGCTCATGCTGCCTCCCCAACTTGTATGACGTATGACAATCATAATTCGGCATAGAAGCCTTTGTCAAACCAACTTGCTGCTCCAAAATGCTGCACCCACATCATGTGGGCGCTTGCATTGCAGCCGCAGTTGCCCCCCAATTGTGGGCGGCTGCATCGCAGCCGCAGCATTGCGGTGAGCAATGCGTAACTTGCCCGATAGGGCAAGAGCATCCGAGATAAAGCAACTGGTCAGGCAACTTAGCCTAACGCAGACCAACGATCCGGGCATTTCGGGCTCCCGCGCCCTGAGCCATGCGAGAATCCTTTCGCATGGCGAGGAAGTGCACCTTGGGTGCCCCTCATTACGCTGTGCTAGCGCACAGCTGCGTCGGCAATGCCGACGCCCACAAGAAAAAAGGAGCAAGCAAGATGCGCACCTTCCGATTGATCTAATTATGACCTTCCAGGTCAATGACATTTCCCCGTGCTTAATGTCATTGACCTTTTTGGTCATATATAGACTTACATCACGAATATCAGGTATCGCCCCGGTAAAGGCTAGGTTGCAAGGCGGCATGCTGGCGCAGCCTGCTGCTAACATTGGCCGCATCTTGGCAAGCAGGGGGCGTCTCATCATGGCGGATCAGCAGAAGGACAAAGGACGCAGCAAAAGGCGGCACGGCCCGCATCTGTCCAAGCGCGTCCGCCTTGATGATAGCTCCACCATAAAGCGCCAGACCTTCTACGCGCTAGAGAACCCGAAGCGCGGCAACATCTGGGCCAAGTTCGCGGGTTACTTCTTATTCGTCCTGATCATCTTGAACGCTGTGGTGGTCTTCTTCTCCGCACAAGAAGGGCTTGACCCCATCTCCACGGACATCTTGCAGGCCTTCTACGTGTTCTCAACCCTGTGCTTCTTCGTGGAATACCTGCTGCGCATCTGGATAGCTGACCTGGCCTTCGGCAACTGCACGCACGCCCAAGCAAGAGTGAAATACATCTTCTCGCCCATGGGCGCGATCGACTTCCTCTCGTTCGCACCAAGCATGGTTTCATGGTTCCTGCCGGTCACACCCACGCTGATCCATGCGATAGGGCTGCTCAGGCTCATCCGTCTTGTGAAGGTGACACGCTACATGCGAGGATTCCGCACCATCGGACGCGTGTTCGCCAAGCATTACCATGAGATAGTGGCAGCGTTCTTGGTGATCTTCCTCTTGATCGTGGTTGCAAGCGTGGTCATGTACGAAGTTGAGCACGCTGCTCAACCCCAGGCGTTCAGCAGCCTGTTCCAGGGCATCTGGTGGGCTGTGGAGACGGTGACGGGCACAGGCTATGGGGACATCGTTCCCATCACGGTGGCCGGGAAGGCGTGCGGCATTATCATCATGATCTTGTCGCTGGCACTGGTTGCCATCCCCGGCGGCATCTTCTCTGCGGGCTTCGTCTCAGAGTTCCAGAATGCGAACTTGCGCAAGATCGAACGCGACGTAGAGCGCAACGCTCACAAGGACGAATGAGCCAGCATTGACCTGCAGGCGCTTGCATTGCAGCTCTCCTCCTGTGGGCGGCTGCATCGCAGCTCTCCTCCTGTGGGCGGCTGCATCGCAGCTCTCCTCCTGTGGGCGGCTGCATCGCAGCCGCAGCATTGCGCCAGCAATGCGTAACTTGCCCGACAGGGCAAGAACACCCGGATGCCAGCACCAGGTCAGGCAACCTAGCCTGGCGCAGACCATCTATCCGGTCGTATTGGGCTGCAACCCTCATCCTCAAGCACGCAGCCCAACCATAAGCCGTTTGAAGTAAAATCATCCTCAGCAAAGACGAACCGAAAGGTCACATGGCAAGAAGATTCCTCATGGGCAACGAAGCGTTCGCGCACGCGGCGCTCGAAGCGGGTTGCGGCCTGTTCGCAGGGTACCCCGGCACGCCCTCCTCTGAGGTGATCGAGACCGTGGCTCGCCTGCTGAAAGACGGCAGCGCGCACGGCATCCATGTCGAATGGTCCACGAACGAGAAGGCCGCGCTTGAGGTTGCCGCGGCGGCTTCCCTTGCTGGCAAGCGCGCCATGGTCACCTGCAAGCAAGTTGGCCTGAACGTGGCATCAGACGCGCTCATGTCGCTCAACTACCTGGGCGTGCGCGGAGGCCTGGTCATCCTCGTGGCCGATGATCCCGGCCCCATCTCAAGCCAGACCGAGCAGGACACGCGGCGCTTCGCCGCGTTCGCAAAGGTCCCGGTCTTCGATCCGGCAACTCCCGAGCAAGGCGCGGAGATGATCCCCGCCGCGTTCGAGATGTCAGAGCGCTACGGCACGCCGGTCATCTTCCGCCCAACAACGCGCATCGACCACGCCTCCGCGTTCTTTGACTTCCCGGATGAAACGCACGCGCGCAAGCTGCCAGAAGGCGGCTTCAAGCGTGACCCGGAGGAGTACGTGATCTTCCCGCCGCGGGCCTTCCGCGCGCACGGCCAGATCAACGAGCGCCTGGAAGACATGACGCATGACTTCATGTATGACCGCCAGTTCTCCCGGTTCAACCCCATGTTCTCAAGCCGGATGGTGGAACGCGCGAACTTGGCGAACACGCCTGACTCGCCTGAGCCGCAAGACGGTGAGCAACCGGAGGCAGAGGTCGCGCCAGTTGCCCCGGAGGCAAAGGTTGGCATCGTCACGGGCGGCGTCTCCACGCAATACGCGCGCGAGGCCCTTCGCATGCTGGCGGAGATAGCGCGCAATGCTGGCGTGCAGCTGCCGCCGCTGCGCCTGCTGCAGATCGGCACGCCGTACCCGTTCCCTGACCGCGTGGCGGCGCAAGCGCTCAAGAACCTGACGGACGTGCTGGTGCTGGAAGAGCTTGATAGCGTCATCGAGGAAGAGCTCCAGAAGATGGCGTCCCGCAAGTTCCTCTGGCCGCAGATCCACGGAAAGCTGACCGGTGAGGCGAACACGCGTGGTGAGAATTCCACGGAAGACGCAGTTCAGCGCATTGCTGCGTTCTTGGAGAAGACCGGAAATGGAACAAATGTTCCACGTGAAACATTCTCGGATGCGGAGGGGATTGACACAGATCCCACTTCGCAAGATCTTGGCAAAAGATCCCTGAAGTCGCTTGCTGAGCAGCGCTTCCAAGAAGGCGCGCTCTTCGAATATCCCGGCAAGCTGGCTCCTAGGCCTGCCGTGCTCTGCGCGGGCTGCCCGCATAGAGCGTCCTTCCTGGCCATCAAGCGTGCGCTGAAGGCGATGGACATCCCGCGTGACGACGCAATCTTCTGCGGGGACATCGGCTGCTACACGCTTGGGAACTCCGCGCCGCTGGACGCCGTTGACACGTGCCTTTGCATGGGCGGCGGCATCACCATGGCGCAAGGCTTCGCCGCGGCTGACCCGTCCAAGAAGGCCATCGCATTCGTGGGTGACTCCACGTTCTTCGCGTCCGGCATGACAGGCATCGTGAACGCGGCCTACAACGGCCACGACGTCACCATCTGCGTGCTGGACAACGCAACAACCGCAATGACCGGCCTGCAGCCGCACCCAGGCACCGGTCTTACGCTGATGGGGGAGGAGCGCGAACCCGTCAACATCAAGGGCGTGCTCAAAGCGGCGAACATCAGCCACATCTGGACAGTGGATCCGCTAGACCCAGCTGCGGCCGAGGAGGCTGCCGCGGAAGCGCTGGCGTTCGAAGGGCCGTCTGCCATCATCTTCGAAAGCGCTTGCATCTGGACGAAGCCATTCGGAATACCCGCGAAGGTGAACTCCTCCAAATGCATCGGCTGCAAGAAATGCATCACGGGCACCGGGTGCCCCGCCATCGGGTTCGACCCGAACGCGCGCGGCGCGAAGAGCGGCCGACGCGGTCAGGCCGTGATAGATCGCGGCCAGTGCAATGGCTGCGGGCTATGCCTGCCGGTGTGCCCGGTGGATGCCATAGACCTCACCCCTGAGGTTGAGCCGCAGCCGGTCCGTCAGAGCCGGTTGAATAGGCCCGCTCCTACAGAGACGATAGGTGAGCCGGAGGATGTTCGTTCTGATGAGCTTGAGCTGGACCCGTTCCAGCAGGAGGCCGTGCAGCCTGCGGTGGCGGATGATGTTCGCGAACGCGCCGCTGTTGCCGCCCGCGAACACGGCCTGCTGGATAACGCCCCGCATGCGGGGCAGCCGCAACCAACGGTCTTCTCCAGCAAGCTGGACAGCATTCGCCAGCAGATGCCCATCATCCCCATGAACCCGTTCGCGTCAGTGGACGAGTTCGAGGACGATGATCTCTACCTTGACATGACCGCGCGCTCAAAGCAGGGCGGCCGTTACACGGGCGAGGCCGCGCGCAGCGTCCGCCGCGTGATCCGTCCGGAGGGGCAGCGCCGGTTCTTCATGAAGGAGCCCATCCAGCGCGGGGCCGCGGCGAAGGTGTTCGCGTACACGCCGTCGGGCGAGGCGTCGCGGCGCGCGCAGCTGGCGCTCACGGGTGCCACGCTCTCTGCCGATGAGCTGCCAATGAAGGTGCAGGAGGACGCGCCGGAGGAGGCGGCTGCCGCGGAGGCTCCTGAGCGGAAGCGTCGCGGGCCTGATTACGGCGGGAACTCTGAGCTTTCGCTTGATGACCTCTTCTCAGGCAGCGCTGAGGTGGACCTCCCGGAGGATGATCCGGATGAGGAGCCGCAAGAGGCGGCCGAAAGGACCTCAAGCAGCCGCGCGTCAATTGACCTGACCGATGATGGTGAGTTGGAGCTCTCCTTCGAAGGATTCCAGCTTGAGATGGAAGACGATCAGCCCAAGGCCAAGCTGCATCGCGTGAACAGCTCCAAGCCGTTGGGTGCGCCGGTCCCAAGAAAGCCGGCGGCTCCTGAGCTTGATGAGCTGGAAGACATTGATGAGCTGCAGGATGACCTTGAGCCAGAGCTGCAGGAAGAGCCTGCCGAAGAGCCAGTGGGCAAGGGCGCAACGCCCTCGCCAAGGCAACAGGCCGCCAAGAAGACGGTGCGCTCCAAGTTCGCAGACTACGGCCGCTCCCCGTCAAGCGGCGGCTCGCACGGCCCGCAGAATCCATGGCAAGGAGGCCGCAGATGATCAACGTCCTCATCGCCGGGGTTGGCGGCCAAGGCACGGTGCTGGCTGCAAAGCTGCTGGCAACGGCTGCCGCAGACAAAGGTTGGAAGGTGCGCACGGCCGAGACCATTGGCATGGCGCAGCGCGGTGGCTCCGTCATCTCGCACGTGCGCATGGGGGACCTGGGTGAAGAGGTGCTGGCGCCGCTGATCCCGCGCGGATGCGCTGACCTGCTCATCGGATTCGAGCCGGGCGAGGCCGCCCGCGCGCTGCCGTACCTGGCGCGCGACGGCATGGTGGTCACAGCCATGTCCACCATCCAGCCGGTCACAAGCTCCCTTTCAGGCGAGTCCTACAGCGCCGATGAGATCCTGCACGGGATCCAAACGGTGCTGTACAACGCGTCGGCCAAGATGATGACGGGCAAGCGCCGCCCCGCGAAAGCACCCGAGCTCATCTGCGTGGACGACAAGCAGCTGCTTCGGCGTCTGGGAGCTCAGAAGCGCATGCTGAACACGGTGATGCTGGCATCCGCGCTATCCAAGGGCCGCATCCCGCTATCCGTGGAAGACCTCCGCGAAGCCATCCCCCAAGTGGTGAAACCCCAATTCGTCACCGCGAATCTGCGCGCCACAGAGGTCTAAACCGGCTACCCCAAAAATGCTGCATGGGCGAAGAACGCGCCCATGCACTTTTAAAACGGCCTTTAACATGGCTGCTCATTCCATTCGCACCCATGTAGCGGCCTTAGTGGCCTCCCGGCCACCTATTCAACCGAAACCTCACCTGTGGGCACCCCCACTTGTGGGCGTCTCCATTGGAGACGCAGCATTGCGTCAGCAATGCGTAATTTGCCCGACAGGGCAAGAACACCCGGAACAAGGAAACAGGTCAGGCAACCTAGCCTGTCGCAGACCAACAATCCGGGTATTTCGGGTTATCACCCTCATTTCGCTGTCTTCCCATCCTTCAGCCCTTCGGGCATTCAGGATTCCCAGACAGCTGCGTTCGCAATGCGAACGCCCACAGGAAGGAGGGTCTCCCCCCCCCTCAATAGTGGGCGGTAGCATTGGCACCCTTGCTGCCCCAAAAATGCTGCCTGGGCGAAGAACGCGCCCATGCACTTTTAAAACGGCCTTTAACATCCCGCATTCGCTTTCACGCTCATGCGGAATGTAGCGGCCTTGGTGGCCTCCGGCCACCTATACAGTATCAGCCCCCCTCAATAGTGGGCGCTTCCATTGGAAGCGCAGTTGCACGCCAGTGCAACGTAACGCAGGCGATAGCCTGCGAACACCCGGAACAAGGCAACAGGTCAGGCAGCCCAGCCTGACGCAGACCACCACGAGCACGAATCGCATTCGCAAGCCTTATCAACGAAATGGCACAAATCCCTAACACGCAATCAACGGGCTTGATAGGTGAACCGCGCGTTATTGGACAAAACCTACCATCAACCTTACCTGACTTCTCGAAGGAGGATACGATGGCAGACCAAACAACTGCGAACACTGTTGGCGCGGCTGGTCAGAATCTGACTGACTCCCCGCATTACCTTGCTGAGACGCTGATCAAGAACGGCGTCAAGCACATGTATGGCGTGGTTGGCATCCCGGTGACGGACTTCGCGCGCATCGCGCAGGGTATGGGCATCCGCTACATCGGTATGCGCCATGAGGAGGATGCGGTCAACGCCGCCGCCGCGGAAGGCTTCCTGACGGGCCGTCCTGGCGTTGCGCTCACGGTCTCCGCACCTGGCTTCTTGAATGGTCTGGCACCGCTGCTCGAGGCGAAGGAGAACGGCTTCCCTGTCATCATGATCGGCGGCTCGTCCTCACGCCACGTGGTTGACATGAAGGAAGGGGAGTACGAGGGCCTTGACCAGATGAGCTACGCGAAGGACTTCACGAAGGAATCCTTCCGCATTGACAGGATCGAAGACATCCCGCTGGCGGTTGCGCGCGCCATGCACATCGCCTGCTCTGGACGCCCCGGTTCCGTCTATATTGACTTCCCGGACGACACGGTGGCGCAGACGCTTGATAAGGACGCAGCGGCAAAGCAGCTTTGGGTAGCGAACGACCCTTGCCCGAAGATGCCCCCGGCACAGGAATCCATCGACAAGGCGCTTGATCTTCTGGCCAGCGCGAAGAACCCGCTCATGCTCATCGGCAAGGGCGCGTCATTGGCGCAAGCTGAAGACGAAGTGCAGGCGTTCGTCAACGCAACTGACATCCCGTATCAGCCCATGTCCATGGCAAAAGGCCTCATCCCAGACACGGATCCGCACTGCACTGCCAGCTGCCGTGGTCTTGCCCTTCGCACGGCTGACGTGGTGCTCCTGGTTGGCGCTCGTCTGAATTGGATGCTCAACTTCGGTGAAGGCCGCGAATGGAACCCGGACGTGAAGTTCATCCAGATAGACATCGATCCGAACGAGATAGAGAACGCGCGCTCCATCGCTTGCCCCGTTGTTGGAGACATTCGCTCAGCCATGCAGATGCTGAACGACGGCCTTGCGAAGAAGCCGTTCAAGGCAAGCAAGGAGTGGCTGGAGATGCTTGCGGCTGACACGGCCAAGAACGACGCCAAGTTCGGCCCGAAGGAGAACGCGGACACCATGCCGATGGGCCACTACAACGCGCTTGGCGCCATCAAGAAGGTCTACGACAAGAACCCAGACCTTTACCTCTGCAATGAGGGTGCGAACACCCTTGATGACTGCCGTGACATCATCGACATCTACAAGCCGCGCCACCGCCTTGATTGCGGCACGTGGGGCGTCATGGGTTGCGCCGTTGGCTACGCGATAGGCGCTGCGGTCACTACCGGCGAGAAGGTCCTCTACATCGGCGGTGACTCTGGCTTCGGCTTTGACGGCATGGAGGTTGAGACGGCGTGCCGCTACGGCCTGCCCATCACCTTCGTGGTCTTGAATAACGGCGGCATCTACCGTGGCGACTTCCTGAACTTGGGCAACGACGGGGATCCAAGCCCGCTCACGCTCACGTATGAGGCGCACTATGAGCGCATGATCGAAGCGTTCGGAGGCAAGGGCTACTACGCAACCACTCCGGCTGAGGTGGAGCAGATGGTTGGCGAGGCCGTGGCTTCCGGCAAGCCCAGCTTCGTGCATGTCCAGATAGCTGAGTATGCAGGCAAGGAGTCCGGGCACATCGGGAACCTGAACCCGAAGCCCGTGGTTGGCCCGCTGGCTGACTCTGAGTGCACGAAGTACCCGTACAAGGAAGGCGCTCATATGTAGCAAGGAGATGCGGCGTGGCGGATATGGTCCCTGCGCCGCATTCGTTGACCTAGAAAGGAAAGGAGGCTGAAAGTGGAGAAGATCCTAGTTGAAGACATCGTCCCGATCATCGT
Organism: uncultured Eggerthellaceae bacterium; assembly: GCA_910588435.1. Lineage (GTDB taxonomy): Bacteria > Actinomycetota > Coriobacteriia > Coriobacteriales > Eggerthellaceae > MGBC163016. The sequence continues at coordinate 1,516 of CAJUPL010000044.1, read as the reverse complement.
CATCATGGCGCTAGGCTATGTTTGCGGCAAGCTCCGCTATTTCGACAACGATCAACGGCAAGGCCTCAACAAGGTGGTGCTGAACATCGCGCTGCCAGCCGCTCTGTTCGTATCCATCGTGAAGGCGTCGCGCGAGATGCTGGCGGCAGATGTGGTCCTCACGCTGATCTCCCTCATTGGCATCGTTGGCATGTTCATGCTGAGCTATGTGCTCTGCCGCGTGATGTTCAAGCACAACATCCAAGAGGCAGCCATCTGCGCGTTGATCGCAGGTTCGCCCACCATCGGATTCCTTGGGTTCGCAGTGCTTGACCCCATCTACGGCAACAGCGTGGATACCAACCTGGTCATCGCCATCGTGTCCATCGTGGTGAACGCCATCACCATCCCAATTGGCATGTACCTGATCAATTTAGGGCAGGCGAAGGACCACGGGAAGGCGGCACTGGCGGCTGCGAACGGGACGGGGAGCAGCAAGCCCGCGAACGTTCCTGCTGATTCGTCTGACGGCAAGGGCAAGAAGCTGGCCATCACGCCGGAAGACGAGAAGAAGGATCCGCATGCCGAGGTCATGGCGGCAACCGCCGACAAGAACGGTCATGCCAAGAGGCACGGCATCAAGAACAAGAACCTTGCTGCGTTCGTGAACGCGATGAAGCAACCTGTTTGCTGGGCTCCTGTTCTTGCTATCGTGCTAGTGCTCATCGGAGTGCGCATCCCGTCTGAGGTTGACCCTACGTTCGAGCTCATCGCGAAGGCGAACTCAGGTGTGGCGGTCCTGGCTGCAGGTCTTGCGCTCTCAACCGTGAAATTCTCGCTTGGCAAGGAGACCATCTGGAATACGTTCTACCGCTTGATCCTGACACCTGCAGTGTTCCTGGCAGTTGGCATGCTCTGCGGTATGGGCGGCGATGTTGACAAGCTTGGCATGCTGGTCATGGCAGTGGCTCTGCCGCCGGCGTTCTCAGGCGTGATCATGTCCAGCCGCTACAACATCTATGTGAAGGAAGGCATGTCCACAACGGCGGTGTCAACCGTGGCATTCGCCGCAACGTGCATCCTCTGGGTCTGGCTGGTCCCCCTGGTGGCTCATATGTTCTAACTGGATGCTTGCTGCCCTGAAAATGCTTACGGGATAGGTGCACAGAGTGCACCTATCCCGCTTCTTTTTCCTACCGCTCTTGCATCCTTGCTGCCCCAAAAATGCTGCATGGGCGAAGGGCGCGCCCATGCACTTTTATAACGGCCTTTAACCTGATACTCCTGCAGCCTTGCTGCCCCAATCCGGTGTCGCGGGCACGCTGTGCCCGCTCCTTTTATTACGGCCTTTAACTTTGCATGTGCAAGCACAAGCAAAGTAGCGGCCTTGGGGCGCTTACGCGCCCTGTTCCGAGGAAAATCATTCCAACACATCCTGTGGGCGCTTGTATTGCAAGCGCAGCATTGCGCCCCCCAATTGTGGGCGGCTGCATCGCAGCCGCAGTTGCACGCTAGTGCAACGTAACGCAGGCGCTAG
>CAJUPL010000043.1 GCA_910588435.1 uncultured Eggerthellaceae bacterium | reverse complement strand
TCGGGCAAGTTACGCATTGCTGGCGCAATGCTGCGCTTGCAATGCAAGCGCCCACACGTGGGGGGATCAATGCTGCGGCTGCAATGCAGCCGCCTACCGCAGGGGGGTTGGATAGGTGGCCGGTAGGCCACCAAGGCCGCTACAGATGCATGAGCGTCAAGCGAATGCAGCTGTTAAAGGCCGCTATAAAAGTGCATGGGCGCGCTCTTCGCCCATGCAGCACTTTTGGGGCAGCAAGGATGCAGGAGCATCAGGTTGAAGGCCGTTATGAAAGGAGCGGGTGCTTGCACCCGCGACACATTTTTGAGGCAGCAAGGCTGCAGGAGCTGCAAGCGTGCTAGACGTTGAATTTGAAGTGCATGACGTCTCCGTCCTGCACGACGTAATCCTTGCCTTCCTGGCGAAGCTTGCCAGCGTCCCGGCAGCCCTTCTCTCCCCCAAGCTCAACGTAATCATCGAACGATGCCGTCTCTGCCTTTATGAAGCCGCGCTCGAAGTCAGAATGGATGACGCCTGCCGCTTGTGGTGCCTTCGCACCGATGGGCACGGTCCACGCGCGGCTCTCCGTCTCTCCGCTGGTGAAGAATGACTGCAAGCCCAGAAGCGCATAAGCCTCACGCACCAGGCGCGCCAGCCCGCTCTCCTCAAGCCCCATTGCCTGCAGGTACTCAAGCGCCTCTTCTGCATCCAGCTCAGCTAGATCAGCCTCAACCTGAGCTGAGATGGGCACTGGGTCAAGCCCGTCGATCTTCCCAAGATCAGCATCCAGCTGATCCTCATCCACGTTCGCGATGTAGAGCATGGGCTTCATGGTGAGCAGGTGCAGCTCATAGAGCGCATCTATCTCATCCTCCGTCAGGTCTAGCGTGCGTGCGCGATGCCCCTCGTTCAGCCCCGCCAGCACCTTGCGCGCTGCCTCCAGCTTAGGAGCTGCGGACTTGTCGCGCTTGGCCTCCTTCTCAAGGCGCGGGATGGCCTTCTCAACAGTGGCGATGTCCGCCAAGATGAGCTCTGTCTTGATGACCTCCACATCAGATGCAGGGTCAACCTTGCCAGCCACGTGGACGACATCTGGGTCCTTGAAGAAGCGAACCACCTCTACGATGGCGTCCGTCTCGCGGATGTTCGCCAAGAACTGGTTCCCAAGCCCCTCGCCCTGGCTTGCGCCCTCGACGAGCCCTGCGATGTCCAGGAACTCCACGGTTGCAGGCACGGTCTTCGCCGGGTTGTCTATCTTCGCCAGCGCATCCAGGCGAGAGTCCGGCACGGGCACCACGCCCACATTGGGTTCTATGGTTGCGAAAGGATAGTTCGCGGCCAGGCCTCCCTTGTCAGTGAGCGCTGTGAACAGCGTTGACTTGCCAACGTTCGGAAGGCCGACGATGCCTATTGATAATGACATTGATAGCTCCTGTCAGATGATGTCCTTAGCCGCACATTCTATCAGGGAGAGAAGATCAGGCACGGAAGCGCTTGAGGAGGAGCGAATTGCTGACCACGCTCACGCTTGAGAGCGCCATGGCCGCGCCCGCAAGCGCCGGTGCCAGGATGCCCACTGCCGCAAGCGGGATCATTATGCAGTTGTAGATCAGCGCCCAGAAGAGGTTCTGGCGGATCTTGCGCATGGTTGCCCTTGACAGGCGAAGCGCCACTATCAGGTCATCCAGCCTGTCATGCATGAGCACCACTGACCCCGCGTCAAGCGCAACGTCGGTTCCCGCAGCCATGGCAACGCCGATGTCCGCCGCCGCTAGCGCTGGCGCGTCGTTGATGCCGTCACCCACGAACGCGCATGCACCGCGCGCATCGGCTTCCTTGATGCCCTGCACCACCTCTGCTTTGCCAAGCGGCTTCACCTTCGCGAATACGTTCTGCTCCGGGATGCCCACCTCATCTGCAACCGCAAGCGCAGTTCCTGCGCCGTCCCCGGTCACCATGAAGCAATCCATGGAATAGCTGCTATTCAGGGCACCTATCACGCTAGCCGCATCCGGGCGCACCTCATCTGCGAACTGGAGCTCTCCGGAAAGCTTGCCGTTTATCTCAACGCATGAGCCGGACGCGTTCGAAGCCGCTACGAAGACATCACGCCCGGACACGTTCCCGCGCACGCCCACGCCCGCGATGGCCTCGAAGCCTGTCACCTTGAGGTCAGCGAAGGATATACCCTCGCCTTCAGCGAAGCGCACGATGGCGCGCGCCAGCGGATGCTCCGACTTGGCCTCCAGCGCCGCCACATAGGCCATATCCTGGTTGCTGACGGTGCATGCAGATACCTTCGGGTGGCCCTCAGTGAGCGTTCCCGTCTTGTCGAACACGCATGCAGCAAGGCCACCCATGCGCTCTAGCACCTCGCCGTCCTTGATGAGCACGCCAAGCTCTGCACCACGCCCCATGCCCACCATCAGCGCTGTGGGGGTAGCAAGCCCAAGCGCGCACGGGCACGCCACACAGATCACAGCGATGGCCGGCATGAGCGACTGCACGAGCACGTTGCCGCCTGCCGGCACGGGCACGAAGAAGAACCAGATGCAGAACGTGATGAGCGCTATCACCAGAATCGCAGGCACGAAGATGGATGCGATCTTGTCTGCAATGCGCTGCACGGGCGCCTTCGAGCCCTGTGCATCCTCAACGGCGCGCACGATGCGGGCAAGCGTGGAGTCAGCGCCAACGCGCATGGCGCGCACTGTGAGCGATCCCGTAGTGTTCACCGTGCCGCCCGTGACCTCATCCCCCACGGTCTTCGGCTGCGGCAGCGGCTCACCCGTCAGCATGGACTCATCAACCTCTGAGGAGCCTTCCGTGACCACTCCGTCCACGGCCACCTTCTCGCCCGGGTGCACGATGACGGCGTCCCCCGCCATGACCTGCGCAAGCGGCACCTCAACCTCAGCGCCTGCGCGCACAACTGTGGCATAAGGCGGCGTCAGGTTCATCAGCGCCTCGATGGCCTTGTTCGTAGCGCCCTTCGCCCGCGCCTCCAGCATCTTGCCCAGAAGGACGAACGTGATGAGCATGGCGCACGTTTCGAAGTACGGCATGCCGTCGTTCACTGACATGCTGACCTCAGCGTCTGTCCAATTACCTGTGATCACCGGTAGGAACGCGATCCAGAGCGAGAACAGGAAAGCAATGGACGTGCCAAGCGCTACCAGCACGTCCATGTTCGCGCTGCCGCTCTTGAGGGAGCTCACCGCACCCTTGCAGAAGCGCGCGCCGCAGCCGAACTGCACGGGGATGGTGAGCGCCAACAAGAGCATGTTGGACGCGAACATGGCCTGCACGTGGGTGGGGCTTCCGCTTGTGAAGAGCCCCGCCAGCCAGCCGCCAACGGCCATATGCCAGCCAGGGATCATTCCTATCATCACGATCAGCACCGTGAGCACGGCCGCCGCGGTGAACACATGCACGTCATGCTTTGCGCGGGCGGCCTCGCGCGCGCGGCGCGCCTCGTCTATCAGCGGCGCGTCCTCAGGGATGATCTCAGCCGTGAAGGAGAGGTCATCGAACACGGCCAGCATGTCTGAGACGCTGGCAATCTCTGGGTTGAACTCCACGCGTCCGGTGTTGTTCGCAAGGTTCACCGCCACGTCCACAACACCCGGCGTCTGCCTGTAGTGCTTCTCTATGTTGGCCGCGCAGTTCGCGCAGTGCATGCCATCTATGGCAAGCCTCAGAGCTGACGTGGGAGCGCCGTTCGCATCCTCTGCCTGCATCACAGTCATATCCTTCGTATCCTGCATCATCCACCCTGCCTATTTCGAGAACTTGCGAAGGAGGTCCATGACCTCATCTATCACTTCATCGTCACCGCCGCGGATCCCGTCCGCCACGCATGTGCGCATGTGCTCTTGGAGCACCAGCTCAGATACGCGGTGGATGGCGCTCTCTGCGGCAGCCAGTTGCGTGAGCACGTCCCCGCAGTAGCGGTCATCCTCCACCATTGCCTTCACCCCATTGAGCTGGCCTATCGCCCTGTTCAGGCGCTTGGTGATGCCGCTCTTGAGCTCATCGCTTCGCGGGATGTCCTTCTTCCTGCACGCGCAACCTTCATTTGCCATGTATGCTCCTCTTGCGTTTCCTTTTGGCGGAGTATACCCCTAGGGGGTATGCAGGGCAAGCCTGCGAAGGACCTCGTATGTATTTCTCGTGCAGTCGGATATCATCCCTTCCGCTTGGCAGGTGAGGGGTATATGCTTCGCGATGTCTTGCCTGCGCCTCATTGCGCAACCAGCCGATGGGGCACAGATGAATCACCCAACATATATATGAAAGGCAACCTGATTGCTTAACGTCATCAAGAAGACCCCTATCCCTGCAGCTGGGGTTGCTCTTGGCCTTGCCGCCCTGGGCAATCTGATCCAACCCATATCTGAGAGCGCGCGCCTGGCGCTTGGCGTCATGTCATTCGCATTTGCCATGCTGGTGATCGCGAAGGCGATAGCCTACCCGGCTATGATCCGCGAGGACTTCAAGAGCCCCATCCTTGCCAGCGTGTCCGCAACCTTGTGCATGACTCTGATGCAGCTTGCCACCTATCTGGCGCCCGCCCTCTATTGGCTGGCGTTCGCCATCTGGTGCGTGGCCATCATCGCGCACCTTGCTCTCATGGCATGGTTCTCCGCCACGTTCGTGAAGAGCTTCAAGCTCTCCCAAGTGTTCCCAACGTGGTTCATCTGCTACGTGGGGATCATCGTGGCGTCCGTCACCTCTCCGGCATTCGGCATGGAAGCCATAGGGCAAGTGCTCTTCTGGCTTGGATTCGCCTGCTACATCCCGCTGCTTGCCATCATCACGGTGCGCTACATCCGCCACGAGGTGCCCGCACCCGCGCGTCCGCTCTTCTGCATCTACTCAGCGCCCGCCAGCCTCTCCATCGCAGGCTACCTTGCTGTGACCCCTGAGCCCAGCGCTCTGTTCGTAGGGATTCTGCTGATCTTCGCACAAGCATTCTTCGTGTTGGTAGTGGTGAATCTCCCCAAGTTCGTCATGGGCGGCTTCTTCCCAAGCTTCGCTGCCATGACCTTCCCGTTCGTGATCACGGCAACAGCGCTGATCTCATCCGTTGGGATGTTCCAGGAGATGGGCTTTGAGATCCCCGCCATCGCGTACTGGGCGATGGGCGCTGAGATGGTGTTCGCCGCCATCATGGTGACGTTCGTGGTGGTGCGCTACTGCATCTTCCTCATCGCTCCTGCCCCGCAACCTGCGAACGAGGTCCAGCAGGCCCCCGCTGCGGAGTAGCAGGCTCAAGCAGAGCGCCAGGTGGGGCGGTCAGGCACGCGCACGTTGATGTAGACCACGTTCGGGTTCTCCTCCATGATCTGGTTGCAGACGCGCTCCTTCTCACGGATGTTGTCAGCCGAGCCGAATGCGATCTCAACGTTGCTGTCAAGCGTCAGCATGGTTGATTCTTCATCCGTTGCAGTGACGCTCTTCACCTTGTCTGCCAGGTCAGTGGTCATGCCGTTGATGATGTCAAGCGCGTTCAAGACTGACTTATCCGTGCACTCAGCACCTATCTTCGGCTCAACGCCGTAGGGCACGCCCTTGATGTGCAGCGCCGCATCTGCGTCGTCATAGATCTGCTGCGACAGCTTGCCGCCCAGCTCAGAGGATTTCTCAGGGATGGCCATGAGCCAGACGCCGTCATCTGCAAGCGCCCACCTCTGGATGGTTTGCGAAGTGCCGATGGGCACCTCGGCCACAGCTCCAACGGAGCGCTCTGTCACCTTGACCTCCAGCGTGTCAGGGAAGACGCGGTCCACCTCAACGTCTTCGATCCACGAATCACGGATGAGGCTTGCCTTTATGGCGTCGGCGTCAACATTGAGAAGCGTTGCGCCCTCCGGGATGCTGACCAGCGCGGAGACCTCCTCATCAGTCAGGTGCTCAGCTCCTTGAACGTCAACGTTCTGGATGCGGAACGCACCAGTGTTCGCAACTATGGCAAGCGCTATGGCGGCAACCACCACAACTGCCAGTACCACGCCTATCACGATCAGCGGTACGCGGGACGCTTTCGAGAGCCTCTGCGCGGCGGATGCCCTCTGCTTGCTTCTGGCCTCATGCCGGATCTCACCCACGGTGCGGCCTTGAGGCATTCGCACCTGCCTAGCTGGCGCCTTTCGCTGTGAGGATGCTCTTGGGGTTGAGTATCTGGAGTATTGCGAATGCGCGCGCGTGGCATTCTGCCGCGTGGCGCGGGCTCTGGCTTGTTGCTGGCTTGCGCGCTGCGTTCGCGCACCGGGACTGTATGAGCGCCCGTGCGCCTGCCCGCTAGAAGCCGAGTAGCCGGACTTCCGGCTTGAGCGTGATGCCATATGCCTTCTCAACCTCTGCGCTTATAAGTCCCATGAGGTCAAGCACGTCACGCGCCTTGGCCTCTCCTGTGTTCACGATGAAGTTCGCATGAACCTCAGACACCTGAGCGCCGCCTATTGCCGTGCCCTTGAGCCCAAGCTCATCGATCATCTTCGCAGCTGATGCGCCTTCTGGGTTCTTGAACACGCTTCCGCAGCTTGGCTGCCCCAGAGGCTGGCTCCTCTTGCGCCGCTTCAGGTTCGCTTCCATTCTGCCACGGATGAAGAATGGATCGGATTCCTTCATGGAAACCTCAATTTCAGCGATGATGGCATCTTGCGGAATGGACGTCTGCCGATATCCCCACTCTATGTCAGACGCGGGCACGCGCGTGATGGTGCCGTCAGACAAGATGAGCACTACGCTTTGGATGACCGATCCCATCCATTCCTGGGCAGATCCCGCATTCATGCGGGCAGCTCCGCCAACGGTGCCGGGCGTTCCCACTGCGAACTCAAGCCCCGTGAGCTCTTGGCGCATGGCCTCCTGCACGAGGGCGGACAGCATCACCGCGCCCCCTGCAACCAGGCGCCCATCTCCCCATGAGCACGTCATGTTCTTGAAGTCACGGCCAAGCGTGAGCACAACGCCCGGATAGCCGTCATCTGATACCAGGAGGTTGGTTCCGCGCCCCACCACCGTCCACGGCACGCCCTCATCAGCGCAGGTCTGGATGACCTGCCTCACCGCAGCGGGAGAATCCGCGCGCACGTAGTATTCCGCAGGGCCGCCGATCCTGTATGAGGTGTGGCGCGCCATAGGCTCACGGATGGACGTCTCACCGTCGAAGCCGTCAGAGAGCAGGAGCTGATGCAGCGGAGTTGCGTGGCTGTAGGTCACGGTCAATGGACCCTTCCGGTCATTCCGTCTTGCCTGAGGCAAGCTCATCCAAGACCAGCTGCCCTATCTCGGTCACATCACCCGCGCCCAGCGTGAGGACTATGTCCCCATCATCTGCAAGGGCGGCAACGGTTGAGGGAACATCCAGCCTGCGTGGCACGAAAGTGGCATCCGGGTGACCCTCATGATCTAGCACCACGTTCAGGAACGTCTTGCCGGAAACGCCCGGGATGGGCGTCTCACCTGCAGGATAGACGTCCATGAACGTGACGGTGTCAGCCTCGTCGAAGGCGCTCCCGAACTCATCATGGAGCACCTCCGTGAAGAGCTTGGCGCGCGAATAGCGGTGCGGCTGGAAGATCACATGCACCTTGTTGTAGTCAAGCCCGCGTGCCGCCTTGATGGTTGCGGCTATCTCCGTTGGGTGGTGCGCGTAGTCATCCACCACATCAACGCCAGCCTCACGCCCCACAAGGTCGAACCGGCGGCGAACTCCCTGGAACTGGGAGAGCGCAAGGGCTGCAGCCTCAACGTCTTCGCCAAGCGCATCTGCCATGGCAAGCGTTGCCGCGCCGTTCAGCACATTGTGGATACCGGGATTCTGGCGAATGGAGCTTTTGACCTCACGCCCGTCTGGGAGCTTCAGCGTGAAGCGTTGGGAGAGACCTTCGCGCTCTACGTCCACCACTTGGACATCAGAGCCTGCATCCAGCCCGTATGTGATCACGTTGTCAGCGTTCGCGCGCGCAACTTCCACAAGCTTCTCATCCCCTGCCCAGACGACGACCGGGGCGCCTTCCGGCACGAGCGAGATGAACTGCCCGAACTGGTCATATATCTCTTGGATGTTCTCATAGTGGTCAAGGTGGTCCGGCTCTATGTTGGTGACGATCACGGCCGCCGGAGAGAGGTGCGTGAATGACTTGTCCGACTCATCGGCCTCAACCACGTAATAGCCGCCCGTGCCGGAGTGTGCGTTCGCCCCGTACTCACGGACCATGCCGCCGATGAGGAACGTGGGAGAGAGCCCCATCTTGTCGAAGGTGGACGCCATCATGGAGGACGTGGTGGTCTTGCCGTGCGTGCCCGCAACGGCCACAGTGTCAAGGTTGCGGCCGAGGTGGGCCAGCATCTCAGCGCGCCGGACGATGTCAAGGCCGCGCCTCTTCGCCTCTATGAGCTCTGGGTTGTCATCCAGGATGGCGGTTGACACCACGATGGTGGGGTCAGTGTCTGGGATGTTCTCAGCTGCGTGCCCGATGTGCACCTTGATGCCTGCGTCTTCCAAGGGCTTGGTGAAGCGGCTTGATTTGAGGTCTGAGCCCTCAACGTGGAGGCCCTGATCGTTCGCCACGCGGGCGATGCCGCTCATGCCCACGCCGCCTATGCCTATGAAGTAAACGTTGTCAGAGACTGGCTTGGACATGGGCTCTCCTTGGTGGGTTTGCGCTGTACTGAGTTCAACCGCCTATTCTAACAGGCAGAGCCTGACGCCACCTCTTCAACCGCATCCGCCAGCGCGCATGCTGCGTGCACAGAGCTGGATGGGCCGGACGCGGCCACCATGGACGCGCGGGCGTTGCTGTCATCCATGAGATTCAGCACTGCCTGCTTGAACTGGTCACCCTCAACCTCAGAGTCTGCGAACATGAGCGCAGCACCTGACTCCACCCATTCGCGGGCATTGGTGGTCTGGTGGTCTGCCGTTGCATACGGGAACGGGACCAGCACCGCGGGGATCTTGCGTGCTGAGATCTCAGCCAAGGACGTTGCCCCCGCGCGCGATACGATCAGGTCCGCCGCCGCAAGCGCCAGCGGCATCCTGTCTTGATAATCTATCAGCTGATAGCGGCTAGCCTCATCCTCTGTGAGCGCAAGCTCCTCCTGCATCATCTGGAAGTCCCGCTTGCCAGCAACGTGCATGACGAACGCTTGCGGACGCGCAAGCAGGTCATCTTTCATGGAGGCCACTGCCTTGTTGATGTGCGTGGCGCCCAGGCTGCCTCCGAACGCAAGCAGCATGACGGCGTCTTCCGGGATGCCAAGCTCACGCCTGGCTGACTCCCTGTCCGCCTCCATGACCTGACGGCGCACGGGGTTGCCTATCACGCGGACGGGGACGCTTTCGGGAACGTCCTTCGCAGTCACCTGGTATGTGAGGCAGACCGTGCTGGCGTGTTTGGAAGCGTTCGCGTTCGCCAGGCCCATGACGGAGTTCTGCTCGTGGATGATCACGGGGATGCCAAGGCTCTCGGCCGCGCGGACAACGGGGATGGAGACGTAACCGCCGAAGCCGATGACGGCGTCTGGCTTCACCTCTTGCAGCCACTTCTTGGCCTTGCGCTGGCTGGATGCGATGCGGGCCACGCCTGAGACGAGCGTCCAGGGGCGTGAGCGGTTGAAGCCAGAGGCGTTGAACGGCTGGAACGGGATGCCTGCCTCTGGGACCAGGCGCGCCTCCACGCCTTTGGGAGTGCCTGCGTAGAGGACCTCCCAGCCGCGGTCTTGCAGCTGCTCTGCAAGCGCGAGCGCTGGATAGATGTGCCCTGCCGTGCCGCCGCCTGTGAGGACCGCGCGCTTTGTCATGCATGCCTCCTTCATCTGTGCGAAGAGGATAGCACGGACCCGCACCCACCCGCGTGGGCGTTCGCATTGCTTTCCGCAGCTGCGCGAGAGCCCCCACCTTCAAGAGTGGGCGCTCCAATGGAGACACCCACAAGAGGGAGTGCCAATGCAAGCGCACACAGGTGGGGGCATTGAGCATCCATCTACGGCACGAAATTCTTGGGACAGCAAGGATGCAGGCTAATGGATGTTCGTCTCTATCGCGCGGACGAGGAACTCAGTGGCGCCTTCGCCACACGCGCTGTCGTAGTACTCGATGAACCGCGGGTCAGCAAGGTACCCGTTCGCAAGCTGCACGTGCGCCTCAGGCGTGTAGGCGCCCTCTCCCCAATGCACGCGGATCCACTGCGCATGCATCTCAACGCACATGCGCGCCTCCGCAGAGGCCGGATCATTGGTAGCCATGGCCTGCGTGAGCGCATCCTTCACGCGCTGCTCAAGCTCCTCTTTCGCATCCCATGCCAGCTTGCTCATTGAGAGCATGCGCTGGTTGGCCTCATCTATCACGTCGTCCCCGTACAGCGCGCGAGACTCTTCGCCGAACTCCTCCTCGAACCGCTGGACTGAATCTCTCTTCAGCTTCTCGAACCTCTCAGCATCATTCATGTTGTAGAACTCCTCCAATCCGTCTAGCGCTACCTTCGTGGTGCGTATGGTCTGGGCGAGCTGTTGGGCTTGCTGCTCAAGCCGGGAGAGATGATCGCGAAGGAGGGCTTCAAGGTCTGGCTCATCGCTTGAGAGCACGCTGCCGATGTCCGCAAGGGCAAGCCCGCATGAGCGCAGGAGCATGATGTGCTGGAGCCTGCGAACCTCGTCCTGGCCATAGGTGCGGTAGCCGTTCGCGCTGCGCTCAGGGGTGAGCAGCCCGATCTGGCCGTAGTAGCGAAGCGTCCTGACAGACACGCCGGCTGCGTCTGCCAGCTGCGACACCGTGCAGCTCATCTGATCCATGGGTCCCACTCCCCTCTGAAGTTGCCTCTTCACGAAAGGGCATCCTCCCTCTCGCCGTGAAGCATACGATATGCCCTTACGCTGCGTAAGGGTCAAGAGGCTGAAGCTGAAGCGATATATGAGCAAAAAGGTCAATGACATTAAGCACGGGGATTTGTCATTGACCTAATTACTCATAATTAGGGTGCCCTCCCATTGCTGCGAGCACCCCCCCCTCAAGAGTGGGCGCTTGCATTGCAAGCGCAGCTACCTGAGAGCCCGAAGGGCGAGAAGGTAGCGAAATGAGGGCGGTAGTCCGAAATACCCTGATCAGTGATCTGCGCCAGGCAAGGTTGCCTGACCAGTTGCTGGCATCCGGGTGCTCTTGCCCTGTCGGGCAAGTTACGCATTGCTGGCGCAATGCTGCGTCTCCAATGGAGACGCCCACAGGATAGGGGACGATTCTAGACAGGTGGCCGGTAGGCCACCAAGGCCGCTACTTTGAACAGCAGGAATGCTGTTCAAAGTTAAAGGCCGCATTGAATGAAGCGGGATGCAACGCATCCCGTAAGCCGGACCGAGCGGAGCGAGGCCG
>CAJUPL010000042.1 GCA_910588435.1 uncultured Eggerthellaceae bacterium | reverse complement strand
ACGTTGCACTGGCGTGCAACTGCGGCTGCGATGCAGCCGCCCACTACTAGGGGGGAGTGCAACTGCGGCTGCGATGCAGCCGCCCACTGCTAGGGGGAGTGCAACTGCGGCTGCGATGCAGCCGCCCACTATTAGGGAGGGGGAGTGCAACTGCGGCTGCGATGCAGCCGCCCACAGGCAGGAGGGGCTGCCTGCTCTTGGGGGGGGGAGGGCAATGCAGTCGCTTGCTACGGCGTGGTTGCATGCCCAGCGTCAACCGGAAAGCACACATAATTGACGTACGTAAAAGCGTACGCTAAACTTGCTTCATCAACGTGAGGAGCGTGCCATGACAAGCATAACGGCAACAGCAGCGCGCAAGGATCTCTACAACCTGATCGCTAGGGCAAATGAGGACTGCAAGCCCATCGCCATCACCAACACCAAGGGCAAAGGTGCCGTACTTGTGGGCGAGGATGACTGGGCCTCCATCGAGGAAACGCTATACATCATGGGAGTCCCAGGCATGGCGCAGAAGTTGATAGAGGCTCATGATGAGAGCGTGGATGAGTGCATAAGCGCTGATGAGCTGGAGTGGTAAGGATCCATGTACCAGGTGGTGTTCTCCAAACAAGCAGCCAAAGACGCGAAGAAGCTGAAGGCTGCGGGACTTGACGCAAAAGCAAAGCAGCTGGTCTCCATAGTCCGCGAAGACCCTTTTGCTTATCCGCCCGCTTATGAGCCATTGGTCGGCAGCTTGACCGGAATGTATTCCAGGCGCATCAATCGGCAGCATCGCTTCGTCTACGAGGTCATCAAGACCCGTGAAGAGCGTGATCTTGAATACGAGGGAGTGGTCAAGGTCCTTAGCATGTGGACTCATTACGAGACCATTTGATGCTCCGTATCCGTGGCGCTAGCATGAGGCGCTCAGGGTGCCAAGGCTGCTACAAACGCAATAGCAGGCCAAGTTCGCGGGTGGTCACTCCTGCACGTTCACGCCCAGGCGGCGCGCGATGGACGCCGCCTGATACAGGTCCATGCTGCAGCCCCTCAGCTCCTCCATCGTGTCTGAGAGCGTGATGTCCTTGAGCACGCATGACGTGAGGTCAAGCCCCGCCAGGCTCATCCGGAAGAAGCTGGTGCCCTGGAATTTGACGCCCTCAACGCTCATGCGCTTCTGCTTGACCTCGGAAAGGTCCGCGTCCGTGAGGTCAGTGCCGGCAAGCTGCACGTCCATCATCTTCGCGCGCACGCACAGGGCATACGCAAGGCTGCAATCCATGACCTCAACCCGTGACAGCACGGCCTCCTCAAAAGAAGCGCCAGTGAGCTTGCATGACCGGAAGACGCAGCGGCTGAAGTTCGCCTCAGCAAAGCTGCAATTGGAGAAGTTGCAGCCCTTGAACTCAACATCCGCGAACGCGGCCTTCTCGAACGTGCAATCCAGGAACACGCAATCTTCGAACCGCGATTCGGAGGCCTCCGTCAGCGTGAGGTCCGCGCCGGTGAGACGCACGCCAACAACGTGCGCGTGCGCTATGATCAGCGGATCTTCTTCCCCGCCAGCGCGCGGAGGAGTGATGTCCTCCATGCGCTCAAGCTGCCCGGGGATGAATGGGTCCGCAGGCTTGGGAGCGCTTGGTTCAGCGGCCGGCCTCTCGATCGTACCCATGGCTAGTCCTCAACCGCTTCGGCGTGCCTGACCTTGTTCGGCGCATCAACGTGCATCTTGCGTCTCCTGTCTGCGAACGCGATCCCCTCTCATCTGTCATTTTGCCTCAAATGCGCTTTGCCTGGATATGGCGATCAAGCCGTTCCCCTGATCCCTTAGCGCTTTTTCGAAGATGTGGCAGCTAGAATCGCTAGCAACACGATGATCGCGAATAGAGGAGAAGACATGAGCAGGCCCTATGCAGTGGTGACCGCAAGCGCGAAGGCCATCGGGCGTGAGATCGTCCTGGCACTAGCCAAGCGCGGCTTGGACGTGGTTGTGAATTACCGTAGCGATTCCAGCAAGCCTGACGCTGAGCAGACGGCTCGCGAATGCGAATCAGAGGGCGTGAAGGCTATCGTCGTGCAGGCTGATGTGTCTGACGCAGCACAGGTGGCCGCCATGCGAGACGCATGCGTCAGTGAGCTTGGCACGAACATCGCAGTGCTGGTGTGCAATGCTGGCATTCGCCTGACCGGCCCTATCACCAGTCAGCCGGTTGAGGACTATGTCTCTGTCATAGACACTGACCTGATCGGCGCGATGCACTGCGCGCACGAATTCGGCGCGCTCATGAAGGAGAATCGGGCCGGACGCATCATCTTGATGGGGTCCACTACAGGAATGCTCCCGCTTCCGGAAACATGCGCGTACGCTACGGCCAAAGCTGGCCTCATCGGGCTAGCGCGCAGCTTGGCGCTGGAGTTCGCCGAATATGACGTAACGGCGAATCACATCGCTTCGGGCTTCGTCTCAACGGAGCGCACCATCGGCGAAGGCAGCAAGCAGCTGGAGGCTGTGTTGGGGCGTCAGAAGATCAAGCGCTTGGCAACCCCTGAGGATGTGACGCGCACAATCAGCTTCATCATGGATTCACCATTGCTCACAGGCGCCACCATCGCGCTCAACGGCGGAGAGTATATGTACTGATCGCGACGGCGTTTCACCACGCAGAGTCCTCAACCGCTTCGGCGTACTTTGCGTACAGCTCAGGGAACGTGCGCTTGAGGTTCACCGGCTTGAACGTGTCCCGCTCCACTACGCAGAGCGTGAGGCGTGCATCCACCAGGGGCTTGTCCACCGCTGGGTCATCAGAGGCCCGGAACACGCGTTGGTGGTAGACGGTCTTCATCGGCTGGCTCTTCTCGATCGAAGTCCGCACGAAGCCTGCCTCCCCGTAGCGCAGTGGCGCGTGATAGTGCACCTCCAGGTCATGGATCGGGCTCATGTAGCCCGCAGCCTCTATCTCCTCAGCATATGAGAAATCCAGCGCCTCCAGGAAATCCAGCCGCGCATCCTCGAAATACAGCAGGTAGTTCGCGTGATACACCACGCCCATCATGTCCGTTTCCCCGTATCTGACCTTGATCGGCGTATCAACATGCATCTTGCGTCTCCTGTTCGCGAACGCGATCCCCTCTCATCTGTCATTTTGCCTCAAATGCGCTCCATTCACTGTGGCATCCTGCGAACGCGATTCCCTGCTCGTCCTCATCCCCAAAGGGGGCGCCGTGCGTGATAATGTGGCTTGTTGCAGATATCAGAGCTGGGGAGGCGGCGCGCAAGGTGAACAGATTCGCAAGTGCGGTGGTGGTCTTCTGCGCTGGCGTGAGCTACGGCACCATGGCGCCTGTGATCAAGCTAGCATACGCGCACGGGTTCGTGTGGCGCGAAACTGTGGCAGGCCAGGCCACGTTCGGCGTGCTGCTCTTCCTTGCGGCATTCCTGGTGCAGCGCCTGCGTGGCGTGAGATGGCATCATCTCTCTGGCGTGCAGGCGCTGAAGCTCATCGGAACGGGCCTGGCAACAAGCTCAACAGCGGTGCTCTATAGCCTGTCTTTGTCGTACCTGCCGGTGGCAGTGGCGCTGGTGCTCCTGTTCCAATTCACTTGGATCGGGGTTGTCATCCAGGTGATAGCCACGCGGCGGCCGCCCACGCGCTATGAGGTGATAGCGGCCATCGTGGTCATCTGCGGCACGGTGCTGGCAAGCGGGATGCTCTCGAACGGCGCAGCTGCTAGCTATGACCCCATCGGCCTGCTGGCCGCGTTCGGCTCTGCTATCACATGTGCGCTGTTCATGTTCCTCTCCAGCCGGGTGGAGACGCAGGTGCCCTCCATGCAGCGCGGTCTGATCATCTGCTTTGGTGCATGGCTGCTTGCGTATGCGTTCTGCCCCATGTTCCTATTCGACGGCACAGTGGTGGCTGAAGCGCCGTACGGTTTCACGCAAGGCCTCTTCGCGCTGTTGCTGCCTGTGCTCCTGTTCGGGCTGGGAGGTCCTGCTCTGCCAACGGGGATCGTATCCATCTTGGCAGCGTCTGAGCTGCCCACCTCCATCATCATGTCTGCGCTGCTGCTGGCAGAAGGCGTGGATGGCCTGCAGATCTGCGGCATCATCCTGATCTTGTGCGGTGTTGTGGTGTCCCAAACCCCTACCTTGAAAGCCCTTCGCAGCAAGGGTGCCGCGCCGCCTTCTCCTTGAGAAGCCTAGAGACCTTCTGAGTCGTGATACCCTTCCTCTGAGAGCGGCCGAGGAGAGGAGGCGCCATGGGCTCAAGAGAAGACGCCATCGTGCGCAAGGGCTTGGAGCTTGGGTTCTCCAATGTGGGCTTTGCGGCGGTGAGAGACTATCCGGAGTATCTGGAAGAGGCGCGCTCGCGCCCGAATTACGGCATCTTCGCGGACGCGGATGACGCTTTGATCACGCGCCTTTCTCAGACGAAGACGCTCAACCCGTGGGCCAAGAGCATCGTGTGCGCAACCCTTGGGTTCTCATCTACTGACTACCCCGAAGCGTTGCTCCGCTCCGTTGCGCGCATCTATCAGGCGCGCGTGTATTCTCCACAGCCGGGCACCGTGCACGCATTCCAGTTGGACGCGTTCGCAGATTTCTTGGAGGAGCAGGGCATGCGCGTGGAGCGCAACCAATTCTGCGTGCCCCAGCGCATCGCATGCGCCGAGGCCGGCATCGTCACATTCGGGAACAACAATTTCGCATACACCAAGCAAGACGGCTCGTTCGTGGTGCTGGTGACATTCCTGGTGGACGCCGAGCTTGCACCCACGGGAACCGGGACGCCTGCGAACGGGTGTCCGGCAGGATGCACGCGCTGCATTGACGCATGCCCAACTGGCGCCATCATCGGCCCGCAGCGGCTTGACCTTGACCGCTGCATCCTGTTCAACAATCAGCGGTTCGAGCCGGGCGCGCAGGAGGAGATCTGGGCGGACATGGGCGAGCGCATCCATGGGTGCGACGTGTGCCAGGAGGTTTGCCCGCGGAACCACCATGCGCTGGCGAACGCATCGGACACGGATCCCTTCCTGGAGCTGCTTGCTCAAGAGTTCGATCTGGAGAAGGTGCTGGTGCTGGACGATGCGTACTATGACGCTGTGGTCCAGCCCATCATGTACAACTACATCAAGGACCGCGACATCTTCCGCCGAAACGCAGCCGTGGCATTGGGCAACACCGGGGATCGGGCGCACCTTCCAGCGCTTCGCAAAGCAAGGGAGACAACTGACAACCCGCATGTTCTCAAGGCCATAGACTGGGCGATCGACCGGTTGGCATCAGAGCGCGTCTGACAATGCGCTTCTGGCGCCATTGCTGGCGTCTGACAATGCGGCAACGTCTCCATTGCATTCGCTTGCATTCGCGCTCTTTGCACGCACCACCCCTTCTTACACGCGTTACGGTGGTGGCTGAAGATCATCAGTTGGGACGAAAGGCGTGAGACGCATGGAAGAAGACGTGTTCGCAAGCAACACGATAGAAGAGATCAGAGACGAAGCCACTTGGGCGCGTAAAGTGGACGAGGCGCCGGGGCGCGTGATGGTGGAGTTCTTCGTCACGTGGTGCCCGCACTGCCAGCGCGAGGCCCCCATCTTGGATGAGACGGCGGCGCGCATCCGCGAAGGCGGCGTTGAGGTGTATCACGCGAATGCGGAGGTCATGTACATGAAGGGCGCGGTATACGGCCTGGAGGAGACGCCTTCGTTCATCTTGGTGGAGGACGGCAAGCTGATCGCGAAGCATGAGGGCTTCCTTACGGCGGACGAACTGGTGCAGTTCTCAGAGGGCAACATCAATGACCTAACGCCCAGCGTGAACCAGTCCTTGAGCAGCGTAGCGTTCTAGATCCAGGCAACAGACCAAGAGAGAAGATGAGACCTATGAAGGTATTCGTAGCGGGTGCCACGGGCAGAGTGGGACGTGACTTGGTGCAGGACTTGGTGGCTGCGGGCCATCAGGTGCTGGCAGCAGGCCGTCACCCTGAAGGCATGGCGGCGGAAGGCGTGACGCCGGTGATGTTCGACTTGCATAGCAGCGCGAAGGAGATGGAAGACGCTGTCAAGGGCTGCGATGCGGCCTATTTCGTAGCTGGCTCCAGAGGCGCTGACCTGCTGCAAACGGATGCATTCGGCGCGGTCAAGCTCATGCAGGCGTGCGAAGCGGTAGGTGTTGCGCGCTTCGTCATGCTGAGCTCCATGTTCGCCATGCAGCCGGAGCGCTGGCAGGAAGAGAAGGCCATCGCGGATATCACGGATTACAACATCGCGAAGTTCTTCGCGGATGAATGGCTGGCGAACAACACCGATCTTGACTACACCATCGTGCAGGCGGCCATCCTGAAGGAGGAGCCAGGCACGGGTAAGATCCAGGTCAACCCAAGCCATGACCTTGAGAACCCCATCCCGGATGTGGCGCTGGTGCTGGCCGAGGTGCTCACGCGCAAGAACACCTACGGCAAGGTCATCATGATCGCAAGCGGCAGCACCCCCGTAGCGGACGCCCTAGCCACTGTATAGGCGAATGCGGCTCTCCTTAAGAGTGAGCCTCTTAAGAGTGGGCGGCTGCATTGCCGACGCACCCCTAGGGCGCTTCCTCGCCATGCGAAGCGATTTTCGCATGGCTCAGGGCGCAGCTACCTGCAAGCCCGAAGGAGCCCCATCCAATAGTGGGCGTCGGCATTGCCGACGCAGCTGTGCGGGAATCCGAGCTGAGCGTCAAGCGAAGCGAGGATGAGAGCGCAGCGTAATGAGGGCGGCAGCCCGAAGCACCCGGATTGTTGGTCTGCGCCAGGCAAGGTGGCCTGACCAGTTGCAGGCATCCGGGTGTTCTTGCCCTGTCGGGCAAGTTACGCATTGCTAGCGCAATGCTGCGTCTCCAATGGAGACGCCCACAAGAGGAGGCGCAATGCTGCGCTTGCAATGCAAGCGCCCACATTATTTCGAAAGCCGTTTGCCCTGTATCCTCATGCTTGCCAAAGATGCCATGACGCAAAGAGCAACATCCAGCATCCAGAGTGCTACATATCCGCCGGTTGCGTCCAGTAAGACGCCGCCGAGCCATGCGCTTGCGAACGCGCCTATCTGATGGAAGAAGAACAGCAGCCCTATGAGCGTTGCCGCTTCCGTGAGCGAGAACTTCTCGTTCACAAGACCCGCGGTGGGGGACACGGTTGCATCACCCGTGAGCCCGAGCCCTACGCTGAACAGCACGGCGAACGGCAGCGTCTTGGGCATCAGCAAGATGAACGCCAGCACCCATGCTGCGCGGAAGCCGTAATAGAAAGCCAGCAGTCGGCCTTTGGGCACCTTGACGGAGAGCCAGCCTGAGTGCAGCGCGCCGGCTATGGTGGCGATCCCGTACAGCGAGAAGGCCCACGATGCGCTCACGGGCTCTATGCCGTAGCTAGTGTACTGCGAGAACAGGTGTGACTCGATCGTCACCATGTGGAAGCCGCAGGTGGTGAACCCGATGGCCAACATGACGAACGTGCGGCTTGCGAACGCGCGGCGGAAGAGGTGCTTTCCGGTGCTGCCATCGCTGCCGCTTGGGGATGCCTCTTCTGAATGGCCTTCGCAGTCCTGTTCAGTGCCGCACCCTTTCGCCCGTGGCTTTGGATCGGCGCTCGTCACCACCAAAGCGATAGGGATGAGCAGCAACGCAGGGACCACCATGGCTTCAAGCACGAACTGCACGCCGCCAGCATTCACGAGCGCTTGCAGGGTGGGCGAGAGGATGAACGCACCTAGGCCCGCTGCAGCATTCAGCATGCCGGAGATGAGCATGGCGCGCTCTGGGCCCACGCGACGCATGGCGGAGCTGAGGATGAGCCCGAAGGCAAGCGCGCCCGCGCCCGTCCCGAACAGGAGCCCGAGTGACACGAACAAACCTGCGAACGAGTTGGATAGGGTCATTCCGATCATGCTTGCGCTGAGCACCACGGCGCCCAGTATGAGCACGAATCGGTTCGAGCGGCGAGCGGCCAGCATGCCGAATGCTGGCTGCGTTGCCCCGAACACAAGGTTCATGGTGGCGATGCAGAAGCTGACTTGCTGGTAGCTGGCATTGCAATGCGCCATCAGGGGCTCTAGCAGGATGCCTATATCTCCGCGCAGCCCCGCGCCGACGCCATACAGCACGCAGGCGATGAGCCCGAAGGCGATGACTGCGGGTAGTCCCGAAGCTCTTCTTGCGGAGTTATTGGATCCTAGGTTGTTGCTTGGTGCTTTCACGAGTGCCTTTCGAAGCGAAGAACGGTTGGAGCGGGCACATTCTGCTATTCCTGACAACATAAGTAAAACGATAGTTGCTAATATGAAGTTAAGAAATGCTAATGAATCAAGGGAGGGAAGGAGCGGCATGGGTCTGCAGCGATTCGAAGCCCTCAAGCGTACGGTAGAGCTAGGACAGATGACCCGTGCCGCTGCAGAGCTTGGCTACACGCAATCGGCTTTGAGCCAGATGCTGAGCGCGCTTGAGGCGGAAGTGGGCTTTCGCTTGCTGGACCGTTCGCGCAAGGGTTGCATCTTGACGCCCGAGGGCGAGGAGCTGATGCCGCTCATCAACCAAGCGCTCAATGCGGAGCGTCGGGTACGCGAGAAAGCGGCTGAGATCAACGGGCTGCAGACGGGCACGGTGCGCATCGGCACTATCGCAAGCGTGTCGGCGCATTGGCTGCCGCCGCTCATGAAGGAGTTCGAGGCTGCGCATCCTGGCGTAGAGTTCGTCATCCATCAGGGAGATTACAAGCTGATCCCCGCGTGGATCAACGAAGGGCTGGTGGATTTCGGGTTCGTGAATCCGCGCGGCGTTTCGGGGCTTACGATGCATCCTGTCAGGGAAGGCGCTATGTCAGCGGTGCTCCCTCCTGATCATCCGCTAGCGGACCTTGAGGTGGTGCCGTTGCGGGAGCTAGCCAAAGAGCCCTTCATCCTGCTTGAGGAAGGCGGCTACTACGAGCCGCTGGAGGCCTTTCGCGAAGCGGGCTGCAAACCTCATGTGAAGTACACCATCCATGACGACTACTCCATCATGGCCATGGTGAGCGAAGGGCTAGGCGTGACGGTGCTTGCCAACTTGATAATGGAGAGCTGCCCGTATGACCTGGTCACGCGCCCCACTGACCCACCCATCACGCGTCAGCTTGCAGTGGCTTACAAGGACGAGGCGCGCCTCCCCATTGCAGCGAAGCGCTTCATCAGCCTCATCCTTGCCCGTGCCGATTCGCTGCCGTGATGTGCAATGGATGATTCATTGCCCTGTCATATATCTTGCATGGATCTGCCAAAACCCTATATCGCACCTTCTTCTTCATGATGCAAATATAATATATAATATACTTGTCTATGAGAAGCTTGGGGTGGAGGTTGTCATGCCGCAGCTGTCGTTGTATCTGAACGAGCCAACCATGGCGCTTCTGAGGGAAGATTGTCAGAAGTCAGGGAATTCGCTCTCGCGTTATGTTTCTGAGCTGATCACGGCGAAGCGCACAGAAAGCTCGTGGCCCCAAGGGTATTGGGACAACGTATACGGCGCGCTTGATGATGACAGCTTCCAAGTGCCCTCTGAGCTTGACGGCAAGCTTGATGGCGAACTGCCTGAGTTCTAGGGGGCGCCATGTATTTCCTTGACTCTGATACTTGCATTGAGCTTTTGCGTGGTCGTTTGCCTTCTGCGCGTGCCATCATGGAGAAGTCGGATCCAGCCCTGTTCGGCATCCCGGCCATAGTCGAAGCCGAGCTGAGAACGGGTGCCCGCAAGAGCCGTCACCCGCGCAAGAACACCTTGTTGGTCGAGCAGTTCGTGTCACCCCTTAAGAGCGTCCCTTTCGACAGGGAGTGCGCCATTGCGTATGCGAAGATCCGCGCACAGCTTGAGCAGGAGGGCAACAAGATCGGTCCGAACGACATGGCCATAGCTGCAACTGCGGTCGCCCATGGTGCCACGCTGGTCACCAATAACACCCGTGAGTTCTCGCGCGTTCCTGGGCTTGACATGGAAAGCTGGGCAGAGGCTCAGCTTTAGGTCTGAAAGGAACCAAGATAGCCAACCTCTGATGCAACAGGATGGCATCGTGATGGCAGAAGTTCGCCTTGGATTAATTAGAACGAGTAGGATTCTCTTGAGAGTGCATGAGACCGAAAGGAAGACCCATGGAGATCAAGAATGTGACAGTTGCTGGTGGTGGTGTGCTGGGAAGTCAGATCGCGCTTCAGAGCGCTTACAAGGGGTTCAATGCCACCATCTGGCTCAGGAGCGAAGGGTCCATTGAGCGCGCGAAGCCCAAGCTGGAGCGCCTGCGTGGCATCTATAAGTCCACGCTAGAGGCTATGAAGACCGATCCGAGCGCTTACTGCCGCGGGCTGGCGCCCTCTCCGGATACCCCTCCTGAGAAGCTTGATGAGTTGATCGCGCAGGTTGACCGCGCGTTCGATAGCATCAAGCTGACAACTGACCTCACCGAAGCATTCCAGGATGCAGATATCGTTGTGGAAGCTATCGCTGAGGTGATAGATGAGAAGGACGCGTTCTACACCTCCATCAAGGGCATCCTGCCTGAACGTACCATCCTCTGCACCAACTCATCCACGTTGCTGCCAAGCGCCATGATGGGCTTCACGGGCCGCGAGGACCGGTTCCTGGCGCTGCATTTCGCCAACAACATCTGGAAGAACAACACCGCTGAGGTCATGGGCACGCCAAAGACGTCCAAGGAGTCCTATCAGGCTGTCGTGGAGTTCGCGAAGGCCATCGGCATGATCCCGCTTGAGCTGGAGAAGGAGCAGCCGGGCTATCTGCTGAACAGCATGCTGGTGCCATTCCTCAACTCGGCCGAGGCGCTGCTGGCGAACGGGGTTGCTGACGTTGAGACCATTGACAAGGCCTGGATGCTGGGCACGGGTGCACCTCTTGGGCCATTCCGCATCCTTGACATCGTTGGGCTGACCACCGCCTACAACATCGTGGCGGCAAGCCCCGCGGCGCAGGAGCCTGACAGCACGGCAGCGCGCATCGCGAAGATGCTCAAGCAGCGCATCGACGAGGGCAAGACCGGCATCAACGCTGGCGAAGGGTTCTATAAGTACACCAATTCGTAAGAGCATGGTGTCATCGCCCTGCTTCTTTCATAGCGGCCTTTAACGGCGCCGTTCGCTTTGACGCTCACGTCTGCCGTAGCGGCCTTGGTGGCCTCACGGCCACCGATCCGGGTGAAGCATCCCCTTTCTGAGGGCACCCCCCCAAGTGTGGGCGTCGGCATTGCCGACGCAGCTGTGCGCTAGCACAGCGAAATGAGGGCGACAGCCCGAAACACCCGGATCGGTGTTTTGCGCCAGGCTAGGTTGCCTGACCAGTTGCTGGCATCCGGGTGTTCTTGCCCTGTCGGGCAAGTTACGCATTGCTGGCGCAATGCTGCGCTTGCGGTGCAAGCGCCCACAAGGGGGGTGCGCAATGCTGCGTCTCCGATGGAGATGCCCACAGGTTGGGGGAGCAGCTGTCTGCTCATGCAGGGCGGTGCTGGTCACCCCATTCGCACATCTGGTCCAGGATGGGCACCAAGCTCTTGCCCTTCTTGGTCAGGCTGTACTCCACCTTGGGCGGGATCTGCGGGTATTCGTGGCGGTCTACCAGGCCGTCAGCCTCTAGCTGCTTCAGCGTTGAGGATAGTGTCTTGTAGCTGATGGTGCCTATATAGCGCTGCATCTCGTTGTAGCGCACGGTGCCGTATTCTATCAGCGTGTACAGCACCACCATCTTGTACTTGCCCTGGATGAGCCTCATGGTGTAGCTGAACCTGGTATCCTCAAGGTTCGCTTCTCTTATGCAGCAGTCCTTCATATGCTTGTACGCTTTCCTAA
>CAJUPL010000041.1 GCA_910588435.1 uncultured Eggerthellaceae bacterium | reverse complement strand
TGGGCGGCTGCACCCCCCCTGCGGTAGGCGGCTGCATTGCAGCCGCAGCATTGCGCTAGCAATGCGTAACGCAGGCGATAGCCTGCGAACACCCGGAAGCAAGCCTCAGGTGAGGAAACCTAGCCTGGCGCAAGACACCTCCAAGCTAGGGATCCCATATGCCACCCCTCAAGGGTAGCTTCCTCGCCTTCCCAGATAGCCCATCTGCGCGAGGCCACCCATCCTCACTCACATCTCCACCCCGGCTGCCCTTGCCCTTTCGGGCAAGTTACGCTGCGCTCTCATCCTCGCATCGCTTCGCTCAGCTCGGATTCCCGCACAGCTGCGGCTGCGATGCAGCCGCCCACAGGTGGGAGGCTGCAGGTTAGGGGATGTAGCTGCCCACAGGTGGGAGGCTGCAGGTTAGGGGATGTAGCTGCCCACTCTTGGTGGGGGCATAGCGAGCGTCTCCATTGCAGCCGCCTACAAGGGGGTAGACCACAAAGAAGGAGAGCGCTCTTCTGGTCCCTCTTGCTGCTTTGCCCAACCTGCAACACTTGCGGCCTTGCTGCCCCGAAAATGCTGCACAGGCAAAGAGCATGCCTGTGCACTTTTACTAAGGCCTTTAACATGGCTGCTCATTCCATTCGCACCGATGTAGCGGCCTTAAAAGCTTTGTAGGCATCTCCACCCGTTAGCGCTCCCCCCCATTTGTGGGCGCTTGCATTGCAAGCGCAGCATTGCGACAAGCAATGCGTAACGCAGGCGATAGCCTGCGAACACCCGGAAGCCGGCATCAGGTAAGGCAACCCAGCCTGGCGCAGACCACCTCCAAGCCAGGGATCCCACAAGCAACCCCTTAAGGGTCGCTGTCCCACCTTCCCAGATAGCCCATCTGCGCGAGGCCACCTTTTCCCCACCCACATCATCCATTCCGGCTGCTCTTGCCCTTTCGGGCAAGTTACGCTGTGCTAGCGCACAGCTGCGTTCGCAATGCGAACGCCCACATATAAGGAGGGACAAGGAGGGGGCCCGGACTTGCAGGCAGCTGCGTTCGCAATCCAGCCGCCCACTCTTGAGGAGGCATACCTGCGGCTGCATTGCAGCCGCCTACCGCGAGTGGTTTGGGTTGCAAAGGTGACCGGAGGCCACCAAGGCCGAAATAAAAATGCACAGGCACTCTCTTTGCCTGTGCAGCAATTTTGGGGCAGCACCCGGGTCAAAGCAGCAAGGGTGCAGGGCGGTTACACGTTGTAGAACCGGCCTACGGAGGACCATTCGGCTAGAGATGTTGCGTGATCAGGCGTCAGGTGCTTCGTGGAGTAGTAGTACACATCACCATTGCTGGCTGAGACCGACTGGATGTCCGCATACTCCGCCTGCGCCTGAGCAGCCGCCCACGCGCGGCGCACCTCATCAGGACTCATGCAGAACGGCTCGTTCGCCAAGCTCTCCTCCGCTAGCGGCCGCGGATACACTCGCGAATCCTCGCGCACGCAGAACGCGAACGTATGCACCGGATCATCAGCCTCCGCCACGTACGCCCAGCGCGCGTATGCGTCCGTCATCTGCCGCCCATCATACAGGCGAACGCCGTCCGTGCTGCCAAGCTTGCGAATGCCACAAGCATCTGGCGTGCGAACCTTGGGCACGGCAGGCTTGTCAGTCTTGACCAACCCCCACTCGCCATCAACCTGCACCAGCTCATAGCCCTCGGGCGGTATCAACTCCGCATCATCATCCTCATCAGCGGCAGAGCGCGAATAATCATACACATGCGGGATGTCATCCAGCACAGACGCACCTTCCGGCGCGGACGCATCCTCAGCTGCCACTTCAGGCGCGCCCTCCGCTGCAGCCGCAGGCTGCTCAGTCCGCTTCGCCCCGAAGGCTGGGATCCCAACGCCACGGTTCGCGAACTTGGACCGCTTGCGAACAGCTCCACCCTCACCAGCCGCGCCATCTGCCGCAGCCTCAGAGGCACCATCCACCACCTCAAGCAGCGCGTCTTGGAATTCAGACGCCAGCATGCAATCAGGCACCAGGTGCGCCCAATCAGCAGGACAGGTCAACTGGCGTGCTTGGGTCCGTTCGCGAACAAGGTCAAGCGCCAGGGCAAGCGCTGTCTCACGCTGTGCTGCACGCTCAGCCTCTAAGGCGTCCATCCGCGCCTCCATCATGGACTGCCTGTGCGAGCAATGCTCCGCCATGATGCATGAGATGGAGCCCTCATCACAACCGGTGGCCGCCTCCACCTCAGAATACGGCAGGCCGTCACGCAGGAGGAAGTCTCCCACCAACGCGCGAATGGCGCACACCGCGAAGTGCAGCGTGTTCACCTTGCCAGACGGTACGCCGTCAACGTATTCGCGAACGTCGTCGATCGTGACGGCCAGAGCATCCTCAATTGGTTTGCCTTCGATCAGGATGCAAGCCGCGCTTGCGCACCCGGTCATGGCCAGGCAGCCGCGCGTCTTGAAGCCAGCAGCTTCGATGATGCCTGTTTCAGGATCTATCCTTGCGAACAGGCGGCAGGCAACTTCGCCCCGCTTGGACTTGCCCACCATGCTCTGGGCGTTGAAGCCCTCAGGGCGGCCGGAGTTCCTGAAGTCCGCCACTATCTCCAGCAGGCGGTCAGAGTAAGAGGCAACGTCATCAACTGATTCCGTTTGATAGACGTCAGCCGTGCGGAGGAGGACTCGCTCCTCTGGCTCTATATATATGTTGCGTTCCGTCATATTCGAAGTTCCTTTGGTGCTGAAGGCGCGCCCTTGTAGGCTCCGCAAAGCGGAGCCTATTCATTTCTTGCAGCAGGTTACGGCAGCAAGCCCAAAGCCTGCAGCTCTTCCTTCACGTCTGGCATGTCGTACTCATCCAGGCACTCAGCCGTGGGGCATCCCAGCTGCTCATCCCAGCCGAAGCAACGGTACAGCATGGTGAGCCCGTCTTGGATGTCCTGCTTGTCCATCTTGTCAGTGCCCTCAGTGAACACCTGCTTGTCAGGGTCCTTCGAGAACGGCCACTCAGTGTAGATGTCATGCAGGCCGCGGAAGTCATTGCTGCCCATGTTCCCCGCTGCGTCCGTTAGCGAGCGCGCCGTGTTCGCACGCTGCAATGTCATGATCTTGGCGCCGGCCTTGTAGAGGTCCTCCGTTGTGACGTCTTCCCCGGTCACAGCCTTGAAGAACTTGCTCTCAAGGTCAAGGTCACCGCGGTAGTCACGCGCCTTGGTTGGGGAGACCGTCATGGGCCACACCCAGTTGCAGAGCGTGAGCGAGTCATGCAGCACGTCTGTCACCACGGACCACCAGCAGAAGTTGGCTTTGTGCTCATTCATGGGCGTGTAGTCATTGTCCATGTCAACGGCGTCCGCGCCGCCCCAGACCTCTTCCGCGATCTGCTGCTTCAGTTCGAACGGAAGCCCGCAGCCCTGGAAGTTGACGGCGGAGTGGATCATGTCGTCACGGTTGAACAGGCTGTTGTACAGCATGCCTACCTGCCCGAAGCACTCCTGAGAATGGTGCACCGGCCAGCCGCGCGGGTTGATCATGCAAGAGGCCACGGTGTCATTCCACTGCATGTCATTCCAACGCTCCGTCCAGACGTAAGTGCCGTGTGCCACGTACGCGATCTCAGAGTCATTCTGCGCGATCTTCTTCAGAAGCGGCGGCATGATGGATGGGTCATTGGTGTAGAACTTGTTCCAGTCGAACTCCGCGAACTCCTCCGGGCTCAGCACTCGTTCGAACACACCGGCGCTCACGCAATGCGCGATGTCACGGTAGAGCTGCGCGTAGTTGCACCAAAGTCCCAGGTCATCCACGGTGGAGCCGATGACCTGATTCCAGATCAGGGAATCTTCGGTGTCATCCTTTATATCAGTGCCCAAGATCTTGATCATGTACTTGAACGGGAAGTTCGGCACGCAGGTGTTGCCGGTGGTTGCGTACCCGCCGTTGTCCTCAGAGGGCTGCACATACATATCAGAGAAGCAGTGGATGGGGCAGCTGTGGCAGCCGTCCATCTTGATGGTGTACTTCTCAGCGGCCGGGCCGTCGTCCTTGGTGGACTTCATGCAACGGTAGCCAACGGTGTTGATGTTGCCGGGCTTTGGCTCACCGGTGTCAATTGGGCCGCCTTCGGCAAGCGCCCAGTACAGGCCGTTGCGCGCTGTCCAGCGGGAGCCTTTGTCGTAGTACTCAGCCCATTGCTGCTGGGTTGAGGGCACAACGTGGTTGTTGTTGGAGCCGATGATCTCACGCAGCATGTAGTCAGACAGGTCAGCCACAGCCTGCGGGTCAGCCACGTTCACCGTGCCTGTTCCGCGGACCACCAGCGCCTTCATGTTCTTGGAGCCAAGAACGGTGCCCGTGCCTGCGCCGGCAGAGTGATTGCGCGAATTGATGATGCACGCATACGGCACCAGGTTCTCACCGGCGGGGCCGATGGTTGCCACCACGCAGTCAAGCCCTTCGCGACGGTTCAGGATCTCAGTTGCGGCGCGCGTGCCCAGCCCCCAGATCCCATCAGCGGATTTGATCTTCACGTCATCGTCATCAACCATGACGTAAACCGGCTTCTCAGCCTTGCCTTCGATCACGATGGCGTCATAGCCAGCCTGCTTGATGCGCGCACCAAGCATGCCGCCGCAGTGCGCATCAACGATCTGCTTGTCCTTCGTGTACGTGGACAGAGACGCAATGGTGGTGCGCCCAGCCAGAGGCGTTCCGGATGCAGTCAGCGGCCCAACGGCGATGACCACCTTGTTCTCCTCAGACAAGGGGTCTGTGCCCGCAGGGACTTCATCGAACATGATCTTGTTCGCCAGCCCCATGCCACCGATGTAGCCTTTATAAGGTTCTGTTGGGAACATGGAGATGCTGCCATCAGACAAGTTGATGCGCAGGATCTTCCCGGTCCAACCGTAGGACTTCTTCTCAGACATCTTGGTTCTCCAAACCTCATCTCTTCACGTGTGCAGCACAAAATGCGATCTGGAGCTCTTTGCCTTGGTCTCTACCCGTCCGATTATGCTCCTTTCGTGGAGAAAAAATGAGCGTTCGGCGGTTTGTTAACGTGACGTAAACAAGAACATCTGATCGGTTCTGTGCGGGTTACGCGTCGGTACCCGAGTGCTAGAATCCAACTCGTTTGGTGCATGTGCAGCACAGAATGCAATGGCGCTCCTTGTTCGCGGCCTAGAGGTGAACGAGGAGGGAATCATGTCTGAGGAGAAGAAGGGCGGCATCCCCTTTATAAAGGATGCGTCTGAGAATCTGCCTCCCGCAGCAGCTGAGACCATAGATGAGTCCATTGACGCGGCCAACGCTGAGAACGCCAGCGTGTCGGGCAAGTTCGCGAACGCGGCCAGCTCGAACGCGGCCCAAGCTGGCGAAGGTGCCGCAGATGCAAGCGGGAAGAGCAAACCCAAGAAGCATATGTTCACGCGCCGTGACGTGCTAGCCATGTGCGGCTGCGGCGTGGGCGGACTGGTGGTTGGCGGCGTGCTGGCGTCGTGGGGCGTGACGGAGCGCTCCATTGCGTCTGGCAGGATAGACATCCGCACAACGCCGCTCAAGATGATCGTCACGGACCGCGCCAAGTGCTCTGGCTGTCAGCGCTGTGAGATGAGCTGCACGCTCAAGAATGACGGACGCGTTTGCCAGCACATAGCGCGCGTGCGCGTGTGGGATAACTACAACTTCGGCGCCGGCGTTGACACCGGTGACGGCATCTTCGAGGATTGCCAGTTCACTGTTGAGCACTGCAAGCAGTGCGAAGATCCGTGGTGCGCCAACTATTGCCCGGTGCACGCCATCTACGCGGACCCGAAGACGGGCGCGCGCGTGGTGGATGACCAGGTGTGCATCGGCTGCGGAATGTGCGCGCAGGCTTGCCCCTGGAACATGCCACGCATTGACTCTGAAACGGACGTCTCCACCAAGTGCGTCTCGTGCGGGCGCTGCGCCGCGCAATGCCCGAACGGCGCCATCACGTTCGTTGACTGGAAGAACATCGCGCAGGCGGCGCTTGACGCGGGAGTAGTCCGCACCATAACGCTGGTTGACGCTTAAGCGCGGGAGGTGATCTGTATGAAAGATATGCCTCTGACGCAACAGGTTGCGAACGGCACCCCCACACAAGCCGCATCAGGTGCGCCCGCCATCACGCGCAGGCGCTTCGTGCAAGGCGCGGCCGCGGCCGGTGCGCTCACAGTGGCTGGGGCGCTTGCAGCCTCAGACGTTGAGCCCGCATTCGCGAAAGGTGGGCACATCGGCGTTGACGCGCGCCCTGAATGGGAGGTCACGCAGACGGTTTGCCAGGCGTGCCCGAATGCGTGCGCGTTTGCGGCGTACACGGTTGACGCCACGCTTGAGAAGACGCTGGGCAACGCGGCTGACCCGCACGCGGCGGGCAACCTCTGCGCGCGTGGCTACGGGTTCACGCAAAGCGCGCGTTCGGCTGCCCGCGTGAAGAATCCCCTTCGCAAGAAGGCGGACGGCACGTTCCAGACCATTTCTTGGGACGAGGCCATCACTAACATAGGGCAGCAGCTGGAGCTCCTTTCGCAGTATGACGGCGGGGACGCCATCACGCTGATCTACGACGGCGCGCGGCGTGACGCGCGGATGCTGTCAACGCTGTTCATGAACGGGCTGGGCTCCGGCAACATATATATAGATGATGTCACGTATGACGTGATCAAGCCTGAAGCCATCGCGAAGGTGATCGGGCACCACGGCTATTACCCGGACGTTGCCAATGCGGGCCTGGTGCTCTTGGTTGACTCGTCCATGACGGACGTCACAACGCCGTCAGTGGTGTCCGCGCTGGGCCAAGCGAAGGGTGCCGGCGCGAAGGTGATCGCGCTTGACCCGCGCAAAGGCACGTTGGCTCAGTTCGCAGACGATTGGTATCCCGCAAACCCTGGCACTGAGCTGGCCGTGCTCCTGGCAGTCTGCCAGTATCTGGTTGCCAACGGGCAGTATGACAAGGCGTTCGTTTCCGCCAATGTGGCTGGTTTTGATGACTGGGCGGGTGCCATCCAGGAATACACGCCCGCGTGGGCGGAGGGTGTTTCCGGCATCCAAAGCTACCGGATAGAAGAGCTGGCATCGCTTCTGGCTGGGGCGGCGCCGCACGTGGCCATCCAGTATGGCAACGGCTCCGTTGGCAGCCTGGCGTATGTGAATGCGCCGGAGACCGCGCAGGTGATCTGCATGCTGAACGCGCTTCTGGGTGCGTACGGGCAAGCAGGCGGCGCGCTTCTGCCGTATGGGTTCGATGAGCTGTTCGCCAGCACGCCGGGCGCGGCCATGCCCGCTGATGAGGACGGCGCGCAGGGCACGAAGGCGGCGCTGATCGCGGCGTTCAACCCTGAGCGCGCGGCAACGGACGCGGGTGCTGCGCTTGCGCTGTCGCCCGCAACCAACGGCTCTGTTGAGGCGCTTATCTGCGTGGATGCCAATGTGGCGTATGACTATGCGGCCGTGAGCGGCGTGCAAACGGCGCTTGAGAAGATGGGGCTCTTCGTTTGCATCAGCTCTGAGATGACGGAAACGGCTGAGCTTGCAGATTACGTGCTGCCGCTTGATTCGTACCTTGAGTGCGGGACGTTGGCGCAGCCCACGCAGGGCGCGCTTGCGGCGTTCAACGCGGCAGACGCTGTGCTTGAGCATGAGGACGGCGTGAACTCAAAGCCGCTGGCTGAGATCTTCGACGCACTGTCTGAGGCATCAGGTCATGAGGCGAACATCTCCGCCAAGGCGGCTGCCATAACGGATGCGCGCCTTGCAGCCTGCGGACTTTCCAGTGAGGGCCTTTCGCAGGTTGGCGTTGCTGAGCCCGCGCCCGGAGCAGTTGCGCGCGCCGCATCGTGGCAGACGGGAACGTGGCCCACGGCATCGGGCAAGATCCAGTGCTGGCCTGCGGTTCGCGGCACGGACGGGCCGGGCGTGTACCCCATGTGGGTGCCGCCGCTGACTGAGTCCAACATTGCGGCCGTGGTGTCAGATGACATGAACCTAGGGCAAGAGGACCGCATGGTTGTTGCGCTTGCTGGCAAAGGGGATCCAACGTTCCACTTGATCTCCGGGCAGCCAACGGTGCCCGGGGCGTTCGGGTACAACACGGCTGAGCTGATGGATATCGCTGAGATGTATGAGCTTGGCAGCGTGTGGGTGAACAAGAGCGTGGCGGACGCGTTCGGCATCTCTGACGGGCAGATGATCACGCTTTCCAACGGCGTGTTCTCCTGTCAGGCGCGCGCGTATCTGACGGATCGCATCGTGCCCACTGCCATGTATCTGCCCATGTCATTCGGGCATCAGGCTGAGCGTCAGAAGGTGGCGAAGGGCGTTGGTGTGAACCCGCTCATGTTCGCGGATGCCACGCTGATCGGCGGCTACGGCGCGCTGTGCACCCAAGAGGCCTGCGTGAGCGTCAAGGCAGAGAACGGAGGTGCATGATGGCCAGATACGGAATGCTGATCGATGCCACCCGTTGCATCGGGTGCTTCACTTGCCGGACAGCGTGCCAGCGGCAGAACGGCTTGCTGCCTGAGCAGGATTTCATTCGCTATGAGCAGCGTGAGGTTGGCAGCTACCCCAATGTGGGGGTTGAGAACGTGCCGCTGCAGTGCATGCATTGCGAGGATGCGCCATGCGCGCAGGTGTGCCCCACGGGGGCTGCGCACATGGGCGCGGACGGCATCGTGGAAGTTGATGAGGGGCGCTGCATCGGGTGTTTGTATTGCATGGCGGCGTGCCCGTACCAGGTGCGCGTTCGCAATCCTGAAACTGGAACAGTTGACAAGTGCCGCTTCTGCACGGTGTCTGCGGAGGAGTCCGGCACGAAGATGTGCACGTGCGTTGAGGCGTGTCTGACCGGGTGCCGGATCTTCGGGGATCTGGATGACCCTGATAGCGAACTGGTGCGTGAGATAGCGCGGACGAATGCCCAGCCCATCGCCGGTGACCTTACCAAGTCCAAGATCTATTACGTGAGGTGATGAGCATGGTATTCGAACCCATCTGGGGCACCATCATCGGTGCTTACCTGTTCCTTGCGGGCTTGGGCGGAGGCGCGTTCGCGTCCGCAACGTATCTGCGTCTGAAGCACCCGCAGCTCGTGCACTTGATCCGCTACGGGCGCGTGATCGCTCCCATCTGCGTGATCGTTGGCTTGTGCCTGCTGATGGCGGACGCAACCGCTGGCTTCCACAACCCGCTGCGCTTTGCGCTTCTGCTCACGAACTTCGGTTCGGTGATGACCTGGGGCGTTGTGTTCCTGGCGCTGTTCGTGATCATCGCGCTGATCGTTGCCGTGATGGATCTCTTGGGCCGCGGCCTCAAGGTGCCCGTTTGGCTTGATGTTGCGGGTGCTGTGCTTGGCATCTGCGTGTGCGTGTACACCGGCTGCTTGCTGGGCGTGGCGAAGACGTTCCCGCTCTGGAACAACCCGCTGCTGCCTGTGTTGTTCCTGGTGTCGGCGTTCTCAACCGGCATGGCAGCCATGCTGCTAGCTGGGATCATCGGCGCGCCGAAGGAGTTCAACGCGGCGGTTGGCTTCAAGAAGTTCCACTTCTTCCTTCCGGTTGCTGAGCTGGTGCTGGTGGCGGCGCTCTGCTTCATCGTGGCCAGCAACGCTGAGGACGCTGGGTTGGCATCCGTGATGAACCTCATCGCGGGTGACTGCGCCGTTGCGTTCTGGCTGGCATTCATCCTGATCGGCCTTGTGCTGCCCACCGTGCTGGAGTGCAAGGAGCTCTGGTTCACGCGGGCTGAGGTTGAGGAATCTGGACGCGGGCACCTGGTGTCTGGCGTGTCCGACGCGTGCCTGCTGATCGGAGGATTTGCGCTTCGCCTGCTGATCCTGGCGGCGGCCATGCCCATAACCATCGTGCAACCGTGGATGTAGCTGTTGCTCTTAGAAAGGTGTGATCTTGTGAAGTTGAATTCTTTTGCGAAAGCGGGCGCGGCCGTTGCCGTGTCCGCCGCCATGTGCCTGTGCGCCGTTGGCTGTTCTTCGGCATCTGACGCTGGGGGCGGGAACGCTTCGTCATCTGGCGCGAACGTGGCTCCGGTTGAGAGCTCTTCGTCCTCTGCTGCCACTGAGGCTGGGCAGATGAGCGTGAATGTTGACCTGAAGTCATCCGTTGGCAGTGAGTACGCGGCTGACTCTCCAATGCAGTTCTCCGCGGAGAACGTGAGCGTTGCCATCCCTGAGGGCGGCACCGCGCTTGATGCCCTGCAGGCAACTGACCGCGAAGTGACCACAAGCGGCGAAGGGGATTCCGTTGAGATAGAGTCCATCGGTGGCCTTGGCCGTGGGGATGCAGGCGATGGCTCGCACTGGGAGATGTCCGTGAACGGACAGGTTGAAACGTCCTCCCCAGCAGTCACCGTGCTCAAATCCGGAGACACCGTCACGTTCGATTTCGTTCAGTGATCTTAAAGCGGCCCGCATCCCCCGCGGGCCGCACCTTGCTGCCCCGATCCGGTGTCGCGGGTGCGTTGCACCCGCTCTTTCTATTGCGGCCTTTAACATGGCTGCTCATTCCATTCGCACCCATGTAGCGGCCTTGGGGCGCTCCCGCGCCCCTTATTCGGGCGAGAACATCTCCTGTGGGCACTTGCATTGCCCCTCTACCTGTGGGCAGCAGCATTGCCTCCCCTCACCTGTGGGCGGCTGCACTCCCCTGCGGTAGGCGGCTGCATTGCAGCCGCAGCATTGCCCCCTCCCGCCTGTGGGCGGCTGCACTCCCCCCTTGCGGTAGGCGGCTGCATTGCAGCCGCAGCATTGCGACGAGCAATGCGTAACGCAGGCGATAGCCTGCGAACACCCGGAAGCAAGCATCAGGCCAGGCCACCTAGCCTGACGCAGACCACCTATCCGGACACACCAGGTCTCTGCCCCAAGCCTGCTCCTGCTAGACCTCCAATTTGCGGCCGGTGATCATGGTGTACGCCTGCTCATACTTCTCGGCGGTGCGCTGAATGACCTCTTCCGGCAGATGCGGCGGCTCACCCTGCTTGTCCCAATTCGCGGACAGCCAATCACGGACATACTGCTTGTCGAACGACGGCTGGCTCTTGCCAGGCTCATACTCATCTGCAGGCCAGAACCTGGACGAATCCGGGGTCAGCACCTCATCCCCAAGGATGATCTCACCACCGATGCGCCCGAACTCGAACTTGGTATCCGCAATGATTATCCCCCTCTTGGCAGCATAATCAGCAGCTGTGGTGTAGATCTGCTTCGACAACCTGGAGAGCTCCTGCGCATCATCCTCGCCGATCAGCTCCGCGCATTTCGCAAAGCTGATGTTCTCATCATGGCCGCCGATGTCTGCCTTGGTTGAAGGCGTGAAGATCGGTTCAGGCAGCTTGGAGGAGTTCGTCAGCCCTTCCGGAAGCTTGATCCCGCAAACGGTACCCTCCTTCTTGTACTCCGCAAGTCCGCTGCCAGCAAGATACCCGCGAACGATGCACTCAACAGGGAACATCTCAGCCTTGCGAACCAGCATGAAGCGCCCGCGAAGCCAATCTGCATGGGCTTGGAATTCCACAGGGAGGTCTTCCACATTGGTGGATATCAGGTGGTTTTCCACAACACCGTCAAGGAGCTCGAACCAGAAGACGGAGAGCTGCGTGAGAACGCGACCCTTGTTCGGGATGGCGTCAGGAAGGATGTAGTCGAACGCAGAGATCCTGTCCGTTGCTACAAGCAGCAGCTTGTCACCCAGATCGTACAGGTCTCGAACCTTGCCCTGCGACGTGGGCTCGATGCTCATTTCCATGCTGCCTCCTATGTGACCTCCGGAACCCCCGGACCCTCCCGCGAACCATGCCTACATTATAAGTATCCTTGTACAGCTCTATATATGACCTACAAGGTCAATGACAAATCCCCGTGCTTAATGTCATTGACCTCAGAGGTCATAATTAGATTGTCGTCTTGCTGGCTTGACCCGCTTGCTGGCCTCTTTCCCTGTGGGCGGCTGCAATGGAGACGCAGCTACCTGGAAGCCCAAAGGGCGAAAAGGTAGCGAAATGAGGGTGATGACCCGAAATGCCCGGATCGGTGTCTTGCGCCAGGCTAGGTTGCCTCACCTGAGGCTGGCTTCCGGGTGTTCGCAGGCTATCGCCTGCGTTACGCATTGCTAGCGCAATGCTGCGCTTCCAATGGAAGCGCCCACAGGAATCTTTTAAGGCCGCTACATCCCGCATGAGCGTGAAAGCGAATGCGGGATGTTGAAGGCCGTTATAAAAGTGCACA
>CAJUPL010000040.1 GCA_910588435.1 uncultured Eggerthellaceae bacterium | reverse complement strand
CGCCCACAAGTAGGGGGAGTCAATGCTGCTGCGATGCAAGCGCCCACAAGTAGGGGTTAGGTTGGATAGGTGGCCGGGAGACCACCAAGGCCGCTACATGGGTGCGAATGGAATGAGCAGCCATGTTAAAGGCCGTTATAAAAGTGCACAGGCATGCTCTTTGCCTGTGCAACATTTTTGGAGCAGCAAGGATGCAAGAGCGGCAGGCTTAGAACGCCAGGGGCTCTAAGCGGTCGAAGGCGATGGAGACGCGGGTGAGGAATGCCTGCGGGTCGAAGATGGCGTCCACCGTCCCTTGCGTGAGGGCACCGTTCGACATCAGGTCACGAACCTTCTCATCAGCAAGGATGCGCTCCTTGAACGAGGGCCCGTTCGACGCGTTCTGGATGTCCTCCCACACTTGCATGGCGTTGCGCTGCACAACTATATATGCGTCCTCGCGCGTCATGCCGGCCTCAACCAGCGCCAGCAGAACCTTGCTGGAGAAGATCAGCCCGCGCGTGCGCCACAGATTGTGCTCCATCTTGTCCGGGTAGACTTGCAGCCCGTCAAGCATCCATTGCATCTTGGAGAACATATAGTCAAGCGCGATGAAGCTGTCCGCCAGCGCGATGCGCTCTGCGCTTGAGTGGCTGATGTCCCGCTCGTACCAGAGCGCCACGTCGTCCAGCGCCACCTGCGCGTTCGCCTTCACGATGCGCGCCATTCCGCAGACGCGCTCGGCCGTGATGGGGTTGCGCTTGTGCGGCATGGCCGACGAGCCCTTCTGGCCCTTCGTGAACGGCTCTTCGGCCTCGATCACGTCAGATTGCTGCAGGAGGCGCACTTGCATGGCGATGCTCTCCAGCGTGGAAGCCGTTGTGGCAAGCGCGCACGCCACCTGCGCGTGACGGTCGCGCGCCAGGACCTGCGTTGACAGCGGGTCCGGCGTGAGGCCAAGCTTCTCGCACACGTACTGCTCAACGAATGGGTCGATGCTGGAGTACGTCCCAACTGCGCCCGAGATGGCGCCCACTGCAGCAACTTCGCGCGCTTGCTGCATGCGGATGAGGCAGCGGTGGAGCGCCCAGGCCCAGCTTGCGAACTTCATCCCGAATGTCATCGGCTCCGCGTGGATGCCGTGCGTGCGGCCGACGCAAAGCGTGTCCTTGAGCTCGAACGCGCGCCGCTTGCATGTCTCGCCTAGGCGGCGGATGTCTTCGATGATGATGTCAATGGCTTGCGTGATCTGGTATGAGAGCGCGGTGTCCCCTAGGTCAGAGGAGGTCATGCCAAAATGCACCCAGCGGCTTGGCTTCTCCTGGCCATCCGGGATGTCCGCGTCTATGTTCTCAGCCATGTTCGTGGTGAATGCGATCACGTCATGGTTGGTTGTCTTCTCGATCTCAGAGATGCGCGCCGCGTCCGCCGCCGCGTGACTGCGGATCCATTGGGCTTCGTCTGCGGTGATGCCGATCTGTCCCAGCTGTGCTTGAGCCTCGCAGGCAAGCACCTCTATCTCACGCCAGATGTCGAATTTGTTCTGGAAGTCCCAGATGTGACCCATCTCCGGCAGCGTGTATCTATCTATCATGCGCACCCTCCTTGTCTGCTGGGGTTCAGTATAGGGGATGT
Organism: uncultured Eggerthellaceae bacterium; assembly: GCA_910588435.1. Lineage (GTDB taxonomy): Bacteria > Actinomycetota > Coriobacteriia > Coriobacteriales > Eggerthellaceae > MGBC163016. The sequence continues at coordinate 11,618 of CAJUPL010000040.1, read as the reverse complement.
GGGGGGGCGCAGGCTGCCGCCTGCGCTGTTGCAAACCGAAATGCCTTCCCTCTCCCTTCTCTTGTGGGCGTCGGCATTGCCGGCGCAGCTGTGCGCTAGCACAGCGTAACTTGCCCGATAGGGCAAGGGCAGCTGGATGGGTGATGTGGGTGAGGAAAGGTGGCCTGACGCAGATGGGCTATCTGGAAAGGTGAGGACCTGACCCTCAGGGGTGGCACATGGGATCCCTAGCGTGGAGTTGGCCTGCGCCAGGCTAGGCTGTCTGAGCTGAGGCTGGCATCCGGGTGTTCGCAGGCTATCGCCTGCATTACGTTGCACTAGCGTGCAACTGCGCTTGCAATGCAAGCGCCCACTTATGGGGGGGGGAGCAATGCAGCCGCCCACAATTGGGGGGGTGCAGCCGCCCACAGGAGGGTAGCAATGGTTTCACCCGGAACAGGGCGCGTAAGCGCCCCAAGGCCGCTACTTTGCTTGTGCTTGCACAAGCAAAGTTAAAGGCCGTAATAAAAAGAGCGGGCACAGCGTGCCCGCGACACCGGATTGGGGAATGCAGCCTACAGGAAGTAGCGGACGCCGGAGGTGAAGATGGAGAGCTGGTCTTGGCCGGGGACGTTCTTGTAGAGTCCCGCTCCGGCGCGTTCGCTGTGCCCCATCTTGCCGAACACGCGGCCATCAGGAGAGGTGATCCCCTCTATGGCCAGCATGGAGCCGTTCGGATTCACAGACAGATCCATGGAGGGGGCGCCGTTCGCATCCACGTACTGCGTGGCAACCTGGCCCTGCGCAACCATCTGATCCAGCAGCTCCGGCGGGCAGACGAACTTGCCCTCGCCGTGGCTGATGGCAACCGTATGCACGTCTCCCACCTGGCAGCCCGCAAGCCACGGGCTCAGCGTTGATGCCACGCGCGTGCGAACGAGGCTGCTCTGGTGGCGGCCTATATCATTGAACGTGAGAGTTGCCAGCTCATCCGTTGCTTCCATGATGTCGCCAAAGGGCACCAGCCCCAGCTTCACCAGCGCTTGGAAGCCGTTGCAGATGCCGAGCATCAGCCCGTCGCGCGCTTGAAGGAGATCGCGCACGGCCTCAGTCACGGCAGGGGACCTGAACACAGCGCAGATCAGCTTGGCAGACCCGTCCGGCTCATCGCCGCCGGAGAACCCTCCGGGCAGCATCACTATCTGGCTTTGGCGGATGTTCTGCACCAGCTCATCCGTGGACTGGCGGATGTCATCGGGCGTCAGGTTGCGGATCACCTGCACGGTGACGTCAGCTCCCGCGGCCTCGAACGCGGCTTGCGTGTCGTATTCGCAGTTCGTGCCAGGGAAGACTGGGATGATCACGCGCGGACGCGCGATGGCCGGCCCGGAATACGCAACCGGTGCGCCGCCTTCGAAGGAGAGGGCATCAACCTCAAGCGATGCCGCATCAGAAGAACGAGATTCTTCGCTTCGCTCAGAATGACAGGCGGTGCGGTACGGGAACACGCCCTGTATAGCGGACTCCCACGCCTCCTGGATCTCCGCCAGGTCCACCATCTCATCCCCGAACGCCATCACGTACTCATCCGTGGTGGTGCCCAGATCCAGGACCTCGCAGCCGTTGCCCTCAGCGTCAAGCACGAAATCCTCCGGCGTGTCCGCATCCCCGCCGGTGAACGCGCCAGCGCGCAGTTGCGCCGCCAGCTCAGCCGCGGTCATGCCGTTCGCAAGCTCCACCACGAACGTTGCGTGATTCAGCAGCGTGAGCTCGGTCATGTTGACGGAATCCTCAAGCGCGATCCCAAGCCCATTGCCCACGCACATCTTGAAGAGCGTCTCACCAAGACCGGCGAACGTGGGCGTGGCGCACGCGCTGACCAGGCCCTCCCCTATCAGGTGCTCCACCACGTCCATGGTGGCCGTGATGTCCACCGGGGATTCGCTCAGGGGGCAGATCCAGACCACGTTCGCGCCCGCGCGCTTGAACTCCGGCGAGGTGACGCGGCTGATGTTGCCCACGGCCGTTGCGAACGAGACCAGCGTTGGCGGCACGTCCAGGTCCTCGAACGTCCCTGACATGGAATCCTTGCCTCCGATGGCGCCCACACCCATGGCCAGCTGCGCCATCAGCGCGCCCAGCACGGCGGCCGTTGGGAGGCCCCAGCGCTCAGGGCTGTTCGCAAGCTTGGGGAAGTACTCCTGGAACGTGAGGTACATGCTGCGGCGCTCGAAACCCGTGGCCACAAGCTTGGCGATGGACTCCACCACTGCTATATATGAGCCCGCGAACGGGTTCTGCTCGGTCAGGTACGGATCGAAGCCCCAGGACATGCCGGAGACCGTGGTGGTCTGGCCGCCCAGGACCGGGAGCTTGCTCACCATGGCTTGCGCGGGGGTCAGCTGCCGTGCGCCGCCGAACGGCATCAGCACGGTGCCGGCGCCGATGGTGGAGTCAAAGCGCTCCACCAGGCCCTTGTTGGAGGCCACATTCAGGTCAGTGACCATGTCCAGCAGGTGCTGCGTGAGCGTCATGTCCTCGGAGAAGTCAATGCCGATCAGATCTATGTCAGGCAGCTCACCTATCTTCACGCTTGCCTGCTTGGGGGCGCCGTTCGAGGCCAGGAACTCACGGCTCACGTCCACGATCACGTTGTCACGCCAGTGCATGCGCACGCGCGGCTCCGCGGACACCACCGCAACCGGCGTGGCCTCCAGGTTCTCCGCGTGCGCCAGCGCAATGAAGTCATCCACGTCGTCCGCCGCCAGCGCCACCGCCATGCGCTCCTGGCTCTCAGAGATGGCAAGCTCAGTGCCGTCAAGGCCCTCGTACTTCTTGGGGATGCGGTCAAGGTAGATGTCCAGGCCGTCCGCCAGCTCACCGATGGCCACGGACACGCCGCCCGCGCCGAAGTCATTGCAGCGCTTGATCATGCGGCACGCCTCGGAGTTGCGGAACAGGCGCTGGATCTTGCGCTCAACGGGCGGGTTGCCCTTCTGCACCTCCGCGCCGCACGTCTCTATGGATGTTGCGCTGTGCGCCTTGGAAGAACCCGTGGCGCCGCCGATGCCGTCGCGCCCGGTGCGGCCGCCAAGGAGCACGATCACGTCCCCGGCCTGCGGCTCCTCACGGCGGACATCCGTTGCCGGGGTGGCGCCCACAACGGCGCCGATCTCCATGCGCTTGGCCGCGTAGCCGGGGTGATAGAGCTCGTTCACCTGGCCGGTTGCCAGGCCTATCTGATTGCCGTACGAGGAGTACCCGTTCGCCGCCGTTGTCACCAGCTTGCGCTGCGGCAGCTTGCCGGGGATGGTGTCCGCAACCGGCACTGTGGGGTCCGCCGCGCCCGTGACGCGCATGGCCTGGTAGACGTACGCGCGCCCGGAGAGCGGGTCACGGATGGCGCCGCCGAGGCACGTTGCCGCGCCGCCGAACGGCTCTATCTCCGTGGGGTGGTTGTGCGTCTCGTTCTTGAAGAGGTAGAGCCAGTCCTGTTCCTCGCCGCGCACGTCAACCTTGACGCGGACGGTGCAGGCGTTGATCTCCTCCGACTCATCAAGGCCGGTGAGCTCACCCGTTTCCTTGAGCGCCTTCGCGCCGATGGTGCCCATGTCCATGAGCGTGACCGGCTTGTTCTCACGCCCCAGCTGGCGGCGGAGCTCAAGGTAGGTTTCGAACGCGCCGCGCACGGCTTCGTCTTCGATCTGCACGTCTGTGAGCTCCGTGCCGAACGTTGTGTGGCGGCAGTGATCGGACCAGTATGTGTCCACCATCTTGACCTCTGTGATGGTGGGCGGCCGCCCCTCCTCCTTGAAGTACGACTGCAGGAACTTGATGTCCCCCAGATCCATGGCTAGCCCGCGCTCATCTATGAATGCTTGAAGGCCCGCGTCGTCCAAGCTTGCGAACGTGTCCAACACCTCAACGTCAGCCGGGCGCGCGAACTCCTGCGTCAGGCTGGGCGCTTCCTCAAGGGAGGCCTCGCGCGATTCAACCGGGTTGATCAGGTAGCGCTTGATGGCTTGGATATCCTCCGGGGTGAGATGTCCGTCAAGCGCGTAGAGCGTGGCGGAGCGGACCTCGGGGCACTCACCTTGGGAGATGAGCTGGATGCACTCCGCGGCGCTGTCCGCGCGCTGGTCGAACTGGCCGGGGAGGAACTCCACCGCGAACGCCGTTCTGGGCGCCGGGAACGTGCAGAAGTCCCCTTCGCAGTGGGGCTCCGGCGCGTGAAGGGCCAGCGCGTCATCAAGCGTGTAGGTGACGTCATCTGATTGCGGCTCCGAGAAGACAGTGGCCGCGGCTTGTTGGAAGAGCGAGTCATCCAGGCCGTCCACGTCGTAGCGGTTGATCACGCTGACGGATTCAAGCGCTGCCACGCCAAGCGTGTCCTTGAGCTCTGCCAGCAGCTGCTTGGCGTGCGTGTTGAACCCGGGCTTCTTCTCAACGTAGATGCGTCTGACCATTGGGCTGCCTTTCCGTTGCAGGCTCGTGAATGCGACCATGGTAGCGCAACACCCATCCCAACGCAGCATGCGGTCAGTCTTGCGCGGCATGCGATGGCCGGTGCCCGCGCTAGGCCTCAGGCTGACAGACGAATGTGATGCTTCGCTTTTATCATATTCGTCTTGGCCTTCGGAAACGCTTGGGCACCAGCCTTCGCATGCTGCGCCGGGCGGTTGTTGCTGGGGTTGATAGCGGGTCATGCGGGCACCGCATCGCGGTGCGCCCCATGACCCGCGGTGCCCATCTATCGATGGGCACCGCAATAGCTTCACCCTAATTATGACCATTTTGGTCAATGACATTTCCCCGTGCTTAATGTCATTGACCTCCTGGGTCATATATAGGGTTGCAACCGCATCCTTCGGCCTCGCTGCGCTCGGTCCGGTGTCGCGGGTGCAAGCACCCGCTCCTTTTATTGTGGCCTTCCGGCCACCTTGAGCGTGACATTAGAACACATCTAATGTCACGCTCAACCAATACCATTTGCGGTAGACGGCTGCATTGCAGCCGAAGCATTGGACCCTAACCTGTAGGCACTCCCCTCATGCGAGCAATCCCATTGCAAGCGCAGTTGTCCTCCCTCCTTGTGGGCGCTTGCATTGCAAGCTCAATTGTCCTCCCCGCTTGTGGGCGCTTGCATTGCAAGCGCAGTTGCACGCCAGTGCAACGTAACGCAGGCGGTAGCCTGCGAACACCTGGATACCAGCTACTGGTCAGGCAACCTAGCCTGGCGCAGACCCGCTTACCGAGCGATGCGGGCTTCAGCCCTCGCCTTTCCAGATAGACCCTCTGCGCCAGGCTGCCTATCCTTGCTCACATCACATATCCGGGTGCTCTTGCCCTGTCGGGCAAGTTACGCATTGCTCATCGCAATGCTGCGCTTCCAATGGAAGCGCCCACAATGGCGCAATGCTGCGGCTGCGATGCAGCCGCCCACTCTTGGGGGGGGTGACTGCGGCTGCAATGCAGCCGCCTACCACAGGGGGGGGCAATGCAGGCGCCCACACATGGGGGAGGTGCTGTGTTTGCAATGCAAGCGCCCACTGGATGTGCTGGAATGGTCTCACTCAGAACAGGGCGCGTGAGCGCCCCAAGGCCGCTACATGGTTGTGAGTGAAATGAACAACCATGTAGCGGCCGTTATGAATGAAGCGGCCCGCAGATTGCGGGCCGTAAGCACTTTTGGAGCAGCAAACAGGTCAGGGTTGCAGCGTTATCGGCACTCCGAAGAGCTGGGACAAGTTCGCGGGGGTGAGCACGTCAGAGCGAGGGCCGTCCAGCACCACGCTGCCGTCCTTCAGGAACAGCACGCGGCTGATCTCAGACACGATGTCCTCCGGGTAGTGCGTCACCAGCACCACAGACCGCCCGTCGCAGGCCACCTTGCTCATGGCCTGCCGAACGTGATACATCCCCTCGGGGTCAAGCCCGGTGCACGGCTCGTCGAACACCAGCACGCTTGGGTCATGCACCAGCGCACGAGCCACCAGCACGCGGCGCGCTTGCCCGGTTGAGAGCGTCATCACGTCGCGCTCAGCCAGGTCACCGATGCCTAGCTGATCCATCGCGCGCAGAGCCTGCTCGTGCTGCGCGTCCGTCACCTCACGGCGCATCGGCCGCCCCAAAGACCCGAAGAGGCCGCCCTCCACTATCTGCACCGCTGGCAGATGCACTGAGATCTGCCCCTGCATGGACGCGGACACGAACCCAACCTGCCGCTTGACCTCTTGCAGCTCCGTGTTCGCGCGCCCGCGAAAGAGCACGGGCGGCTCATCCCTGTGGATGGGCAGCACCTCGCGCGTCAGCAGGTTCACGAACGTTGACTTGCCGGAGCCGTTCGGCCCCAAGATGGCCATTGACTCGCCCTCCGCCAAAGAGAGCTCATCTATATATAAGATGGTGCGGCCTTGGCGCCGCACCTCTGCATCCTTGAACTGTATCAGGCTTTCGGGCAACTTTCGCCTACTCCGCAGGCGCTTCCGTTGCCTCCGGCTCAACCTCGGTGGTCTCCGGCGCAGGCGCCGTCTCCGCCTCCGCCGTCACGCCAGCGTCGCCCTCGGCAGCCGCCGCATCAGCAGCCTCCGTCTCAGCGGCCAGCTCCTCTTCTTCCTCAGCAACCTTACCGGCCAGCTCATCGGCCGCCTTCTGGTTGATCTCATCCATCTCTTCCTGCGTGTACTCGCCGCTCATGTCCACGTTGTACGGCACGTCCGCAGGCATCGGGTTGATCACCACATCAGAGGATAGCTTCATGTCACGCAGCCAATCCTCCATGGCATCCTCCGAGTCCGTCTCCTTCGCGGTGGTACGGATCTCCTCCAGGAACTCATCTGGCACCTCGTCCAGGCTGGTGACGGTCTCCGGCGCCTCGAACACGTCCGTGCACATGATGATGTGCCAGCCGTACTTGCTCTCCACCAACTCGTTCACAACCTCGCCCTCGTTCAGCCCGGAGAGCGCATCTGTGTATTCCGTCACGAACGAATTCAGGCGGTCCCAACCAACGTCGCCGCCGTTCTCAGCGGACCCCGTGTCCTGCGAATACTCCTTCGCTGCCTCCGCGAAATCCAGCTCACCGCTCATGATCTGCTGGCGAACGCTCTCCGCGGTCTCCTTGTCCTCAGAGTTGAAGAGGATGTGGCTTGAGCGCTTGGCCCCGGAATACGTTGCCGCTGACTCCTGCGCTTTCTCTAGCAGCCCGGCGTCATCAAGCTCAACGTCCGCCTCGAAGCCCTCTTGCAGCTTCTGCTGCAGGATGGAGTAGCGCAGCGCCTCCTTGTAGGCGTCAACGTCGTCGAACCCGGCCTCCTTGCAGGCCTCTTCCCACTTCTCCGTGGTGGAGTAGTTCTCCGCCATCTTGTCCACGAATGACTGGATCTCCTCGTCATCAGTGGTGACGCCGCGCTGATCGGCGAACTGCAGGATCAGCTCCTGATCGATCAGCGTGCCCAGCGTTTGGTCGCGCATGCTCTCAGGCGTTTCGTTCTGGCCCTTGAGGTACTCTTTCCAGTCCTCGTCCTCCGCGTAGTTGTAGTTCAGGCGGATGTTGTTGATGGCGCGCGTGACCTTGTCCTCTTCGATCTCAGTGCCGTTGACGGTGGCCGCAACGCCGCCGGTGAGGCCGGTGTCTGACTCCAAGATCTCAGTGTTCGCGTTGTCATCGCCGCTGCAGCCGGTGATGGCGAACGCCGCGAACGCGCACGCCGCTGCAACCGCTGCCAGCTTGATGGATGCTCTTCTCATGTGGCTATTCCTCTTCCGGGTTGTGTCGTTCCGGTAATTGGTATCCGGGTGATCTGCATCCGGACATTCTCCCACAAAACGCTCAGCAGGGACAACTGACCCCTTCACCCCCGGGCGGCGGCAGCGGCCTCCTCGCGCTGCTTGCAGAGGTCCGCCCATTTCGGCATCTTGTCCAGCTGGTCGGCCAGCTCAGACAGCACGGTGGGAATGTCTATCCCTTGCGGGCACATCCGCTTGCACGCGCGGCAGTCGATGCAATCCTGCGCGCGCTGCCCCTCCGGCACCGCGTCCATCTGCATCCCAATGGTGAAGCTGGACTGATACTGCAGGTCATTGTATGAAGCCAGCATCATCGGAATGTCTATCTGCTGCGGGCAGCTGTCCACGCAATACCGGCACGCCGTGCACGGCACCCCGCCCTTCAGCGCCTCGGCCACATCCAGCAGCTCCCCCTCCTCCGCCTCCGTGAGCGGGGCCGCGTTCGCGAACGTGCGGCAATTCTCCTCAACCTGCTTGAGGTCAGACATGCCAGACAAGATCACCTTCACCTGCTCTATCCCCTGCAGCCACCGGAATGACCACTCGGCCGCGGACGCATCCGGGCGAAGCGCGGCAAGCCGGGACATCTCCGAGTCAGGCAAGTTCGCAAGGTTCCCGCCGCGAAGGGGCTCCATCACCACGATGGGGATCTCAAGGTCGGTCAGGATCTGCGTCTTCTCGGCCGCGCGCTGCAGCGTTGCGTCCAGGTAGTTCAGCTGGATCTGGCAGAACTCCATGACATTGCACCCCGCGAACATGGCCGCCACGCTGGGGTCTTCCGCCTCAAGCTCCGCGTACTTGCGCGCACCGAAATCCAGGAACTCACGCAGGTTCTTGACGCGCCCGTGGCTTGAGAACCCCAGATGGCGGATGCGGCCGGCCTTCTTTTGCTGGATGAAGTAGTCCAGGATGCCCCACTTCGGGTCCATATATGTGTTGATGGAGTTCTCGTAGACGTTGTGCAGAAGGTAGAAATCGAAGTGGTCCACGCCGCATTTCCGAAGCTGTTCTTCGAAGATGGCCGCGGGGTCATACGTGTCCGATATCTGGTGCCCGGGGTACTTCGTGGCCAGGAAGAAGCTCTCCCGCGGATGACGCGCAAGGGACTTGCCAAGCGCGGCCTCGGACATGTTGGCGTGGTAGGGGTAGGCGGTGTCGAAGTAGTTGACGCCGGCCTCAAGCGCCGCGTCCACCATGGCGTCAAGCTGCGCCTGGTCTATCTTGGACTGATCGCCGTCCACAACCGGCAGCCTCATTGCGCCGAACCCAAGGCGGCCAACGCTCTCCCCCAGAAAGTCATTCGTCAGCATCGAACCCCCTCATATCATGACAATGAGACAACCAACCGTCTGACTTGTCTCCCTTAAGTGCTACGATGCAAGCTCATCCCCTTTAATTATAGGAGCGCCCATGGGCCTTTCGCGCAAGAAGCTATTCGCCATAACCGTCATCATGGTGGGCACGTTCGTAACCGTGCTCAACCAAACGCTGGTGGCGCCCGCGCTGCCCTCCATCATGGAGGACACGCACGTCAACGCCGCCGTGGCGCAATGGCTCACCACCGGGTTCACGCTGGTGAACGCCATCATGATCCCCATCACGGCGTTCCTGCAGGACCGCTTCCCCACCAAGCGGCTGTTCCTGTTCTCAATGGGCGTGTTCACGGTGGGCGCCGTCCTCTGCGGCCTGGCTGCGAACTTCCCCATGCTCCTGGCCGGGCGCCTGGTGCAGGCGGTGGGCGCGGGCATCCTGATGCCCATGTCCATGACGGTCCTCCTGGTCACGTTCCCGGTTGAGAAGCGCGGCGTTGCCATGGGCGTGTTCGGCCTGGTGATCGCGTTCGGCCCGGCCATCGGCCCAACTGTGGGCGGCATCGTGGTTGACACGGCAGACTGGCACCTCATGTTCCTAGGCATCGCCATGCTCACGGCCATCGTGTTCGTGCTGGCCATCTTCCTGCTGGAGAAGAACGCAACGGACGGCAAGCCCGGCGACGCCAAATTCGACGCCCTCTCCGTCATCCTCTCCACGCTGGGGTTCGGCGGCCTGCTCTACGGCTTCTCCGAGTTCGGCAGCTCCGGCATCAGCATCGCAAGCGGCGTGGCCATGGTGGTGGGCGTTGTGTGTGTGATCTGGTTCTTCATCCGCCAGACGCACCTTGAGACGCCCATGCTGCGCGTGAAGGTGCTATACAACCGCAAGTTCCTGATCGCAACCATCATCGGCATGCTGGTGCAGGCCTCGCTCCTGGCCGCGCCCATCCTCATGCCCATCTACATCCAAACGCTCCTGGGCGAGAGCGCCACCATGTCCGGCCTGGTGCTGATGCCCGGCGCCATCATCATGGGACTGATGAACCCCATCGCCGGCAAGCTGTTCGACAAGCAAGGCCCGCGCCTCCTGAGCCTGCTGGGCATGGGCATGCTGTTCGTCACCACCATCGGGTTCGGCATCCTTGGCTTGCAGTCCGCTATTTGGTACATCGTGATCCTGTACATGGTGCGAATGCTGTCCATGGCGCTGGTCAACATGCCCATCACCACGTGGGGCATGAACGCGCTGGACACCAGCCTGATGAACCACGGCACCAGCGTGAACAACACGCTGCGCCAGGTGGCAGGCAGCCTTGGCACCGCCATCGTGGTCAGCGTCTCCACCAGCGTGCAAACGGGCCTCACCGGCCAGATGCCGGACGCAGAGGCGGCCATGTTCGGCATCAACGCGGCATTCATGGTGTGCGCGGCCATGGTGCTGATCGGCTTCGTGCTGACCATCATCTTCGTGAAGGGCAAGCCGGGCACTACGGACGCTGTTGGAGTTGAGGCTCCAGGTGGCGAACGCGGGGCCAGCTCGGGCGCGCCCGGGGCTGCCAGCAAGGCCAACAAGGAGCTTTTGAGCCGCATCATGAAGACGGATGTCTACAGCCTGGCGCCGGATGACACGGTGCAGGACGCCATGGAGCTGTTCATCACCAAGAAGATCAGCGCCGCGCCAATAATAGACGCGAACGGGGAGCCCGTGGGCTTCATCTCCGACGGTGACATCTTGAAGCAGCTCTCCCGCCAGTCTGAGTCCTACACTGATCCGGTGCTCCTGATGGCGTTCTCCGCGAATGACAGCGCCGCCTACGACGAGAAGCTTGCGAAGGTGATGAGCCTGCCGGTCACGGCCGTGGGCGTGAAGGGGACCATCGGCGTGAACATCCACGCTGACCTGGAGGAGGTCTGCCGTGTGCTGTCGCGCAGCCACCTGAAGAAGGTGCCCGTGATGGAGGACGGCCGCATCGTGGGCGTGCTGAACCGCTCCGACGTCACCCAGTACAGCATGGAAACCTACCTAGCGAACCATTAGCGCCTGCTTGCTGCCCAAAAAGTGCTCACGGGATGCAGCCACGATGTGCCTGCATCCCGCTTCATTTACTACGGCCTTCAACCTGATGCTCCTGCGGCCTTGCTGCCCCAAAAATGTTGCACAGGCAAAGAGCATGCCTGTGCACTTTCATAACGGCCTTCAACATCCCGCATGTCGCTCACGCTCATGCGGAATGTAGCGGCCTTGGTGACCTCACGGCCACCTATCAAGCTAAACAATTTGCGGTAGGCGGCTGCATTGCAGCCGCAGTTGCACGCCAGTGCAACGTAACGCGGACGCCAGTCCGCGAACACCCGGATGCCAGCCTCAGGTGAGGCAACCTAGCCTGGCGCAGACCCGCTTGCCGGACGATGCGGGCTGCTACCCTCACCACCCGGCTAGCTCATCTGCGCGAAGCCACCTCGCCTCACCCACATCATCCATCCCAGCTGCCCTTGCCCTTTCGGGCAAGTTACGCTGTGCTCTCATCCTCGCATCGC
>CAJUPL010000039.1 GCA_910588435.1 uncultured Eggerthellaceae bacterium | reverse complement strand
GCCAAGGCCGCTACTCATGAGCATGCTTGCATGATCATGAGTTAAAGGCCGTTTTCAAAGTGCACAGGCATGCACTTTGCCTGTGCAGCAATTTTGGGCAGCAAGGGAGTCAGTGTTGCAGGTTGGATAGGTGGCCGTGAGGCCACCAAGGCCGCTACATGGATGCGAATGGAATGAGCAGCCATGTTAAAGGCCGTTATAAAAGGAGCGGGCACAACGTGCCCGCGACACCGGATCAGGGCAGCAAGGCTGCAGATGCATCAGGTTAGAGGCCGTTATGAAAGTGCACAGGCATGCTCTTTGCCTGTGCAGCACTTTTGGGGCAGCAAGGGTGCGGGGGCATCGGGAAACAAAAAAGGCCTCGGCGGGTGCCGAGGCCCTTTGCAGCTTGGAACAGAGAAGCTACTTCACTGAAACAGCAGCGCCTGCCTCTTCCAGCTTAGCCTTGATCTCATCAGCCTTGTCTTGCGGCACACCCTCAGCGATAGGAGCAGGAGCGCCCTCAACGGCCTCCTTAGCCTCCTTGAGGCCAAGACCGGTGATCTCACGAACGACCTTGATGACAGCGATCTTGTTGTCACCGAAGCCCTCGAGGATGACGTCGAAGTCAGTCTTGCCTGCGTCAGCAGCGCCAGCGTCGCCACCAGCAGCAGGAGCAGCAGCAACTGCAACAGGAGCAGCAGCGCTGACACCAAAGGTCTCCTCGATGTCCTTCACCAGCTCAGATGCCTCCAGCAGGGACATCTCCTTCAAAGCCTCAAGGATCTCTTCACGTGATACAGCCATCTTCATTTCCTTTCATCGTGCTGGCCTCTTGCCAGCATCACATTTAATTTCACGCAGCCTGCCTTTCAGGCTGCAGCTTTGCAGCCCTTAGGCTGCGTCCTTCTGGTCTGCCACCTGACTGAGCGCCTGTGCCAGTCCTGAAGGAACACCATTGATGGACGTTGCCAGCCCACGTGCCACACCGCTGATAGCGCCAGCGATCTGAGCCATGAGCACCTCGCGGGACGGAAGGGAAGCGATGGCCTCCACCTCTGCCGCACTGACAGCCTTGCCATCCATCAGACCGCCCTTGATCACCAGGTTCTCATTGTCCTTGGAGAAATCCTTGACGGCCTTGGCTGACGCTGCCACGTCCTTGCCCGCGAACACGAAAGCGGACGGTCCTGCAAGCAGGTCATCCAGCGTTGGCAGTTCCTCTTGAGTGAGCGCCAGGTGCATGATGGTGTTCTTGTACACCTTCATGTGCCCGTCAGCCTCACGGATGTTGCGGCGCAGCTGCTGGATCTCCTTCACGGTGAGCCCGCGATAGTCAACCACCCAAACTGCCCCACAAGCCTCAAGGTCAGCCTTCACGTTAGCGAGCATCTCTTGGTTCTGTGCGTTCGGCATCCTCTGTTACACCTCCTAACGTTGCGTATCCAGGTTCTGCCGAATTCAAGAGCCTGCATGAAAGAAGGCCTCCGCACACGATGGCGGAGGCCGACATATCAGATGTCATGCAACCACCTCGGCTGGCCGCTTTCGCGATTGAACCCTTGCGGGTACCGGCTGTCTTAAGCAGCAGAACGTTATCGTTTTTTGAAGCCTGACAATTCTAGCGAAGGGATCTCATATGTCAAGCATGAAAAGTGCCCGCATCAAAGCGATGCGGGCACCTGCGAATGGGCTGACCCCTTAAGCAGCAGCTTCAGCCTGAGCGGCTTGGTCCACTGCCTCCTCAGGCCCGTTCGCCTCTCCGCTGTCAGTCTCAACAGCAACCGTCTGCTTGCTGCCGTCAGCAGCCACGATGGAGTAGACCGTGTTCATGCCCTCGCCCTTGAGGTAGGTGAATGTGATCTGGTCTCCCACCTGGTACTTCAGGATGTTCATGAGCCCGGGCAGAGCGAAATCATACAGCACGTCCTCATCATCTATGACTGCATAGAAGTGGCTGTTGCCGTCTATGACAGCCTGCGCCACGGCCGTGATGGTGCCCGTCTTCTGCTCAACGTCCGTGAGATCGGTCTCGTTCGTCAGCACGCCATTGGTAGCCAGGAGCGCCTCGTATGCCGTCTGCGTGTCAGCAACGGTGTCTCCCACAGCCACATTCTGGTAGCGCTGGATGTCTATCATGGCGAACTTCTTCGGTAGCGCCGTTGCGTCCTTCAAGGCCATGAAGTAGGTGGGCTGGTTCGCCACGTTTATCAGCAGCGGGAAGCTTGCCGTGTAGCGCAGGTTCTGCACCTGACCCTCGGCGGAGTTCATGGCCGATGCCTCCGTGGCTCCGGAGACGCTATAGAAGTGGGACTCTGCCGTGCGCTGGTTCACCAGCACGAAGCCGATGATGGAGTTGTCAGCCGTTGCGGACGTGACACCAGTGTAGACCCACACGTCGTCATCCTTCGCTATGTAGTTGTACCCAGACGTGCCATCCGTGCCCGGCGTGGTGCGGACCACGCCCTCCTGGCCCAGGAAGGAGTTCAGCCAGCCGTTGTTGTACGCCCCGTACCAGTTGTATTGCTCTATCAGAAGCTCTGCCGGGAACACACGGTCCACCCATTGCGGCACCTCGGAGATTGGCATCTCCTGGCACTCACCTGAGGTTGCGTCGCAGAGGATCACCTTGTCAATGGTGTAGCCGCCGAAAAGGCCGATGGTGAACGTGCGAACTGGGCAGATCCACCATGCGTGACCGTCTTCGTCTATCTCGAATGAGAGCTCATCGAAGATGTAGAAGGGGTACTTCAGCTGGATGTAGCGGTCTATGTTGCGCGCCAAGGGCTCTGACTGCGAATAGTAGATGGGGTTGTCACCCAGGCGCACGATCTCAGCATCTTGCGTGGTCATGTTCACCAGAGAATACGCCGGGATGCCGCCTTCGCGGTTCGTGAACCACTTGAAGAGGTCAGCGTATCCAAGAGGGCTCACGCGAACGGGGGCGCCTTGGAAGTTGATCTGGCTATAGAGCGAGGATATCTCGAACTGGCTCACGTACTCAGGGATGGAGCCCATCTCGCGGTCACCGATCTGGATGGCGGATTCGCGGTCTATCACGGGGATCTGGTTGTAGTCCACCTCATGGATGTCCTGCGCGAAGTCAAGCGTGTCCGTCTTCAGCACGTTGGAATACTTCTCCGCGTTGCCCGGGATGATGGCGTTCGAAAGGAGGCCACCTAGAAGGCCGATCACGATGATGGCCAGCGGGATGGCGACGAGCACCGTGAAGCGCTTCGCCTTGCTGGGGCTCTTCTCGTACTTGCCAGCGCCGGTCTTGTAGTTCTGGCGCCTGTACCAAAGAAGACCTGCCACCACCAGACAGATCACGCCGATGATCATCCAGAGGTCAACGGAGTTCAGGCTGATGGGCGGATGGAACCACCAATAGAGCGCGGCCAGCACCAGAATGGCAACCACCACAAGGACGATCCAGCCCACCTTGCTCTTGGGCCCATGCACGTCATCAAGGAATGACAGGTCAATATGGGGAACCTCCCCGCCGCCGCCTTTGCCGCCCTTGGCAGGGCCTTTGCTGCCACCATCTGCTGATGAGGCGTCAGCTTTCGCATCCCCTCCGATGCCGTCTGTGTTCATCCCTGAGTTGCGTAGCGCCTCCATGAGGGAGTCAAGTCCTGAAGCCAATTGGGTCTCCTGTTCGTGAGAAATGGTTCGTGACATGGTACAGCATTGAAAAGATCAACCCCCTTACGCTTGCGCTACGGATCTTGAGAAGCGAAAGGTGAGACGGCGGTGAGCTATATGCTTGATCGCAAAGACGATCAGGAGGAGCAAGCATGGCAAGCAACGATCTAGAAGGCAAGCGCGTAGTGGTGGCCCTTGGCGGCAATGCATTGGGGCCAGACCCGAAGCGCCAGCTAGAGCTATTGGAGAAGACGTCTGAGCATCTGGCGCACATGGTGAAAGAGGGCATCAACGTAGTGGTCACGCACGGCAACGGCCCGCAAGTTGGCGTGATCAACGAGGCGTTCGAGGTGGCAAGCAAGCAGAAGGATTCGCAGGTCCAGATGATGCCGCTGGTGGACTGCGACGCCATGAGCCAAGGCTACATCGGCGCGCAGCTCACCTGCCAGCTGATGAACCAATTCCGTCAGCAAGCCATCATGCGCTCCGTGATAGACGTGCCAACGCACGTCACAGTGGACGCCGATGACCCTGCGTTCAAGGATTACGAGAAGCCCATCGGGGCGTTCATGACAGAGGCTGAGGCAAAGGCGTTCGCGAAGGAGACCGGCTTCAAGGTGCGCGAAGATTCCGGCCGCGGGTGGCGACGCGTGGTCCCCTCCCCTGTCCCGCAAGGGATAGTGGAGCTTGAGCCCATTCGGCAGCTGATGGAAGACGGCTGCATCGTGGTTGCAGCTGGCGGCGGCGGGATCCCCGTCATGCTGGAAGACGGACAGTACAAGGCGGTTGACGCCATCATAGACAAGGACCTCACCAGCGCCATCTTGGCGTGGAAGCTTGAGGCGCACATGCTGGTGATCCTCACCGCGGTTGAGAAGGCGTATCTGAATTTCGGCAAGCCAACGCAGAAGGCCATAGACACCATGACGGTTGATGAGGCGCGCGAATACATCAGCCAAGGACAGTTCGCACCGGGAAGCATGCTGCCGAAGGTTGAGGCCTGCATCAAGTTCGTGGAGGCGCACCCCGGCGGACGCGCGCTGATCACATCCTTAGGTCATGCCGCAGAGGGCCTTCGCGGTGAGACGGGCACGATGATCACCGCGTGAGAGACCGAAGAGGCGGATCTTCCTAGACCGCTTTCAGACAGGAAGCGCATCCAGAGAAAGAAAAGACCCCCTGAGCAGGGGGTCTTCAAGTTCCAATGGTGGTCGGAGGGGGACTTGAACCCTCGGCACGCGGATTTTCAGTCCGCTGCTCTACCAACTGAGCTACCCGACCACGTCACGCGAAGCGTGGGTACACATTCTAATGTTGGAATCGAAATATTACAAGAACAAACTCAGAAACCCGGCAAACGCGATGCACGGAGCAAGCGGAACGGCACGCTTCTTGGCAATGACGCCTGCAACAGCACCGATGAGGCACGCCATCACCAGGAATGCCGCTCCTCTGGTCAAACCAAGGTAGAGCGCACACGCAGCCATCAGCTTGATGTCCCCGCCGCCCATCCCAGGCTTGCCCGTGAAGCGCTCATATAGTGCAGTGAATGCCAGAAGCAGAAGCCCGTATATGACCAGCGCGCAGATCCCGTTCGCCACATGCTGCAAGCTCAGAAGGCCAAGTGCCAAGCCTGCCAGCTGGAACGCTGCCCAGCCTATGATCAGCCCCAGCACGAACGCGTTCGGGATCTTGCGGCTTCTGATGTCAGTGACCGACGCCGCTATCAGCCACGCCATCATGTACGCGCTCTGCGTGAGCGTGAACGCCAGTTGCAAGGTGGGCGCGTCCAGCAATGGCTAGCCGAAGATCAGCTGATGCTCTTCGCCCGTGAGCGCTTGGCGCGCTTGGTCGCGAAGGTTGTTCACGCCGATGAAGAACTGGCGCATCATGACCACCGTGAGGTAGCGCCCCTTCGGAGTCAAGGTTAGCTCATTCGCGTCATCTTTTGCGAACGCGCCTGAGGCGCGCATGAACGCCATCTCTGCGGGCAGCCCCATCTCAACGGTCATGCCGAAGTCCTCTTGGAACTGGCGCTTGTCAAGGCGCAGGCCGAAGAGCTGCATCATGAAGCGATAGCGCATGCGATCCAGCAGCGTGAAGCGAGTCTGCCCCATCATGGACATGCGGCCGGATTCTATCTTCTGGTTGTACTCAGCCACTGAGAACGTATTCACGAAGAGATTCTTCCCCAGGTAGGTGATGCCGCCAGAGCCGATGGCCGGGTACTCCTCGTAGTTAACCACGTATTCGTCGATCATGTCCGCGCTGCCCATGACGCCGCTTGCGGGCGCATCGTCAGCGGTGCCGCGACGGTTGAACGTCCACGCGCTCCCGAAGTCATAGGCACCCGTGTCCACCAACAGCTCACAGATGATCTCATAGAAGCGCTGCTCACGCGCATAGTCCACCGGCCCTACTGTCTTCGCAAGCTGCTTCTGCACGGAAGGCGACGCCATCAACGGATAGAACGTGGTCTGGCTTGCGCCGGATGAGATCACCTTCTCTATGTCAGAGATCAGGATGTCTTCTGTTTGCGCCGGGAAGTTGAAGATCATGTCCGCATTCATCGACACGAAATGCGGGCTTGCCTCTTTGATGCGTGCAAGGATCTCTTCCCCGCTGCCGTATTTGTCATAGCGGTCCATCTGCTTGAGCAGCCCGTCGTCGAAGGACTGCACGCCAACGGACAGGCGCTGCACGCGCCCCTCCAGCTTCTCTATATATGAAGGAATCAGATGGTTCGGGTTCGTCTCCGCGGACACTTCCTTGATGCTTGGGAACGTCTCCCGCGCCAGATCCAGCGTTTCGCACAGCTCATCCAGCATGATGGTTGGAGTACCGCCGCCAACGTAGACGCTTTGGAAGTCATACCCAAGATCCGCCAGCATGAGCATCTCACGACGCATGTTCTTAAAGTATGGGCGCGCCCTGTCCTCTGCGAACGGGAAGCGGTTGAAGCTGCAATACGGGCAGAGCCTCTCACAGAAGGGGACATGCATGTAGAGCATGTACTCCTTGCCAGGCTCAGGCGCTGGCATCATGGTATCCTTGCACGGCTTGAGCTTGAGGTAGCTCTTGGTGACAGCCTCTACGATCTTCGAGAGAAGCCTTTCGCTGATCAAGTCCTATCGCCTCGCTATTCCCAAGAGGAGCGGCCGATTAGCGCCTTCAAGCCTATGTCACGGCGAAGCTGCTTGCCTTCGAACTGGATGGCGTTGCAAGCCTCATAGGCCAGATCCCTTGCCTCTTGGAACGTATCCGCAACGGCCACCACATTCAGCACGCGACCACCTGCCGTGACCAGCTCACCATCAGCGTTGAGCGCAGTGCCTGCATGGAACACGGTGATGCCATCCATTGCCTCCGCATCATCAACGCCTAGGATCACGCGGCCCTTCTCATAGTCCCCCGGGTAGCCTTCACTTGCCAGCACCACGCATACTGCCCATTTGTCAGACCACTTCATCTGGATGTCATCGCCCTTGCCATCAGCAACGGCCTCCATGACATCCACCAGGTCAGACTCAAGGCGCGGGAGCACCACCTGCGTCTCCGGATCCCCGAAGCGCACGTTGAACTCCACGATCTTGGGGCCATCCTTGGTGAGCATGAAGCCGCCGTACAGCGTTCCGCGGTAATCAGGCACAGCGGCCGCAGCTTGCGCCATGATCTCCTCCATGCGGGCCATCTCGTCGTCAGTGACGATGGGCACCGGCGAATAGACGCCCATGCCGCCCGTGTTCGGCCCCATGTCCCCGTCATAGGCGCGCTTATGGTCTTGAGACGGCGCCATGGGGAAGCTCTTGCCGCCGGTCACGAAAGATAGCATGGAGCACTCAGGTCCGCGCATGCACTCTTCGATGACCACCTTCTGGCCGGCATCCCCGAAAGCCCCGTTGAAGCAATCCCGGATGGCCTCTTCAGCGTCTTCAAGCGTCTCAGCCACCACGACGCCCTTGCCAGCAGCAAGGCCGTCTGCCTTGATGACGATGGGCGCACCCTGGCGGCGCGCGTAGTCAAGCGCAGCCGCCTCGTCTGTGAACGTCTGGTACTCAGCCGTGGGGATCTGATTCGCATCCATGAACCTCTTCGCGAAGTCCTTGGAGCCCTCAAGCTCAGCCTCTGCCGCGTTCGGGCCATACACCTTCAGTCCCTGTTCGCGAAGGGCGTCCGCCACGCCAGCCACCAGCGGAGCCTCGGCACCGATGACCACAAGCTCCACCCCGTTGTCCTTCGCAAAGCTCACCACCTCATCCGCGTTCATGGGGTCCAGCTTCACGTTCTGAGCATTGCCGCCGCTGGCAAGCCTCACCTGCTGCGTGCCGCCATTGCCGGGGGCAACGAAGAGCGCTTCTGTGCGCGGAGACCTTGCAAGCGCCCAAGCTATGGCATGCTCACGGCCGCCGCTTCCAAGAACGAGGATCTTCATCTGAGGTCCTAACTTCGGGGGTTCATTTGCGCTCATTATACAAGCGATGCAACATGGCCGCTCAGCATTTATCACAGCTCATCCCCTGGGAATTCACGATTCGGTCAAAGCGGGATCTTCTTGGCCCAGGCTTCGGCCGCACCTTCATATGATGACAGCGTAAAGACCGCTCAGATCACAAGGAAGAAGGCATGAATATGGCTGATTCAACAAAGCTCATCCAGGGACTCAAGCGCGCGGCGAACTACTCCAAGCTCACCATGCGCCAATTCGGCCCGAAGAGCTACAAGCAAGGACAAGGCGCTCTGTTGAAGGTGCTGGTGAAGTTCGGAGACGACGGCTCCATGTGCAAGAAGGGGCTGGAGAAGAAGCTCAACTGGCGTGGCAAGGACCTGCGCCATGTGGCCAAGAAGGCTGAGCGCAATGGGTATGTGACCATCCAAGATGCTGAGTTCAAGTTCATCGTGAGCATCACCGACAAGGGCCGCGAGGTCATGCAGAAGCGCTTCGCTGCTGAGGATAAGGCAGCAGACATGATCTTGGAGGGCTTGAACACAGAAGAGCGCCAGCAGCTTGCGAACCTCTGCGAGAAGATCAGCAAGAATTGCGAAGGCCTCGGGATCGATTACTCTGAGATCAAGAAGCGCTCTGGCAAGGGCGCAGGCCACGGTAAGAAGGGCTGCCCGCAGGGTCACGGAGAGGGCAACGGCCAAGATGGCAAGTGCTGCCGCCAAGAGGGCCACGGCCACGGCGGCAAGTACGTGTTCGTATTCAAGGGCTAGTTGGGCTAGGCTCTGATCCCTTATTGGCCTTGAAGAGACTTGCGGGGTGTAGGCGCTAAATGCCTACACCCCGCTTCATCAATAACGGCCTTTAGCTCTGCTTGCACAAACGCAAGCAGAGCAGCGGCCTTGGGGCAGCAAGTGATGTGCGTCAGCCAGCTATCTGGAAAGTGTGTGTCGCGGACCTATGCCTCTGGCCATAGAGATCCACCACCACGAACCATGTCTCATACGTGCCAGGCGACAAAGGCGCCTCTCCTATCGCCGAGTCATCCGCGAAGATCACCTCATCCCTGACCCGCTGGTCAGTAGCTGACACAGCACCTATCACGTCGCCTTCGGCAAAGGAGGCGAGCGACCTGTCAGACAAGCCCGTCACGTGGTCTATCCCATTCCATGTGCCCAAGATCTCATATCTTGGCAGCGCATCCTCGTCATCTGGATCGTACAGCTCTGAGAACCTCAAGTTCGTCTTCTGGCCGTTCAGCATGACGGGCGCAGAGTACATGATGTAGTCATCTCCGTAGTCGATCATGCTGACATCAAGCGCCATGCCATCAAGCGTATTGCAGAAATCATCCGGCATGCGGGAGAACGTCCCGCTCTCCCAATCATCTACCATGTCGATGCTCTTCTCTATATAAGGCTCCCCTTCAACGCATCTAGTGACCGCATAGACGTCATCCACGTTCGGCATCGTCTCCGGAGATACGGTGATGGCGAACGCCCCCTCCTCGTTCACAGAGCCTGGGTCAGTGAAGGTGATATCCAGGCTGCGCACAGCGAACATAGCCTCCAGCGCTTGCGCATAGCTTTCAAGCGGGGTGATGGAGCAGTATTCGTGAAGCTTGGCCTGATCCAAGACGAGAGGGTAGTAGATGGAAAGGCCCTGAGCACCAGAGGAGGCCTCGCCAGAAGCGTTCTTCAGAATGCTAGCCTGCACAGCCTGAGACAGCTTGGAGAACGCGTTCTCAGAAGATGAATAGGTGTCTGAAGCTGCCTGGGCAAGCCCCGCCAAGTCCACCAGATTGGACTCGCCCTCAGCGTCCGTGGCACCTCCGAATGACTCCGCCTTGCGGGATGCGTACGCCATGCGCTGCAGCGCCACGCGCTCATCTGCCCCGTCCGGGCGCAGCTCCTGGATGGCTGCATCCAGCGCATCCTCAAGCGCAGGGACAGCGCCAAGATCGATGGCGGAGAGCGTGATGGCAGAGCCCTTGCCAGCGTCAATGCTCTTCTGTTGGTACCCTTCGCAGACTGAGGCCGCAACCTCAGATGGGCTGTCTGCAACAGCAAGCGCCTCCATCAGGTGCGCGTAATCCCAGCCAGCCCCCGGCTCTATCTCCTCAGAGGCCACCATGTACGCGGCATCATCCGCAAGCACCGACGCCACTTCAAGAGACCCCATCAGGCACGCGTCCATCCCGATGATGTCATACGGCGCGCCTTCGCGAAGTTGGCGCGCTTGCGCGAAGGCCTGGTCCAGATCGTCCAACGAGAGCACATCATAAGAGGACGTCTCATCGAAGCAGACGCCCTTGAGAGGCCCTCCGCCGTGGTTCCAGAGCACCACCATGCTGCGATCAGATGGGTACTCCTGCCCGCAGAACGCGAGGAAGCCTGCAAGCGAATCAACGCTTCCCATGGAGCGAGCCTCAGGCGCGGCCAGCTCTTGCAGCTGCCCGTTGCGCACCAAGAAGCGTTGAGGAGCACCGGCCTTCACCTCGTCTATCCGCCATGAGCGAGCGCCGCCCGTCTGCACCACCACGCTCACGTTCTCAGGGATGTTCGCGGACTTCAGCTCCTCGAGGGCGTTCGTGCCGCGCGCATGCTTCGTCTCCAGGTCCGAGCCGCACATGTAGATGCTGACCGTCCAGCTCTCCTTCGCCTTGGGCTCGCACCCCCAAGCGCAGAGCGCAAGGAGGCACGCTGCGGCAACCGCGGCAACAAAGGCCGCGCGGCGCATGAGCTTAGAACGTGGGAACATCGGTGGCTAGGACGAAGAGGTCATAGGGCTCCGTCCTCCAATTGAGATGGCTATCGATGTCCGTGACCTTGTAACCGTCGAAATGCTGCATCTCCTTCGTGAAGCCCTCTCCTGCCTTGTTGGCAAGGGCCACTTCGAACGTATCCATGTACCAGTCGTTGTTGACGTAGACCACCTTGCTCTTGTTATCAAGGCGGCTAGAAGTGACAAGATACTTCGCAGTGACCATGCCCAAAGACTCCAGCTCCTCTTTCATGGTCTGACCATCGTGGAGCTTATCAGCCAGCGCCTTCGCTTCGGTGGTGGTCATGTAATGGTCACCCCACGTGATCACCGAAGAACCATTCTTGTACATATCGAAGGGGGACGCCGCTATCATGTCCGGATTCCAA
This sequence comes from uncultured Eggerthellaceae bacterium, assembly GCA_910588435.1. Classification (GTDB taxonomy): domain Bacteria; phylum Actinomycetota; class Coriobacteriia; order Coriobacteriales; family Eggerthellaceae; genus MGBC163016. The sequence goes on along the minus strand of CAJUPL010000039.1, from coordinate 3,383 downwards.
GAGTTCGTCGGCCAAGCAAGCCCCTTGTACCACGCATACTGCGTATCTCCGCCGTTCAGCCCGAAGTACCACTTGCCCGTGGTGTTGCAGTAGTGCTTCTGGGGTGCGGAGGCATCTGTGTTGGATGAAGCCGTGGGATCCGCCCGGTAGCCAGAGTAGCTATCGGAGCGCTGCACGATGCGATCCTCGTAATCAGAAGGGTCATTGCCGGCTATGATGGCTTGCATGCGCAGGTACTCGTATTCATCGTCACTGAGTCCCAGATCGCCATCATCGCCCGAATAGAAGTCATCCCTGAGGCCGCCGTTGTAGAACCAATCATCCGATTCATCCCAAGTAGGAGCAGGGTCTTCTTTGGATGAGGCAGGCACCGGATCTATGCAGGTATCAGCGCTGAGCACCATGGTCTGGTTGATGAGCGCATCCAGGCTCTTCGTCTGCTTATCAAGCTCATCCAGATATGCGTCATGGTCTCCTGAATTCCCATAAGCCAACATCACCATCTGCGCACCGTTCACCCAGATGTTGGCCAAGTTCGCGCGGAAGAGCTGTCGCTGTTCGAAGGTCTGCAAGCCCCAATTGTAGGACTGCGCCATCAGGTCATCGTAGACCTGGATGAGGTTGTGGTTCGTTGATGAGTCAGCGTTCATGATGACGTGATATAGCTGGCCCAGGTCAGTTGCCAGCTCATCGATGATGGCCTTCTCGCCATTGATGTAGCTTGTGAGCAGATCCTGCTGCTCAGCATCGTCAGGTTCTTGCATGATGTTGCGAACCTTGTCCGACAGCTGGAGCTCACGCGTCTTGATGCGCGCCAAGAGATTGTTCGCGGTATCGATGGTGCTCCTGTTCTGCCCCGTCAGAACGTCATTCCTCACGTAGCCCATCTGCGCTGAGAGGTCTGCAACCTGCTCTTGCACCTGCGTGATCGCATCCATCAGCTCGTTGTTGGTCACCTCATGCATGCCCAACGAGTTCTCGCAGAACATCTTCCAGCCCATCTCCGCCAAAGCGCCCAACCCCTTCTTGGCGCCAGCTTTGGCCAGGTCTCCGAAGTCTATGCTGTCCAAGACGCTTGCCAATGTATCGCCGAACTTGCGGCCATCATCCGACAGATCAGCCAGCGCAGCTGCTTCCGCTACGTCAACCTGGCGACCTGCAGCGTCGGTCACGTCTGCAACATCCACCTCAACAACGGAGCCATGCGGCGCAGAATCAGAGCTCAAGGTCACAGAGTATGAGCCTCCGCCCTCAGAGGCAAGCTTCCATCCGCTGACCTCTTCGCCATTCACGCGGACTTGCACCGCATCCTGCGAAAGTGCATCAGCGGAGTTCATCAGAGTGGCCTCATAGACAAGCTCACCGCCTTCTTCGTTCACATGGCTCTGCTGAAGCGCCAGCCACGGCTCAGGCACCTCCAAGCTGCACACGACATCCGCCTCGGATTCGTTGGAATCCGCCTTGAGCGTGAGCGTGCTGCCATCGAGCGCGCCTGCGCCCTCGTCTTCCGGCAGGCTGAGCGTCACTTCAGCCTCAGTGGGGCTGATCAGGCGAACATCCTTGACCGCACAGCCTTCGCCATCTTCCAAGGCGAAGTCATCCGCTGAGAGGTCATCCGGCAGCTGGAATGAGCCGGCCAAGACGGTGGCCTTGAGCTCAGAGCCGTCAAGCTCAAGGGAGCCAGCGTCAAGCTCCAGCGTTGGGGTTGCGAACATGACCGCCACCTCATAGGCAGCGTGGCTTGCTGGGGCCTGTTCGGCTTGCTGATCCGATGCGCCTGCATCCTCAGCTGCAACCCCAGATGCAGCTCCGCCCTCAACCAGCATGGCATCAGCCTCTTCGGCATATGCCTCCCCAACCTCAACGTCCTCATCCACGATCAGCGCGTAATCAGGCCAGATCACTCCCTTGTCCTCGTTGATCTGATCTGAGGTGAGGCCTTCTTCGATCTTGATGTTGGTCTCTGTCTTCTCAAGCTCCATGGAGTCATGAGGCCTGATGAGCGCATCGGGCACATTCACGTAAGCGAAGGAAGCGCCGTTGTTCGGCGTGCCCTCTGGGCGCACGATGGTGAGTTCGAGCGTCACGTCATCCGTGCGCTCTGCGGACTCCACCGTCCAGCTGCGAATGGCGCCGTCAAGGGATATCTGGCTTGCGTCCACCTCTTCTGCGAACGTGCCTTGCTCGCACGTGACGTTGAAGGTGAGCTGGTCAGCAGTTGATGTCAGGTAGGGCGCGTTGATGGAGAGCATGTCCGAGCCGTCGTCGAAATCAGCCCAGCGGATGTCATCACCGTCACTCCCGGTCTCTGCCAGCGGAGATGTCTGGCAAGCTGCAAGGGGGATGCAGAGCCCCGCCACGAGGGCGGCGGAGATGGCGGCTTTCGCGCTCTTGCGCGCTATCGTTGTCATGCGCATGATCATGTGGTTCCTCTCAAAGGCAACGATATGGTTACGGGGCATGTTCGCAAAATGATGTGCATCCCGCAATGCGCTACATGCAAAAACATGACTTCTCCTGCCTATATATGAGCTCTCTTGTTCCGCCGTTCTTGCGAAGCGGCGGAATGGATTGACGCTGCGGCTCCAAATGGCACCTGACCTTGCCCCTTGTTTTTGGCTCGGCGCGGCGCGAAGGCCGCTTGGCCAAAAGGCGGGGCAATCTCAGGCACCCTTCGAACCCTCGCTGTCTTTGCCTGTCAGAAACCCTTTCGATTCCACTTGCCGATTGGTCTGACCTGCTGCACCTGCATCCTAGCTGCCCTGAAAGTGTTGCACAGGCAAAGTGCATGCCTGTGCACTTTTATTGCGGCCTTTAACATGGCTGCTCATTCCATTCGCACCCATGTAGCGGCCTTGGTGGCCTCCGGCCACCGTTCCGGGTGAAGCCCCTCTGCGGTAGGCGGCTGCATTGCAGCCGCAGCTGTGCGATAGCACAACGTAATGAGGGCGTCAGCCCGGGATGTCCGGATTGGCGTTTTGCGCCAGGCTAGGTGACCTGACCGGTTGCCTTGTTCCGGGTGTTCGCGGACTGGCGTCCGCGTTACGTTGCACTGACGTGCAACTGCGCTTGCAATGCAAGCGCCCACTCTAGGGGCACGTGGATAGGTGGCCGGTAGGTCAGCAAGGCCGCTACATTCCGCATGAGCGTGAAAGCGAATGCGGGATGTTAAAGGCCGTAATAAATGAAGCGGGATAGGTGCATAGAGTGCACCTATCCCGTAAGCCGGACCGAGCGGAGCGAGGCCGAAGATTCGGAAGGTTTGGCAGGTGACGGCCTGTAGGTTCAGCCTTGAGCCGCCGAGTTTTCGGAGGGGTCCCGTTAGGGGTCCCGACGAAAACGGCGATGCCTCCCCTACTCACTTGTGGCGAAGCATGCGATGG
>CAJUPL010000038.1 GCA_910588435.1 uncultured Eggerthellaceae bacterium | reverse complement strand
TGTGATATGGAATCACGCAGCTAGTGCAAGTTCGAATGTTGGCAACTGGATACCACGGTACATATCGTCACAGGTCTTGCCAAGGATGGATCTGGCAACCTTGCGTTGCACGCGCTTGATGGTGGATGTAGTGAGGCTGTAATAGTACTGGTAGGTTGTCTGGATGGAGGCGTGTCCCATCATGGCTGAGACCGCCTCTATCGGATTATCCTTGGCGGCGATCGTGCCCCATGTATGCCTTAGGTTGCGCATGCCAACCCAGGGGAGCTTGTGGCGCGATGCCCATGCTTTGAGGTGGTAGTAGACCTTGGATGGCTTATCGTCACCAATGATGCGGCCTTTAGGGCGCCCGCGTGACTCCCAGATCGCGTGCAGGCGGTCCAGCGCCCATGGAGATAGGTATCCATCACGATCGCTCTGGGGTGTCTTGGTATCTGACTCATAGACGAGTCCAGGAATCTGCAGGAGTGCACCGCTGATGTGGTACCTGCCGGTGCGCCAATCTATGTGCTCCCAGTGCAGGTAATAGGCCTCTGACGGCCTCGTACCATGAGACTGTATGATGCCGCTGGGTTCGTACTTGCAACCCACAAGCCCTCTTATGAGCCGCTTGAGGCGGCGTGTCGTCAGCACAGATGGCTTGTAGGGCACCTTGCGAGGCATCTCTATGCCACGTGTTGGATCCGCTACATACAAGCCCCACTTGTCCATCCACCATCTGATGACCTGGCGTAGGCACTTATATGCCTTTTCGGCGCCACATGGACCAGCATCAGTCTTGGCGAGCTCGTCCACCCAGTCTTGGACTGCATCATGCGTGATCTCAGGTATGGACATGGCGCCCCACTTGGGGAGCACATGCAGATTGAGGCTGCTCTCGTATCCATAGACGGTGTTGGGGCGGCGCCTCTTGCGTTTGGCTGGCAGGTAGTGATCTTGAGATATCTGACTGATGTCCAGGGCTATCGCTTGCGTTGCATCCATGCATTTCTCCTTCCGCTGCTGTTTGGCGACAGCGGAGTCTGACATGCCCATATGACGATTCTCTGAGAGGAGGTGGTGCTTATGGAGGCCATCATCGTCTCGCTCATTACAAGCGCGTTCACGCTCGCAGGTGTCGTCATCACAGTGGTTGCGCAAGGCAAACGCAATAAAGCTGACAGAGAGGCTGACTTCGAAAAGCAGCAGCAGAAGATAAATGACACCCTGTCTGACAAGTTCACTGAAATGGAACACCAATTAGAGAAGCATGAGGCTGTATCAAACGGGCGCATCGATGCTCTCACAAAGCAAGTCGAGAAGCATAACGGCGTCATCGAACGGACATACAAGCTGGAGCAGGATTCGCTGAACCTGTTCCATCGCTTTGATGAGACGAAGCGCGTTGCAGACGAGGCTCATGAGAACGCTCTGCATGCACGCGAACGTGCAGATGCGGCACACAGAAGGTTGGATAGGTCTGGAGCAGACCATAACTAGAAAGGTTACTAGGATATGACACCTATGGAAGCAATCGCATTGCTGGTAACGGCTATCGTCGTACCGTATGTAGTGCAGTTGATCAAGCAACAGGCCATCACGGGCAAGGCAGCCTATTGGCTTGCCGTCGGAGTGTCCATCGTGGCCGGTATCTGCGTTGGCTTCGTCGGGGGTATCCCCGAAACGATAGGAGATTGGGTCCTATGCATCATGGCCGCCATTAGCGGCGTGCAGATGGCATACATGGCCTACAAATCTGTTGGGATCACATCCAAGGCGCTTGACGCCCTGGCGAACATCACCGTGCCTGCGACAAAGGTCGATGACCCTCTTTACATATCTAAGCAGCAAAGCATCAAAGACCATGCTGAGAACACCCAGGATAAAGAATAGCTACGCAGGGCTCTCGCGCGTGACGCTGCTGGCATGCATCCTCGCAGGGTGCGTCACCTTGGCGTTTGAGATAGCTCTATGGGATTGGTTCATGGGATGGGGTGGCAATACCGCGCCCGTCCCTGAGGCCTTGCCCGCTTGCGACCACATGCTCCTCACTGCCGATGAGCGTGAGCAAGCGCGTCGTAGCAATGTGGGCGCCTATGAGTTTGACGGCATGTACTACGTCAACGCGTCGCTCCCGGCAGAATATTGGACAGAATGGAGGTCTTCTTATGGCCACAGCACAGGATCTGATATCGGTAGCTGCAGCTGAGGTTGGATACAGCCGATGGTCAGACCCACTACCTGGCACCAAGTATGGTCGCTGGTATGAGGCTAACGTGGACAGATGCAACACCAACTATGACTATGGTGCGTCCGGTGTGCCTTACTGCGCCATGTTCGCATCATGGTGCCTCTGGATGGCAGGCATCGTAGCAGCTGGATTCCCCACAGCCTATTGCCCTGCAGCCCATAATCATCAGACGCTCAAGGCTCGCGATCTGCGTGCAGGGGATCTGGTTCTCTTTGACTGGGAGCTGGATGGAACGGATGACCACGTGGGCATTGTCACAGGCAATACGGGTAGCGCCATCACCACCATCGAAGGCAACACCAACAACGGCCAGGTGGCGCGTCGCACGAGGCAGTACAGCACTATCTGCGGCGGCATTAGACCTAACTATGACGCCAAGCCGTCAAGCAATCCAACCGAAGTGCTACAGGTGGAGCTGCTCAAAGTAGATGGGTGGTGGGGACCGGCCACTACGATGAGATCTCAGCTCGTTTTGGGGACAACCCCTGATGGTTATATCTCTGGTCAAGACAGAACCGACCTACAGGCTATCAACAACGGCGGGCTGCAGACGAATACCTGGATGACCGGCAAGGGTGGATCTGACCTAGTGCGTGCCATCCAAGAGCTCGTTCATGCTGATGCAGACAGACTGTATGGCACCAAGTCTTGCAGGGCTCATCAAGGCTTCCTGGGCACGCCTCAGGATGGTTGCATATCAGGTCCATCCACCATGGTGCGCGCCTGGCAAACCTGGCTCAACAAGCAAGCGGCGTAGGGCTGAAATCCATGGAAGAATCCATGGAAGAATAAGGCCGCTCGAAGTGCTGTATACTGCTTAATGCATAAAGGCACTGTAGCGTCCGACCTGGGGAAATGCTTGAATCATAACAAGCTGTTCCCCCTCGAATCGCCCTCTCAAGGCGGAGGTCGCCGGTTCGAATCCGGTCGGAGCTACCAAGAAACAGCAGGTCAGAGCGTTGTCCGCTCTGACCTTTTTCTTTTTCCTGGCATTTTAGGTGCAAAAAAAGTGCAAATCTTTCCTTCAGATGTGCCACAGGTGCATAGTACCCGCTCCTGGCGCCCTTGCACCCTTGCTGCCTCAAAAAATGCTGCACAGGCAAAGAGCATGCCTGTGCATTTTTATTACGGCCTTTAACATCCCGCATTCGCTTTCACGCTCATGCGGAATGTAGCGGCCTTGGCGCACTTACGTGCGCCTATCCAGGTGAAACCACTCCAACACATCTTGTGGGCGGCTGCATTGCAGCTGCAGTTGCACGCCAGTGCAACGTAATGCAGGCGATAGCCTGCGAACACTCGGATGCAAGCAGCAGATCAGGCCGCCTTGCCTGGCGCAGACCAACGATCCGGGTGCTTCGGGTTATCACCCTCATTACGCTGTGCTGTCGCACAGCTGCGTTCGCAATGCGAACGCCCGCTCTTGGGGGGCACAGCTGCGTTCGCAATGCGAACGCCCGCTCTTGGGGGGCACAGCTGCGGCAAGCAATGCGCACACCCACTCTTTAGGGAAGGAAGTCGGAAGACTTCCTGCTCCCATGCATGCTCCGCTATCAGCTATCATCGGCAAGATCTGGAAGCATCACAGACTGGAGCCATTCATGGACGAGAGAGACGAATGCAGGCGGCCTGAGGGCGAGGACGATGACGGCTATGACCCCTATTCTGACCGCCCGGCAGCAGATCCTCAGTACGAAGAGGACCCCTGGCGCTGACCGTTGACGGGCGCAGAGGGATGCCCCATCCCATTCGCACCCAGCGGGGCATTCAGTTGGCTAGAATGCGATATCGTTCAAGACAAGGGCGCACCGCTCTTGTACGCATTGCCCGCACCAACTGAAAGACCATCATGACAAGCACGGATGCACCTGAGACTTCTCCAACCCAGACAACATCATCCAAGAAGCCACGTGAGCACTTCGGCTCGCGTCTCGGCTTCATCCTGATCAGCGCAGGATGCGCCATCGGCCTCGGCAACGTCTGGCGCTTCCCCTACATAGCAGGTGAGTACGGCGGCGCTGCATTCATCTTGCTCTACCTGATCTTCCTGGTCATCCTAGGACTCCCCGTCATGGTCATGGAGTTCGCCATCGGCCGCGCAAGCCAACGCAGCTGCGCCCGCGCGTTCGAGCGCCTCCAACCCTCCGGCCATTGGAACTGGTTCAGCTGGTGGTCATACATCGGCTGCATGATCTTGATGATGTTCTACACCGTGGTCTGTGGCTGGATGCTAGCCTACATGGCGAAGATGGCCACAGGCGCATTCGTCGGGCAGGATGTGGATGGCGTGGCGAACGTGTTCGCGTCCATGCTCGCAAGCCCCACAGAGCTGCTAGCTTGGATGCTTGCTGTCATCGTGATCGGCTTCCTCGTCTGCAGCCTTGGCCTTCAGAAGGGTGTTGAGCGCGTGACGAAGGTGATGATGGTCTGCCTGCTCTTCGTCATGGTGGCGCTGGTCTTCAGGTCCGTCACGTTGCCAGGCGCCATGGAAGGGCTTGAGTTCTACTTGATCCCAGACTTCGGCAAGATGTTCGACGGCGGCATCGGTCACTTCGGTGAGGTGGTCTACGCGGCCATGGGGCAGGCGTTCTTCACGCTGTCACTTGGCATCGGCGCCATGGAGGTCTTCGGCAGCCGCATCGGCAATGACCGCGCGCTCACGGGCGAGGCGCTCCGCATCTGCGGCCTGGACACCGGCGTTGCCATCGTGGCTGGGCTCATCATCTTCCCAGCATGCTTCGCGTTCGCCGTGGCGCCCGACCAAGGCCCCGCGCTCGTGTTCATCACGCTGCCGAACGTCTTCGAGCAGATGCCGCTAGGGCAGCTCTGGGGCACGCTCTTCTTCGTGTTCATGAGCTTTGCGGCGCTCTCCACCATCATCGCGGTGTTCGAGTGCCTGATCACATTCACCATGGAGAAATGGAACGTGACGCGCAGCCGCGCCATCGCGCGCACCGCCGTGCTTGTCACCGTGCTCAGCATCCCGTGCGTGCTTGGGTTCAACCTGTGGTCGGGCGTGACCATCCCGGGGATCGGGGATATCCAGTCCATCGAGGACTTCATCGTGTCGAACAATCTGCTCCCGCTTGGAAGCCTGCTCTACGTCATCTTCTGCGTGACGAAAGGCGGCTGGGGCTGGGATAATTTCCTGAAAGCCGCGGACACGGGCGAGGGCGTGAAGTTCCCGCGCTGGTCACGCCTTTGGCTCATGATCGGCGTGCCGGTGTTGATCGGCATCATCTTCGTGATGGGCTATGTTCCGAAATTCGCTCTCTGGCTGGGCTTGGCTTAAGCAAGCGTGAAGCCTGCTTCGATGGCGCGCTGCTGGAATCCGTCGCGTGCCACGCGGAAGCTGTTCAGGAACTCTTCCCAGGCAGCCATATCCGGAGCAGCGGTGCTATCTGACTGTGCAGTTGCATCAGGTGTGGTTGCATCCGGCTGCGCGGCCGCCGCAGATGAGGATCCTTGCGCCTCGTTCTCCTCATCCTGCAGGTTCTCAGTGATGAAGCCGCTGACGACGCTCTTGAGGTTATCCCACGCCGTAACCAGATCTGGGTGATCCTCGCGAAGGGCCTGCATGGGGCCGTCAAGGATCTGGATCTGATCCTCGTTCGCCAAAGCTGATAGCGCGATGGAGTAGCCGATCAGCTGACCCATGGCCTCTCCCATGTCCTCAAGGCTCTGTGATAGAGCAGCTGCATCCGCGCCTTCCGTGGTTGCAGTCATATCCTCAGCCGCTTCCACCATGGCCTCAGCTTCTGCAAGAGCGGTATCAGCCTCATCGCTTGCTGCGGCAGCGTCCACGTTGACCTCCGCGTCTTCTGCATCAGGCTCAGTCTGGGCGTCTGCCTCAGCTTGGGCTGCTGCATCGGCCTCTGCTTCAGCGGTGTCTGCGGAGGCTTCGGCGTCTTCAGCCTCGCTCACGGCGTCAGCTGTTGCGGCGTTCGCATCAGCAGCGTGCGCCCCTGATCCTTCTGCTTGGGTTGCCTCTTGCCCATTCGCAGCGAATGGCGCGTAGACCGCTTCCATCTCATCCAGCATGCCGGACACGCTAGATTGCCATGTCCAAGCGGAACTGACCACTGCTTGCTCAAGGCCGTCAGGGTCATCGCCTCCGCTGTTTATGGCCAAGAACGCACAGGCTCCGGCCAGCGCTGCAGCCAGGATGGCGAGGATGATGATGACCACCGTCTTCCCACGGCTTGGCTTCTGGACCACTTTCACGATGGGCTTTGCGGGAGCTTGAGGCATCTCTGGCTCCGGCTCATAGGCAGGCATCGCATACGCTGGCTCAGGTTGTGCGTATGCAGGCTCAGGTTGTGCGTATGGTTGTTGAGCATAAGGCTGCTGCGGATAGGCTTGCTGGGCGTATGGCTGATCGTATGCTTGCTGCGGGTAGCCTTGCGTTGGCTGCATGTATGCCGGGTCATAGCCAGCAGTTGCTGGGTATTGGCTCTGGAACATGGGGTCTTGCTGATAGCCAGCTTGAGCATCCGCATCCCACAGCACGCCGCCGCATTGCGGGCAAGAGTATCCGTCGTTGAAATAGAGATTGCAGTTCGGGCAGGTCTTCATCAGGTCACCTTATGCCTTGTAGGTGCATTGCCATTCAAGTTTATACCTTGAAAGCGTCTCTGAACAGGCATTATCCCCAAGGCTTGCCCGCTGACACCTTGCTGCCCCGAAAGTGCTGCACAGGCAAAGAGCATGCCTGTGCACTTTTACTACGGCCTTTAACTTTGCATGTGCAAGCACAAGCAAAGTAGCGGCCTTAAAAGATTCCTGTGGGCGGCTGCATTGCAGCCGCAGCATTGGCCCACTAACCTGTGGGCGCTTCCATTGGAAGCGCAGCATTGCGCCAGCAATGCGTAACTTGCCCGACAGGGCAAGAACACCCGGATGCCAGCCTCAGATGAGGCAGCCTAGCCTGGTGCAGACCACCTATCCGGTGGCATCAGGCCGAAACCCTCATTTCGCTGCCTTCTTCTAATTATGACCAAAATGGTCAATGACATTAAGCACGGGGAAATGTCATTGACCTCCTGGGTCATATATAGGCGCAACCTGGTTCAAGACAGCGTGCGAGGCAGGGGTAGAATGGCGGCCATGGGACAGCAAGATCCGCACTGCAAGATAGCCCCGCTTCCTGAGATAGAAGGGGAGCGGCGCACCTACGAAGGGCTCCTCCAGCCCTTTGCTGCGCATGCCCATGATCACTGCGTGATAGGGCGCGTTCGCGAAGGGCGCAGGCGCCTCACATGCAATGGGATGCTGCATGAGGCGTTGCCGGGGGACCTCATCGTGTTCAACCCAGGAGACGTGCATGCTTGCACGCAGGCAGGTCAGGGCACGTTCTCCTATGACAGCGTCGCGTTCTCGGCTGGCTGGCTTTCAGGCCGGACGCTTGCAGGCCCCGTGATCAGAGACGCTTGCGCGCAGAACGCGTTCGATGACCTCACGTGCGCCATCGATGACGGCCTTCCCCTTGAGCGCAAGCTGCTAGCGCTCGTCAACGCCATAGGCATTTCCAGCGCACCTAAAAGACTGCACGCACACGAATCAGCCGTCACCAACGCATCAAGCACCCTGCGCGCAAGCTTTCGAAAGCCTCCGAGCATGGATGACCTCTCCGCAGATGCGCAGGTCAGCAAGCATGCGCTGATCCGCGCCTACAAGAAGCGCTACTCCATCACGCCCATGCGTCATCTTGCATCCTTCCGAGTTCAGCGGGCATGCAAGCTGCTGTCAGATGGCATGGCGCCAGCGAACGTGGCAGCAGAGGTTGGGTTCGCAGACCAAGCGCATCTCACGCGCACGTTCAAGCAGCAGCTTGGCATCACCCCAGGCGCATACCGCGCCATGGCAAGGGGCGGGCGCACGAAAGGCGGCCGCGCGGAAGATGGATGCGCGCAAGACGCCAGCGCGGAAGGCGAGCGCACCACAGTATGAGGTATCACCTGATCGCCCTCTTCACAGTTGGCGTGTGGGGCATCACGTTCGTGTCCACGAAAGTGCTCCTCCAAGCATTCAGCCCGCTCTGGATCCTCTGCATCCGCTTCATCATCGGCTTCGTGGCGCTGTGCATCCTGCGCCCGCATATCCTGAAGCTTGCGAACGCGCGCCACGAGCTCCTGTTCGCGGCAGCAGGCTTCACTGGTGTGGCGGCCTACTACTTGCTAGAGAACGTTGCACTCGTGTTCGCCACAGCAACCGCGGTCGGCGTGATCGTTGCCGCAGCTCCTCTGTTCACTGCCATCCTGCAGGGCATCCTTGGGGATCGCTCCTCGCTGAACGCACGCTTCTTCGCAGGATTCGCACTGGCCATGGCGGGATTGGTGATCGTGGGCGCGGCAAGCGGCGGTGCTGAGGCGTTCTCTGTGGGCAACGGCGAGGCGCTCCTAGGATACGTGCTCTCGCTGGCGGCCGCGCTCGTCTGGGCAGTGTATTCCGTGCTGGTGGCGCGCATCGCGGACGCAGGCTACGAAACGGTGGCCTCCACCAAGCGCACATTCCTCTGGGGTCTCGTGGTCATCGTGCCTGTGGCTGTCATATTCGGCGGATCGCTCCCATCTGCGAACGTGGCGCTTGAGCCCCAGAACCTTGCTAACTTGGCCTTCTTGGGTGCGGTGGCCTCTGCTGCTTGCTTCGTCACGTGGGGTATTGCTGTGAAGCGGTTGGGAGCTGCAACGTCAACCACATACATCTATCTAGTGCCTGCCATCACGGCGGCAGCTTCCATCATCATCTTGGGTGAGCCGCTGACGCTGCCCATCGTGTTCGGTATCCTGCTCACTATCGCCGGTCTCTTGCTCTCCCAAAGATGTGTCGCGGGCAAAGATCATGCCCGCTCCTTTGAGAACGGCCTTTAACATCCCGCATGTTGCTCACGCTCATCTCCCCTTTTCATGTGGGCGGCTGCATCGCAGCTGCAACCCTCCCCACTTGTGGGCGTCTCCATTGGAGACGCAGCATTGCGCTAGCAATGCGTAACTTGCCCGGCAGGGCAAGAGCACCTGGCTCCCAGCAACTGGTCAGGCAACCTTGCCTGGCGCAGACCAACTATCCGGATATTTCGGGTTATCACCCTCATTTCGCTACTTTCTCGCCCTTCGGGCTTCTAGGTAGCTGCAACAAGCAATGCAAGCACCCACAGGGAAAGCGTATTGCCCACTCTTGAGGGGAGGGTAGGCGCAGCTGTGGCAGCAAGGCGGCCAAAATAGCAAACGAGCCGCAACGTGTGCGGCTCGTTTCGAAAGCAGGTGTGCAGGCAGGGCTTGCGCTATTCGCGCCTGGAGCTCTCCCCGTCCCGCTCTTCAATGGTGGTGACGCTCACGTCCTTGTGATCAGCGCTCACGGTCACAGCCTCGTATACGAACCCGGTCTGGCCCTCAACAGGCAGCGCGTTGTAGGCCACCATCTCAGCGATCTCAGTGGGCGTTGCGCTCTTCGGCTCAGTCTCAAGCAGGTACTCAGTGGAAGCACGGCGCGCCATGGCCTGACGGAAGTCCTTCGTTCCCACGAAGACCTCTTGCTTGTAGGGGTTCACGCCAAGCTTCTTGGAGCGATAGATGATGTATGCCAGCGCGGCCACATTCGCGAACAGAGCTATCAATGACACCACGGTGTTCACGGCCGGGTCGTTCACGGACTGCACAGCGAAGATGGAGTCGTTCACGAACATGGGCACCATCTGCGCGAACATGCACCAGATCGCCAGCGTGAAGGCGCGGTTCTGGATCCAGCCGCCCTTGTTCCAGATCAGCCCCGCGATGGTAGGCGCCAGCAGCAGCGCGATGCCGCAGTACCAAGAGTGCGTGGGCAGGCAGTTGTAGGTGTAGCAGAAGTTCCACAGGTCATACGCGATGATGAAGACCCAAGTCATGTCAGGCCAGAGCATGTCCTGGCGCTTCTTGGAGATGTAGATGCCGAACCAGCCGGTCATGCAGAGGATGTTCAGGATGCCAGCGGTTGCGTTGAACACGTTGTGCCAGCCGCCGTTCAGCACCACGCCCTCGGAGGATACGAAGCTGGTGCCCCAAGCCATGAACGCGCTCTCAAGGTCAGAGGCCACGGCGATCAGGATGTTGATGGCAACGATCACGAACGGGAACGCCTTGAACCAGTGCGAACGGCCAACCTTCGTCCAAGAGTACTTGATCATCATGAAGCCTATGCAGCCCGCGGTTGCGGCGTAGACCTTCGCGTAATGGAACCAGCCGTTCATGGTGGTGACCGTTGGGTTGTTCACCGCCCAGTCAGCGCCAGCAGCGGCGCCTACGGTGACGGCGATGCAGTACACCGTCATGAAGCCGCACACGCCGAAGAACATGAAGATGCCACCCGCTTTGGTTCGCCTTGCGAACTCGTTCAGCAAGATCAGTGCGATGAGCACCATGAAGAGCCCCAACCATTGGTAGATCGCATTCGGGCCGTAGACGTCGAATAGCATTTCCCTGTCCTTTCCCTAGGCTTCCGGCCTGTCCATATGGAGCGTCTGCGCGATCACGTCAGCGATGACGGCGTCATCAGCGCTTGGGTGCTTGCGCAGATACCCGATCACACCCAAGATGAGCACGTAGAACGTCTCATACAGGTGATCGATCCGAACCTCGTGGAGCTCCGCGTAGTCTTGCACGGTGGTCTCGATGATGTAGGTTGCCGCGTGGTCAGCCACGCGATTGACGAACTCCAAGTAGAGCGCTGCGTTCTCACGCGAGGCCAGTGCTATGTGGAAGGGGTCGTTCTCGAACAGCCCTAACCTGAGGAGCTTCACCACAGATGAGAGAGCGTGTTCGATGTCCCCTTCGCGGCGCCCCGCGTTCCAGTGCTGGAGGGATTCCACGAACTCATCTATGTATGCGTCTAGCACTGCGGATGTGAGCGCGTCCTTGTCAGGGAAGTAGTGGTAGAAGAGCGTGCGCGTGACGCCTACGCGCTCTGTCACGTCTTTGATGGTGGTGCGGGAAAGGCCCTTCTCTTGGTAGAGCTCATAGGCGCAAGCTATGATCTGTGCGCGTCGCTCACTTGATGCTGCGGATGCTGCACATGAGGCATCTGGTATGTCAGCTCTCGTCTTTCCCATGATGGCAAAGACGATACTCCGCGCATTGACACTGGGTCAATGAACACAATTGACGATGCGTCAACGCTTGAACGTGATGCCCTTGCGGCCTTGGGGCGCTGGCGCACTCATTTGAGTTGCACCCCTAGGCCTCAGCCCCCTGCATCAAGCGCCAAGCTCAGAGAGGGTGTTCTGGCGGGCGGCCTCTATCACGGCCAGTGCCTTGGCCTCTAGGTCGTCCTCATTCGCGAAGAGCTCTTGGACTTGTTGACTGTACGCAGACGCTTCCAGCACAGACCAGAGGTTCAGCCAGCTTGCGCGCGCCTGGGTCTGATCCAGCACAGACAGCCTGTCCTCATACTCCCCGTATACGCGCTCTATCTCAGCATCGCTCACGTCCTTGGTGATGCCATCCTTGAAGTGAGCCCTGTCTCCATCGTCGTCGGAAGCCCAATTGCTGAGCATCCCCAAAGGCGACTTCCGCCAGCTGACGTATTCGGCAACGTTCTCACGGCAGCCGTCATAGTAGTCATTCACCAGCGGTTCAAGCTCTTCGCGCATCTGCGCACGCACCTCTTCAGAGCTCTTCATGCGCCCGTATTCGCCATCAAGCACATGCACAGCCAGCGCCGTCTGCTCATCGATGAACGCCTCAATGGCCGTCTGCTCTTCGCTTGCGCGCGCATGCTCAGCCGCCCCTTCAAGGCCAAGCAGGATGGCGCTTGCGGCTATCACCACGCAAGCGAACACCGCAAGGTAGACCTTGTCAAGACTGCGTCCTTGCTCAGGGCGCTCAAAGTTGCCGCTTTGTTCGTCATATACGGGCAAAAGCTGGAATTCGCTCCTCATCTCTTCAGGCGTCAGCAGGCAGAAACCGAACTGATTCACAAGGCTGAAGAAGACAGCCGCATACACGACGAACCGGCAGATGAGCCCCAGCACGTACGACGCGCCTTGAAGCTCGAGCATACCGAATGAGGTGAGCCCGTCCGCAAATGACGTCAGCCTATCCAGGTCAACCATCAGCGCCGAGGGTGAGGCAGCGTAGTGCTTGGGAGTGGCGTCGAACGCGGCCTGCAAGCTGGCGTATTCGGGGCCCGGGAGCACGGATGTCAGGATGGCATACAGAAGGCAGAGTGCGATCCCCACTATCCAGAAGCTCAAGATCATGGCGCGTGACTTGTAGAACCTTGGCGCATATTCCCGGCTCAGGAAGCTTTCGGACGCTTTGAAGACCACGTAGTAGATGGGAATGGCCGCGCAGAGGAGCGCCCATTCCAGCGCGTCCCATTTCGGGGACTCCAGCATGAACAGGAATGCGGATACCAAAGACGCCACCATGAATCCCGCGAACCAGACCCGCCAGCGGCGGTTGTAGTAGGAGAGCGTGCCGCCCGCCACCAGCTTGTATTGCTTGTGGAAGCGCCAGACCACGGTGTGGTAGAGCGCGCCCATGGTGGACAGCACGGCGAATGCGATCAGAAAGGGTAGCAGCGCCCACATGGGGAGCACGGGCGCCAGCTTGCTCAATGCGAAGAGGCATGCCATGAGCACGCACGCTGTGACGAAATAGCGGAGCGCCTCAGGTGCTGCGTTGCTATGAACGTTGTCTCTCATGCGCCCTTTCAAGTCCTCATCAGCCTTCCGGGTTTGCGCGCCATCCCTCACGCATTGAACAGCTTGCGGGCCTCGTTCGCAACCGTCTTCCTGCTGCTGATGGCAAGCCCCGCCACCATGAGCGCGGCTAGCACGGGGCAGGCCCACGTCAGAGGCGGCCAGCTCACGCATCCGGTCAGGATCAGCAGCGGCGGCACAGCTCCGAACACGATGTCATGCAGCAGGTACTTCGCGTACTCCTCCACCATGCGGTTGCCAAGCAGGATCAGCAGCACCACGTCGAAGAGGATGGCTGTGATGGAGATGGCGGGGATGACGAACGTGCACGCTATAGTGCTGCCCGTAGCCGCGAACCAGAGGAGCGCCATCATCATGAGCACGAGGAAGTAGCGCTTGATGGCGCGCAGCGCGTTGGGCGAGTGCACCATCAGGTTCCTGGCGAAGATGTAGTTGAGCGCCAGCGCCGCCACAACGGCCAGCCCGATGGGCACGCTCACGCTGAGCACGAAGCAGATGACGATCCATGCAACAAGAGCGGCAACGGTTGCGGCTGCCAATATCAGCTGCGATCTCTTGCTGGCCCTTTGCACGGGAAGGCACGGATACGGGCTTGGCACGGGCGTGCCCTCAAGCGGACTGCCGCAAAGCGGGCACTGGTCAAGCGCGCCCGTGAGGCGGATGCGGCACTTCGGACATTCCATCATCTTGCCTCCTGATGCCGTCTCCAGCCATCGCTCACAGCCAAGAGCTTGCTCTCAAGCGCGGCCTGCTTGAGCTGATCGTCCACCTCAAGGGCACCCTTGCTCACATCAAGCGTGCCGTGTATTCCCTCATCGCTCAGCAGGCGAACGAGGTTCCGCACTATCTGGTGGCTCACGTAGATGCTGGAGATGCCGATGCTCATGTCGTCTTCGAACGTGCAAGCCACGAAGTTGATCCCGCTCGTTGACGTGAGCACGCTCATGCTCCTCACGTATGGAGCGGCAGCATCGGGCAGGCGGATCACCCCAAGGCTGGAGGTTGTGGTTGTCACCTCGCGCTCGGCCGCCTTCGCGGCAATGTTCAGCACGGCATCCTTCAGGAACAGGGGAGCCACCCGCAAGAAAGGGTTCTTCTCCAACTTGATCATGCGGTTCATGCGCCGCTTCAGCACAGGCGCCTCAGTGGCGGACGCGATCTGCGCTTGCACGTTGGCGGCAACCGTGGCCAGCGGCTCGTCAACAGGGCCTGGCACGTAGGAGACGTATGCCAGCCCGAAGAAGTTTCGCAAGGTTGATGAGCCGAAGAAGCGCCTGAGGTCAACGGGGACGTCCATGCGGATAGCGCGGTTGCGCTCGGACGCTGGCATGGTCTGGCGGATGGCGCAGATGATGGCGGCTATCAAAAGGGATGTGACCGACACCCCCATCTGCTTGGCAAGGCTGTGCATGGCGCTTGCCTGCACGTGGTATTCCATGAACGTTGGCGCGGCTTGGTCCTTCCAGCCGCTCACGTGATAGGCGTCAGGTGCTGAGTCCTTCGCAGATGCGCTGCGGTCATAGTTCTTAGAGAAGCTGTCCTCTGCCTTCTGATCCGTGGTTGCCTCATATGGCTCAACGGCCGCGTCAACGCCGTATCTGATGCGAACGTAGTGCCCGATCAGCGCCTTGAACAGCTCCAACGTGCCGCGCCCGTCAGAGATCATGTGCGACACTTCAACGTTGATGCGCCTTTCGTAGTAGCTCACGCGCGTGAGCACGCTCTTGAGGTCTGCGTGCAGCCCAAAGCAGATGGGCAGATGCTCTTCCTGCACTCTGAGAGGGGCAGGGGATTGCTCAAGGTAGTGCCAGAAGAGGCCTGAGCGCAGCATCACGTTGAAGCTTGGGAACGCGTCGATGACCGCATCCAGCGCTTGCTGCAGCGCATTTGCGTCAACCGGCTCTGTCATCTCAGCGGCAATGCGGAAGACCGTCTGCGCGGACCTTCCGGCTTGTGCTGAGTAGAACTTACCTACGTTATCTAGTCTGTACCAAGAAGCTCTAGCCATCTGGGAGGCTCTTCTTCGGGCAGCGGTTCATCGTCTAGGAAGTGCTGGATGATGCGGTAGGTGTCGCGAACGAGGCTCAAGATGGAAGGGTAGAGGAAGTAGCCATGCACGCCGTCAAGCATCCTGTAGCATGCGGCCTCACCGCCGTCTGCCTCTATGCGCGCGGCGAACGTTTCCCCCTCGTCGCGCAGCGGGCAGTACTCAGCGCTGATGACCAGCGTGCGAGGTTGGTTCGCCAAGCTTGGGGCCAGAAGCGGCGCGAAGTAGGGGTTCTGGTAGTCCTCCGGTCCGTTCAGATATAGGTTGATGTAGCCCTCTATGTCCTCACGCGTCAGCAGGTAGTCTTCGCCGTTCTCTATCACTGACGGGAAGATGGTGTCCAGGCTGTGGTCATTGTAGGTGAGCGGGTAGAGGAGCACCTGCGTGCGCGGCGTGAACTCCTGGCGGTCACGCGCCATGAGCGACACCACCGCCGTGAGGTCACCGCCGGCTGAGTCCCCCATGAGCACGATGTGCTCAGGGTCAACGTCTGGGATCAGCATTCCTGCGAAGAGCTGGCGCGCCACCTCGTAGCAGTCCTCGGGCGCTTGTGGGAACTTGCTCTCAGGGGAGCGACGGTAATCAACGGAGATGACGCGGCGCTCAAGCTTGAGCGCGGTACGCATGCAGGAATCCGTGTAGAAGTCCACATCCCCGTTCGCCCAGCCGCCGCCGTGGAAGTATAGGATGGTGCCCTTGTGATCTTCGCTCACATGCAGGCCGCTCTTGAGCGAGAAGTCTATGTCTAGTGGCGTGAACACCTTGAGCGGGATCTCATAGCCGTCTTTGGCTTTCGCGAATGTGTCGTCGATGCGACAGCGCGGGCTTGCAACCGTGAGCTTGGATGTTGCGTCCTCGGCGATGCGCTGCTGCTTGTATGAGTCCTGGATGTTGCCGGATTTGAGCTTCGTGATGGCCTTCACGGCGGCCAGAGCTGCTTTGTTGAGTGCCATGGGCTGCAACCTTCTACTTGCTGTTGCTAGTGTTGTTGCTGTTGCTGGTGCTTTCTGCCCACTCTAGCACGGCCAGCTCCTCAAGCGTCAACGGCCGGTCAACAGGTTGCCTGTGATGCTGCTCCTGCTCCTGCGCCCTTGCTGCCCTGATCCGGTGTCGCGGGCACTATGTGCCCGCTCCTTTCATAGCGGCCTTTAACATGGTTGTTCATTTCATTCACAACCATGTAGCGGCCTAAAAAGCTTTGTGGGCGTCTCCATTGGAGACGCAGCATTGCGACAGCAATGCGTAACGCAGGCGCTAGCCTGCGAGCACCCGGAAGCCAGCACCAGCTCAGGCGATCTAGCCTGGCGCAGATCACCAATCCGGACAATTCCGGCTCCAACCCTTACCCCGCTCGCCCGCGATGGCCGGCACCCTCGCTAGGCTTCGGACTGGCAGAGAAATATGGTGCTTCGCTTTTTACCATATTTCCCTTGGTCCTCAGAAACGCTCGGGTACCAGCCATCGCATGCTTCGCCACCAGTGAGTAGGGGAGGCATCGCCGTTTTCGTCGGGACCCCTAACGGGGCCCCTCCGAAAACTCGGCGGCTCAAGGCTGAACCTATTCCTTTTTCCGCCTAAACTTCCCCATCCTTCAGCCTCGCTCCGCTCGGTCCGGCTTACGCGGCTCACGCCGCGCTTCATTCATTGCGGCCTTTAACTTTGAACAGCATCCCTGCTGTTCAAAGTAGCGGCCTTGATGTCATTGACCTAATTATGACCAATTAGGTCAATGACAATTCCCCGTGCTTAATG
>CAJUPL010000037.1 GCA_910588435.1 uncultured Eggerthellaceae bacterium | reverse complement strand
CCCCGTGCTTAATGTCATTGACCTTCTGGGTCATATATTGGGTTGCATCCTCATCTCTCGGCCTCGCTGCGCTCGGTCCGGTGTCGCGGGTGCAAGCACCCGCTCCATTTATAGCGGCCTTTAACTTTGCATGTGCAAGCACAAGCAAAGTAGCGGCCTTGGCGCCCTACCGGGCGCCTATGCAACCCAACTTCTGAGGTAGGCTTCTCCATTGGAGACGCAACATTGCGCCTCTCCTCCTGTGGGCGTCTCCATTGGAGACGCAGCATTGTCCCTTTCATGTGGGCGCTTGCACTGCAAGCGCAGCATTGCACTAGCAATGCGTAACTTGCCCGACAGGGCAAGAGCACCCGGCACCCAGCCCTAGGTCAGGCAAGGTAGCCTGGCGCAGACCACCGATCTGGGTGCATCAGGCTTCTACCCTCACCCTGCTTGCATGCGGGCAGAAGGCGTGATGAGGGTTGCAGCTCGAGCGCTCGGATAGGTGTCTTGCGCCATGCTAGGTAGCCTGAGCTGATGGTGGAATCCGGGTGCTCGCGGACTGCCGTCCGCGTTACGTTGCACTGGCGTGCAACTGCGGCTGCAATGCAGCCGCCTACTATTGAGGGGGTGCAGCCTACAGATGAGAGCAATGTTAAAGGCCGTTATGAATGAAGCGGCCCGCAGGATTGCGGGCCGTAAGCCTTCTGGGGCCAGCAAGCGAGGTACGCTGCTACAATCAGCTGACGTGAGCGACGATGAGGAGGCAGCATGCGGTTCATATCCTGGAACGTGAACGGCATTCGAGCCGTTCTCAAGAAGGATTTCCTGGAGATATTCCACCAGTTCGGCGCAGACATCTTCGCGCTGCAAGAGACGAAATGCCAGCCGGGTCAGGTGGCCCTAGAGCTTCCCGGGTACCACCAGTTCTACAGCTTCGCGCACCGCAAGGGCTATTCCGGCACGGCCATCTTCTCGCGCGAGGAGCCCATCCAAGTCCTTCACGGCTTGGGCAACGAATACCTGGATACCGAAGGGCGCATACTAGCAGCTGAGTTCGCGGACTTCTGGTTCGTCAATGTCTACACGCCGAACTCCCAGAACGGGCTTGCGCGCATAGACCACCGCATGCAGTGGGACGATGCGTTCCGTGACTTCTGCCTGGGGCTGGAAGAGGGAGTCATCCCGGCGGGCGTGCCGGTGAGCCGCAGCGCTGACGGCCAGACAGGAAGCCAGACAGCAAGCCAGGCGGAGGCCGCGGCATACGCAGCCTTCCTTGAGAGCAAGGACGCGGATGCCGCCATGGACTCGCTCCCCAAAACGGAAGAGGGTGAGCGCACAGAGCCCAAGCCTGTGATCATGTGCGGGGACTTCAACGTGGCGCACAAGGAGATAGACCTGAAGCACCCACAGGAGAACATCGGCACCACGGGCTTCTCTTATGAAGAGCGCGGCAAGATGGATGAGCTGCAGGACGCTGGCTTCGTGGATACGTTCCGCTACATGCATCCTGACCTGGCGGATGTCTACACTTGGTGGAGCTATCAGCACCGCGCGCGGCGCACGAACGCCGGTTGGCGCATAGATTATTTCCTGGTCAGCCAAACGCTCAAGGACAAGATCGTGGCTGCATCCATATATGATGATGTGGAGGGCTCGGATCACTGCCCCGTGGGGCTTGAGCTGGACATCTAGGCGCTTGGCAACACAAGTGGAAGCGGCCGTGCAAGGCGCGTTCGCGAAGGGCATGTGCCGCATGAAAGGGAGTGCATGAACAGGCAGAAGATCGAAGAGGGCGTGCGCCTGATCTTGGAGGGCGTGGGGGAGGACCCAGACCGGGAGGGGCTCCAGAAGACGCCCGAGCGCGTGGCGAAGATGTACGAAGAGGTGTTCGCGGGGCTTGAGGAGGATCCGGCCCGCCATTTCGAGGTGCTCTTCAACGAAGGCCATCAGGAGATGGTCACTGAGTGCGGCATCCCGTTCTATTCGGTGTGCGAACATCATCTGGTGCCGTTCTTCGGGCATGCGTACATCGCCTACATACCGGGCGCGGACGGGCGCATCTGCGGCCTGTCCAAGCTGGTTCGCCTGCTGGACGTGTTCGCGAAGAGGCCGCAAGTGCAGGAGCGTCTGACCTCGCAGATCGCCAACACGCTGGTGGAGCAGCTGCATCCGGAAGGCGTCATGGTGGTGCTTGAGGCGGAGCATCTGTGCATGAGCATGCGCGGCGTGAAGCGCCCGGGCACGAAGACCGTCACAAGCGCCGTGCGCGGCATCTTCGAGCGCCGCCAAGCCACGCGCAACGAGGCGCTCTCCATCTTCTTCCGGTGAGTCATCCGGCTGGCGCTCGGGCGCGTCGTCCAGCGCACCATCAGGCGGCCGTTCGGGTAAGCTATGCACACGGCGAAAGGAACCAACATGAAATGCGTCATATCAGTGCTTGGCAAGGACCGCACCGGCATCGTGGCCGCGGTGGCCACGGCCCTCACGGAATGCAGCGCCAACATCGACGACATCAATCAGACCATCTTGGGCCAGGAAGAGCTCTTCTCCATGACCATGCTGGTCACGCTCAACGTGGATGCGTGCCCGTTCAACGAGGTGCAGGAGCGCCTTGCCGCGAAGGGCGAAGAGCTGGGGTGCCAGGTCACCATCCAGCGCGAGGACGTCTTCCGCTTCATGCATGAGGTGTAGCTGCGCAATCGGCGGGCGCGTGCCAAGCAGGCGCGTGACCAGTTAGCCTGGTGGGCGCACGCCAGGTGGGTGCGCCTGAGCATCCGGCTTAGCAACAGGATATCGAAAGGGATTCGGCATGTCAGATAAGCCAGCTTCAACGATTCGCTTCGGAACCGATGGCTGGAGAGCCATCATCGGCGAGGGCTTCACAGCTGAGAACGCTGTCAAGGTGGCAGACGCCGCGGCGCAGGTCTTCAAGGCTGCGGCCGTGGACGCGGGAGCCACGCCGGAGGATCCGGGCATCATATACATAGGGCACGATTGCAGGCAGGACGCGCACGAGTACGCAGCGCTGGTGGCGCAGACGGTTGCTGAGCACGGCTTTGACGTGATCCTCACGGCTGACTATTGCCCCACGCCCGCGCTCTGCTGGTCAGTTGCGCATGACCCGGCGGCAGTTGGAGGCATCATGCTGACCTCCAGCCACAACCCGGCGGAGTATCTGGGCATCAAGCTGCGCATGGCCGATGGCGGCGCCAGCCCGGCTGACTTCACGGACGTTGTTGAGGGCGTGATCGCGGAGACCGAGGCGAACGGCTTCAAGGATCCGGCCGTATCTGAGCTTGCGCGTCTGCAGATCCCGGACATTTCGAACGCGCTGGAGGAGGGCAAGCCTTTGAGCGAGCTGGCAACCGAGGTGCCCGCAGAGACGAAGGCGGTTCAGGTCCGTGACCTGATGCCTCCGTATCTGGACGCCCTTCGCCAGCTAGTGGACGCAGACGCCATCAAGGCGGCTGGCCTTCGCGTGGTGATAGACCCGCTGTTCGGTGCCGGGCGGCATCATCTGGCGGAGCTCCTCCGGGAGATGGGCGTTCAAGTTGATGAGCTGCACAATGTGGCTGACCCAACGTTCGCGGGGCTGCACCCTGAGCCCATCCAGCCTTGGGTGGACGAGGGCCTGGCGCGCGTGGCTGAGCTGGGCTATGACGCGCTCTTCATCAACGATGGAGACGCGGACCGCATCAGCGCGGGGGATTCCGAGGGCAACTTCGTGAACCCGCACCGCATCATCACGCTGGTGACCGAGAACCTGGCCGCGCGCGGCGGGGCGGACAAGCGCGTGGTGTCAACCGTCACGGCGTCGCAGCAGCTTGCGAATGCGTGTCAGGCGCTGGGGCTTGAGTACGTGACCACGCCCGTTGGGTTCAAATGGATCTACGGTGAGATGGAGCGCGGCGGCGTGCTGGTGGGCGGCGAGGAGTCCGGCGGCATCGGGCTTCCGGGGCATGTAAAGGAGCGCGATGGGCTTTTGATGGCGCTCCTGCTCACGGAGATGATGGCGAAAGAGGGCAAGCCGCTAGGAGAGCTGGTCAAGGCCGCGAATGAGAAGTACGGCAGCTTCCAGTTCTCGCGCCGTGGGCTAACCCTTGACCCTGAGCAGGAGGCTTATGCAGATGAGCTTCTGCTTGGGAATGACCTGCCTTCTGAGGTGTTGGGGATCCATGTTTCCGGCACGGACACGCGTGACGGTGTGAAGCTCATGCTGGACGGCGGCCCGTGGGTGATGATGCGCAAATCCGGTACTGAGCCCTTGGTTCGCATCTACGCAGAGGCTCCAAGCGCTGATCAGGTGGAGGAGCTTCTAGACTGGGCAGAAGGCTACATCCTTGGCAAGTGACGTGCAAGCGTCAGTTGGCAGGCAAGCTCTTGGCGAACAGTGCAGCTGATATACTGTTCGCCACTTTCACGTTCAAGGAGTTGGTGGGATGAAATGCCCGAAATGCGGTAGGGAGAATGTCAACGGCGCGCCGTTCTGCGCGGATTGTGGGAAGGCCCTTGGCGGCCTTGTCAGTGAGACGCCTAAGGCTGAGGTGCCAAAGGCTGAGACACCCAAGGTTGAGAAGGCTGAGGCTGCGAAGGCATCTGATGATGTGCCCTTCATCCCGGTGGTGACGGATGGCGCCGTGGTGATAGCGCCTAGCACTGAGCCTGTGGCTGCGCCTGAGCCTGCAGCCGTTGAGGTTGAGTCCGTTGCGGTTGAAGCTGAGCCTCAGCAGGCAGCAGTTGAGATGACTGCTGTTGAGGTAACAGCAGAGCCTGCCCCGGCCGCTGTCCCTGACTCCGTGGCAGCCGCGCTGGCAAAGCCAGTTGAGGAGCCTTCGGCCGCTGATGTGCCTGACCCTGAACCTGCTGAAGCCTTCGAACAGGCCTTCGATGCACCTTCAAGCCAAGAGGAAGTGGCCCAAGATATAGCAGTCTCTGAAGCTGAGGCCATGCCTGCTCCTGAAGGGGCGCCCGTTGTTGAGGCCGCACCTGCTGCAGCACCTCAGGGTGAACCAGTTGCTGCACCTGCGCCCGAGTTCGTCAACGGCAACACCGCAACGGTTCCCCCGAATCCTGCCCGCTCTCACCAGACCTACCCGCAGCCGGGTGGCGAGGTCCTCTATAAGAAGGGCTGCTTGGCCGCTGCCTGGGATGACATCGTGCAGTCCAAGAACTGGCTGGGAAAGCTCTTGCTCTTGGGGTTGATCGGGTGCGTGCCCATCCTGAACTTCTATGTGTACGGCTATGCCATGCGCTGGTCACGCCAGCTGTTCTTAGGGCGTGTTGAGGAGATGCCGCAGCGTGTCCTTGGAAACAGGATGTTCGTGAACGGGTTCTTCGCGTTCGTGATAGAGCTGGTCTTGTCTGTGGTTGTTTCGCTATGCGCTCTGATCTTGGGGCTGATCCCGTTCCTAGGTGGGATCTGCGCCATGGTGCTTGGTGTCTTCGTGTTCGCATTCCAATGCGTGGCAACCATGCGCGTTGCTGTGGCCGACAGGCTTGGTGCTGGCTTTGACATCGGGCAAGTCTGGGATGCCTGCAAGCGCAAGTTCGGCGCGCTCTGCTGTGCCACCATCCTGCCCTACCTGATCGTCACGGCCGTGATCTCCGTTGTGGCCGTTGCCATCTGCATGATCTTCGGGCTTCCCATCGTGATCAACATGCTGGAGCTGGCGGCAACCGTGAACTCAAGCTACTACTATTCTGACTATCAGGTTGCGCAGGCCATCCTGTCCACGTTCGCCATGATGGTGCCGCTGCTTCTGGTCTGCTATGTGCTGGGTTGCTTCGCGAACGCGCTGATCATAGTGCTCTCCATGCGCGCTACTGGTCACTATGTTGCGCGCTATGCCCAGGACTGGAAGAACGAAGCAGCAGTGATGTCCACCGCTCACATCAACGGAGACTAGCTTTTTTGTTCCGCCGCCGCGTTGCGGACGGCGGACCCATTGACGCTGCGGCTCCGAATGGCACCTGACCTTGCCATTCCGATGTGCGCATGCAAGAATCGCTTTGCATGCGCACAAGTGCCCGAAGGGCGAGGGCTCGGCGTTGGCCAAAGCCAACTTGGCCCTCAGACATGGCAATCTCAGGCACCCTTCGAACCCTCGCTGTCTTTGCCTGACCTGAATCTCTTCCAATGAGGCTTGCCGAGCAGATGTCTCCCTAACCTGTGGGCGCTTCCATTGGAAGCGCAGCATTGCGCCCCCCAACCTGTGGGCGGCTGCATTGCAGCCGCAGTTGCACGCTAGTGCAACGTAACGCAGGCGCCAGCCTGCGAACACCCGGCGCCCATTAACTGCTCAGGCAACCTAGCCTGGCGCAGATAGCCGATCCGGGTATTTCGGGTTATCACCCTCATTTCGCTACCTTCTCGCCCTTCGGGCTTACAGGTAGCTGCGGCTGCATTGCAGCCGCCTACATGGAGGGGAGAGATCCTACAGGGTTCCCGCTCTTGGACCACTATGACTGGTCAGGTGACCTTGCCTGACAAGCATGCTAGAATACCCACCACGTGCCCCCGTAGCTCAATGGATAGAGCACTGGTCTCCTAAACCGGGTGTGTAGGTTCGATTCCTATCGGGGGCACCATTTGATCCATTTCGCGCTCCAAACCCTCTTTCCTGATAAGACGATTCGGCGCGCTTCGTTCAAGGGGAGAATATGGCTGACATCCAATTGCGCTTCGGCAAGGACATGCTCACGGTCAGCTCTCCCGTTCGCACTCAGCTTGCTGATGTTGCTGACTATGAGGACGATGACATAGCAGACGCGCCTGAGGAAGCGCACCCTGACATAGTGGCGCATGATGAGCGTGCGCTCCGTCTATCCCAAGTTCGCGAAGTGCCCTCAGATGAGAGCGCCGTACAGCAGACACAAGACCTTGAGCTTGCGCTCCTCCTAGAGCCGGAGGTGTTCGAGGAGGCCTACACGCTTGAGAAGGTTGCAGGCGCGCAGTGCCTGGTGGCCCCAACGGCGAACCTGACGCCCGCGCGCCTTGCGCATGTGCGCATGCAGGATGCGGCCGCTGACCTTGCGCGCTCGGCGCTGCAGGTGGTCTCCGCGCACGCACCTGAGCACGTGCTGGTGGAGATAGCGCCATGCGGCCTCCCGCTGGATGCGGCGTCCAAGGCGTCGCTCCTTGAGAGCCGCATGCAATACATCGAGGCGGCAAGCCTCTTCAAGGACGCCGCGTTCGACGCCTTCTTCCTGAACGGATTCACCAGCACTACTGACCTCAAATGCGCGCTGATGGGCATTCGCAAGGTGTCCGACGCGCCCATCATCGCCTGCGTGGACGTGGACGCGAACGGCATGCTGGCACCGCTGTCTCCCGGCTTGCATGCGCGCCCTGCTACTGAGAGCCTTGAAGAGGCCGTTTCCGTCATGGCAGAGCTGGGTGCGAACGTGGCCGGCTTCTCAACGGCAGCTCCGGCTGATGTGGCCGCTGAGCTGGTTGCGCGTGTGAAGAGCGTGGCCTACATCCCGGTGATGGCCGAGCTCTGTGTTCGCGAACGCGTGCCGGGCGCAGCTCCCACTGAGGAGAACCCGTATCCGCAGCCGGATGACGTCTTCGCGGCGGCGCAGGTCTTGCATGAGGCGGGCGCGCAATTCTTGCGTGCGTCAGGGGACGCCACGCCTGCATACACCGGATCCATCGCGGCTGCTGTGGCCGGGATGGACATTGCGGGCGGCACGCTTCGCAGCGAAGGGGCAACGGGAGCGGATGCGCCTTCAGAGGACATGGACAAGCTTGCCAGCCGCCTTCGCAGCGCTGTGAATGACCATCTTGGGATAGGGTAGAAGCCGATGTCCAACATCAAGAGGTCAGAGCATTACGGGGAGCTGCAGAAGGTTGTGGATGCGCTCTTCGCTGAGGACGATGCGCCATATCTTGATCAGGTGGATCCAGATGCTGCGTTCAAGGTGAGCAGGCTTCAGGTGATCTTGACGGCTGAGGCGGCGGATCTGCCCGAGGAGCTCTTGCGTGTGGTGAGCCTCTTGCCTCCTGGAGATTACACGCGGCTTCGCCTCACAACGCAGCTGAATTCCGCCATCACGGGCCACGCTTGGGGACAGGTGTACGGCACCGTCTCTTGAGGCGCTTGAGCGACGCCTTGAGATGCGCTGCATCTGATCTGCAGCTACCACCGACCTGACCTGCGGAACCCCAACAGCATCCAAACGAATCTCAAAAAACATGATTTGTTCTATTGATAATCTGCACCCATATGTCTACTATATGTACTCGCTGAAACGCACCACATACACAATATATTGTGCTTGGTGTTGAGAATTCAGTTAGGAGCCTGTGGATAGCCTGTGGATTGGAAGAGCCTATTCCCAGCTAGATGCAGGCATTTGCAAGAACAGCAATGCAATGCGCAAAACCAGTAGAGAAGGAAGCAAAAACATGCCACAAGCAATCATCAAGCGCGACGGTCGCCAGACTGAGTTCCATGTTGACAAGATCGCTTCTGCCATTGAGAAGGCGTTCCAAGCGTGCGCCGCAATGCAGGATCGCTCAACTGCAGACATGATCGCTGCGAAGGTTGCCCAGAAGCTTGATGACGGTGCCATCGAAGGCATCCCAACTGTTGAGGGCGTGCAGGACCTGGTGGAGGAGACTCTGATAGAGTCCGGCTTCGTCCAGACCGCCAAGGCATACATCCTCTACCGCGCTGAGCGCAACCGCGTGCGTGACGTCAATTCGCGCCTCATCCAAACGCTCAAGGACATCACGTTCAGCAAGGCTGCTGACTCTGACCTCAAGCGTGAGAATGCCAACATCAACGCTGACACGGCCATGGGCACCATGCTCAAGTACGGCTCTGAGTCAGCGAAGCAGTTCTATGAGATGTGCGTGATCGATCCGAAGTTCGCACGCGCTCACCGTGAAGGTGACATCCACATCCATGACATGGATTTCTACACCCTCACCACCACTTGCTGCCAGATAGAGCTGCGCAAGCTCTTCAAGGGCGGCTTCTCCACCGGGCACGGCGTGCTGCGTGAGCCGAATGACATTGCCAGCTACACGGCGCTGGCTTGCATCGCCATCCAGTCCAACCAGAACGATCAGCATGGCGGCCAGTCTGTCTGTGACTTTGACTACGGTCTGGCTGACGGCGTTCGCAAGACCTACAGGCGCCTGTTCAAGAAGCATCTGGCAGAGGCTCTGGATCTGCTCACTGAGATAGATGAGCCGGAGCAGTTCGCGAAGGATATCGTGACGGCCGTTGAGGGTGAGACCGGCATCTGGCCCTCTCTTGACCTTGACTCATCCTTCCGTGAGGGCGTTGCTGGCAAGCTCATGGCAGAGGGCGTGTCTGAGGCTGATGTTGACACCATCCTCAAGTTCACCACCAAGAACGCTGAGGCTGACACTGACCGCACCACCTTCCAGGCAATGGAGGCGCTGGTGCACAACTTGAACACCATGCATTCACGCGCTGGCGCGCAAACTCCGTTCAGCTCCGTGAACTACGGCATGGACACATCTCCTGAGGGCCGCATGGTCATCAAGAACATGCTCCTGGCCACTGAGTCTGGCCTGGGCAACGGTGAGACGCCAATCTTCCCTGTGCAGATCTTCCGCGTGAAGGAAGGTGTGAACTACAACCCTGAGGATCCGAACTATGACCTCTTCAAGCTGGCCATGCGTTGCTCCGCGAAGAGGCTGTTCCCGAACTTCAGCTTCCTTGATGCGCCGTTCAACGCGCAGTATTACAAGGGCACCCCTGAGACTGAGATCGCGTACATGGGCTGCCGCACGCGCGTCATGGGCAACGTCCATGACCCTGAGCGTGAGGTGACACCTGGTCGTGGCAACCTCTCCTTCACGTCCATCAACCTGCCGCGCCTTGCTCTTCGCGCCAAGGGTGACATCGATCTGTTCTTCGATCTGCTTGATTCCAAGCTGGCGCTGGTCACCGGGCAGCTTGATGAGCGCTTTGAGATCCAGGCACGCAAGCGCGTCTACAACGCTCCGTTCCTCATGGGCCAGGGCGTCTGGATAGACTCCGAGAACCTTGAGCCTGCTGATGAGCAGCGTGAGGTGCTCATGCATGGCACTCTCACCACTGGCTTCATCGGCCTGGCTGAGTGCTTGGTGGCGCTCACTGGCAAGCACCATGGTCAGTCTGAGGAAGCGCAGCGCTTGGGCCTTGAGATAGTGGGCCACATGCGCAGCTACTGTGACCGCATCTCACAGGAGCGCAAGATGAACTACACGCTCATCGCAACTCCTGCAGAGGGCCTGTCTGGCCGCTTCGTTCGCATGGATCGTGAGCGCTTCGGATCCATCCCTGGCGTCACTGACCGTGACTACTACACGAACGGCTTCCACGTGCCGGTCTACTATGACATCTCTGCGTTCAACAAGATCAGCCTTGAGGCTCCTTACCACGCGCTCACCAACGGCGGTCACATCAGCTACATTGAGCTTGATGGTGACCCAACCCAGAACCTTGAGGCGTTCGAATCCGTGATCCGCTTCATGAAGGAGAGCGGCATGGGCTACGGCTCCATCAACCACCCGGTTGACCGTGACCCGGTCTGCGGATACAACGGCATCATCGGGGACACTTGCCCGAAGTGCGGCCGTGAAGAGCATGATGGTGGTCAGGGCTTCGAGCGCATCCGTCGCATCACTGGCTACCTGGTAGGCACGCTGGATCGCTTCAATGATGCGAAGCGCGCAGAGGAGAGCCAGCGCGTCAAGCATCAGATCTAGCCAGGTCTGGTTCCTTAGAATGACGAAGGCCGCGCAATGCGCGGCCTTTTCATTTGCTGGTCATAAAGCCCCACCCAGCGCCCTCAGGATGAACCCACCATTCAAGGTGGGCACTCGCAGCCGGCTTCCTGGCTTTCGCATCAACGGATGCGAATCCCCATTCCACCTGCAATGTAGAGCTCCCTTTTATTCAGCATCGGTCCATCGCAAAACAGGCGGGGCGGGACTCAGTGCAAGTATACCAGCGCATCTCTTTGCCTGCATCCTTGCTGCCCTGATCCGGTGTCGCGGGCACGCTGTGCCCGCTCCTTTTATAACGGCCTTTAACTCATGATCATGCAAGCATGCTCATGAGTAGCGGCCTTGGTGGCCTACCGGCCACCTGTTCAACCTGCAGCACTGACCCCATTGCTGCCCCAAAAATGCTGCATGGGCGAAGAGCGCGCCCATGCACTTTTATAGCGGCCTTTAACAGCTGCATTCGCTTGACGCTCATGCATCTGTAGCGGCCTTGGGGCGCTCACGCGCCCCGTTCCGGGTGAATCATCTCCTATAGGACAGCCTCCCAATTGTGGGCGCTTGCAATTCAAGCGCAGCATTGACTCCCTCTCATGTGGGCGGCTGCATTGCAGCCGCAGCATTGCGCCCCTACCTGTGGGCGCTTGCACTGCAAGCGCAGCATTGCGATGAGCAATGCGCAACTTGTCCGACAGGGCAAGAACACCCGGATAGGTTATGTGAGTAAGACAAGGTGGCCTGGCGCAAGACACCAATCCGGACAATCTCGGCTCCAGCCCTCACCTCGCTCACATGCGATGGCTGGCACCCTCGCTAGGCTTCGGACTGGCAGGGAAATATGGTGCTTCGCTTATACCATATTTCCCTTGGTCCTCAGAAACGCTCGGGTACCAGCCATCGCATGCTTCGCCACAAGTGAGTAGGGGAGGCATCGCCGTTTTCGTCGGGACCCCTGACGGGACCCCTCCGAAAACTCGGCGGCTCAAGGCTGAACCTAAATCTTCTTCTGCCTAAACTTCCCTATCCTTCGGCCTCGCTCCGCTCGGTCCGGTGTCGCGGGCACGCTGTGCCCGCTCCTTTTTATAACAGCCTTTAACTTTGAACAGCATCCCTGCTGTTCAAAGTAGCGGCCTTGCTGGCCTCCGGCCAGCTTCTGTAGCTTTGTGGGTCAGGCAAGATATCCTAACCCGCATCCTTGCTCCGGGTGTTCTTGCCCTATCGGGCAAGTTACGCTGTGCTCTCATCCTCGCTTCGCTTATCGCTCAGCCCGGATTCCCGCACAGCTGCGTTCGCAATGCGAACGCCCACTTCTAAAAAAGGGGGATGACACCTGCAACAAGAGCGACATTCTAATTATGACCATTTTGGTCAATGACACTGCCCCGTGCGCAATGTCATTGACCTTCTGGGTCATATATTGGGCTGATGCGCACCTACATCAACCAGAAACCTTTGTGGTGGAAGCATGTATTCCCAAACCTGTGGGTGGCTGCATTGCCCCCCCCTTACCTGTGGGCGGCTGCACTGCAGCCGCAGTTGCACGCCAGTGCAACGTAATGCAGGCGATAGCCTGCGAACACCCGGATGCCAGCGCCAGATCAGGCAACCTAGCCTGGCGCAGACCAACTATCCGGGTGTTTCGGGTTATCACCCTCATTACGCTGTGCTAGCGCACAGCTGCGTTCGCAATGCGAACGCCCACTCCTGAGGGGGGTAGCTGCGTTCGCAATGCGAACGCCCACTCCTGAGGGGGTAGCTGCGTCGGCAATGCTGACGCCCACACAGAGAGGGGCCGCCCACTATTGGGGGGGGCGGCAAGCCTAGATCACTTGTGGTACGGCTCATGGCGGATGATGCGGAACGCGCGATAGATCTGCTCAAGCGCAACAACGCGCGCAAGGTTGTGCGGCAGCGTGATCCGCCCGAACGACCATCTGGCATTCGCACGTTTGCGAACCTCATCGGACACGCCACAAGACCCGCCTATCACGAACGCGACGCTGCTGATGCCGTCTACCGTTAGGCTCTCCAGGGCAGAAGCCATGTCCTCGCTGGATACGGCCTTCCCCTTGATATCCAGCAAGATCACGTGCTCGGACGCATCAAGCGCATCCAGCACGGACTTGCCTTCGCGCTCCACTGCTTGGCGTTCGCCCCCTGCGCGCTCAGGGCTCACATCCGGCAGCTCAACCACGGTCACGTTCGCATATGCGCGCAAGCGCTTCAGGTACTCAGTGCACGCGTCCTTCCAGAAGCGCTCCTTCAGCTGCCCGACGGCAACCACCTTGATCTTCAGCATCTAACAGATCCGCTTGCGCATATACGCGTTCGCGGCCTCCTCAGCAGCATCGTCAAGACGCTCAAGCTCAGGTGCTGGCTCTCCCGTTCGCGAAGACCACCTGTCAAGCGCACGCGCCAAGAGCCAGTCAGCCACCTCAGGGCTCTTCGCAAGCAGCGGTCCGTGCAGGTAGGTGCCGATGACGTTCTGGAACAGGATGCCGTCCGCGCCCTTGCCCTGCGCGGCACCCGACTCATCGTCTGCGTCGTTGTTGCCGTGCCCGCATTTGGAGATGACCTGCCCGAACGGTTGCGCACCCTCATCCAAGAAGGTGCGCCCGGCATGATTCTCATACCCGATGACCGGCAGCTTCGCCAGCGGGGAAGCAAGCGCGATGTTGTCCACCAGCCTGTCAGCGGACGTTCCCGGCCTCAAGGTCTCCATCGGCAGGATGCCCATGCCGGGCACCTCTTCGCCGTCCAAGAGCCACGTGCGCCCGAGCATCTGATACCCGCCGCAGATGGCCAGCATCGGGCCACCCTCCTCCACGTACGCGGCCAGCTGATCGCGAACGCGCCCAAGCTCTTCGCTTGCCATGCGCTGCTCCCGGTCAGGGGAGCCGCCAAGCACGATCAGGTCCGCTGAGCTGATGTCTGGATCATCTCCGTAGCGCATCTGGCGAACTTGAACGGGAATGCCGCGCCACCTCAGGCGGTCAGCCAGGATGCGGACGTTCCCGCCATCCCCGTAGAGGTTCAAGAGGTCCGGCAGCACGTGCAGGATGGTGACGGGTGACGAAGCGTCAGGCTTGACGTCATCTTCAGCAGATAGAACGCTTGCGCCTGCGCTAACAGAAGGTGACATCGAGCTTGGCACCATGTCGCCGTCGCGCTCGTCTTGCGGCATGGCGTCAAGCGCTGCCTTCACAGGCGGCAGCGCCGTGTAGTTCGCGATGGCATACACCGCGGCATGCGGGTCAACGCCGTCAAGCTGGCTCGCGTTCGCAAGCACGTTCTCTATCCCGTCAACCAGGATGGCGGAAACGCCCGCGTGCTTCAGGCGCACTTGCAGGTCATTCTTGCGGCTGGCGCCCGCGAACACGGCCTGGATGTTCTCTTGGGCCAGCAGCTCCTCGAAGTCGATGTCCCAGATCCAGGAGATGTCGTGGCCGTCCACGTCGCGGTCATTGATGAAGAACGCGGCCACGCGCGGGCCGGGGTCAGCACCCACGATGCGCAGGTTCTGGTTGAAGCCGGTTGGGTTCTTCGCCAGGTTCAGCAGCACGCGCCGCCCGTCCACGGCGTATTCCTGCAGGCGCCCGTTCTTCGGGTTGAACTGGCTCACCGTGCGCTGCACATCGTCAGGCGCGCATCCGCAGAGCGTGCAGGCGGCGAACATTGCCAGCAGGTTGTAGGCGATATAGGTACCGGACAGGTGCGTTGTGAGCTGCACGCCTTCACTCAGCCCAATAGCCCCGTCCCCATTGGGTTCATTGGGTACTGAGATGCGCATGCTGAGGCCGTGGGGCTTGAGGTCAACGTCTGTGGCGATGAACGCAAGCGGGGAGCGCGCAAAGCCGCAGCTTGGGCAGCGGTAGGAGCCAAGCTGCCCGTACTGGCGCCACTCATACTCCAGCATGTGGGAGCAAACCTGGCAGATGGTGGCGTCCGTCACCTGGTTCTGCACCAGGTTCATAGAGCCCTGGATGCCGAACGGAACGCTTGCTGGAGAGTCAGCCCGCGAAGGCGCCTCCGCCGCGCGCCTGGCCACCATCTCGCAAAGCGGGTCATCCGCGTTGTAGATGAGCGTGGTCTCCGGAGACCCGGCAAGCCCGGCCACGATGGCGTCCTGGATGCGGTCTATCTCCCCGCAGCGGTCAAGCTGGTCGCGAAAGAGGTTCAGCAGCAGCATGTATGTGGGGCGAAGCTCCGGCAGCACCTTCGCAGACCAGAGCTCGTCGCACTCCATGACGCCCCAGTCCGCGCCGCGCGTGTGCAGAAGCGCGCTGGCCACGCCGCTCTTCAGGTTGGCGCCCGTGCGGTTGCACACAACGGTGCGCCCTGTAACTTCTATAGCATCTGCTATCAGGTTGGTGACGGTGGTCTTGCCGTTCGTGCCCACCACGGCAATGCTGCCTTCGCGGATCCGCCCGCGCAGCTCTGCTATCAGAGACGGGTCAATGGCCAGTCCCACGATCCCCGGGAGGTTCGCCGCGGGGCGCCTGGCCACATGGCGCAGCCCCCACGTCAAGATGCCGCTTGCCGCTTGCGCCGCACCCGCTCTGATCCCCATTCGGCTTCCCTTTCTGCCAAAGCAGGTGCCCCTGAACCGCGTTCGAACCGCGCCCGGTGCGCGCGGAATGCACCTGAGAACTAGCTTGGGCTAGAATACCCTATCAACCAAGGTTGAGGAGCATCCTGTGGACATCACACAGCTGATATCGGTTGCGATATTCGTCATTGCGCTTGCCGTGATCATCTCGGAGAAGGTCCACCGCGCGGTGGTCGCCCTGGCTGGTGCGGCTCTGGTGCTGATGCTCGGCATCATGCCGTTCGAGGAAGCCATCGGTCACATAGACTTCAACACGCTTGGCGTGCTATTCGGGATGATGCTCTTCGTTGGCGTGGTGAAGCTCTCCGGCCTCTTCGAGTACCTGGCCGTGGCCTGCGCGCACTTGGCGAAAGGGCAGCCGTGGCGCATCATGCTCCTGTTCGTGCTGCTCACAGCGGTGCTGTCCGCCTTCCTTGACAACGTGACCACGGTGCTCCTGATCGGCCCGATGACGCTCAACATCTGCAGGCTGCTCAAGGTTGACCCGGTGCCGTTCTTCCTCACTGAGATCATGGCGTCGAACGTGGGCGGCACGGCAACGCTCATCGGGGACCCGCCGAACATCATGATAGGCTCCGCTGCGGGGTATGGCTTCGTTGACTTCATCCTGATGGATGCGCCTTGCGTGCTGGTCATCTTGGCTGTGATCTGCGTGGTCTTCTACTTCATGTACGGGCGCAAGCTGGCAGCCCCTGAGTCTGAGATCCAGGGCGTGCTGGCGCTGCGTGCGGGGGATTACGTGAAGAACGCGCGTCTGCTCAAGATATCCGTTGCCATGATAGGCCTTGTGGTGGTGGGCTTCATGTGCCACGACGCGCTAGGTTGGGAGTCAAGCGTGATCGCGCTTGGTGCGGCGGCGCTGATCTTGCTGCTCTCGCGCGCATCCATAGACGAGGCGCTGGC
Organism: uncultured Eggerthellaceae bacterium; assembly: GCA_910588435.1. Lineage (GTDB taxonomy): Bacteria > Actinomycetota > Coriobacteriia > Coriobacteriales > Eggerthellaceae > MGBC163016. The sequence continues at coordinate 823 of CAJUPL010000037.1, read as the reverse complement.
GCAAGTGGAGTGGACCACGCTCGTCTTCTTCGCGGGGCTGTTCATCATCGTGGGCGCCATGACCGCAACCGGCGTGATCGACATGCTGGCCATGTGGCTTGTGGACGTGACCGGCGGCAACGTCTTCCTTACCATGTTGGTTCTGGTGTTCGGATCCGCTGTTGTGTCAGCGTTCCTTGACAACATCCCGTTCGTTGCCACCATGATCCCCATCCTGGCCTCCATGCAGGCAACCGGCATGGATGTGACGCCGCTTTGGTGGGCGGTCTCGCTGGGTGCGTGCCTTGGCGGGAATGGGTCTTTGATCGGGGCGTCTGCGAACGTGGTCCTGTCTGACATCTCTAGGAAGAATGGCCACACCATCACGTTCGTGCAGTATCTGAAGGTGGGATTCCCCATGATGATGCTGACCACCGTGATCGCAGCCATCTACCTGGTGCTGCGCTTCCCACCTGCTTGACCTGAAACTCTAGCTTCCTTGCTGCCCCAAAAGTGTTGCACAGGCAAAGAGCATGCCTGTGCATTTTTACTACGGCCTTTAACTCATGACCATGCAAGCATGCTCATGAGTAGCGGCCTTGGCGCACTTACGTGCGCCTATGCAGCATTGCATCCCATCCCAACCTGTGGGCGGCTGCATCGCAGCCGCAGCATTGTCCCCCCACCATGTGGGCGGCTGCATTGCAGCCGCAGCATCCCCCATTGTGGGCGTCTCCATTGGAGACGCAGCATTGCGCCAGCAATGCGTAACTTGCCCGACAGGGCAAGAGCACCCGGATGCTAGTATCGGGTCAGGCCGCCTAGCCTGGCGCAAGACATCAAT
>CAJUPL010000036.1 GCA_910588435.1 uncultured Eggerthellaceae bacterium | reverse complement strand
GCATGCGATGGCTGGTACCCGAGCGTTTCTGAAGGCAAGGTCGAATGTGGTATATCCAACCACATTCGACCGCCAGCCTGAGGCCTAGCGAGGGTGCCGGCCATCGCGAGCGAGCAAGGTGAGGGTTGGAGCCGGATGTGACCTGATTGGCGGTCTGCGCCAGGCAAGGTTGCCTGAACTGAGGCTGGCTTCCGGGTGTTCGCAGGCTGGCGCCTGCGTTACGTTGCACTGGCGTGCAACTGCGGCTGCAATGCAGCCGCCTACCGCAGGGGGGGGTGCGCCTGGAGAGGTGGCCGGTAGGCCACCAAGGCCGCTACAGATGCATGAGCGTCAAGCGAATGCAACTGTTAAAGGCCGCTATAAAAGTGCATGGGCGCGCTCTTCGCCCATGCAACATTTTTGTGGCAGCAAGGCGCAGAAGCCGTTATGAATGAAGCGGCCCGCAGGATTGCGGGCCGCAAGCAATCTTGTAGCGGCAATGGGTTAGGAGATCCAGGAGAACATCCCGCGGATCTTCTCGCCGGTCTTCTCTATCTCATGGTCATTGATGGCCTCGCGCTGCTGGATCAGCCACTTGTGACCATTGTTGCAATCCTCCACGAACTCCTTCGCGAAGCTGCCATCCTGGATGCGGGCCAGGATCTTCTTCATGGCCTCACGGGACTGCTCATTGATGACCTGCGGGCCTGCGTAGTATTCGCCATACTCAGCGGTGTTGGAGATGGAGTAGTTCATGAAGTGGATGCCTGACTCATACATCAGGTCAACGATCATCTTCATCTCGTGATAGCACTCGAAGTATGCAAGCTCTGGCGGATACCCTGCCTCAACCAGCGTCTCGAAACCAGCCTTCACAAGCTCCACCAGGCCGCCGCAGAGCACTGCCTGCTCACCGAAGAGGTCCTCCTCGGTCTCCTGGGCGAACGTTGCCTTGATCACACCTGCGCGAGTGCCGCCAACGCCCCAAGCGTATGACAGCGCGATATCCCATGCATCTCCAGTAGCATCCTGCTGCACGCAGATCAGATCCGGCACGCCTGAGCCCTCAGTGTACTGACGGCGCACGATGTGACCGGGGCCCTTCGGCGCGCACATGATGACGTTCACGTCCTCAGGAGGCGTGATGTAGCCGTAGTGGATGTTGAAGCCATGCGCGAATGCCAGGGTGTCGCCCGCCTTCAAGTGCGGCGCGATGTACTCCTCATAGATCTCAGGCTGCAGCTCATCAGGCACCAGAACCATGATGAGGTCCGCTTCCTCAGCGGCCGTTGCCATGTCCGTGACCTTGAGCCCGGCCTCCTTCGCGGCCTCTATTGATTTTGAGCCCTCACGCAGGCCAACGCGAACGTCGCACCCGGAATCCATCAGGTTCAGCGCATGCGCATGACCCTGGCTGCCATACCCGATGACCGCGATCTTCTTGTCCTTGATGATCTGCGGATTAGCATCCTCTTCGTAGTAGATGGTGACTGCCATTTCTTGCCTTCCCTTTCTCTTGTTGAATGGCTTATCTATTGCGAACGGGTTCTGAGATCCTCTCTCGCCCGTTTGTTTTCGTGCTGGCCCCTAGTCCTTCGCGTTCCTTGACATGGCTATCTTGCCGGTGCGAACGATCTCCTTGATGCCGTATGCGCGGAAGAGGTCCTCCAAGCCCTTGAGCTTGGATGCGTCGCCCGTGGCCTCTATGGTGAGCGAATTGCGCCCCACATCAACGATCTTCGCGCGGAAGATGTTCGCCACCTCTATGATCTCATTGCGGCGCTCAGGCGTTGCGCTCACCTTGAACAGCACCAATTCTCGCTCTATGGCGCCGTCGTCTGTGAGGTCTGTGATCTTGTGCACGCTGATGAGCTTGTGCAGCTGCTTTGAGATCTGCTCGTAGGCAACGTCATCCGCGTCCACAACAGCGGTGACGCGTGACATGGTTGGGTCTTCCACAGGACCCACTGACAGGGATTCGATATTGAATCCGCGACGTGACACCAGGCCCGTCACGCGTGAGAGAACGCCTGGCTTGTTCTCCACCAGAACTGACAGGACATGCTTCATCGCTTGCCCTCCTTCCCCTCAGCGCCCGTTATCTGCGCGCGGTCAGCGTTGAACTCTTCTGCGCTCATGCGCTCATCCGCCTCATCGGGCGTGGCCTCCCACCTGCCACCGAACTGCGCGTCTATGGTGGCGCATGGTGACTCAGGCTCCGCCTTCTGAGCCTGCGCCGCCTTCGGCATGTCCGTGCGAACGGCGCCCACTGCAACATCTATCGCGCCCATGACGTCATCAAGCGCAGAGCCCGGAGCCACCATGGGATAAACGTTCTGCTCAGGGGATATCTTGACGTCTAGGAGATATGGCCCGTCAGAGGCCAGCATGTCAGCTATGGCCGCTTGCACCTCTTCTGGCTTCGTGATGCGGCGCCCCTGCCAGCCGTACGCGTCCGCCAGCTTCACGAAGTCAGGCACGGGCTCCAGGATGGTCTGCGAATAGCGCTCATTGTAGAAGAGCTTCTGCCACTGATGCACCATGCCAAGCGCGCGGTTGTCCATGATGAGCACCTTGACCGGCACGCCGTTGATGGCAGCCGTTGCCATCTCCTGCGAATTCATCTGAAATGAGCCGTCACCCGCGATGCAGACCACTGCCTTGTCCGGATTCGCCATGGCAGCGCCGATGGATGCCGGGAATCCGAAGCCCATCGTGCCCAGACCGCCGCTTGAGAGGAACGTGCGGGGGCGTTCGCGGTCTATGAACTGATGAGCCCACATCTGATGCTGGCCAACCTCGGTGACCACGATGGAAGCATCCGGATCAAGCTGACGGGAGAGCTCCTTCATGACAAGCTCAGGGATGATCTCACCCTCTTCGTCCCCGATGTTCGGGTGGTACATTGGGTAGCGCTCACGCCACGCGGATATCTCCTCAAGCCAGCTCTCCGTGCGGGGACGCGCGCCGTCCTTCTCAAGCTGCGCGATGAGGCCCTGGAGCACGCCCTTGAGGTCACCCACGATGGGCACTTGCGCGTCGCGGATCTTGCCGATCTCAGCCGGGTCTATGTCTATGTGGATGATCTTCGCATTGGGTGCGAATCTGTCCACCTTGCCGGTCACGCGGTCTGAGAAGCGCGCGCCGCAAGCGATGATCAGGTCTGATTCCGTCATGGCAAGGTTGGAGTACTTCGCGCCGTGCATCCCAACGGGGCCGAGGTTCAGCGGGTCTGACTTCGGGTATGCGCCCTTGCCCATGAGCGTGGTGACCACGGGTATCTGCATCATGTTCGCAAGCGCTGTCACCTCATCGGTTGCATCAGATATGGCGCATCCGCCGCCAACGTAGAGCAGCGGGCGGCGCGCATCCTCTATCAGGCGGCACGCCGCGCGGATCTGCTTGGCGTTGCCCCTGTATGTGGGCTTGTAGGAGGGGATGTTCACCTCGTCGGGGTATTCGAACACCATCTCAGATCCTGCCAAGTCAGACGGGATGTCGATGAGCACGGGGCCGGGACGTCCCGTGGTTGCTATGTGGAACGCCTCGCGGAAGGTGGTGGTGAGCTCATCTGTTGACTGCAGCAGGAAAGAGTGCTTCACAACCGGCATGGTGATGCCCACGATGTCAGATTCTTGGAACGAATCAGTGCCGATTACCGCGCGTGGCACCTGGCCTGTGATGACCACCATGGGAACCGAATCCATGTAGGCGGTTGCTATGCCCGTGACCGTGTTCGTAGCCCCTGGCCCTGAGGTCACGATGGCAACGCCCGGACGCCCCGTTGAGCGTGCGTAGCCGTCTGCCATGTGCACCGCTCCCTGCTCATGACGCGCAAGCACGTGGTTCAGCTTGTCAGAATCATACAGAGCGTCGTAGATCTTGATGGCCTGACCGCCCGGATACCCGAAGACGGTGTCAACGCCCTCCGCCTCGAGGGAAGCCACCACGGCCTCAGCACCCAGCATGGTGCGGCCTTGCTTCTCCGTCTTGGAGCCCGCCCCACGCGGCGCACCGACGCTTGCCGCCGTTCGCTTCGCAAGGCTCTTGAACGCCTGGTTCGCGCTAGAGATGCTTTCCGTCATTGGACATACGCCCCCTCGTCTGCTGATGAGACCATCCTTGCGTATTTGGCTAGCACGCCGTGGTCGTGCTTCGGTGCTGGCGGCTGGAAAGCGCGCTGGCGCTCTTCCATCTCCTCATCCGGGATGTTCAGCGTGAGCGCGCCGCCCTCGATGTCAACCGTGACGGAGTCCCCTTCGCGGATGAGAGCGATTGGGCCGCCTGCCGCGGCTTCCGGGCTAACATGGCCCACAGCCGGGCCCTTGGTGGCGCCTGAGAAGCGCCCGTCTGTGATGAGCGCAACGCTTGATGAGAGACCCATCCCCACGATGGAGGACGTTGGCGTGAGCATCTCGCGCATGCCCGGGCCGCCCTTCGGCCCCTCGTAGCGGATCACGATGACATCCCCCGCCTTGATGGCGCCGCCGTTGATGGCCTCGCACGCCTCCTCTTCGCTGTTGAAGACGCGGGCGGGACCAGTGTGCGTGAGCATCTCTGGAGCCACCGCGGACTTCTTGACGATGGCACCCTTCGGCGCGATGTTGCCGGTGAGCACCTTGAGCGCCCCATGCTCTGAGAACGGGTTGTCATGAGCGCGGCAGACCTCGCCGTCTGCGGCCTTCGTGCAGTCTTTTATGTATTCCGGAAGCGGCCCCATGCAGGTGAGCGCGGACTCATCCAGAAGCCCCAGCTGGTCAAGCTCATGCATCACAACGGGCACGCCGCCAACCTCATACAAGTCAGAGAGCGGGCGCGGGCCGGATGGCTGGAGCTTAACCAGATGCGGAGTGCGAACGCTTGCCGCCTCCCAGTCCTCCATGGTGATGGGGCAACCCGCCGCGCGCGAGATGGCTGTCAGATGCAGCACAGTATTGGTGGAGCCGCCGAACGCCATATCGCACTCCATGGCGTTGTGGATGGCGGCCGCATTCACGATATCCTTCGCGCAGATGCCGCGCTCGACCAGCTCCATGATCTTCATGCCAGCACGCTTCGCCAGGCGGATGCGCTCAGAGTACACAGCCGGGATGGTGCCGTTGCCCGGGAGCGCTATGCCAAGCGCCTCGCAGAGGCAGTTCATGGAGTTCGCCGTGAACATCCCTGAGCATGACCCGCAAGTGGGGCACGCGGTGTCCTCATAGTATGCAAGCTCCTCTTCGGTCATGGCGCCGTTCATCACAGACGCCGCGCCGTCGAAGAGGGTGTTCAGGTCAGTGGTTGGGCCGCAGCCGCCGGGCTGCTTGCCTGCCAGCATTGGGCCGCCGGACACGAACACGGTGGGCGCATTCACGCGGAGCGCGCCTATCAGCATGCCGGGGACCACCTTGTCGCAGTTCGGGATGCAGACCAGGCCGTCGAACGCGTGTCCCTGCATGGCTATCTCCACGGAGTCCGCGATGGTCTCACGTGACACCAATGAGTAGTGCATGCCGTCATGGTTCATGGCGATGCCGTCGCACACCCCTATGGTTGATATCTCGAACGGGACCCCACCTGCCATGTAGATCCCGGCTTTGACGGCCTCCGCTATCTTGTCCAGATTGGTGTGCCCCGGGATGATGTCATTCCTTGAGTTGAGGACGGCGATGAACGGGCGGCTCATCTCCTCATCAGTGATGCCGTCTGCCTTGAGCAGGCTCCTGTGCGGTGCGCGCGCAACCCCTTGCTTGATCTTGCTGCTCCTAAGCTCCACTTATCCCCTCTCCCTTCGAACAAAAAACCCGCTGCCTGCAATGCCAGACAGCGGGTGATCATTGTTCATGCAAGGCACCACGCGCACGGAGCGCTTGGCACGCTTTGACATATCACGGTGTCACCGGCCCGGCGCTGCAAGCCATTGCGCCCCGGCTGGTAAGCCTGTCAGACGCAACAACCAACATTGCCGAACTGCTCAGGGACAAGGTGTTCGGTTCGCGCGGCGTGCCTGCTTCCAGAACCGCAGGCTTGCTTGGGTGCCGCGTTCGCCCCGTCTTGGCCCTTCAACGCATTTCGGGGTATCAGCTTGTTGGATGGGAGTATACCCCTCAGATCGTCATTTCGGCTACGATTCTTTCCATCAGGCGGCAGAAATCTGCTTCACGGCTCTGAGCCACCTTCAGCGGGTCATCATCCAGCGGGTTCACGCCGCCAACGCCGCACGCCATGTTCACCACCAATGACATGCCCAGCACGCGCATGCCAACGTGGCGCGCCGCGATGACCTCCTCGCAAACGCTCATGGCAACGGTGTCCGCGCCCCACCTGGCGAAGGCCTGTATCTCCGCAGCCGTTTCGAAGCTTGGACCCAAAAGCCCCAGGTAGACGCCCTCTTGCAGCGGGATCCCCAGCTTGAGCGCGGATGCGCGCGCAACTTCGCGGAACTCCGGGTCATACGCCTCATACATGGTGAAGAAGCGGTCCGCCAGCTTGTTGGGCTCAAGGCCAGCAACGGGGTTGCGCCCCGTGAAGTTGATGTGGTCCCTCATCAGGCAGAAGTCCCCCGGGCGGTAGCTCTCGTTGATGGCGCCAACCGCATTCGTCACGATCAGCGCGCGCACGCCCAGCTCATGCATGAGCCACACCGGATAGGCTATCTCTTGCGAGGTGTTGCCCTCGTATCCGTGGAGGCGCCCCTGCATGCAGATCACCTGCTTGCCCGCTAGGTCTCCGCAGACGAAGCGCCCAACGTGGCTGGTCGCTGTTGAGGTGCGCATGTGCGGCACATCTGCGAACGGGATCTGCGCGCTATCTCCTATGGACTCAGCTAGCGGGCCCAACCCGCTGCCGAGGATGATGCCCAGCTCAGGCGCGCGCCCCGCTAGGCGCACTTCCACGGCTTTTGCTGACTCTGGCAGCCAGCTTGTCAGATCCATCTCTTCCATACGTCTCACTCCATCTCCTTGCGCGCGCTCAATATGCGCGGGCGTCCTGTCAGGTCATCTATCGCTTGCACGTCTGCAAATCCCGCCTCTATGGCTGCGTTGACTGCGGCATCAAGGGCCTCCTCATGCAGCTCCACCGCTAGCAAGCCGCCGCCTTTGAGCAGCTTGAGGGCTTCCGGCAGAAGGCGCCGGAACACGTCCAATCCGTCCTCCCCCGCCGCCAAGGCCAGCTTGGGCTCATGTTCGCGAACCTCATCAGGAAGATGCGCCCAAACATCTTCCGGCACGTATGGCGGGTTGGATATCACGCACACGAAGCTACCATGAAGCTCATCTGGGATGGGACAGGTCAGGTCCCCTTCGCGAACGTGGACGCGCTCATCAAGCCCCAAGCGGCGCGCATTCTCAAGTGACACCTGGCAGGCATCAGCTGAGATGTCTGTTGCCCAGACCTCAGCGTCTGGCACCTCGTGTGCCACAGAGCAGGCAACGTTCCCACTGCCCGTGCAGATGTCAGCCACAAGGGGCGCTTGCAAGCCGGGCTGGCTTGCAAGGCCGGGCGCGTTCGCAAGCACGCCCGCGTTCGCAAGCCCTTGGAGCGCAACGTCCACCAGCATCTCCGTTTCAGGGCGCGGGATGAGCACGCCTGGGCGCACGTCAAGCTCTATGTAGCGGAAGGGCGCGCGGCCTGTGATGTACTGGATGGGCTCATGGGCGGCACGCCTGGCCACGCCTTCGCGCAGACAGGCGCGCTCGTCTGCTGAGAGCGGGCGGTCGAACATGGTGTAGAGCTCAAGGTGCGTTAGCCCCGTTGCGTGCGATAGCAGCATGCGCGCTGAGATCAGCGGCTCTGCGGCGCCCTTCTGCTCAAGGTAGTCGCGCGTCCAGTCAAGCGCGGCTTTGACGGTCCAGATATCCTGGGGTTGCGTCACACCGCGGCCTCTAGCTTCTGCGCGCGGTCAGCCGCCTGAAGCGCCGTGATGACATCCACCAGCTTGTCCCCCAAAAGGACGTCGTTGTAGCTTGAGTTGAAGCCGATGCGGTGATCCGTCACGCGGTCTTGCGGACCGTTGTACGTGCGGATCTTCTCCGCCCTGTCACCGGTGCCGATCTGCGCCAAGCGCTCAGCGCCCTCTGCTGCCTGCTGCTCTGCCAGCATCTTCTCGTACAGGCGCGCGCGAAGGACGCTCATGGCAGCTATCTTGTTCTGCAGCTGTGACTTCTGGTCTTGCGACTGCACCACAAGGCCCGTTGGGATGTGCGTGATGCGCACCGCAGAGTCAGTGGTGTTGACGCACTGACCACCCGGGCCGCCTGCGCGGAAGACGTCTATGCGCAGGTCATTCTCGTTGATCTCAACCTCAACCTCATCAGCCTCAGGAAGCACCGCCACAGTGGCGGTTGAGGTGTGGATGCGGCCCTGGCTCTCCGTCTTCGGCACGCGCTGCACGCGGTGCACGCCGCTTTCGAACTTCATCATGGAGTAGACGTGGTCGCCCTTGACCTTGAACTGGATCTCCTTGTAGCCGCCCGTCTCTGATGGCGAGACGTCCAGGGTCTCCGTCTTCCAGCCTTGGCTTGAGACGAAGTGCTCATACATCTTGTACAGATCCCCCGCGAATATGGCAGCCTCGTCACCGCCCGCGGCGGCGCGGATCTCCACGATGATGTTCTTCTCATCGGCCGGGTCTGCCGGGATGAGCATGAACTTGATATCCTCTTCAAGCTGCGGGAGCTTGGCTTCTATGCCTGAGATCTCCTCTTGCGCGAACTCCTTCATGTCCGCGTCAGAGAGCATCTCCTTGGCAGCCTCCAGGTCATCCATGGCGCTGATGTACTCAGATGCCTTCTTAGCCAATGGCCCCTGATCAGCATATTCCTTGGCCAGGCGGTTGTATTCCTTTTGGTCAGCCAGGATGGCAGGATCGCCCATCTTGTCCTGGAGCTCTTGGTAGGCGCTCAAGAACTTCTCGAGCTTCTCTTTCATATCTGTATCAGCCATCAGCCTCAGATCCTCATGGTATGCATTCACCCAAACGCATGGATTCTACCAAAGATGACCTACTGAGAGTGAGCGGCCCCTCCCTCTGTGTGGGCGGCTGCATCTCCACCGCAGTAGTGCCCCCTGCGGTAGGCGGCTGCATTGCAGCCGCAGCTACCTGAGAGCCCGAAGGGCGAGAAGGTGGCGAAATGAGGGCGGCAGCCCGAAGCACCCGGATAGGCCATCTGCGCCAGGCAAGGTTGCCTGACCAGTTGCTGGCTTCCGGGTGTTCTTGCCCTGTCGGGCAAGTTACGCATTGCTCATCGCAATGCTGCGTCTCCAATGGAGACGCCCACAATGGGGGGGAGCAATGCTGCGCTTGCGATGCAAGCGCTCACAATGGAGGGGGGATGCTGCGACAAGCAATGCAGGCGCGTACTAAAAGGGAAGATACGGAATATCAGGCCTCATCGGAAGCGTTGAAAGAGATCCAGGTCAAGCAAAGACAGCAAGGCCGAAGATCCGGCATACGCGCGGGAGCGATCGCAGGCGCATTTGCACGCTACATGGATCCTATGCCGTCAGAGATGATGTATTCCACATACCATCCCCTGTCGTCCCGCCAGAGCTGCTTCGCCCTTCCCTCTATCATGACGGTGTAGCGAAGGCCGTATCCGCCCACCTTCATGCTGGCAGCGCGGCGCACCTCAACGGTCCTGTCTATGAGGAACTTGCGGCCGTCATCCAAGATGATGGCCAAAGGCTCACAAGCGCCATCCTCTAAGAAGCGGGCTATCACCTCCACGTAGCGCTTCTCTCGTCTGTCTATCCCGCGCACCACGATGACGCTACCTATGCAGGAGCCCTATGGGATGCACTGTGTTCTCAGCCTTGGCATCCAGCGCAAACGCATCTGCGTCCGTCATCTGGCGCCCCCACACCACGCACTTGTTCCCGAAGCGTCGGCGCAGCTCATCCACAGCCCGGTCAAGCTTGGCAAGCGCACTTCTCTTCGGGAGCGGGTCGAACAGGACAAGCTGGATGTCTTCAGAGACGGGAACGAGGTTCGTCACGCATACATGCAGCCCGCGCGCCGGCGTCTCCCAGCAGAATCGGTGATGCGCGCACATGAGCTGCCATGCCGCGTCTGCTATCTCGCACGTTATGTCTGTGGGGACGGGAAGGGTTGCCTGGCGGACGACCATGCCAAGGTCTATCCCTGAGCGAATGCCCACCACGATGGTCTTCGCGCGCATGCCGTCTTCGCGCATCCGCTGCGACACGCTCTCGGCCAGCATGCACACCACAGCGTGTGCTGTCTGGTCGTCTGTGATGTCACGCGGGAACGTGGTGCCGTTGCCATAGCTCTTCACCACGCGGTCAACGTCCGCCTTGCAAAGATCAAGCTCCTTGACCTCCGTCATATCATCCCCACGGGCGAAGTCACGGAGCATGAATCCGATCTTGCCGAAGCGATGCTTGAGGTAGTAGTCACCAGCGCATGCCAGCTGCCCGATGGTGAGGATCCCCGATGAGCGCAGCTTGCGCTCAGTTGCAGCACCGACGTAGAGGAGCTTGCGAACGGGCGCCTCCCAGACGATCTGCTTGAAGTTGTCACGGTCTATGATGGTCACGGCGTCTGGCTTCTTGTGGTCAGAGCCGAACTTCGCGAACACCTTGTTCCAAGAGAGCCCTACGCTGGTCATGAGGCCAAGCTCTGCCTTCGTGCGCTCTGATATCTCATAGGCTATGTCTTCGGCCGACATGCTGAGGCAACGCAAAGAGCCCGTGACGTCAAGCCACGCCTCATCTATGCCGAATGGCTCCACCTGGGATGTGTAGTCGTAGTAGATGCGCCGCGTCTCACGCGAGGCTCTCTTGTATAGGTCATAGTGTGGTGGCAAGACCACCAGATGCGGGCATTTGCGGCGCGCGTCCGCCAGCGTATCAGCCGTCTTGATGCCGAACGACTTCGCAAGCAAGTTCTTCGCCATGACTATGCCGTGGCGCAGCTCTTCCTTGCCCGCAACCACAACCGGCTTGTCCCGAAGCTCCGGGTGCGCTTGGCATTCCACCTGCGCATAGCAGCAATTGAGGTCAACGTGGAGTATATGCCTGTCTGATCTTGCGAACCGCATGCCGCTTGTCCCCCTCTCTCGACATACGATTTAAGAACGTTTGTTCGCTTTTGTCAATCGAACAAACCATGGAGAAGATGTTCATGCGAAAGGAGCATCTGCTCCTTATTTCCATGTGTGGGCGCTTTCATTGCTTGCCACAGCTGTGCCCCCCAAGTGTGGGCGTTCGCATTGCTTGCCGCAGCTGTGCCCCCCAAGAGTGGGCGGCTGCATTGCCGACGCAGCTGTGCGATAGCACAGCGAAATGAGGGTGTCAGCCCGAAACACCAGGATTGTTGGTCTGCGCCAGGCAAGCTTGCCTGACCAGTTGCCAGCTTCCAGGTGCTCTTGCCCTGTCGGGCAAGTTACGCATTGCTAGCGCAATGCTGCGCTTGCGATGCAAGCGCCCACATGACAAGGGTGCTACTCAATTGTGTTCACTAGCAGTCTGTGTTGCTGCGTTGCGGCACGCCACAAGATCGGTGGCGTGCCCTACGTCAACCTGAGAGACCTCTTTTGTTGATGGCGTTGTTGGACATGAGGGTGTTTCTAGTGGACGTAGGGCAAGGCACCGCATTTGTGCCTTGCCGCACATTGGCATGCGGAACCGCGCATGAGCAAGATGCAGCTTCACCCGAAATGGGGCGCGCGAGCGCCCCAAGGCCGCTACTTTGCATGTGCAAGCACATGCAAAGTTAAAGGCCGCAATGAATGAAGCGGGATAGGTGCACGGTGTGCACCTATCCCGTAAGCCGGACCGAGCGGAGCGAGGCCGAAGGATGAGGAAATTTAGTCGGAAGAACATGTAGGTTCAGCCTTGAGCCGCCGAGTTTTCGGAGGGGTCCCGAAAGGGGTCCCGACGAAAACGGCGATGCCTCCCCTACTCACTGGCGGCGAAGCATGCGATGGCTGGTACCCGAGCGTTTCTGAAGGCAAGGGCGAATGTGGTATATCCAACCACATTCGACCGCCAGCCTGAGGCCTAGCGAGGGTGCCGGCCATCGCGGGCGAGCAGGAAGAGGGTTGGAGCCGGGAAACGTGACATTAGATGTGTTCTAATGTCACGCCTAATGTCACGCGCAGAATCATCCGCGCACTTCGGCGCCGGTTGCCCCCTGTACCTTCTTGAGCATCTTGTTGTGCGCCTTCTCAACCTCTTCGGCGGTGAGCGTGCGCTCGGGCGCGCGATAGGTCAGGTGGTACGCCATGGACTTCTTGCCAGCGCCAATGCGCTCATCATCCCTGTACACATCGAAGAGAGCCACTCTCTCCAAGAGCTTGCCGCCAGCTGATGTCATCACCTGCTCCATGCGCTCATGGGTGACATCCTCGTCCACCACGAACGCCTGGTCCACCTCAACCGCGGGGAATGCTGGCACATCAATGTAGTCACGAGCAAGCTGGGAGGCCTTCACGAGCGCCTTCATGTCCAGTTCGAACGCAGCAACGGGGCCTTCAACATCAAAGGCAGCAGTTGCCAGCGGATGCAGCTCACCAACCCAACCAAGCTCAGCACCGGCAGAGTAGACCTTCGCCGCGCGCCCAGGCTGGAGGAATGGCGCCTCCTCTTCAGTGAGCGGCTTGAAGTGCAGCTTCGGGATAGCAAGCTCGTGGACGATGGCTTCGCAGACGCCCTTCGCATCGAAGAAGTCGAACGGCACGCGCTTGGCATTCCAAGCCACAGGGCCCATGGCGCCAACCATGACAGCCGCAAGCTTCGTGGTCTCCTTCGGCTTCTCGCGCCCCTCAGACGTTGAGAACACCTCGCCGATCTCATAGAGCTGGATATCCTGCACGCCATGCGCCTGGTTGTGCTCAACGCTGCGAAGGAGCCCCGGGAAGATGGAGCGGCGCATGATGGCGTGATCCGCGTTCATGGGGTTCAGCAGCTCAACTGCCTCCCCTGGGAGCACGCCCTCCATGCGGATGCGCTCTGCATCCTTCGCATCAGCGAAGGAGTATGTCATGGTCTCTGAGAGGCCGCTTGCGCGAAGCGTGAAGTCTATAGTGCGACGGATGTCCTGCTCACGGCTGCGCGTGCCCACGCGATCAGGCGATGCGGGCAGCGTTGAGGCTATCCTGTCCATGCCCCAGAGGCGCAAGACCTCCTCATAGAGGTCTATCTCGCGCTCAAGGTCTGGCCTGAAGGTGGGCGTGATCACACGGAGCACGTTCGCGTCATCCGTGCCCTCAACCTGGCAACCCAAACGCTCCAGGATGTCCTTGATGAATGACTCCGGTATCTCTGCGCCCATCATCTGGTTGAAGCGAGAGATGCGGAAGGTGAGGTCATGCTGTTCTGGCTGATCAAGGTAGACGTCAACGCACCCAGGGCGAACGGTGCCGCCTGACACCTCTGCGATCAGCGCCGCAGCCGCCTTCGATATCTCCTCTATGGGAGCCGCGTCCACGCCGCGCTCATAGCGAAGAGAAGCCTCTGATATGAGCGAGAGGTTCCTAGAGGTGCGGGATGTGTGGGCGCGTGAGAAGGTGGCCGTCTCAAGCAGGATGGTGGTGGTATCGTCCTCAACCTCAGAGTCAAGGCCGCCCATGACGCCGGCAAGCGCCACCGCACGCTTAGGGGTGGCGATGACCGTCATGTCAGAGGTGAGGGTGCGCTCCTGCCCGTCAAGAGTGGTGAACTCCTCGCCGTCCTTCGCCGGGCGCACGATGACGTTCGCCATGCCGTCCTTGCCAACCAGGCTGTTATAGTCGAACGCGTGCAGGGGCTGTCCGTACAGGAAGAGGATGTAGTTGGTCACATCCACCACGTTGTTGATGGAGCGAGCACCAGATGCTGCAACGCGCTTCGCAAGCCACTCAGGCGAGGGCCCCACCTTCACGTTCTCTATCACGCGCGCGTTGTATCTAGCCGCCCTGTCAGCATCTTGTATGCTGACAGTGACGCTCTGATCCACCGGCGCACCTGAGATGTGCTGCTCGAGCTTCGCCGCATCTTGGGGCAGAGGATCTGCCCACGGCTCCTGATACATGGCACCTATCTCGCGAGCAAGGCCCGTGACGGACAGGCAATCAGGCCTGTTAGGGGTGATCTCAAGGTCTAGCACCGTATCCGTGTTCGCAAGGTACTCAGAGTACGGCATGCCGATGGGCGCATCCTCCGGCAGGATGATGATGCCGTCATGGTCAGAGCCAAGCCCCAGCTCACGCTCAGAGCAGTTCATGCCGCAGCTTGCAACGCCGCGCAGCTTGGACTTCTTGATCTTGACGTCCCCCGGGAGCACCGCGCCCACCAAGGCCGTGACGATGTGGTCCCCTTCGTTGAAGTTCTGGGCACCGCAGACGATCTGCAAAGGCTCAGGCTTCCCGTCATCACCCAGGTTCGCCTCACCCACATCAACGGTGCACACCCACATATGGTCTGAATCCGGGTGATGCTCCTTCTTCAGGATCTTCGCGGTGTAGATGCGATCGAACGTGTCCCCAAGCGTCTCCACGCCCTCAACGCCCGTGCCGGTGAGGTCAAGCCTGTCACAGAAGGCCTGCGTGTCCTCTGGCACTTTTACGTATTCTGAAACCCAATCAAGCGAAAGCAGCATGTTCTCTCTTCTTTCTCAGATGTGCGAAACTCGGCGAAGCTCTTAGAATTGTTCAAGGAATCTCATATCTCCGTCTAACAGCATTCGAAGATCCGGCACGTCATACTTCAAGCAGGCGATGCGCTCAACGCCCATGCCGAATGCGAATCCTGAATACACCTCAGGGTCAATCCCGCTCATCTGAAGGACGTTCGGGTCCACCATGCCGCAACCCAAGATCTCAAGCCAGCCGGTGTGCTTGCACATGCGGCAGCCCTCTCCGTGGCAGATGCCGCAGCTGACGTCAACCTCAGCGGAAGGTTCCGTGAACGGGAAGTAATGCGCGCGGAAGCGGGTCTTGCGATCTTCGCCGAAGATGGCCTTGCACATATATTCAAGCGTGCCCTTGAGGTCTCCGAAGGTGATCCCCTTGTCAACCACAAGGCCTTCTATCTGGTGGAACTGCGGCAGGTGCGAAGCGTCTGCTACATCACGCCTGTACACCTTGCCGGGAGCGATCACGTAGATGGGCATGGGCTGATCTTCCATGGCATGCACCTGCACGCCAGATGTCTGCGTGCGGAGGAGAAGGTTAGACTCCCCGCGAACGGCGCTCTCAGCGCCGGTCATGTCGCGAACGTAGAACGTGTCCTGCATGGAGCGACTGGGATGATCAGCAGGAGCATTCAGCGCTTCGAAGTTGTAGTAGTCAGTCTCAACCTCGGGCCCTTCGATGACCGAATAGCCAAGCCCCAAGAAGATCTCAGATATCTCATCTATCAGGCGATTGATCAGATGGCGGCTGCCTATGTGCTGATGGCGCCCTGGAAGCGTGATGTCAACTGCATCAGATGCAATGGCCGCCTCAAGCTCAGCCTTTGACAGGACGTCCTTCGCGCCTGCAAGAGCCTCCTCAACGGCCTGCCTGGCCTCGTTGAGCGCGCGCCCAACCTCTGCCTTCTGCTCCTTGGGAACGCTTCCCATGTTGCGAAGGTGGGCTGTGAGCGTGCCGGATTTCCCAAGCACTGAGACGCGTATCTCCTCAAGGGCTGCTGTGTCCTCAGCGGCCTTGATCCGCGCCAAGACGTCATGCTGCAAAGAGTCAAGCTCTTCGATGATATCCATTGCTATCTCCTGATGTCGATCGAACTAGACGAGATTATAAGCATTGCGGCGCAGCTTTTGCGTGAGCAGACGGCGCAGCAGCGCGCACATCACAGGAAGCGGTACTTGACCGTGCGGATGCCCCAAGCGTAGCAATCCCCATAGCCGAACGCCTTGAACACGCCGGGCTGGAGGTCAAGGGCGCGCGAGCCGCCGCCCATGGAGCCGCAGTCATTCACGGTTGCATACACCGTCATGCCGTTGTAGACGATCTCAACGGTCCTTCCGAAATAGCTCCTGTAATTGGGCATTGACATGGGGATGGCAACACCTGTGGAATAGTCATCGCAGATGGCGCCTGTGGCCGTGATGCCAGGATTGGGCGTGCCGGGGTCAGATGAGCCGCCGTATGCGGACGCCACGCCTGTCCTGTATTCGCCAACGCTTGGCGAAGGCGACGGGTCCGGCACGGAGGGGGTGTTGTTAGAGATGACGTCATCGCGTTCGATGGTGTTCGCGTCATCTGAGATCTCAGGTGCAGGGTCTTCTGACTTCCAGATGAACTGCTCAGCCTGCTCTTTCAGCTCCGCCAGCTTCTCAGAGCTCTCATCAGCGTATTCGGCCGCTTCGTTCACCACGGCAGCAGCCTCGCTCCGCTTGGAGTTCAGCACCTCAAGCTTCTCATCCTGCTCGTTCTTCTGAGCGGTCAGCTGGTTGGAGACCTGCGTGAACTCGTCCTTGAGCTCCTTCTGCTTCTCAACCTCTTCGGATTGCTGGTCCATGATCTTCTCAACGTACTCAACGTTGCGCGAGAGCTCTTTCCAGCTGCTGGCGCCTAGGATGGAGTCAAGGAACGTTGACATGGAAGAGGACCTGTACTCATACACTGCAGTGTTGGAGAGGACGCTCCGGCCTTCCAGCATAGAGGCTTGCGCTTCTAGCACCTTCCCGGCCAGCTCATCTATCTTCGCCTGCAGCTCATCAACCTGCCCGGAGAGCTCTTCGTACTCTGCGGTGATGGCGGCCAGCTTCTCTTCTGCCGCTTCAAGAGCTGCCTCTGCGCTCTCATACTGGACCTCTGCGGATGCCACGTCAGTTGGAGCTGACTTGGATGCCTCTGCGAGAGCCGCAAGCGGCGTTGCGAAAGCCAAGGATGCCGAGCACAGGATGGCAATGAAGGCCATCATGCAAGGCTTAAGGCATTTGATGTATTTGCTGCGTTTTGCCATATCCGTGAAATCATCCCGTAAATGTCATCCAATTGCAAGCTATCAGACAGAAAAACATGCCTTTGCCCTGCATGGCATCCTGACCAGATGATTGGTCTGCGCCAGGCTAGGTTGCCTGACCAGTTGCTAGCATCCGGGTGTTCTTGCCCTGTCAGGCAAGTTACGTTGCGCTGGCGCGCAACTGCGGCTGCAATGCAGCCGCCCACAGATGAGGGGTTGCTGCTGAGTTGCGCACGCCAGCGTTCTGAGCTGCCGCGTTGCGGCACGCCATAAGAGCGATGCACCCCAAGGGCACTTCTTCGCCGTACGTTCAGATCCTCGCACGGCTCAGGGCAACGTAGCCCTACGTCAACCAGAAACACCTACCTTGTTGATGACGGTCCTGACCAAAGGCTGAGCCTCTGGTGGACGTAGGGCAAGGCACCGCATTTGTGCCTTGCCACCCATTGGCATGCGGAACCGCGCATGATCAAGGTTCATGCCTTGCCCAGAACGGGGCGCGCATGCGCCCCAAGGCCGCTACTTTGCTTGTGCTTGCACATGCAAAGTTAAAGGCCGCAGTTAATGAAGCGGGATAGGTGCACATGGTGCACCTATCCCGTAAGCCGGACCGAGCGGAGCGAGGCCGAAGGATGGGGTTGCAACCCAATATATGACCCAGAAGGTCAATGACATCAAGGCCGCTACTTCTATTCATGGAACATGAATAGAAGTTAAAGGCCGTTATAAAAGGAGCGGGCACAGCGTGCCCGCGACACCGGACCGAGCGGAGCGAGGCC
>CAJUPL010000035.1 GCA_910588435.1 uncultured Eggerthellaceae bacterium | reverse complement strand
GGCCTTTAACTTTGAACAGCGTTCTCGCTGTTCAAAGTAGCGGCCTTGGCGCACTCTCGTGCGTCTGATCCGGGTGAAGCTTGCACCTTGCTCAAGCGCGGTTCCGCATGCCAATGAGCAGCAACACAGACTGCTAGCGTGCGCAACCAGGCAACACCCCTATCCTGTGGGCGCTTCCATTGGAAGCGCAGTTGCACGTCAGTGCAACGTAACGCAGGCGACAGCCTGCGAACACCCGGAAGCCAGCCCCAGTTCAGGCCAGCCAGCCTGGCGCAGATAACCTATCCGGGTGTTTCGGGTTATCACCCTCATTACGCAGCATTGTTCGTCTCACGCTCAAAACCGTTCTGTAACATAAACGGAAGCAGCAGCCTTTCTGTGATCTGATGCGTCATCCTTGAGATGCAATGAAGGCTCAAGCGTCTAGGAGGCGTTTCTAAGATGGCGAACGTAACAGATCCTTTCCGTCAGATATTCTTGGCAGGCGTGGGTGCTCTGGCTATCGGTGCAGACAAGACGCAGGAGGTCTTGGATACGCTGGTCAAGCGCGGACAGCTCACTGTGGATGAGGGCAAGGAGATCGCATCTCAGCTCACAGAGGATGCCAACGACAAGACAGCAGAGCTTCGCGATGACATCATCAAGGCTCAGATGCAGACGATGACCAAGGAGCAGCGCGATGCATTCGCTGCGCGCGTGGCTGAGCTGGCAGCTGACGTTGATGGCGCAGACGCCATGAAGGCTCAAGAGGCAGCTGAGGTCCAGGCTGCAGCTGAGCAGCAGTAGCATCCAAGCTTCGAATAGAGCATCAACTTGAGGGACGAGGCATCAGCCTCGTCCCTCTTCCTATATATGCATGCAACTTGAGGATCTGAGGATGACCTTGAACTTCTGAGAACCCTGGCTTGGAAAGTAACCTATTCGTTTATAATGCGTTGCAATATCGTTATAAAGGAATAGGTATGTCCATAAGGGGTATGCTATGAAACGAACCAGGTCACGCAAGATGCATGCAGCCCTCATGATGCATGCGAAGAGGGCGGTCTCGCTCTTCGCATCGGCTGCGCTAGTCGTCTCCATGCTGGGGATCCCTGCATTCGCTGATGAGGCTGAGGATCAAGATCCAACAGCCACAACAGAGGAAGTGCAAGGCAGCCCTTCAGATGAGGGCGCTGCCACTGAGGGTGAGCAGACAGGCTCAGAGGATCAGGGTGAGGGCACTGAGAAGGACCCAGCTGACACGGAGGATGGCACCGAAGGGGAGGATCATCCCGCCGGCACGCTCAAGCCATCTGAGAATGACGAGGATGAGGAGTCCTTCGCAAAGAGCGTGATCCATGTTGACATCACAGACGCGAAGCCATTCGGCAAGCATGAGTCAACGTTCTACCTGGCGCTCACAGGCCGAGGGCACCAGATGGTCACCACTGAGCTCTTCGGTGATGCATATCAGGGCTCATACACCTTCCAGAGCGTTGAGCCGGGCGAATATGAGCTGACCATCACCTCTGGGCAGCACGCGAAGTACAGGGAGTACATCACCGTTGATGATGGCGTTGCTCGCTCATACACGGTGAAGGTCAATACATGGGAGAATTCCGACCAGAAGGCCGGCGTCATGTTCTATGGTGACGTCAACCGTGATGACGCCATCGACGCAACGGACGTGGACATCCTGATCTCAACGCTCGAGGCGGGCACCACAGGTGCCTCAGCTGGTGATTGTGACCTCACCGGTTCAGGAGATGTCTCTCTTGCTGACCTGCAGGTGCTGGCAGAGGGCTACAAGCGCGACGCGGTCACATCAAGCGTGCCGTCAAAGCCGCGCATCACCACTGCTACCACTGAGAACGTAGAGGTGGCTCAAGGAAGCACCATCGGGAACATCAATGATGTGGTGGGCAACCCAGATGAGCATGCTTCTATCATCATGAAGCCTGAGAATGATGCTCCCATCTCTGTGGACAACCCGCTGAAGATCCAGCTTGATAACCTTCAAAGCCAGCTCAAAGACGAGACGGTGGGATGCATCACCATCAAGCCTCCCGTGGCCATAGATGAGAAGACGGGCGCGGCCACCATCCATCCTCATGCGATCAAAGACGGCCAGGCTGAAGTGACCTTCGATGACGAGAACGGCGAAGAGCAGACCTTGGTCTATGACATAGGTGCTGGTGAAGATGCACAGAGCCTGGCAGAGAGAGCAGCCATTGCCGTTGGCCTGCTGCCCCAGAAGGCATTCGCTGCGAACCAGAAGGCAACCCTGGATGCGTTCGGCAATATCGTGATCGACTTCGGCAAGAAGATCGCCATCAAGAAGGTCACCACCACCGTCACCAAGACGCAGGCCTCTGACGGCAACCTGAATCTTGCAGAGATATCAACCGTTGAGTTCCTGAACGGTGCCGAAGAGCTCATCGCACCTCCAGAGATGAACATTCCCACCATCACGTCCCTCGTTGGCGGGAGCAAGCAATTCACCATCAGCTGGAATGCTGAGGCGAACGTGACCGGCTATGAGGTCTCCGTCTCTGAGAACGGCAATGAGCAGATCCTGTCCACGAAGAACACCACGCTCTTGGTGGATGCTTTCAAGTACGGCAACAAGGGCAAGGTCGAGAACAACCACACTTACACGGTGAAGGTCCAGGCGACGAACGGCGCATGGCGCAGCGGCTGGTGCGCGGAGCAGACGGTCACGCCGAAGGCCACGAAGAAGCCGGCTCCTCCTGAGAGCGTGCGCGTCACTGGCGGTTACAAGATGCTGACCGTCAGCTGGAAGGCCATGGAAGACACTGACTCCTACTTCCTGAGCTATCGCAAGGAAGGGGATGCCCAGTGGACGACCACTGCAAGCACCGAGCGCAACAGCTTCCAGATCTCAGGCCTTGAGGACACCACAACATATGAGGTGTACGTCACAGGCGTGAACGAGCTTGGCAACAGCGGACCGTCCAGGACCGTTGTGGGCACTACCACCACCATCGCTCCGGCTGAGCTGCCAACATACAAGCTGATCAACAGCAAGGACGCGAACGGGCGCTATCTCACGGGCATCACCACGGCACGTGCCATCGGCCCGAACACCAGCATGGTCGATAGCCCCTTGGATGCGAATGCAGGCACAGCGCTCGGGCTCTTCGATGACAGCTACGTGTCATACGTGAAGAAGACCGACTGGGATATGGGCAGCGCCTATAACGCAGGCAACCACGGCATCGAGGTCACGTTCGACAGCGCCAAGGACCTCGGCTTCATCTCATGGGCGGCCTCTTCGCAGAACATCGAATACAGCTCCGTGACCATCCACGCCTCCAATGGTGGCTCTGGCTGGACGCGCGTGCAAGGCGTCACCTTCACTCAGCAGAAGTGCGCGAATGGTCGCACCTACACGCTGGTGAAGCTGCCTGGTGGCCTCAGGGCTGACAAGGTGCTCATCGGCATGCAGCGCTATGTCCGCCTGATCGACATCGCTGAGATGCGCTTCCATGGATATGACAGCATCGAGGACGATGTGTCCGCGCTCTATGCAGACGAGATGCACATCAAGCTTGCTGATGGCGTGGATGAGGCGAAGATCGACGCACTGGACGCTCGTTTGAACACCCCAGACTCTGATGGCAACTACTATCCGTACAAGTCTGCCGTGCAGATGGATCTTGACTTCGCACGCCAGCTCCTAGCTGATGAGAAGGCAGGCCTCTCTGAGGTCATAGAGATCCATACTGACATCTCAGCTGCAGCTGACAGCGGGAAGAGCCTTGGCATGGGCGGTCTGAATTCTTGGCAGCCGCTAGGCAAGGTTGCAGCAGCGGGCGATCAGCTGATCCTGTATGCAACCTCCAAGAATGCAAGCTCCAACTCCAAGCTGCAGATGTATGTTGGCCAGCAATATCCAGAGGTGAGCGCAGCTCCCAGCTATGGCGGAACGTTCAATGTGGGCAAGAGGACGATCTACACTGTCCCGGAGAAGATCCAGGAGAAGGACAAGGAGCACGGCGGTCCTCTGTATGCTCAGTACACGGGCAACAACCCGAACGAGACCTGGTATGTCCGCGTCATGGGCGGACATGACATCCCGACGCTTGACCTGCACAACGTGACCGATCACGCTGAGCGCATAGCAAGGGCTGAGCAGTACATCAATGAGCTTGACATCACGCTGACCTTGCTGGAGACCTCCAAGAACAGCGAAGATGCTCACCGCGCGGCGCACCAGGCAGAGAGCAAGCTGGTGGTTGACAAGGTGCCGCAAGACACCATCAACCCAAGCGTTGCATGCAACTACAATGACCGCAATTGCATCCACAATGCAACTGAGATCATGACGGATACCATGCTCTACTCAGTGCCGGCATCGCAAGCTGCACGCGCATGCACCGGCTCTTCAGTGAGCGAGCGCGCCGCCAAGCTCATAGAGCACATGGATGGTTCTGAGCAGCTGATGAAGCTCTTCTATCAGCATAAGGGCCTCATGGAGCCTGGCGACGGCGTTGCGAAGACCAATGAGATCTCATCTCAGCACCTGAACATCCGCTGCATGGTCATGTTCGACGGTGCATTCATGTACGCAGCTGGGAACCACATCGGCGTTGACTTCCCGCAGTCTGGCAACTTCGCCATCCTGAGCCCCATCTCTGATGCGGCAACGAAGCCTGGCGCTACTCGCCAGAAGGGCGACGGCAACTACTTCGGTTGGGGTACCGCTCATGAGATCGGGCACAACATCAACAACAGCCGCTATTCCTACGCGGAGGTGACGAACAACTACTTCGCGCAGCTCTGCCGCATGATCAATGAGGGCACCACTCGCTTCAAGTACGATGCGGTCTATGATCGCGTGACCTCAGGCGCCATCGGGCGCACGGGCAACGTGTTCACGCAGCTGGCCATGTATTGGCAGCTCATGCTGGCTCATGATTCGAATGAGATCTACACGCTGTATGACAACTATGAGGCACTGCGCGCCAACCGCTTCTTCGCACGCGTTGATGGGTATGCCAGGAACCCAGCTTCAGCTCCTGCGCCGAACGGAGTAGCGCTCGTCTGCAACGCTGGTGAGAGCCAGAACATCATCCGCCTGGCAAGCGCTGCTGCTGAGATGGATCTGACGGACTTCTTCACCAGCTGGGGCATGGTGCCCAATGATGAGACCAGGGCTTACATCTCCCAGTTCCCGAAAGAGGTTCGCGGGCTGCAGTATGTGAACGACGATGCTGCTGCGTGGGCGAAGGCCAATCCGAATGCTCCTAAGGTGACAGGTGCTGATGTGGTATCTGCTAGCGCCAAGCAGAGCAATAGCAAGGTGACGCTGAGCTTGGGCGTGAAGGATGCATCCTTGGCGAGCTCTCTCATCGGATATGAGGTGACCCGCGTGACGTATGCTTCTGGCGTCATGCAGACAGAGGTGGTCGGCTTCGCTCAGGCAGGTGCTGATGGCTCTGCAACATACGAGGACGATGCTGCATACCTTGGCAACCGCGCAGTCTCCTATCAGGTGAAGGCCGTTGACAAGTTCCTGAACTACTCAGCTGTGGCTGCTACCAACCAGATGAAGCTTGATGGTAACGGGCGCTACACGCCAACTGAGTGGTCAGCAGAGACCAACTTGGTCCAGACCAACTCTGATCAGGCCAACGATGATGTTGATGTCTCTGCTGAGCCTGAGTGCCCAGATGAGGCAGCGGCCAGCGCTCCCAAGGCCATAGATGCAGTGCTCACAGGTGAGGGCCAGTTCGTCGGGCGCACCAACGGCACAGGTGCAGACGCAGCCGATCCCTATGTCATGATCGACATGAAGAAGATGAGCCCTGTCGTCTCTGTTCGCTATACGCCAGGGGATGGCAATGCCATCGGTGATTACGTCATAGAGACCAGCGTGAACGGACTCAACTTCACTGAGGTTGCATCTGGCATGTTCAGCATCAACGATGAGGGCTATGCAGATGTCTTCTTCACTGGCAAGAACGAAGATGGCACCGAGGGCGCATGGATCTGCGTTGAGAATGCTCGCTACGTTCGCATCAAGGCACCAGGGGCTGCCAACAAGGAGCTCTCCATCAAGGAGCTCTCCATCTTCGGCCCATCTGGTGACAACATAGACTTCACGAAGGTGGCAGGCCAAGAGGACGTGAATGCCATCGGCACCCTCACAGCTGACTTCCAGCTGGATGCAGATGATCCATCCAAGGTGATCCCTCAGGGCAGCATCATCTTCACGGGATCAGTGAAGGGCAATCCTGCGTATAACGTGGTGGTGCTGTATGACCAGGCAGGCACGATAGTGGGCGGCTCCATCAAGACGGATGAGGGCGAGATGCTGAATGCCGAACAGGTCCTTCTGGCTGAGGTTCCTGACGGATCCAAGATCGGTGATACCGCTGATGGCCGTTGGGTGTACTGGATCGCGCCAACTGACGGCACGTGGCCCACTCAGGTTCGTGCAGAGCTCTATCGCGTGAACGACGCCTTCACGAATGAGGGTCAGAGGCTGGTTGCTGATACCGTCTTCGTGGATGTGCCAGCAAAGGATGCGCTTCCGGGCATAACGCTCAGGAACGCTCAGAACCAATAGCAGATGAAGCCAACGAACAGGAAGAGGAAGAACATGATGCTGAAGAGGACTAGAGCTGTTCTGGCTGGGCTCATCTGCGCAGTTGTGCTCAGCCTGAGCGCCGTGGGTGTTGCATGGGCTGACGGCGATAAGCTCATATCATTCAAGCAAGTAGGAGATGCTGTTGAGGTCACATTGGATGACTCGATAGATGATGTCAGCGCATTCTCGCTCGAGCTTGATGTTGATGTGAATGCCGAGCAGTCGGATTCCGTAGAGATAGGCTTCGTGTTCAGCGATGCCATCACCCAGAACTCGAAGATCCACGAATACACGATCAAGGATGTTGCTGACAAGACTCGCATCACTCTCTATGTTGCAGGCGGAAGCAACCTCATCGGTGGGAATCTGTATCTTGGCAAGATCACCCTTGGGCTAGACACCGAGAAGAGCTCAGGTGCTGAGGTGTCGGTGTCTGTTCCAGAGATAGATCCAACCGTTGCGGATGATCCCGAGGTTGACGCTTCGGGCATCTACGCCCTTCGCACTGTGAACAGCTCTCACATAGAGTCTGAGAATGGCGTATTTCAAGCTGAGCCGTTCTCAGCGCTCCTTGGAACTTGGCGCACCGAGGAAGAGCCTCCTGCCCCTCCTGTGGAAGGTGATGCAGAGATAGATGATGACGGCAATGAGGAAGAGATGGGCCCGTATGACAAGTACAGGCCTGAGGACGAGCCTGAAAGGAACATCAACAACGTGAAGTCCGATCTGAGCCAGACTGGTGACACGTTGATGCCCCTCGTGGTCACATTGCTCGTGGTGGCTGCTCTGGCATTGGTGGTCATGGCATTCTTGATCGTTCGCAAGAAGCGCTCATAAGGCAGTCTCATTCAACTAGCTCTCAAAGGGCGGGTCACGTACCCGCCCTTTTGCTATCATTGCGAACTGTGTATGAATCACCTTCGAAAGGGGCAATCCATGGCTATGATCGTGGACGTTATCGGGCGCGAGATACTTGATTCAAGAGGCAATCCAACCGTTGAGGTGGAGGTCCTCTGCTCAGATGGATCGATGGGGCGCGCCGCTGTCCCGTCTGGAGCGTCAACGGGCGCTTTCGAGGCCGTGGAGCTTCGCGATGATGATGTCCATAGGTACATGGGCAAAGGCGTCCAAGATGCCGTCTCTCATGTGAATGAGGATATCGCAGAGGCGCTCATAGGGCTGGATGCAACCGATCAACGTGAGCTGGATCAGGTCATGCTGGAGCTGGACGCAACTGAGAACAAGGGCGCCATGGGTGCGAATGCCATCTTGGGTGCATCTCTGGCAGCTGCTAAGGCTGCAGCTGAGACGTCGCTTTTGCCACTGTATAGGTACATCGGCGGGGTGAATGCGCATACGCTGCCAACGCCCATGATGAACATCCTGAATGGTGGCGTGCATGCTGACAACAACGTTGACTTCCAGGAGTTCATGATCATGCCCGTTGGAGCCGCTTCGTTCACTGAGGCGCTTCGCTGGTGCGCTGAGATCTATCACACGCTGAAGAAGGTCCTGCATGATGCTGGGCTTGGCGGAGGCGTGGGGGACGAAGGCGGCTTCGCGCCCAACCTGAAGTCCAATGAGGAGCCTCTCGAGTACATCGTGCGCGCATGTGAGGCTGCCGGATACAAGCCCGGCCGCGACATCATGTTCGCAATGGATCCGGCTTCCACTGAGTTCTACGATGAGAAGAGCGGCAAGTACGTACTTGCAGGCGAGGGGCGAGAGCTGACCTCAGACGAGATGGTGGATTACTGGGCAGCGCTAGTTGAGAAGTACCCCATCATCTCCATCGAGGATGGCATGGCCGAAGAGGACTGGGACGGCTGGAAGAAGCTCACTGAGCGCATCGGTGACAAGGTGCAGCTGGTGGGTGATGACCTGTTCGTCACCAACTCAAAGCGCCTTGCGAAGGGCATCCAGCTCGGGTGCGCGAACGCCATCCTCATCAAGGTGAACCAGATAGGCTCTCTCACCGAGACGCTGGATGCCATAGAGCTTGCGAAGACCCATGGGTATGCTTGCGTGATGAGCCACCGCTCTGGTGAGACGGAAGACACCACCATCGCTGACCTTGCTGTTGCCACTAACGTGGGTCAGATCAAGACCGGCGCACCTGCGCGCTCTGACCGCGTTGCCAAGTACAACCAGCTGATCCGCATCGAAGAGCAGCTTGATTCTCAGGCCACATATGCTGGCATGGATGCCTTCTACAACGTTAGGCGTGGTTAGATGCCTGGTGCAGATGAGATGCTATCAGTAGAGGAAGCGCGAAGCGTAGTCCTCTCGCAGGTTGAACCATTACCTTCTGAGAAGGTCTCTCTCCTTGAGTCTTTGGGGAGGGTTGCGGCCACGCCAGCTTCAAGTGACATAGATGTGGCCCCGTTCGCGCATTCAGCAATGGATGGGTACGCGCTACGCGCAGCTCAGCTAGGATCTGCAACTGATGAGCACCCGGTGAATCTCAGGGTGATCGCTGAGATCGGTGCTGGCAGCGTCTACGAAGGGCCTATCGGTGAGGACGAATGCGTTCGCATAATGACGGGTGCGGAGCTGCCTAGCGCTGCGGATTCCGTGGTCAAGTATGAGATCGTGGGCGTTGTGTCCGGAGATGGCAAGACCGGGTCTGTCGTTTCCTTCACAGCTCCTTGCGAGGTTGGTTCTAACGTCCGCGCTGCAGGCGAAGAAGCCCATGCAGGAGACGTCGTCCTGAGGGCAGGAGACGTGATAGGGGCAGCAGGCCTTGGGTGTCTTGCAAGCTGCGGAGTGATCGAGTTTGACGTTCATAGACGCCCGAAGGTTGCCATCATGGCAACGGGCTCAGAGCTCGTGCCTCCAACGCAGGTTCCAGGCCCTGGGCATATCAGGGAGTCCAATTCGCAAGCCATGGCCGCATGCGTGTTGGAAGCGGGCGGCATCCCAACCATAATGCCGATAGTGCCTGACACATATGATGACCTGCATCATGCTGTGACAGAGGCTGCAAAGGACTTCGATTTCGTGATCACCACAGGCGGTGCTGCCAATGGTGATTATGATTTCATCAAGCAGGTGGTAGCAGATGCCGGCGAAGTCTATATGACGCTGGTCAACATGCGTCCCGGCAAGGCCCAGACGTTCGGGCGCGTCTCAGGCACGCCAGTGTTCGGCCTTCCTGGGAATCCGGCAGCTGCATATTGCGGGTTCCAGATGCTGATCCGTCCGGCGTTAAGGAAGATGCAAGGCTTCAGCGCACTTGAATTCCCTCGCATAAGAGCAAAGATCACCAAGGACATGAAGAAGAAGGATCCTAGACGGATCCTCCTTCGCTCAGTCTATTCCAAGGCATCTGACGGGACGTATGAGGTCACACCAGCAAAGAACCAGAGCTCAGGGCTCTTCGGCGTGATCCAGCGCTCCAACTGCATGGCGATCATGCCCGAAGGACTCGATCCCAAGCACGCGGGTGACGAGGTGGAGTGCATCCTCATGGATGTACCCGAAGAGACCATCCTCTAGGAGGCTTCGTGGGACACAGCAATGATAGAGAGGTGACGTTCTCCATCGTCACCTGCTCGGATACAAGGGATCTCAATCAGGACGATGCGGGATACGCGCTTGAGAAGCTCATCCAAGACAAGGGATGGAAGGTGCTCTCGCACGTCATCGTGAAGGATGATGTGGATGAGATATCAGCTGCCATCGTAGACGGAGCAGACGTCCAGAGGGCGGATGTCGTCCTCACCTGTGGCGGGAGCGGCCTCTCTCCACGCGATGTCACGCCAGAGGCCACCCGCATGGTGTGCGAACGTGAGGTCCCGGGCATCGCTGAGGGAATGCGCGCGCATTCCATGCAGATCACCCCGTACGCCATGCTCTCGCGTGCCATCTGCATGCAGCGTGGCACTTGCATAGTGGTGAACCTCCCAGGTTCTACGAAGGCGGCTACTGAGAATTGGGAGGCCATCGAAGGCGTGCTCCCGCATGCCGTATCCATGATGGCAAGGGAAGGTCATTAGCCCATGGCTTCTGAAGACATACCGAACGGGTTCACAGGCTTCTCCCAAAGGCGTCCCGGATTCCAATCGGCGGGGGATGCCCTCAGGAGATCGCGCATAGGCTCTGACGGGCTGGTTGATAGGGATTCGCGCGGCTTTCGCAACACTGAGACCCAGGCGGCAAGGAGCGGCTGGCAGGTGCCGAATGCTGTGAAGCCTGAGCCCCAAACTCAAAAGGAGCAGGGGCTTTGGGGGAAGTCGAATGACTTCTTCCCGGCTGACATGCGGAAGTATCTGACCGTCCCGGAGTCTGGGCAATCAGGCCCGCAGTTCAACTACGAGGAGCTCTCTGACATCCCAGAGACTGACAAGCGCTGGTCATGGGTGCAGGTTGACCTTGGTGCCATCCATCACAACACATTGGCCTTGAAGCAGCTGCTTGAGCCAGGAGTGAAGCTCATGGCTGTGGTGAAGGCAGACGCATACGGTCATGGCGCTGTGAGATGCGCAAGGAGCGCCATGAGCGCTGGTGCGGATTATCTTGGCGTTGCAACCGTGGATGAGGCTGTGGAGCTTCGCCTTGCAGGCATCGGCGCGCCCATCCTGGTCTTGGCAGAGCCGCCTGCGGCAACCATCCCGCTGCTTCTGGCTTATAGGATCATGCCGTCTGTGTATACGGCTGAGTTCGCTGTCCAGTATGCTGAAGCGGCTGACTCCATAGGGCTTCGCGCGCCGTATCACCTGAAGGTGAACACGGGCATGAACCGCATCGGCGTGCGCTTCGATGAGGTCATAGAGTTCATGCGGCGCGTGTCATTCCACAGGGCGCTTGAGCTTGTGGGAACGTTCACGCACTTCGCAACGGCTGATGCCGCGGACACTATGGAGTTCAACATACAGGCAAGCCATTTCGTGGAGACGATAGCTGAGATGCGCGCTTACGGCATAGATCCAGGCATCGTGCACGCTGCGAACTCTGCCGCCACCATTCGCTATCCAGAGGTGCACTTCGACATGGTGCGCCCAGGCATCTCCTTGTACGGCTACTATCCGTGCCCTGAGACGTATGGAATGGTTGACCTGGTGCCTGCTATGAGCGTGCATGCGCGCATCACGCAGGTGAAGACGGTTCCAGTAGGGGAGGGTGTGAGCTATGGGCTTCTGCACCGCTCAGGCGGTTTCACGAAGGTGTGCACGCTGCCCATAGGCTATGCGGATGGATACAGGCGGGGTCTCTCGGACCGGATAGACGTCATCATGGAAGGCAACAAGCATCCGCAGGTTGGCGCCATCTGCATGGATCAATGCATGTTCGAGGTTGACCTGCGCACAAGGCGCACCCTTGGGAGGCTGGAGCCTGAGATAGGCGATGAGGTCTTGCTGGTTGGCGCTCAGGGCAATGCCGTCGTCACCATAGACGAGATGGCAGATCTTCTGGGGACGGTGCCGCATGAGGTCTGCATAGGGTTCGGAACGTCGCGCATGCCGCGCATCTATTCTTGATGGACATGGCAGCAGAGTCACTCGAAGCGTTGCAGGAGGAAGCGTCGTGTTGCCGAAGGTGCCCGCTATGGGAAGGCAGGACGAACGTCGTCTTCGGTGACGGAGATGCTCATGCGCGCGTCATGCTGGTAGGGGAGGCGCCTGGAAAGAACGAGGATCTGCAAGGGCTTCCCTTCGTTGGCGCTGCCGGCAAGAACCTTGAGAGCCTGCTTCAGTTGGCAGGGCTCACACGTCAGGATGTCTATATCGCGAACGTCCTCAAGTGCCGCCCACCTGGCAACAGGAACCCGCAAGCAGACGAGATACTGCAGTGCTCAGGGTATCTGCATGAGCAGGCGCGCCTCGTCATGCCAGAGTTCATCCTGACGCTTGGGAACTTCGCAACCAAGCACATCATGAAGACAGACGTTGGCATCACGCGCCTTCGCGGGAGCGTCCATCAGGTCGGCCGCTTCAAGGTGCTTCCCGTCTTCCATCCGGCAGCTGCGCTATATGACCGCAGCAAGCAACAAGCCCTAGAGGATGATTTCCGCATGCTGGGCAAGATGCTTGACGAGCAGGTGACGGTGAGCTGACCCAAGCGTCACCAACGACATCTGCCAAAGCCTTGAGTGCTATAGTCTGACCAAATCCATCATCGGTAGAAGGAGACCTCAAATGGATGTCGTCTCGATGATCTTGCAGATCGTGTTCGCAGTAGTGGGCCTAGCGCTCATCTGGTTCATCGTGGAGCTGGCGCTCACTGTGAAGAAGACACGCGCTACGGTGGAAGACCTGAAGCCCACAATTGATAACGTCAATAAGATGGTAGCAGAGCTTCAGCCCACCATCTCCAAGGTGGATCCCATCGTCGACAGGGCAACGCTCACGGTTGATTCCATCAATCTTGAGCTCATGCGCGTGGATGAGATCTTGGAGGACATATCCAACATCACAGGCGGCGTCTCCAAGACCGTTGACGCAGTTGACTCCGTCACCAGCGCTCCCATAGACATAGTGACGAACGTCACCAAGAAGATCAGCTCAAAGTTCAAGCCAAGGTATGCCAGCAAGGAATCTGTGGATCTAGGCTCTGAGGATGATCCGCAGGTCAAGCAGAACCCCTTCGTGGAGTTCGTGGACGTCGCAGGCACCGCTGCCTCTGACTCTGTTCGTGAAGAGGCTGTCAAGCGCGCTCAGCAGCGTGCAGCTCAGCAGCAGGCTCAGGTTCGCCATGAGCAGGACGTGCAGAGCATGAACAATACGAAGTCAAGCATCGTGGACGCTGTGTCTGCAAACGCTGCAGTGGATGCATCTGCTAGATGACAGATAAGCTCAAAGATAGCACGGCTCACAAAGACGATGGGCCTGTAGTGGGGATGGCTTCACTTCCCATCTCGCCTGCGCTCACAGCGCGTCGTGAGAAGGTGAAGAGCGCAGGCGTCTGGGTGTGGACCGTCATCGGCGTATGCGTGCTCACAGGTGTGCTCATATACCTCATGGGCATCTTGTCGGTTCCCGTCTCCATGCTCATCTGGACCGTCATCTTCGTGTTCTGCTTGCGCGGTCTGGTGAACAAGCTTGAGGACAAGGGCGTGAACCGCGGTCTTGGCACAGCCATCGCATACATTGTGATGTTCTTGATCCTAGGCGGCATCGGCTTCCTCATGTTCTCGCCTATGTTCGGCCTGAATGCGCAGTTCATGAACATAATCGAGAGCATGCCGGGATACTTCCATCAGGCATCTGATTGGGCTAACGGCATCTACGGAAAGTACTCTGACATCCTTGGCAATGAGACCATCGAGAAGTTCATACAAGAGGCAACGTCATCTGTCACCGGAGCCGCTTCTTCATTCGCGTCGAACGCGGCCAATATGGTGGTGGATGTAGGTGGTGTGCTCGCTAATGGGCTCATGGCCATCGGCTTCGCGCTGGTGGTGGCGTTCTGGATCTTGATGGAGCTTCCGGCCATCGGGCGTGAGACGAAGCGCGTCATCAGCCCGAAGCACTATGAGGATGCCAGGTTCTTGCACGTGACCTTCACGCGCATCATGGGTGGCTACATCAAAGGCACGCTCTTGCAGTGCTTGATAATCGGCATCGCGTGCGGGATCCTGTTCGCCATCATCGGCGTGCCGAACGCCCCTGCTCTTGGTGTCATCACGGGCACGCTGAACATCATCCCCATCGTGGGTCCGTGGCTTGGCGGTGCGGCAGCTGCCATCAGCGCCATCTTCGTGAGCCCGTGGACAGCGCTTCTGGCCATCATCGGCACCATCGTCATACAGCAGTTCGTGTACACATTCGTGAGCCCCAAGATCATGTCCAACTCTGTTGACATCCATCCTGCGCTCACGTTGGTGGCCATGATGTGCGGAAGCGCCATCGGCGGCGCCATGAGCGGGCTTCTAGGTTCTCTGGTGGGAATGCTCTTCGCCATCCCGCTGGTAGCAGTGCTCAAGTCCTGCTTCGTGTATTACTTCGAGAAGCGCACTGGGCGACGTGTGGTCTCCAATGACGGCGTATTCTTCAAGGGCACGCCGGCACCAGATGAGGAAGTAGACCCCTTCTTCGACGCAACGTCCCCGTCTGAACCTCATACACCTCAGAAAAAGCGTCCTTTGCTGAAGCTATTCAAGAAGAAGTAGCCCATCAGCCCAAATGCCCCTCGCAAGCGCTCGCATCTCATATGTGCGAGCGTAATCTTTTCGTGCTTGGCGCTGCCCCATGTGGTGCATTCGTGCAGGGTGTGCGGTTCGTGTGGGCATGCCTGCCATAACATCGGTATAATCCCAACGAATATCACGAACACGGCAGAAAGACGCTGAATATGGAATACATGACAACCGCCCAGATCCGTGAGGCGTATCTGAAGTACTTCGAAGACAAGGGTTGCAAGAGGTGGCCGTCTTCATCGCTAATCCCGGATGATCCCTCTCTTCTGCTCACCAGCGCAGGCATGGTGCAGTTCAAGCCCTACTTCTTGCAGCAAAAGCAGCTTGAGGAGCCATACATCGGCACCACCACGGTGCAGAAGTGCGTCCGTACCAATGACATCGACATCATCGGCACCACTGGGCGCCACCTGAGCTTCTTCGAGATGCTTGGCAACTTCTCATTCGGCAAGTACTTCAAGCATGAGATGTGCGCTTGGGCATATGACTTCTCAGTGAACGTGCTTGGCCTTCCAGCTGAGAAGCTCTACTTCACCGTGTTCGAAGACGATGATGAGACCATCCAGATCTGGAAGGACCTGGGGGTCCCTGAGGATCACATCTCAAAGTTGGGAGAGGATGATAACTTCTGGCGTGCAGGCCCCACCGGTCCGTGCGGTCCGTGCTCTGAGCTCTACTTCGATCAGGGACCTGAGTTCGGCTGTGGAAGCCCTGATTGCGCACCTGGGTGTGATTGCGATCGCTTCCTGGAGTATTGGAACTGCGTGTTCACCCAGTACGATGGTCAGGAAGACGGAACGCTGAAAGAGCTCCCGAAGAAGAACATAGACACTGGCATGGGGCTTGAGCGCATCGCGGCCATCATGCAGGGTGTGCAGTCCAACTATGAGACGGACGTGCTCCGTTCTCTCATCGCAGTGGGCGAGAAGCTTGCGAACGTGACATATGGCGAAGATGCTCAGACAGACCTCGCCCTTCGCATCATGGCCGACCACTCTCGCGCGGTCACGTTCATGATCGCTGATGGCATCCTGCCCTCCAATGAGGGCCGTGGCTATGTCCTTCGTCGCCTCCTTCGCCGTGCCATCATGAAGGCGCACCTCATCGGAGTGGACGGGCCCTTCCTGAATGATTACGTTGATGAGATCGTCCGCCTCATGGGCGATGTCTACCCAGAGATCGTGGAGAATCGTGAGCTTGAGCGCAAGCTGATCCTCTCTGAGGAGGAGCGCTTCGGCTCCACCCTCAAGCAGGGCAAGTCCTACCTTGAGGACACCTTGAAGGACTTGGATGGCAAAGTGCTCTCAGGAGACGTGGCATTCGTGCTGCATGACACATATGGCTTCCCGGTTGAGATCACGTCTGAGATAGCGGAAGAGCGCGGCTTCACGGTTGACATGGATGCATTCCACCAGGCCATGGAGGGTCAGCGCCAGCGTGCGCGCAGTGCAGGTGCGAAGGATGCTGAAGCTGCGTGGTCAACGTATGGTGGCGTCTACTCTGACGTGCTGAATCAGGTTGGACCTACGAAGTTCACAGGGTATGCGTCAACTGAGGGCAGCGCTACGGTCAAGGCCATCATCGTGGATGGTGCGCAGGCTGACATCGTCAAAGAGGGCGCAACCGCTGAGATCGTGCTGGATCAGACTCCGTTCTACGCAGAGATGGGTGGAGAGATAGGGGACACTGGTGAGATAGTGGATGGCCTCTCACGTGCATACGTGCTGGACACGGTGACCCCTGAAGCGGGGCTGTATGTCCACAGGGTGGATGTGGCTTCGGGAGACATACGCGTGGGTGATGAGGTTGCTGCAATCGTGGACGCGAACCGCCGTGCCGCAATAGAGCGCAACCATACTGGCACGCACATCCTGCACGCTTCTCTTCGCAAGGTCCTGGGAGACCATGTGAAGCAGGCGGGCTCTTACGTTGGGCCAGATCGCCTTCGCTTCGACTTCACGCATTTCGAGGCAATGACGCCTGAGCAGATCCGTGAGGTGGAGCGAATCGCCAACAACAAGATCATGGAGGCTGTGCCAACCAACATCTATGAGACCTCCCTTGATGAGGCACGTGCGAAGGGCGTCACAGCGCTCTTCGGCGAGAAGTACGGCGAGACGGTCCGCGTCGTTGAGGCGGGGGACTTCAGCCAAGAGTTCTGCGGCGGCTGCCATGTCAACAACACCGCTGAGATCGGCTTCGTGAAGATCACCAGCGAATCTAGCGTAGGCGCCAACCTGCGCCGCATCGAGGCTGTCACCAGCTATGGTGCGCTGGAATACGTGAACAAGCTTGAAGATGAGCTCAAGGAGACGGCGGCTGAGCTCAAGGTGCCCATGTTCGATGTGTCTGAGCGCACTGTCGCCAACCTCAAGAGCTTCAAGGAGCTGCAGCAGGCTGCCAAGAAGGGCAAGGAAGCCGTATCTGATGACGGCATCAATGCGCTGCTCAGCATGGAGGAGCTCTCACCTGCGGGCTATCCGGTCATCATCGCGAAGGTGCCTGCTGAGCGTGCAGGTGGCATGAGGCATATGTGGGACGTCGTCAAGAGCCGCATGAAGGAGCCAGGCGCCATCGTGGCTGCCGGCGTGTCAGACGGCAAGGCCATCCTCATGGCTGCAGGCACTGATGAGGCGGTTGCCAAGGGATTCGATGCCTCGGAGCTCATCAAGGCGATGGGTCCAGCAATCGGTGGCGGCGGTGGTGGCAAGCCTACCATGGCGCAGGCCGGTGGCAATAACGCTGATGGCGTGGAAGAGGCTCTCTCCATCGCGCGCAACATGATCCTCTAGAATGCGCGTGATGGCGCTGGATATCGGCGATGTCCGCTGCGGCATCGCCATATCTGATCCGGCAGGGCGCGTGGCAAGCCCTGTATGCGTGCTTCCTGCGAAAGAGGTAGAGTCAGGCGCTTCCAGTTTCCAGCGAGTGCTGGAGGACTGGGAGCCAGAAGAGCTCCTGTTCGGGCTTCCCCTCACGATGAGCGGGGAAGAGGGCCCGCAGGCAGCTCACGTCAAGCAGATCGCCTCTGTCATCCAGCGCTCAACTGGCCTGCCCGCGCATTTCGCTGACGAGCGTCTCTCCTCAAAGGAGGCCAAGCGCGAGCTGCGTGAAGCAGGGTACGACGAGAAGCGCATGCGCGGCAAGGTGGACATGGTGGCCGCTGCCATCTTCCTACAATCCTGGCTAGACAGCCAACAGTGAGCTGCTCTCCTTGCCGCCTTGGCTCACCTGCTGCCTTCGATAAACCTTACAGGGCATATGCACGATGTGCATATGCCCTGCTTCATTAATAACGGCCTTTAACTTTGCATGTGCAAGCACAAGCAAAGTAGCGGCCTTGGCGC
>CAJUPL010000034.1 GCA_910588435.1 uncultured Eggerthellaceae bacterium | reverse complement strand
CATCGCTTCGCTCAGCTCGGATTCCTGCACAGCTGCGTTCGCAATGCGAACGCCCGCAAGGAAAGGAGTACCCCCCCCTAGTAGTCATTTCACCCCCCCCCTAACCTGTAGGCGCTTGTAATGCAGCCGCCCACACTTGAAAGGGGAGGGCATTCCTGGTTGCAATAACCAATACAAGCGGCCGCATGAAGAGGTCTGCAGGGAGGTGTAGTAGCCCCCTTAAGAACAGCTGACACCCACTAATGCTCCTGCCGCTCACCGCTGAAATGGCATGTCTTTACCATGTCAATAGTGTGGCATTTGAAATCATTTTCTAAAGAGATCAAGCAGGAATTAGCTCAAAAAGTCCTCCAAATTGATGCTCTGAACTGGGGTTTTGCAACAGAGTGATACAGATGTTCGAAAAATAACGAAAATACCCCGATTTCGAAGAAAAAAACGCAAAGAAACGAAATGGCAAAATCTATCCAACAGTTCGGTGTGCTGGGAAAGCTCTGGGCTGGCTCAGCGAATCGATTCGCTGGTGAAGTTCTAGGTGTAGGTAGGAAAGGTTTGGAGGACAGAATGCGCGTGCTCACTTGGGCTCTCGATTCGTGGAAGACTCCTGTTGGGAAGATCATCTCGGTGATTCTCTCATTTGCATTGGTCTTCTCGATGTCGAACGTCTTGCTCTACAGCTCTGAAGCATATGCTGAGAGCATGGACGAAGCTACTTCGGAGGAAACAGAGATTGGAAGCGACACGGCTTTCCAAGATGAAGTGTCTGACGAGATGGAAGAATCTACAACGAATGATGCTTCTGATGAAGAGTTCGTCGTTGAAGAGGAACCTGAAGAGTCTGATGAGCTTGACGCGGACCTTGAGCAGCCTGCTGCGGACACTCCAAAAGATGACTCCGAGATTGCTCAGGAAGACGAACTAACGCCTTATGCGGATGCTCAAACTCGAATTTATGTTTATCTGGATGTTCAAGGTGACGCATCAGGATGGAATCAAAACAAGAATGGTTGGTACACGATTGGATATCTAGACGTTCCGGCCTCAGAGCTTCCCGATGCAAGCAATGGGATCGAATCAGCTAATGGCTTTGATCCCACTCCTTATCTCAGCTCGATCACGTGGTATGGAAAAAATGAGGGCCTAATAACCAAGAGCGACTTGTATTCAGTTGATTGGGCTCATGCCGGAGACTACGGATTGCGCACTTCGTATGGGGCAACTGATTATGATTATGAGGCACCAGGCAAAGATCTAACTTGGCATCTCAATGGCTATCTCTATATCAATGGTAAGTACAGTGTGACCTACACCTATGAAGGCGCTGACGGAATAAAGCTAACGAATACCATTAATGAGAATATCAAGAATGACAGGACTGAAGGAGTGACAGGGTCTACTGCCTCTGAAGCTCCTCAAGGGTATCAATTCCTTGGGTGGTATAAGGGTGATGAGCAGATCACCGGTGCGCTCGAACTGACTGAAGAGCTTGCCAAATGGAATGTGGCTGATTTCAATGGCAAGAAGATCGATACTACGTTCGTTGCAAAGTATGCAAAAGAAGTCACCGTTTCCTATGCATGGGAGAATGCCCCTGCAGGTGTGACTCTTCCAGAGCTTCCTGTTGGCAAAACGCTTGCCTGTGGTGATACCTACACAGTGACTGACACCAGCTATGACCCGATCTACACTTATGATCAGTATGGAAATGCGAACGGTGCCTATACCTTCAAAGGCTGGAGCCTTGAGGGTAGCCGGGTCATAGAGGAAGACACGATCATCTATGGCACTTGGTCGCCATATAAGGAGTCTGATGTCTCCAAGCACCAAGTCTCATACACTTGGAAAGGCCTGCCTACGGATGCCAAGCTCTACAACGAGAGCGGCGAAGAGGTGGCCCCAAAGGTCCCTGAGTCGATCACCGGTCTCGTGAAGAACCAGCCCTACACCGTTGACACTGAGAAGCCCGGCACCGTCGTCTACACGCATGATGCCTATGGCAACCCGAACGGCAAGTACACCCTCGGAAGCTGGAAGATCGGCGAAGACGTGGTCGCAGGTGAGCAGACCATGGGCGAGGCTGATGTGATCATCGAGGGTTCCTGGACGATGAAGCCGATAACGGTTCCTGGGCCTTGGAAGATCACCTATGACTGGGGCACGGAGAATGTGCCTGCGGGCGTGACCGAGCCTACCGATGCGAAGATCTACACCAACAACGAGCCCTATACGGTTGATACTGCCTACGGAGCTGGTTACACCGTAAATACCTACGACGATTACAACAACCTCACGGGCACTTACACATTCAGCGGTTGGCAGATTGGAACTGAAGAAGCCAAAGACGGAAACATCACTAGGAACCTCAATATACATGGCAAGTGGACCTACAAGCCACAAACCGTTGCAACTCATAAGGTCACCTACTCATGGACTGGCTTGCCCAATGAGGATCTCTATGATGCAACTGGTAATGCTGCAGTTCCAGGGCTTCCGGGAGAGATCACTGGTCTTGTGAAGAATCAGTCATACGCCGTTGACGACACCATGCCTGGCACAGTTGTCTATACCCATGACTCATATGGCAACAAGACGGCAAGCTATATGCTCACTGAGTGGAACGATGTGCATGGCGGCATAATGTCCGACGCTGATCATGAGGTCAGTGCTACCTGGGTGAAGACGGACATCGACAACTTCTACTACAACATCGCTTATAAGTATGAGGGTGACGTGCCCGAGACTGCCCCGGTCGCTCCTGGTTCTCGTGTAGCTGCATTGAATCAGCCTGTAGACATCATGGCTGCACCTTCTCCAATTAATGGCTGGACCTTCGAAGGCTGGACGCTCCCTGAGGGTATTGAGGTTGTTGATGGCAAGTTCGCGCTGAGCGAGATGCCTTCCGGAACGATCTGGCTCACAGGCAAGTGGGTTGCCGATGGCGTGGACAACATCGATGTTGATAGCGTTGACGTGGTCTACGATGGTCAAGAGCATCCGCTGACGGTCACCGGTACGCTGAATGATGATGAGATTCGCTTTGAGAAGACCAACGGCAATGAGTTCTCTAACGATGCAAAGAACGTCACTAATGAGACTGTTGTGGTCAAGGTCTATCGTGATGGCGTATTGATCAAGACCCTTGAGACGAGCGTTGTCATCACTCCTGCACCTCTAAGCGTTGAGATCTCCGGCAATACGGATGAGGTCTTCTACAACGCAAGCGCACAGAGCGTAGAGGGCTTCACTTACAAGGCTTCTGCTGAGAACGAGGCGCTTCCTGAGCTTCCTGAAGGCGTAGAGCTGAATCTTGTCAGGGAGCTCCCGGCTGTTGCGTCTGGCACGAATGCTGGCACATACAACATGGGACTTACCGGCACGTCCTTCATGTTCCGCGGCGACAACGTGAAGAACTACAAGATCACGCAGACCATCAATGACGGCCAGCTCACGATCAAGCCTGCTCCGGTGATGCTGATCGTTGCTGAGGCTTCCAAGAATGTTGGAGACGCTGATCCGGCCTTCGGTCCTGGCGCTGTCATTGGATCTATCTACAACGATGAGGTCACCTTCGATTACTATCGCACCAATGCTGATGAAGCAGCAGGAACCTATGATGACGTGATCACCGCAGCGGTTCGCTATGCGAACAATGCAAGCGGGAACTACGATGTCACCGTGATCCCGGCTGACTTCACGATCAATGCCGTTGATGCACCTGCTGTACCAGGGCCTGGCACTCCAGCGGTTCCGCCAGCGGGTCCTGGGGCTCCGGCCGGTCCGGGGGTTCCTGCCGCAGTGCCAGCAGCTGCTCCCGTTGATGGCGGCGCTCCTGCAGCAGCTGTGATACCGGATGATGGCGTCCCGATGGCTCAGGCTCCTGGCACCACTGAAGAGGCAGCTGGTGCTGAAGAGGAGATCGCCGATGACGCGAATCCGCTGGGCATCTTTGACGATCCTGAGTGCTGGGTGCATTGGTGGATGCTGATGGGCATCGTTCTGACCGTGATCTACGGTGCGGCGGTTGCTCTTCGCAGGATCAGCTATGCAAGGCGCATGGATGACTTCGAGGATGACGTCCTCGGTGTGACCCCTGAGGCACAGAAGAGCACTGCAACTGGTCATGTGGCACAGGGCGCATAAGCACTAGCCCAGACCAAGCAAGCAACACATGAGAAAGCGGCCCTCGGGCCGCTTTCTTTTTGTGGCCCCTCCCTGCGGTAGGCGACTGCATTGCTTGTTTCAACCCGAAATGCCCCTCTTCCCTGTGGGCGCTTGCATTGCAAGCGCAGCTACCTGAAAGCCCGAAGGGCGGAAAGGTAGCGAAATGAGGGCGGCAGCCCGAAGCACCCGGATAGCTGGTCTGCGCCAGGCTAGGTTGCCTGACCGGTTGCTGGGTGCCGGGTGTTCTTGCCCTATCGGGCAAGTTGCGCATTGCTCATCGCAATGCTGCGTCTCCAATGGAGACGCCCACAGGATAGGAAGATGCAGAATAGCGAGTTCTTTGGGAGGTGCGCAGTTGATCTGCGCACCTTCCGAAAAGACGTTGGTCAACAAGCGGGAAGCATTCACAAACGGGCTGGTGCAGCGTATAATGCAGCCCAACGGAAGCCCGTACTAGCTAGCGGGCAGCGCCGTTGTTGTATAGCAGGGAGTAGTTGCTGCTACTCCCTGCGGTTCCGGCTCTTCCCTTTTCGTACTATGGATATGAGCTCGATTGCAGCCCTGGTGAGAGCCAGGGCTGCGGTCAACAAGGCTAGTATCTCTGTTGCCATGGTAATCTCGATCATAAGTAGACCTCCTTCGAAATTGGAGGCGCTACCAGCACACGGGTCTTACTCCGTTGAGCTTCTCTTATTGTAGACCTAATAGGGAAACAGACGTTCTCATGGATCTGACACGGATCTAGCAGTTTTTGGACATCAAACAATCCGCAGCATTCGGATAGTTGCCTATGCACCAATCGCCGTTCGCGAAGAAAAGCAGTGCGCGAAAGCAACCAATCGGTAATGGGTTTTCCGCTGAAAAAGGAATTTGTGTTACAAATCAGACACTGTCTAATAACCGATGCATTTCATCATGAGCCAGCACCACAGCCCAGCGAGTGCTGCAGAAGGGGTTTCGCATGCGCAAGAGCAATTGGATCATAATCGCCATCCTGGTGGTGGCCTCCATCATCTTCCTGGCAATGTGGTTCGGGCTCGGGTTCAACCTGGTGGACAGCCCAACTGACCTTGTGATCACCATCGTGTGGTGGCTGATCATCATAGCCGTGTGCCTGCTGATCAACTGGTCCGAAGAGAAGCGCCGCCGCTCCATTCGCACGTCCTTCCTTGGCAATGACGTTGTGTACAACCCTGAAGCCGGCGTGGTGAAGGTGGAAACTGAGAACGCGTACGTGCCTACTCTGCAGAAGATGCTGAGCGGCCTGTCTTACGATTTCAGCAAGGATGAGGACGGCAAGAACGACGGCCAGCGCCTCAAGTTCACATACATCGTCCGCAGCAAGAAGTTCGCGAATGGCGGGGACACGTGGACGGGTGAGGTGGTCAAGGTGTCGAACCCTGATGACATCCGCACCTTTAACAGCAAGCGGGAGCTAGCCCGCATCCTGGGATAAAGATCCGGATCAAAGCCATTCAAAAGACCGAAAGCAAAAGGCCAGCGGGCGGATGCCTGCTGGCCTTGCAAGTTCAATGGAGCCAACGAGCGGACTCGAACCGCTGACCTACGCATTACGAGTGCGTTGCTCTACCAACTGAGCCACGTTGGCGTGACCATTCGCCGTATTCAACGGCAGCGTCAGAGTATATCGAACGCAACCATCAGACGCAAGGCGAACACGGCGAATGCCTCAGCTTCTTCATTCGTAACGTCCCGGTTTCGCCTTGCTGACTTATCGCCATTTCGAAAAGCTCACAGTGAGCGATATATATAATGAGCGCACTGAAACTGAGATTAGGAGGCAGACATGGGCAGGATCATTCCATTCATCCTAGGTGGTGCTATCGGTGCGGTTGGCGCGTTGCTCTTTGCGCCGCGTTCCGGTCAAGAGACGCGTGACATGGTTGCTGACCAGGCGAATGTTGCAATGAACAACGCACAGGAGTTCGGTGAGCAGGCAATGAGCACCATCCAGGATGGCATCAAGCAGGCAACTGATAAGGGCCAGGAAGTCGTGGGCCAGGTCCGTGACGCAGCCAACAAGGGCGTCAAGGAGGCCACTGACAAGAACGATGAGCTGCGCGAGAAGATCGAAGCTGCACGTGAGCGCATCGCCCAGCAGGTGAAGGAGAACGCTGCTGAGACGGTTGACGCCGCGAAGGACGCAACTGACAAGGCGGCTGACGCTGCAAAGGATGCCACTGACAAGGCAGCC
This sequence comes from uncultured Eggerthellaceae bacterium, assembly GCA_910588435.1. Taxonomy (GTDB): domain Bacteria; phylum Actinomycetota; class Coriobacteriia; order Coriobacteriales; family Eggerthellaceae; genus MGBC163016. The sequence goes on along the minus strand of CAJUPL010000034.1, from coordinate 12,645 downwards.
GATGAGGCGAAGAAGGCAACTGACAAGGCCGCAGATAAGGCCAAGGACGTCGCCAAGGAAGCTGACAAGAAGGTTGACGAAGCCACCAAGTAGGCTCCGTTCGCAAGGTATGACAAGGCCCTGTGCAACGCAGGGCCTTTTGATATCATCACGCCCATGAGCATGCACACGGACACGCACGCGGATATGCACGCAGACTTGCACACCAAAGACCTGGCCACCAAGAAGGTCTGGACAGAGCGCCCGAAGAAGAATGACCCGGATGCCGTCAAGAAGGTAGGCCGCATCCGCTCATTCGTCTTCCACCCGAAGGAGCCCCGCTGCGTGGGTTTCCTGATCAAGCGCCCAGATGTGGCGCTGATGTTCCACAGGAAAGACCTGTTCGTTGCCTTCAACGGCTTCCACATCCAAGACGGTGACATCGTCCTGAACGATGACGCGGGCTCCAAGGACAAGAGCGCGTGCAAGGCGCTCTCCATCAACCTGGATGATTGCGTCATCTGGGTGGGGCTGCCGGCCATCACGCAAGACGGCACGCAGGTGGGCGTGGTGGATGACGTGGCCTTCAGCCCAGAGACCGGGCGCGTCACCGGCGTCACGCTCTCGCAAGGCGCTACGGCGAACACGCTTTTGGGCCGCCGCACGCTAGGCCCGGAGGACATCTGCGGGTTCAAGCGCGGGATGGGCACGCGCCTCTACATGGCAGACGATGACGACGACGGCGCCCTTGGTGCGCTTTTGGTGAAGGACTCCGCGAAAGAGGTCCAGCTCTCAGAGGGCGTGGCGGACAAGGCGGGCGCTGCCACGGCTGTAGCCGCTGACAAGGCGCAGAAGACGGTCAGGCGTGTGAAGAAGAAGGCCAAGCCCAAAGTGAAAGAGGCGTCGAAGGCCGCCGGTGAGGCCGTGCAAAAGGGTGTTTATGCCACGGGACGGCAGATCGGCCGCACATCGGGCATGTTCAAGAACTTCAAGGATGAGTTCAAGAAGGGCATGAACGGCCAGGATTAGAGCCGCGCCTTCAGGAACGCATTCAAAAACGCATTCATGAACGGCCGGGAATAATCTCCTTCTCAAAGAAGGCGAAATCCCCCTGATAATCTGAGTACTCCAGATACTGCGTCCCGCAGAACGTGAACCCAAGGCGCTCGTACACCTTCTGCGCCACCGTGTTCTCCGCAACAACATCAAGCCGGAAGACGCGGTCGCCCGCATTCGCAAGCTCTTCCTCAACCGCAGCCAAGAGCTTCCGGGAGAGCCCTTGCCCCTTGAAGTCAGGATGCATGCCGAACAGGTGGATGATGGTTGACTCCTCAAGCGGCACGTCGGCGGCCCAATCCACCACAGCGTAGCCTTCTTCAAGCGCGTGCGAGGTGACGATGGCCGCAGCTATCTGCCCATCTATCTCGCCCAGATGCATCTCGCCCATCTGGATGTATTCGCGCAGCTCATCATGCGTTGGGTAGACGCCAACCTCCCAGATGGGGTCATTGTCCGTCCCAGCCGCCGCCTGCCCCACCGCGGTGTAGAACTCCACCACGTCATCGAAGTCATCAAGCGTCGCCCGCCTTGCCTGCATCTCCATCTTCACACCTGCCTTGCGCCCGTATTTCGCGTGCTGTGAATTCTACAGTCCACGCGCCCCATTACAATATCCAGATCAAGAAAGGTGGCACCAATGGACAGCATCCACAAGCTCCTGCAAGACGTCCGCGCAGGAGCCGTATCCATAGACGAAGCGGAGTGCGCCCTCCGGCAAGCTCCGTTCCAAGACATCGGCTTCGCGAACGTGGACACGCACCGCCAGCTCCGCCAGGGCGCAACCGAGGTCATCTACGGCGAGGGCAAGACAGCGCCCCAGATCGCGGAGATCGTCCGCACGCTGCAGTCAGCCGGGCAGCCGCACGTGCTGATCACGCGCCTTGACGCTGACAAGGCGGACGCCGTGGTGGCGAACGGCATCCAGCTTGAATACCACTCAGATGCACGAGTGGGGATCGTGGGCGGCCGCCCTGAGGCCAGCACGGAAGGCTACGTGCTGGTGGCAAGCGCGGGCACGTCCGACATGCCCGTGGCGGAGGAAGCCGCGCTCACCTCAGAGATGCTTGGCTGCCGCACCGTGCGCGCCTATGACGTTGGCGTTGCCGGGCTGCACCGGACGCTGGCTCGCCTGGACGACATCATGGGGGCCGCAGCCATCGTTGCGGTGGCCGGGATGGAGGGCGCGCTTGCAAGCGTGCTCGGCGGCATGGCGAACTGCCCAGTGATCGCGGTGCCCACAAGCGTGGGCTACGGCGCGGCGTTCGGCGGCGTGGCGGCGCTGTTGTCTATGCTGAACTCGTGCGCGTCGGGTGTCACGGTGGTCAACATTGACAACGGCTTCGGCGCCGCATACACCGCTGCCATGATCTGCAAAGGATGACATGGATGAGACCACTGGGATGAGACCACTGGGACGGTTCTTTTGGTCTTTTTGCTCATTTGAGCAAAAAGACCAAAAGAACCGTCCCAGTGGTCTCATCCTCGGAAAGGACGCTTCGTGATAATGCTTCTATTGGACTGCACGCACGGATCCACCAAGGCCGGGTTCGCGAAAGCGGCCTGCTCGCTAGCGGGCCTGCCAGAGCCCGTCTTCCACGCTGATGCCGCAGGCCATCACCACCATCATCACAGCGTGCAAGAGGTGGCCGAGCGCATTGACGCATCAAGCGCCACCGCGGCTGCCAAGCAGCACGCGCACGGGGTGTATGCGCTCCTAGCTGAGGCCGAGGCGAAGGCTCATGACACCACTGTCCAGAACGTGCACTTCCACGAGGTTGGCTCTGAGGACGCGGTGTCCTACATCCTTGCCGCGTGCGGGGCCATGGCTGCCCTCTCTCCTGAGCGCATCGTGTCAACGCCCATCTGCACGGGGTACGGGTTCGTGGACTGCGCTCACGGTCGCCTGCCCATTCCGGCGCCTGCAACGGCGAACCTGCTAGAAGGGCTGCCTTCGTTCGCAGGGGACACAGAAGGTGAGCTAACGACCCCAACGGGCGCCGCGCTCGCTCGCTATTTCGCACAGGAGTTCGTGTCTGCGGAGGATGCCCGGAATATGGACGTTGAAGCCGTGATGCGCTGCAATCCGTGATATAAGTGATGCACTGACCGCGTGAACCAGGAGCCCAGATGAAGGTCTTAGATACTGATTTCGCCAAAAGCTTCATCCGCATGTGCAATGACGGCTGGACATTCGGTTGGCATGAATCCAACGGCGGGAACGCATCCTATAGGCTGACCACGGTGGAGGTCTCGCAGGTCAAGGCCGGTTTCCGCGCCAAGCCATGGGTTGGCATAGACACTGACATCCCAACGCTTGCGGGCGAATGCTTCCTGATCACGGCATCTGGCAGCCACTTTCGCAACATCACGCATGACCCGAAGAGCACCCTTGGCATCATCGAGATAGACCGCACTGGCACCGCATGGCGCGAGGTCTGGGGCTTCAAAGACGGAACGCATCCCACCTCTGAGCTCACGGCGCACCTGATCAACCACGAGGTGCGCAAAGCCGCAACGCGGGGAAAGAGCCGCGTGATCTACCACTGCCACCCCGTGAACCTGGCAGCCATGAGCTGCGTGATGCCGCACGACAGCGCGGTCTTCACGCGCACGCTCTGGGCGCAGCTGGCAGAATGCGCCATGGTGCTGCGCTACGGCGTCCAAGTGATCGGCTGGGAGGTGCCGGGCAGCATCGATCTGGCAATAGAGACGGCGAAGGCCATGGAGACGTCGAACGCCGTGGTCTGGCCGCATCACGGGCTGTTCGTCTCTGGTGACACGATGGATGAGGCCTTCGGCGTAGCGCACACGGTGGAGAAAGCGGCTGAGATCTGGTGCAAGGCCCGCGCTTGCGGTATGCCGAACACGTCCTGCATAGAGGACGAGGATCTGTCGCGGTTCTCGCGCGAGTATGACCTTGGGCTTTCCAGGCGCCAGATGTTCGCAAAGCCCGTGCTTGGCACGCCCGCCCCTGAGCGCGTGAAGCTTGAGGTGGCGAACGCGGTCCCCAAGAAGCCGCCCGTGCAAGAGAAGCAGGAGAAGGTGCCTGACGAGGTCCTGGCGAACATGCCCAGCGTTTTCCATTTCCCGGCTGAACCCGCGAAAGCAGCTCCTGCACCTTCACCCACCCAGCCTGAAGAGCCCGTCTACCGCTTCGGCATAAAGAAGACTTCCTGACCTGCTTGCTGCCCCAAAAAAATGCTGCATGGGCGAAGAACACGCCCATGCACTTTTATAACGGCCTTTAACAGCTGCATTCGCTTGACGCTCATGCATCTGTAGCGGCCTTGGTGGCCTTCCGGCCACCTATCCACCCCCCCTGCGGTAGGCGGCTGCATCGCAGCCGCAGTTGCCCCTCTCCACCTGTGGGCGGCTGCATTGCAGCCGCAGCATTGCGATGAGCAATGCGTAACGCAGGCGCTAGCCTGCGAACACCCGGCACTCAGCATCAGGTGAGGCAACCTAGCCTGGCGCAGATCACCTTCAAGCTAGGGATCCCATGTGCCACCCCTCAAGGGTCGCTTCCTCACCTTCCCAGATAACCCATCTGCATCAGGCCACCCATCCTCACCCACATCATCCATCCGGCTGCTCTTGCCCTATCGGGCAAGTTACGCTGCGCTCTCATCCTCGCATCGCTTCGCTCAGCTCGGATTCCTGCACAGCTGCGGCTGCAATGCAGCCGCCTACAGATGGGAGGGGGGCAGCTGCGTACGCAACGCGGACGGCGGAACAGGAAGCCCGCTTACCCCCTTTTTGTTGCCACCCTGTTACCGGGTGAGAATTGGTTGGCTATCATACGAACTCGGCATGCGCTACGAGCGTATCGATTTGACTGGAAAGCGGGTCATGGTAGCAGCCATCGTATGCGGAGCATTAGCTGGGCTTGTGGGCTTTCTGCCCCTGGTCGTTGGGCTTCGCATGACGCGCAAGGTGACGGCAACCAGCAACTTCGGACACATGTCCATCTTGCTGATCAGCCTGATCATCTCGTTCGCGTTGATGTTCCTGTTCGCCATCGCCTGCGTCAATCTGGCACGCGACGTTGCAATGCCTTTCGTTTTGGCAGAGGCGGTGGCGCTATCAGTGGTGGCCATCGTGTTCGGGGTCAGAAGGACCCTAGGCAGCAAGAAGGAGAAGGGGTAGCTAGTGGGAGCTCTCGAGTGGCTTACTGAGGAAGTGCCTCACCTTAAAGCGTCGTTCGACTCAGCCATAGTCATCGGCAATTCGCAGTTCGGCATGACGCAGTACATCCTTTGGATGATCATCTGCTGGATCATCACGCTTGCAGTGATCCTCATCGTGTCGCGCAAGCTGACGCTGATCCCGAAGAACAAATTCATCAACACCGTTGAGTACGGCTACCAGTTCGTCCGCAACGACATGGGCGAAGGCGTCATCGGGCACGGCTACAAGAAGCACGTGCCGTTCTTGGCAACGCTATTCTTCTTCATCCTGATCTCCAACTTCGTCGGGTTGATCCCCGGTTGCAAGACGCCCACCGGCACCATCTCTGTGACCTGGGCGCTCTCGCTGATCTCATTCCTGTACTTCATCTTCTGGGGCGTGAAGGCGCACGGCGGCCTCGGGTACCTGAAGAGCCTGGCACCGTCTGGGCTTCCCATCGTGATGGTCCCCATCATCTGGTTCTTGGAGCTGCTCTCCACCATCATCCGCCTGCTCACGCTTGCAGTCCGACTCTACGGCAATATGTTCGCAGGCCACATGGTGCTGGGCATCTTCGCGCTGGCATCCAGCGTGTTCCTGATGACCGCCATCCAGTCTGTGGACATCGTCTCCGGCGTGCTCACCATCCCGTGGTTCCTGCTGCTGGTGGTCATGTACGCGCTTGAAACGCTGGTTGCATTCCTGCAGGCATACGTCTTCACCATCCTGTCAGCTGTCTACATCCAGCTGGCCACCAGCGCGCACTAGGCGCTTTCGCAATTTGCGAACTCGGCCCACACGCGGCCGAACCCTGCTAAGGGCTTATCCGGGTTCCACATCCCGGTTGCCATAAGGATAAGGTTTTTGAGAAACAGGCTCAGAAACGGTCAAAGGAGGAAACTGTGGAAATTACAATGGTACTCGCTGCACTGAAGGTCGTCGGCTACGGCCTCGGCGCCATCGGACCAGGCATCGGCATCGGCATCGCTTGCTATGGCTGCTGCGTTGGCACTGCACGTCAGCCTGAGCTGCAGGGCAGGCTCTTCACCAACTTCATCCTTGGTGCTGCTCTTGCTGAGGCACTGGCGCTCATCGGCTTCGTGCTCGCATTCATCATGTAGCTTCCGGTCTACCAGGCAATGTAATCAAGCCTTATAGGCTAGAAGGAGGAAGCACGTGAAGACAAGAGCGAGAAAGATGGCCCCGCTAGCAGGTGCATTCGCAACTGCAATGGCCCTCTGCCCTCAGCTCGCGTTCGCGGCCGAAAGCGAAGAGGAGACAGGTGGCATCTCTGCCATCATGCCCGACATGCTGGAATTCGTTCCCATGCTCGTTGCTTTCATCATCCTTTGGATCATCCTCGCGAAGTTCGGCTGGCCCATGTTCGCGGGCATGCTTGAGAAGCGCGAGAACACGATCAGGGAGGCCCTCAAGCAATCAGAGGATGCCAAGATCGAAAGCGAGCGCGTGCTTGCGGAGTACAAGAAGCAGCTGGCCGATGCGAAGGCCGAGGCCACCAAGGTAGTGGCTGAGGCACGCGAAACGGGCGAGGCCGTTCGCCAGAGCATCCAGGACAAGGCCCAGGCAGATGCGCAGGATATGATCGCGAAGGCGCGCACCACGATCGAGGCTGAGAAGAAGGCCGCGATGGCGGAGCTGCAGGCGTCCATCGCTGATACATCCGTGGATGTAGCTGCCAAGCTCATCGGCAACGATCTCACCGAGGGCGAGCATCGCGCCATCATCGAGCGCTACGTCAAGGAAGCGGGAAGCTTCAATGGCTAATCGTCTCGTAGAGCAGGGCAAGGTCCAGGTCTATGCGTCCACCATGTTCGACGCTGCCAACGATGCGGGTGGCACGGACGAGGTGGTATCCGTTCGCAATCAGATGGAGCATCTTCGCCACCTGATCTATGCGGACATGGACCTCTCACTTGCACTGAAGGACGCAAGCTACACGCCAATGCAGAGGCATGACCTTGCTAAGGCTGTGTTCGCAGATTGCGAAGTGGCTTTGTGCGAGACGCTGGCGGTCATGGCGGAAGAGGGAGACGTTGACCTTCTGGGTCAGGTCTACCACGCTTATGAGGAGATCATGGCTGACAAGCTCAAGACCTGCGTGGTGGATGTGACCACCGTCGTGAGCCTTGATGACAGTCTTCGCCAGCTGATCTCGGCCAAGGCAGAGAAAGACCTGGGATGCAAGGCGGTGCTCAATGAGAGCATCGACAAGTCCATCCTGGGCGGAATAATAATGAGCGTGAACGGGATGCGCATTGATGCAAGCGTTATCAGCCAGCTCAACCGTGCGCGTTACGTTCTGAAAGAAACAGATGGAGGTGAGAGCCAGTGACAGAGATCACCGCAAGTGCGATCGACGAAGCGCTTCGAAAGCAACTTGAGGCGCTGAACGTCAACGTTCAGTCCAGGGAGGTGGGCACTGTCATCCAAGTGGGTGACGGCATTGCTCGCGTTGATGGGCTTCGTGACGCCATGGCTGGCGAGCTTCTGGAGTTCACAAGCGGGGACGGCAAGACCGTCTACGGCTTGGCGCAGAACTTGGAAGAGGATGAAGTGGGCGCCGTGCTCCTTGGCGACGTCACAGCTATCAAAGAGAACGATCAAGTTAAGACTACGGGGCGCATCGTCGAGGTGCCAGCTGGTCCAGCCCTTCTCGGGCGCGTTGTGAACCCGCTGGGCATGCCAATTGACGGCAAGGGCCCCATCCAGGCGCAAGGCACGCGTCCTGTTGAGTTCAAGGCACCTGGCGTCACTGCACGCCGTCCGGTGCATGAGCCCATGCAGACCGGTCTTCTGGCAGTTGACTCGATGATCCCCATCGGCCGTGGCCAGCGTGAGCTGATCATCGGTGACCGCCAGACCGGTAAGACCGCTATCGCCATCGACGCCATCATCAACCAGAAGTCCACTGACATGATCTGCATCTACGTTGCGATCGGCCAGAAGGCTTCCACGGTTGCAGGCGTCGTTGAGACCCTTGAGCGCCACGGCGTCATGGACAAGACCATCGTCGTCTGCGCTACCGCGTCTGACTCCGCTCCTCTGCAGTACATCGCTCCTATGGCGGGCGCTGCAATGGGCGAGTACTTCGTCTACAACGGCAAGGATGGCCAGCCGGCAAGCGAAGCGAACCCGGGCCAGGCAGTCCTCATCGTCTACGATGACCTGTCCAAGCAGGCTGTTGCTTACCGTCAGATGTCCCTGACGCTGCGTCGTCCTCCGGGACGCGAGGCTTACCCGGGCGACGTGTTCTACCTGCATTCACGCCTGCTGGAGCGCGCGGTCAAGATGTCCGATGAGAACGGCGGCGGTTCCATGACCGCACTCCCCATCATCGAGACCCAGGCTGGCGACGTCTCTGCATACATCCCAACCAACGTGATCTCCATCACGGACGGTCAGATCTTCCTGCAGACGGACCTCTTCTTCCAGGGTCAGCGTCCTGCTGTTGACGTGGGCATCTCCGTTTCCCGCGTTGGCGGCTCCGCGCAGATCAAGGCCATGAAGCAGGTTGCAGGCTCTCTGCGTCTGGATCTGGCAAGCTACCGTGAGCTGCAGGCGTTCACGCAGTTCGGGTCTGACCTTGACAAGGCAACCCAGGACCAGCTGACGCGTGGCTCCCACATGACCGAGCTGCTGAAGCAGGGCCGCTACATGCCCATGCCGGTTGCAGAGCAGGTCATCGCCATCTACGCAGGCAACGAGGGCTACCTGGATGACCTGCCACTTGGAGATGTGGTTCGCTTCCGCACGGAGCTGTTGGACAGCATCCGCGCGAAGAACCCTGACATCATCAGCGACATCAACCAGGAGAAGCAGCTGACTGACGGCATCAAGGAGAAGATGAACTCCGCGATCAAGTCATTCAAGCAGGCCTTCGCCCCTACAGAGTAAGGCCAGGTAAGACATGCCCAATCTTCATGACATAGAAAGGCGAATCGGCTCCGTCTCATCAACGAAGCAGATCACGCGCACCATGGAAATGGTTGCTGCCGCGAAGATTCGCCGTGCATCGGAGCGTGTGGAGAACGCGCTTCCGTGGGCATGCGCCATCTCAGACATGCTCATCACCACGGCCAAGCATGCACCGCTGACATCAGAGCCGCTGCTTCAGACGCACGACGAAGTGAAGCGCGCCCTTGTCTGCGTGATCGCATCTGACCGCGGGCTTGCAGGCGGCTTCAACTCCAACGTCCTTCGCCATTCTGACAAGCTGATCGCCAAGCTTGAGAGCGAAGGCGTTGAGGTGGAGGTTGCTGCTTGCGGCAAGAAGGCCATCGGGTACTTCAACTACCGGGGCGTCAAGCCGGTGTTCGAATATGCCGGGCTCTCCGCTGACCCAACGTATGAGGAAGCCGCTGAGCTCTCCCTGTACTCGGGTGACAGCTACCGCCATGACAAGCTGGATGCGGTCTACATCGTGTACAACCACGCGAAGAACGCAGCTGAGCAGTCATTGGTGGAGCAGCAGGTCCTCCCCATCAAGGAGGAGTCCTACGTGGAGCTTCTGGGGCTCACCGGTCAGGAAGAGGACGTGTTCAAGTCCTTCCAGCCGCAAGACCTGGAGTCTCTGCCCGGGGACATCGATTTCGAGCCTGATGCGGAAAGCGTCATGTTCTACCTGATGAAGGCCTACCTTCGCAACTGCTTCTACTACGCGCTGATCGACTCAGCCGCAGGCGAGCAGGGTGCGCGAAGGAACGCGATGAAGTCCGCAACGGACAATGCGAATGAGATGGTGTCCACGTTGACCCGTCTTTACAACCGTGTACGTCAAGGCGCCATCACCACTGAGATCAATGAGATCGTCGGCGGCGCCGCAGCTTTGGAGGAATAAATGGCTGATACTATCTACAAAGAAAGGAGTCAGGGCACGGGTGCCACCGGACGCATCGTCCGCGTTGTCGGCGCTGTTGTTGACGTTGAGTTCCCGCCGGATCAGATGCCGGCAATCTACAACGCGCTCACCGTCAATGCGAAGACGCCAGCTGGTGAGTTCAGCACCATCCTCGAGGTGGAAACGCAGCTCCCCGGAGACATCGTTCGCACCGTTGCAATGACTTCTACCGACGGCCTTGTCCGCGGCGTTGACGCCGTTGACACTGGCGCGCCGATGATGATGCCAGTTGGCAAGGAGACGCTCGGCCGCATCTGGAACGTGATGGGTGAGCCGGTTGACGGCAAGCCCATGCCAACAGATGTTGAGTGGATGCCCATCCACCACCCGGCACCTCCCTTCGATACCCTGATCACGTCAACCGAGACCTTCGAGACGGGCATCAAGGTGGTCGACCTGATCGAGCCCTACGTCAAGGGCGGCAAGACGGGTCTGTTCGGCGGCGCTGGCGTTGGCAAGACCGTTACCATCCAGGAGCTCATCAACAACCTGGCGCAAGAGCACGGCGGCACTTCCGTGTTCACCGGCGTAGGCGAGCGCACCCGTGAGGGTACGGACCTCTACCTTGAGATGGAGGAGTCCGGCGTCATCGAGAAGACCTGCCTTGTGTACGGCCAGATGAACGAGCCTCCAGGAGCTCGTCTTCGCGTTGGTCTGGCAGGCCTGACAGAGGCGGAGTACTTCCGCGATCAGGGTCAGGACGTTCTGCTCTTCATCGATAACATCTTCCGCTTCACGCAGGCAGGCTCTGAGGTGTCCGCACTTCTCGGCCGCATGCCTTCTGCTGTGGGCTACCAGCCAACGCTGGCTACTGAGATGGGTGACCTGCAGGAGCGCATCTGCTCCACCACCACCGGCTCCATCACATCTGTGCAGGCTGTCTACGTTCCCGCTGACGACCTGACCGACCCGGCACCGGCAACCACGTTCACCCACTTGGATGCGAAGACGGTTCTGTCTCGTAGCATTGCAGAGCTTGGCATCTACCCTGCAGTTGACCCGCTTGACTCAACCTCACGCGCGCTTGACCCTGAGATCGTCGGTCAGGAGCACTACGACGTGGCCGTTGGCGTCCAGCAGATCCTGCAGGAGTACAAGGACCTGCAGGACATCATCGCCATCCTTGGTATGGACGAGCTCTCTGAGGACCAGAAGATCACCGTCAATCGCGCCCGTAAGGTGCAGAAGTTCCTGGGCCAGCCGTTCCACGTGGCTGAGGTCTTCACCGGTGTTCCTGGCGTGTACGTGCCCATCGAGGATACGGTTCGCTCATTCAAGGAGATCTTGGATGGCAAGTGCGACCACATCCCGGAGCAGTGCTTCGTCAACAAGGGCCCCATCGAGGATGTCTACGCTGCTTATGAGGCAATGCAAAAGGAAGAGGCATAAATGGAAGGCCTGCGCTGCGTTGTCTGCATCCCTACGCGTGAGCTCTTCGCTGGAGAGATCAAGTACGCCAGCGTCCCGTCAGTGGACGGCGACTATGGCGTGCTCCCCGGCCATGAGCTGATCGTGGCGGCGAACAGGAGCGGGGGAGTGCTTACCCTGAACCTGGACGAGGGCGGCAAAGAGCAGCGGAAGTTCCTTCTGTACGAGGGCGCAAGCCAGGTGTACAACAACATCCTGACTGTGCTCGGGCGTTTCGGCGTGGATGTTGAGAACATCAATGTGGATGAGGTTCGATCCAAGGCCGAGCGCATGAAGGAGCGTATCGCGGCGCTGGAAGAGGCTGAGTCTGAGAACGAGGATTCCCAGGCCAGCGTCACCTTGCGCGTCAGCCGCAAGCGTCTCGAGTGGTATGAGATGCAGATCAAGTACGCGGAGGACAACCACTAGACCTCCGTACATGAGTTTCTAGCCTGTTGAAAGGGCGGCCCACCGGCCGCCCTTTTATTGTGGGCTGATGCTCCTGCGTCCTTGCTCCCCCAAAAGTGCTGCATTGGCGAAGAACGCGCCCATGCACTTTCATAGCGGCCTTTAACCAGATGCTCCTGCAGCCTTGCTGCCACGATCCGGTGTCGCGGGTGCAAGCACCCGCTCTTTTTACTACGGCCTTTAACATGGTTGTTCATTTCATTCACAACCATGTAGCGGCCTTGGTGGCCTGTCGGCCACCTATCCGACCTGCGGCACCGGCACCCTTGCTGCCCCAAAAATGCTGCATGGGCGAAGAACACGCCCATGCACTTTCATAACGGCCTTTAACTTTGCATGTGCAAGCACAAGCAAAGTAGCGGCCTTGGGGCGCTCACGCGCCCCGTTCTGGGTGAGTTATTTCCTGTGGGACAGCTCTCCCCAAGTGTGGGCGCTTGCATTGCAAGCGCAGTTGCACGGTAGTGCAACGTAACGCAGGCAATAGCCTGCGAACACCCGGATTCCAGTATCAGCTCAGGCCACCTAGCCTGGCGCAGACCACCAATCCGGACAATCCCGGCTCCAACCCTCACCCCGCTCGCCCGCGATGGCCGGCACCCTCGCTAGGCTTCGGACTGGCAGGGAAATATGGTGCTTCGCTTATACCA
>CAJUPL010000033.1 GCA_910588435.1 uncultured Eggerthellaceae bacterium | reverse complement strand
TGTGGTATATCCAACCACATTCGCCCGCCAGCCTGAGGCCTAGCGAGGGTGCCGGTCATCGCGGGCGAGCGGGGAGAGGGTTGGAGCCGGATGCGTACGGATTGGTGTTTTGCGCCAGGCCACCTTATCTTACTCACATAACCTATCCGGGTGTTCTTGCCCTGTCGGGCAAGTTACGCATTGCTGGCGCAATGCTGCGCTTGCAATGCAAGCGCCCACCGCAGGGGGAGTAACTGCTGACAAGGCGCACGTGAGTGCGCCAAGGCCGCTACTTTGCTTGTGCTTGCACATGCAAAGTTAAAGGCCGTTATGAAAGTGCATGGGCGTGTTCTTCGCCCATGCAGCATTTTTGGGGCAGCAAGGGTGTCGGTGCCGCAGGTTGGATAGGTGGCCGGAAGGCCACCAAGGCCGCTACATGGATGCGAATGGAATGAGCAGCCATGTTAAAGGCCGCTATAAAAAGAGCGGGTGCTTGCACCCGCGACACCGGATTGAGGCAGCAAGGGCGCAGAAGCATCTGTTAAAGGCCGCAATGAATGGAGCGGGCGCAACGTGCCCGCGACACATTTTTGAGGCAGCAAGCGCCCTAAAGGCCAAGTTCCTCTATGGCGGATTCGCGCATCTTGTACTTCAAGATCTTGCCCGCCGCATTCATGGGGAACGCGTCCACCAGCTTCAGGTAGCGCGGCACCTTATGGCGCGCCAGGCGAGTGAGGGCGAACTCGCGCAGCTCATCCACGTCCACGTCCTCCCCCTCATGCGCGATGATGCACGCCATGATCTCTTCGCCGTACTTCTCATCCGGCACGCCGATCACCTGCACGTCGCTCACCTGGGGGTGCGACAGCAGGAACTCCTCTATCTCCTTGGGATAGATGTTCTCGCCGCCGCGGATGATCATATCCTTCAGGCGCCCCGTCACCACGAACGTGCCGTCGAGGTTGCGCATCACCAGATCCCCCGAATGCAGCCATCTGTCAGCATCCACCGCCTCGCGCGTGGCGTCTGGCATCTTGTAGTAGCCCTTCATGGTGTTGTAGCCGCGCGAACAGAACTCCCCGTTCACGCCGTCCGGCACCTCATCCCCCGTCTCCGGGTCTATCACCTTGCACTCCACGTGCGGGAACGCATACCCCACTGTCTCCGTGCGCAAGTCAAGGTCATCCGTCCATGCGGACATGGTGGATCCCGGCGCAGATTCGGTCTGACCATACACGCTGACGATACCGGTCATGTTCATCTCGTCAGGCTCAGCGGCGCGCTTCATCAGCTCCGGCGGACAGCCAGAACCGGCCATGATCCCCGTGCGCATGTGGCTGAAATCAGTTGATGCGTAATCCGGGTGGTTGAACATGGCGATGAACATCGTGGGCACGCCGTTGAAGCACGTGATGCGCTCCTGCGTTATGCACGAGAGGGACGCTTTCGCGCTGAAATACGGCATGGGGCACATGGTGGTGCCGTGCGTCATAGACGCGGTCATGGAAAGCACCATGCCGAAGCAATGGAACATGGGCACTTGGATCATCATGCGGTCCGCCGTGGAAAGCCCCATGCGGTCCCCGATGCACTTGCCGTCGTTCACCACGTTGCGGTGCGTGAGCATGACGCCCTTCGGGAATCCGGTGGTGCCCGAGGTGTACTGCATGTTGCAGACGTCATCGGGGCGAACGTCGGCGGCTAGCCGCTCCACCGTTGAGTGCGGGACCAAGTTCGCGCGAGTGAATGCCTCGTCGAAGGTGAGGCAGCCGTCCATCTTGAAGCCCACTGTGATCACGTTGCGGAGGAACGGCAGGCGCTTGCAATGGAGCGCGTGCCCCGGAGCCGCCTCCGCCATCTCCGGGCAGAGCTCCCGCATGATGCCGGCGTAGTCAGAATCCAGCGCGCCTTCGATCATCACCAGCGTGTGCGTGTCGGACTGGCGAAGGAGGTATTCCGCCTCGTGGATCTTGTACGCCGTGTTCACCGTGACCAGCACGGCGCCGATCTTGGTGGCGGCCCAGAAAGTGATGAACCAAGCAGGGACGTTCGTGGCCCAGATGGCAACCTTGCTGCCCGGCTTCACCCCAAGAGATACCAGCGCACGGGCGAAGTCGTCCACGTCGCGGCGGAACTCCTCATATGTGCGCGTGTAGTCAAGCGTGGTGTAGCGGAACGCCTGCTGATCCGGGAACGCGTCGGCCACCACGTCTAGCACCTGCGGGAACGTGAGGTCGATCAGCTCATCGCGCTTCCAGATGTACTGCCCGGTGCCGTCATGGTTGGGGTAGCGCTTCGCCTGCTGGATGCGCGTGTAGCGAAAGCGGCGCAGGTGGTTGGCGAAATGCGGGAGGATGATGTCCAGCTCCGCCATGTCCGGCATCCATTCGGGTTTCCACTCCAGGGATACGAAGCCCGCGTAGTTGATGGACGCCAGCGCCTCCATGACCTCCTGGATGGGAAGCGTGCCCTCCCCCACTAGGTTGAACGTGCCATCATCGTCAGAGTCACGCATGTGCACGTGATGCACGTACGCGCCCAGGTTGGCTATGGTGGTTGACGGCGCTTCGCCGTTGTCGCGGTACGGGTGATGCACGTCCCAGAGCGCTGCTAGGTTGTCGCTTGCGAACTCATCTAGCAAGCAGGTCAGGCGCTCAGTGTCTGCGAAGATCCCGCTGGTCTCCATGAGGATGGTGACCCCGCGCTCCTCAGCGTACGGGAGCAGCTCGCTGATGCCAGCCCTGATGGCGTCCTCGTCGTCTGATTGCGCCTTCACGCTGATGGCAGGAACGCGCATGTCCGCGGCCAGGTCAACCAGGCGCTTCGCCTCCTCCACAGCGCCGCTGTCAACGGTGGCGTCAAGGGAGGTGTCGAACACGGGGATGCTGAGTCCCTGGCTGCGCAGGTCACGCGCCGTTGCGCGCGCCTCGTATTCGCTGAACGGGGCGCCCTTGCCGGAGAGCTCTTCGGTTGCCAGAGGATCATAGACCTCGATGCCTTCGAAGCCCATGTCCTTGACCGTGTCAACCAGTTCGTCCCACGCAAGCGCGTTCCAGCCGCGCGTTGAGAAGGTGAGCTTCATCAGTTCGCCTCCTCATAGACCACTTTGTTGATGGCGTTCAGGTAGGCGCGGATGGATGCGCCCACGATGTCCGTGGAAACGCCGCGCCCTGAGTAGACGCGCCCGTTGCTGCGCAGCTTG
Source organism: uncultured Eggerthellaceae bacterium (assembly GCA_910588435.1). Lineage (GTDB taxonomy): Bacteria > Actinomycetota > Coriobacteriia > Coriobacteriales > Eggerthellaceae > MGBC163016. The sequence continues at coordinate 16,515 of CAJUPL010000033.1, read as the reverse complement.
ATGACGGCCTCGCCCGTGGCTTCTTGGCCCTCGGTGACCGCCTGCATCTGCCAGTCCTCCAGCTCATAGCGCACGCCGATGATCTCATCTATGGCCGCAAGCGCCGCGTCAATGGGGCCATCACCCATGCCCACGCGCTCAACGGTCTTGCCTTCGGCTTCCATCTTTATATATGCGGTTGCCTTCACCTTGTTGCCGGAGTTGATGGTGTATTGGTTCAGGGTGTACGTTGCCGGGACCTGCATGGCCGACGACGCCACGATGGCGTCCAGCTCACGCGCGCTCACGCTCTCCTTCTTGGATGCGATGCGCAGGAATGACTCATACACCAGCGAAAGGTCCTCATCTGAGAGGTCATAGCCAAGCGCGGCCACGCCTTGTGCCACGGCCTCGCGCCCGTCCTGCGCTGTGAGCTGTATGTCATGAGCGCCGTCTTCGGTGTCCTTAGGCTGGAACAGCGACGCCTTCGTCACGCCCTGCTCGCAGATGCGCGCCACTTGTGCGCAAGTGCGCTTGAGCACCGTGATGTCCACATCAGAGCGCATGCCGATGTCCGGGCCCTTCTCAGCCAGGATGGTGACGATGTCCGGGAGAGAGACGGAATCCAGCGGATAGGACGCAGCCTTCACGGCGTCCGCGCCCTCCATGAGCGCTGCCGTGGCGGACGAGTTCGCAACATGCAGGGCGTCTGAACAGGCAACGCCCAGCGTCACACCCTCAAGCGCGCTGATGTCTTGGCGCAGCTGGCTCACGAACTGGGCGAACTCGCAGGGGAGCATCTTGCCGGCGTCGTCGCTCACGGTGATGGTGGTGGCGCCCGCGCTGATGGCGGTCTGAATGACTTGCTTCAGGTACGCGGGGTCAGTGCGCGTGGCGTCCTCGGCGATGAGCTCCACGTCCGGACAGAGGGCGGCGCAGGCCTTCACCGTGCAGCTGATGTGATCGAGCAGGCCGTCTGCCTTCAGCTTGTGCACGTACTCCATGCGCGCCGGGCTTGTGGACACTTGCACCTGCAGGCGCGGGTGCACTGCTTGCTCCAGGGCAGCCCACACCTCGTCCACGTCATGGCCGTCGATGCTCACAGGCACTGCCAGCGTGCTTCGCGTCACCAGCTGCGCGATGGATTTGATCCGCAGCGCGTCAACCTTCGGCCTGCTCACGCCCTCTATCTCTATGGCAGAGACGCCTAGCCCGTCAAGGAGCTTCGCCAGCTCCAGCTTCTCTTTGAATGTGAGCTCCAGCTTGCTGCTTTCCGCCGCGCGCTTCATGACCACGTCGCAGATGCGTATGTCCCTCATGACCCCTCCAAGATGTTGCGAAGATGAGCGCATATTGTACCGTGCATTTGGAGCGCAGGGACACTTGCTGCACCGGGACCGGATAGGTGGTCTGCGTCAGGCTGGGTGGCCTGACCAGTTGCTGGCGTCCGGGTGTTCGCAGGCTATCGCCTGCGTTACGTTGCACTAGCGTGCAACTGCGCTTGCAGTGCAAGCGCCCACTATATGGAGTAAGAAGCAGGCCCCATCGGAAGGTGCGCAGTTGATCTGCGCACCTCTGTGAGCGGGTTTGCCCTGCAGAGGTGCGCACGTGAAGTGCGCACCTTCCGAAAAGACATTTACCAGCAAGCAAGCGCAAAGGCGCACGTGAGTGCGCCAAGGCCGCTACATGGGTGCGAATGGAATGAGCATCCATGTTAAAGATCGTTATAAAAGAAGCGGGACGAACATCAAAAGAGCCGGGAGGCATAATGGCCGCCCGGCTCTTCTTGTTGCGAGCTTGGTCTCCCGTTCGCGAGACCAGGTGAAAGCTAACCCTGGATGGAGATGAGCTTCTTCTGCTCCGGCTCTTGCTCCTGGACGAGCTTAGGAACGCTGACGTTCAGAAGGCCGTTCTCGAACTTGGCTGAGATGGCATCCTCGTTGATGTCCTCACCAAGGTAGAAGGAACGCTTGCAGCTCCCGAAGAAGCGCTCACGACGAACCCACGTCTGCTGCTCATGATCCTGTTGAGCCTGCTGGGGTTCGGCGCCTTCCTCCTGAACAGCATCCTCAGCTTGCGCTTTCGCCTCCGGCTCCTTCGAAGCCTCCTCAGATGAGGTCTCAGCGGAAACGATCAGGTAGCCATCCTTGAGCTCAGCCGTGACGTCTTCCTTCGCGAACCCTGGCAGCTCCATGGTGAGCTCATATCCTTCATCGGTTTGGCGAATGTCCGTCTTCATGATGGAGGATGCGTCGAACCTGCTAAGAGGAGCGCTCATCATCTGGCGCATTGGCATCCCCAAAGAGGACGGGTAACGGCGACGCCTGTAAGGCATGATCATCTGCATATCTTCTCTCTTTCTGCTGTGCGCATCCCGCCGTCTCTCGCCTGCGCTTCCGATCCTTGCGTGCAAGCGAGATGCGCTCCTTGTCTTTTCAAGGGAAGTATGCCACCTATGTTTAGCACTCTCAACCCTAGAGTGCTAATCCACACAAAACGTACAGATGTTCTCTTTCCATCTGATCACGATAGCGAATGAGGCGCTGCCATTGAGCGTAGATCTAAGCACGGTCACGCGCAGAAAGCTCTTCGCACTTGCCGAAGGCGGTTCTTGCAGGGATGGAATGCGCTGCACCATCAGGATAGCTAGCCTCACGTTTTGAAGATGTTTGCATTGGGAACACAGCTGTGCGCTAGCATAGTGAAATGAGGGTGATGACCCGAAATGCCCGGATAGATGGTCTGCGCCAGGCAAGGTTGCCTGACCTGATGCTGGCATCCGGGTGTTCTTGCCCTGTCGGGCAAGTTACGCATTGCTGACGCAATGCTGCGGCTGCAGTGCAGCCGCCCACAGGTAAGGGGTTGGTGCTGAGTTGCGCACGCCGGCAGTCAGGATTGCTGCGTTGCGGCATGCCACGAAAGCGGTGGCGTGCCCTACGTCAACCAGAAGAGCCGGTCCTAAGTTGAGGGCGAATTCGGCCTGAGAATCGGTTGCTGATGGACGTAGGGCAAGGCACCGCATTTGTGCCTTGCCGCACATTGGCAAGGGGGAGCGCGCATGAGCAAGATGCGGGTTTCACCCGAACAAGGCGCACGTTAGGGCGCCAAGGCCGCTACATGGATGCGAATAGAATGAGCATCCATGTTAAAAAGTGCATGGGCGTGTTCTTCGCCCATGCAGCATTTTTAAGGCAGCACGGGGGTCTAGCTTGTCTTGCTGATGCGCTTCATGGCCCAGAGGATGACGATAGTGGCAACGATGGCAACGCCGAAGGGCAGAAGCCCTGCCAGCCATTCGGCAGGCGCCGGGAAGTAGCTGGTGCCCAGCGCGAACGTCTGATCCCAGTCAAGGTAGCGCCCCGTGGAGATGGCGTATGGGCCGGTCACGGCATCAGTGCCAGACAGCGTGAGGTAGAGGGACGGCGCATTGTAGGCCGGATAGAGCAGCATCAAGCGATGCGCGAAGATGCCGCAGATCACCAGGATGGCCGCGATCAGCTTCGGCATCGTGCCGGGCTTGTTCGCGGTGACGAACAGGATGACCATTCCAGCTGCAGGCAACAGCAGCTCAGCCAAGTACAGCACGATCTGCTGACCCAATGCAGCAAGCACGCCGCCGAATACCGGGGTGCTCTCAAGCGCTACCATGGCAAGATCGGCCAGCGCAAGCGCCAAGTGCACTGCCACAGCTGCGGCGCAGAGCATGGAAAGCCAGCGTGTGGCACCGTTCGGCATGCCCTTCACGCAAGCCAGAAGGAGCATCAGCGCGCTTCCGCTCACAACGGCAACAACTAGGAAGTCAACGGGCATGATGGGCGTTGCCCACCAGGCGTGCGATGTCTGCAATGAGAACAGGAGCCCCTCTATCACCTGCAGCACCACAGCGCAGACGCCTGCTAGGATGGCCCAGATCTTGGCGGAGGCGCTTCTGCGCGCGACCATGACCAGCTGCACCACAGACACGATGATGAACGCCGTCATGGCGATCATGTCCCAAGCAAGCGGTGAGCTCAAGTTCAAGCCTACCATCATGAACAGGATGTTCCGCACCGCGCCCAGGTCAGCCAGGATGGCAACGCCTGCCGCGCCCACGCACGCCAGCCCCACGGCTGCGGCGGTGCGCGCTATGGGCATGAGCTCTTCTTTGCCCGTGATGTAGATGACGCTGGCTACTATCTGAGACCCAGCGCCGAAGCCCACCATGAACGCGAACAGCGCGATCATGAGGCCCCAAAGGAAGATGTTCGTCATCCCTGACCCGGCAAGCAGGCCACCCGTCAGCTGCAAGGCCCAGCCGATGAGCCCTAGCACCAAAAGCCCCAGGCCTGCGATCCCAACGATGCGCATGCGCTTCTCCATCTCAAGCCTCCTTGCCGTCAGCAGCGGACACCTGATCCACTTGCGACACCTTGTGCGCTGCTAGGTAATAGACGTTCGGGTGCGTGCGGTACTCATCACCCAGCGTGAACGTCTCCTTGCCATCCAGATATTGGCGAATGGGAGAGGACGCGTCGTCCATGTCCCCGAAGATGCGCGCGTTGCCCGGGCACGCTCGGCAGCACGCCGGCTCTTTGCCTTGAGAGGTGTACTGAGCGCAGAACGTGCACTTCTCCATCACGCCTTCTGGGCGCTCAGGTGTGTACACCAGGTGGTCCCCGTCATAGTAGGCTTCCGGATAGCCGTATGCCTGCGCCGCCCCATCAAGCCCGACCATCTTCGCAGGCTTTCCCCAGCTGTACTGGCGAACGCCGTACGGGCAGGCGCTTGCGCACATGCGGCACCCGATGCAGCGGTCGTAATCGATCAGCACTGTGCCGGTATCCGCATCCGTGTAGGTTGCCTGCGTCGGGCATACCGTCTGGCACGGCGCATCCGAGCAATGCTGGCAGCTGATGGGCACGAACTCCATGCGCAGCTGATCGTCAACCTTCACGGCAACGTCGTATTCGGGCGTGCCGCTTGTGAACACGCGGTTCCACCAGATGCCCTGCGGCTGAGCGTTGAAATCCTTGCACACCACCGCACACGTCCTGCAACCTATGCAGCGGTCAAGGTCTATTGCCATCGCGAATCTCATGACCTACGCTCCTTCCCTGTACTCCACGCCGGACCCGGCTGGGATGTCACCAGAGAGGATGCTCTTCCCTGCATCCTTCACGATCTGCGGCGCGCCCCCTTCGCAGAGGCGAACGTTGCATGCCGTCTCGTTCCACGCCATGTTCGGTGACCAAACGCTCACCAGGTAGTACACCTCGTTCGTGGGATTGATCCACGGCCAGATGAGCGAGTTGTAGCTGGTCTGGTTGTCATACGCAGACCACCAGCCCTGATCGAAGATGCACTGCGTGGGGTACACGCCCGGGTCTTCCACCAGCTGGCCCTGCACGGTGCCGCGGCTGTTGTACACCTCAACCCAGTCCCCGTTCTTCAGCCCGCGCTCAGCCGCCGTCTCCGGGTTCAGCCATACCTTCGGCGTGTTGTCCTGAAGCTCCAGCATGAACGGGTTGTTCACATAGGTTGCGTGCACGCGGAATGCGCTGTTGCGCGTGGTGTATCCCAGCGGATACTTCTCCCGCGCCTCAGGGTCATCCTTCCATTCGGTGTCCTCGAACGGGGGCTTGTAGCAGGGAAGCTGCTCGCCCAGCTCAAGGAAGATGTCCTCATCCCTGTAGAACTCGATGCGCCCTGATCTCACGAACTTGGACGTCACATCAAGCGCGTTGGGTCTGGACACCGTTGGGAAGGGCACGCGCTCGTTGATCTGCTCCCAGAACGGGATGCGCTTCTCTCCTGGGTTCGCGTGAGCCAGCTTGCCGGGGCCTTGTCGCAGTTCTTCAGGCGTCAGGTGATCAATGGTAGAGCCGCCCTTCTCAAGCAAGAGCGCCAGCACCTCGTCTGAGCGCTTCTCCGAATCCTCGGGTGCGAAGCGCGGCCAGAGCGGCTCCTTCGCAGGATCGATCCTGTTCGCAAGCTCCGTCAAGATCCAGATCTCCTCGCGGGCGTCCCCCGGCGGATCCACGATGCGCTGCTGCAGCTGCACGTAGGGGTGGAGCGGCGTTGTGGTGAGCTCGGTCTTCTCATACCAGCTGGCCGCGGGCAGCGCCACCGTTGCCTTCGCCACCGTGAGCGTGCGCTGGAAGTCCATGCAGAAGATCTCTATCTCGCCGGCATCCACTTGCTCACGCAGCCAGTTCGCAACGTTATGCTGCTCAAGCGGGTTGCCCCAGCCAACCACGATGGCCTTGAAGCCGTCTTTGGGGTACTTCGCCTTCATCTGCGGCGTGGGACCGTTCACCCAGTAATGGAACGGGCACGAGTTCTTGATGGCGCCCTCGGGGACCATCCAGCTGCCTGTATTGAAGCGCGTCTTGTACTGGCCCACGTAGGTTGAGATGCCGCCGCCCAGCTGGCCGACGTTGCCGGTGAGGCACGCCACCAGCGCGCAGGCGCGGCCCTTGAGGTCACCGTGGTACCACTGCTGCGTGCCGCCGCCGAAGATGATGTGCATGGGCTTCACCTGCGCTGCCTCGCGCGCGATGCGGCGGATGTCCTCCGCGTCCACGTTGCAGATGCTGGCAACCTCTTCAGGCGTGTACTGCGAAAGCTGTTCGCACAGCAGCTGGAAGCCCGTCTTCGCGTTCGCTGTTGAGCCGTCCTTCAGGGGGACCTCGAAAGCGCCCATGAGCGCGTAGGAATTGTCAGGGAGCTCAAGCGGCGTTGTGGCTGCGAAAGCGCCCGCCGCCTCGTCATAGGCCACGAAGCTGGTGCGGTAGTCCGGAATGCCGGGCGTGGCCTCAAGGCCTGACACCTCATCAGCCAGGATGCGCTTGCCCGTGTCCGTGTTGATCAGCAGCGGAGCGTCAGTGTAGGCCTGCATGAAATGCGCGTCGAACAGGTCCTCGTCTATGATCGTCTTCGCCATGGCCAGCGCGAACGCTCCGTCAGAGTCAGGGGCTATTCTCACCCATTCGTCGGCGCGCTCAGCGGAGGCGGAGTAGTTCGGGTCGAAGTAGATCACGCGCCCGCCATTCTCTTGAGAATACGTCAGGAAGTGCGCGTCGGGCATGCGGGTGACCATGATGTTGGAGCCGAAGATCAGCGTCAGCTTGGAATCCTCCCAGCAGTAGCTCTCCAGCTCTTCGCTCTGACATCCGAACGTCTCCGGCCAGAACATGGGCAGGTCTCCGTTGAGCTCATACCCGCCGATGACCGACCAGCCGAACGTGTTCGCGATGCGCACCAGCGCGCCCTTCTGGATGTGGCCCGTGCCTTGCACCTGATAGATCACGCCGATGGATTCAGGGCCGTATTCCTCCATGATGGAGCTCAGGCGCTTAGCAGCTGTGTCAAGCGCTGTGTCCCAGTCCGCCTCCACTTGCTCACCGGCCTCATTGCGGATCAGCGGGCGCGTAAGGCGGTCTGGCCCGTTCAGCATCGTGTTGATGGAGAGCCCCTTCAGGCACCCGCGCGGGTTGTAGTGCTCATATGGGTAGTCCGCGGCTTGCCGGATCATGCGAACCTTGCCGTCTTGTACGCATGCCTCCATGCCACAGGCACCCGTGCAGTTGGGCGAGCACGTGGTGCGGATCCACTCCTCATCCAGGGGCTTCGCCTCAGTGAGCGCGCTTGCAAGCTCAGGTTGCGCAAGCTCGCTCAGCGCTAGCCCCGCGCCAACCGCGCACGCAGCCCCTGCGCTTGCCTTCACGAAGCTGCGCCTTGTCAGATCCTTCATCAGGCCCTCCTCGCCCTCGATGGTGCGGCTCCTCTTATGTTGTAATCCACATCATTTTGCATTGTTGTGTTTCAATCAATGGGGATTGATGCACAATCGTCACCATATGCATGCGGATGATGGGGATTGGCGCGAACGAGTGCGGCGTGAGGGCTTGGCCGAAAGAGAAGCGCAGGATGCGGCGTGAGGGGCCTGATATGGACATCAAGATAGACAGATCGGCGCCAACGCCTGCCTATCGTCAGCTGTATGAGCAGGTGAGCTCGGCTATCGAAAGCGGTGAGCTCAAGGCGGGAGACAGGCTGCCCCACATAAGGGAGCTGGCAGCCGCGCTTGGGATAGCGCGCAACACCGTGGAGGCTGCGTACAAGCAGCTGGCGGTGGAGGGGTTCGCCAAGGGCAGGCGGGGCTTGGGATACATCGTGGAAGAGCTGGATTTCTCAGTGCTGGATCCAGAGCCTGCGAATGCGGATGCGGCAGTGCTGATCAGAGAGAGCGAGGAGCAGCGGAACCGGGACCCGCTGGGCGGCGCACACGGCATGGCGTTCGACTTCTGCTATGGGAACCGCAGCGTGGAGATGCTGCCGATGCATGCGCTGCGCGGCTTGGCTGACGCGGTGCTGTCAGACGCATGTCAGGCAGAGGCCGCACGCTACATGGACCCGTTCGGACACCTTGGCCTTCGCAAGCAGATCGTGAGGCACCTGCGTGAGACGCGCGGGATCCGCTGCGTTCCTGAGCAGGTGATCTTGCAGCCTGGCACGCAAGTGGCGCTGAGCAAGATAGCCAGCATCCTCCCTCAATCTGAACGCATCGTGGCAATGGAGGACCCCGGCTACAACGCTGCTAGATATGCGTTCCAGCGTGCGGGGTGCGCCATTCGACCGATCCCCGTTCACGCAGGTCAGCGCGCCTTCCTTGATGCGCTGCACGCATCGGATGCGCGCATGGCCATGGTCACGCCGTCGAACCAGTTCCCGCTTGGCTTCATCATGCCCCTCTCCACGCGCTTGAAGCTGATCGAGTGGGCGAAGGGAGCGGGCGCGTACCTCATAGAGGATGACTACTGCTGCGAATACAGGTACAGGTCAAGCCCATCGCCTGCGCTTCGGTCCATCGACGAGCACCGCACCATATACCTGGGGACCATGTCCAAGATCTTGACGCCGTCCGTTCGCATCTCCTATCTGGTGCTGCCGCCTGAGCTGCTCGAGCGCTGGAACGCCGTGCATTCAGATGACTACTGCGCGCTGGCGTGGTTCGACCAGGCGCTGCTGGAGGCGTTCATGGCCTCAGACGCGTGGCGGCGCTACACGCACTCAACCGTGCGCGCCTATCAGCTGAGCCACGATGCGCTGCTGGGTGCGCTCGAGCGCGAGATGGGCAGCCGCATCACCATCTATGGGAAGGACGCCGGGCTGCATCTGCTGGTGGAGGATGCGCTTGGGCGTTCTCAGGAGGAGCTGGTGGAGCTTGCGAAAGGGGCCGGCGTGCGCGTGTATCCCACTGAGCAGTATTGGGCGCATGAGAAGCACCCCATGAAGAGCCTCATCCTCATCGGGTTCTCCGGGATAGCACGCGATCGCATCCCCGAGGGAATCCGTCGCCTAGCTGCCGCCTGGCGCTGAGCGTATATATGACCAAAAAGGTCAATGACAATTCCCCGTGCTTAATGTCATTGACCTGAGAGGTCATAATTTGGAACGGCCATCCTTTCCTATGGACGGCTGTGCCCCTGCCAGCAACCCGGAAGACCCTCCCCCCTCCTCCATGTGGGCGTTCGCATTGAGAACGCAGCTGTGCACTAGCACAGCGAAATGAGGGTGATAACCCGAAATACCCGGATAGCTGGTCTGCGTTAGGCTAGGCGGCCTGGTCTGGGGCTGGCATCCGGGTGTTCTTGCCCTGTCGGGCAAGTTACGCATTGCTCATCGCAATGCTGCGTCTCCAATGGAGACGCCCACAGGTAGGGGTTGGGGCTGAGTTGCGCACGCTAGCATTCTGAGCTGCTGCGTTGCGGCATGCCACGAGATCGGTGGCATGCCCTACGTCAACCAGAAACACCTACCTTGTTGATAGCGTATTCAACCTGAGAATCAGTTGCTGGTAGACGTAGGGCAAGGCACCGCATTTGTGCCTTGCCGCCCATTGGCAAGCTGGAACGCTAGCGTGTGAATGCGTCCGCAACCCTATATATGATCAAAAAGGTCAATGACATTAAGCACGGGGAATTGTCATTGACCTAATTGGTCATCATTTGGCAAGGCGCACGTTAGTGCACCAAGGCCGCTACATTCCGCATGAGCGCAAAAGCGAATGCGGGATGTTAAAGGCCGCAATAAATGGAGCGGGTGCAACGCACCCGCGACACCGGATTAGGGGCATGAGCCATGAAGGTGCAACAGGTAAGGCAAAACAGCACGAGGAATTGAAAGAGCCTCAGGTCAGGCAAAGACAGCGAGGGTTCGAAGGGTGCCTGAGATTGCCCCGCCCGAGGGCCAAGCGGCCTTCGGGCCGCGCCGAGCCCGAGACAAGGGGCAAGGTCAGGTGCCATTCGGAGCCGCAGCGTCAATAGGTCCGCCGTTCGTCAAGAACGGCGGAACATGGGATGAGGTGCATCCATGGCTTCGCAGCGTCAATGGGATCAAAGAGCCCCCTGCACCTCTAGGGCGGTGCGCATGATGTTGGCGGAGAGGCCGGCGGCATGCACGGAGCGTCCAGCGCCCTCCACCATGATGGCTACCACCACGTTCGCCTCGCCATCGGCGTCCCCGATCCCGATGAACCAGCTGTCGTCCGGGCGCCCCTCCTTCTCGGCGGTGCCCGTCTTGCCAGCAACGGTCACGCCCTCAACAGCCGCATCAGTAGCAGTGCCGCTTGCAACCACGCCGCGCATCACATCCAGGACCTCGTTCGCCACATCCTCATTCAGCGGGGTTGCGAACACCGAAGGCGTTGCCGAGTAGCTCTTCTGCCCGCTTGCGCTGTAGATCCCCTCAACTATATACGGGGAGAGGATCTGCCCGCCGTGAGCTTGCGCGCACCCCACCAGCGCCATCTGGAGCACGGTTGCTTGCGGGCCTGCCGGGGAGGAGTGCTCGCCTACCGGCTCACCGTCGGCCGCCCACGCGGTCTCCCACGTGGTCATCTCCTGCGGGTCAGGCATCAAGGACTTGGCAACGGGCAAGTCGAACTTGATCTCCTTGTTGAAGCCGAACTCCTCGGCTATGCGGACCAGGGCCTCGGAGCCCATCTCAACGCCGATCTGCCCGAACACCGTGTTCGCAGACACCTCGAACGCGTCCGCCACGGTGATGTTGCCATACCCCTTGTCGTTGAAGTTCGTCACGGGGGCGTTCCCGATATCCATCTCAGCGGGTGCGCTGTACACGGAATCCGTCTCGCACACGCCGTCAGCCAGCGCGCCGGAGAGCGTCACCGTCTTGAACGTGGAACCCGGTGCGTAGAGCGCCTGCGTGGCGCGGTTCAGCAGCGCGGAGGAGTCAGTCTCACCTGCCTGCGATATCACCTCATCGAAGCTTGCCGCGTCGTATGTGGGCGAAGACGCCATGGCAAGGATGGCGCCCGTTGTTGGGTCCATGACCACGCACGCGCCGGTGAGGCCATCAAGCGCCTCTTGCGCCGCTGTCTGCACCTTGGAGTTCAACGTGAGCGTAACGTCGTTGCCGGGGTTCCCCACACCAGCAAGGGAGTTGATCACATCGGTCCAGTTCGCGTAGTTCTCCTGCCCGCGCAGGGTGTCATTCATGGAAGCCTCTATGCCGGACGCGCCGTATTTGCTGGAGTAGTACCCCACCACGTGGCTTGCCAGATCCCCCGCCGGGTACTCGCGCTGATACGTGCCGTCCGCCTCCTCCACGGAGCGCGCAAGCACCACGCCGTCATACGTGGAGATGGTCCCGCGCTCGGACTTGGCCTCCTTCGCGATGGTGTGATTGTTGCCGGGCATGTTCTGATATGCCTCGGCGTTCACAACCATGATCCAGGTGAGGTTGGCCACAAGCGCTGCGAATAGCACAGAGAACACTATGATCGTGCCGGTCAGGCGCTTGCCCAGAGCCACGCGCCCAAGGACGCTGTTCGCGTGCATGGACACGCTGGTGGCAGAGGTCATCTCGGATTCGCGTCCGGTGGCCTCGTCTCCTATGCGCAAGAGGAACGCCACGATGATGAATCCAACCAGGAGCGAGGAGCCACCTTGGCTGATGAACGGGAGCGTGATGCCCGTCAGCGGGATCAGCCGCGTCACGCCGCCAACGATGATGAACGCGCCCAGGATGACGATGGATGTGAGGCCCACCGCCGTGAACGAGGCGAAGTCAGACTTCGCGCGCGCTGCCGTCAGGATGCCGCGGATGGCGAAGCAAAGATAGAGCAACAGCACTCCCGCAGCACCAAGAAGTCCCGTCTCCTCGCCAATGGCGGCGAAGATGAAGTCAGACTCCACGTAGGGGATGTTCGTGGGCATGCCGCGCCCGATCCCCTGACCGAACATGCCGCCGTCGGCCAGCGAATAGATCCCCTGCACGATCTGGTAGCCCTTGTCCTGCGCGTCCTTGAACGGATCCAGCCACACATCAACGCGCGTCTGCACGTGCGTGAACATGAAGAAGAGCGCCACCGCCGCAATGGCAGCAAGCACCACGCCCACCAAGATGTAGAGCTTCTTGCCGGTTGCCACGTACAGCATGACCAGGAACACTGCGAACAGGACCAGCGCGCTGCCTAGGTCCTTCTCAAGGACTACTATCAGGAACGCCAACGCCCACATGACCAGAAGCGGCATCAGCGTTGCCAAAGACGGCAGGCGAACTGGGCCCACCTGCCACGTGAAGATGGAGAGCATCTCTCGGTTCTGCGCAAGGTATGCCGCCAAGAAGAGCACGATGCACACCTTCGCAAGCTCCCCAGGCTGGAAAGAGAGCCCCGCAATCTGGAGCCAGAGGCGGCTGCCGTTGATCTCAGTGCCAATGCCGGGAAGCATCGGGGACAAGAGCAAGAGCACGCCCACGATCATCAGCGTGTATTTGTACTGCGCCAGCTTGTCCATGTTGCGAACAAGCGCAAGCAAGAGCACCAGGACTGCAACGCCGCCGAAGAGCCAGATGAGCTGGCGCCCCGCAACCTCAGGCGCCAAGCGCGTGACGAATGCGATGCCTATGCCTGACAGCGCGAACGTGATGGGCAAGAGCGCCGGGTCTGCATCTGGCGCCATCTTGCGCACCGCAACGTGTGCGGCCATGAACGCGACGAAGATGCCGATGGGCACTCCAAGCGTGTTGAATGAGAGCTCCTGGCCGCCCGTCACCACCATCATGGCGAACAGCACGATCACGATGGGCGCTGCCACGATCAGCAGCAAGAGCTCTATGCTGCGACGGTTCAAGCCGCGTCCCCTTCGGCGCTTTCGCTAGCTTCAGGCTGCGCGCCCTCTCCGGCAGCGCCGTCAGCGCCTGCGCCCTCCGCGGCGCCCTCAGCTGCGGCGCTCTCCTCACCTGCCTGAGCCACCCCACGAGCCAGCCCCTCTTCGCGGTACTCGTTCACCAGATGGCGCGCGGCCTCCAAGGACTCGCAGCGGATCTCCTGGTTGCTCACGCGCGCCGCCGTACCGGGCTGGAGCGCATCAAGCGACACGTCCGTGATCTGATCCAAACGGGAATACCCCATCCCAAGCACCTGGCCGGGGATCCCCTGGTACACGGCAACTCGGCCGTCAACCTCACCAAGGTAGGCCGAGTTCGTCATCCACCAGTTGAAGCCGAAGCCAGCCGCTGCAAGCACCAGCACCAGGCCCGCTATCACGCTTGCCGCTGCAAGCTTGGCCTTCCGCCTCACGCGCCGGCGGTGCTTCGCGGAGCCTTGAGCGTCCACCACGATGACGGACACGTTGTCAGTGCCACCCGCGGCAAGCGCCGCTTCCGTCAACTGGTCTGCCGCCGCCTGCGCGCTTGATGCACGGCTCAATATGGCTGCCAGCTGATCGTCCTCCACCATGGAGTACAGCCCGTCAGAGCAGAGCATGATGCGGTCCCCGTCTTGCACCGCCAGCTCATAGAGGTCCGGATGGATGCGCGGATCCAGCCCCAGCGCGCGCGTGATGTATGAGCGCCACGGATGCGTGCGCGCCTCATCAGGGCCGATCTCCCCCTGCTCCACCAGGTCTGCCACAAGCGAATGGTCACGCGTGAGCTGCTGCAGCTGCCCCGCGTGCAGAAGGTACGCGCGCGAATCCCCGCACTGCGCGATGGCTAGATGGTCACCTTCCAGCATTGCCGCCGTGCACGTTGTGCCCATTCCCTCACGCCCGATGCCCTCGGACACCGCGCGGATGATGGACAGATTCGCCTCATCCACAGCGCGCCCCAGCGCATCCGCATCTATCGTCTGAGGCGCATGCCGCTTGAGCTCAGCCACCGCTATCTCAGAGGCAACCTCGCCAGCCTCATGCCCGCCCATGCCGTCGCACACCGCATAGAGCGGCGGCCTTATCAGAATGGAATCCTCATTATGTTCGCGAACGTAACCCACATCCGTCCGCGCTCCGAAGTTGATGCCCGCCGCGTCATCTGACGCCGTGACATCCTTTGCCTTCACGTCCATCATCCGTGCTTCACCCTTATGGCAACATCCCCGATGGAGATGACATCTTTGTTGTGAAGCGCCGTTGGGTCAGAGATGATGCCGCCGTTGACCAGCGTGCCGTTGCGGGAGCCCAGGTCCTCAACGAAGAGGTTCTGCCCCATCAGCTGGAAGCGAGCGTGGCGGCCAGACACGAAGCCGGTGCCGATCACGATGTCAGCGCCGGGCGCGCGGCCTACCACAACAGGCCCCGTGACCGGCATCTGGACGCCCTTCAGCTCATCCGGGCCGTCCTCCACCACCAAGATCCAGGCCTTGTCCTTCTTGCGCACGCCGCTGATCTGCCCGATGCCCGTTCGCACGATGGCGAACAGGAACAGGTAGAGGAGTGCGACGAACAGGAGCCGCGCTATCAGCAGGACGATGTCTATCACGTGACTACTGCTCCAGGTCCTGGAATTCCAGCTCAGTGGTGCCGATGCGGATCATGTCAGCGTCGCGAAGGGGTGCGCTCTTGATGCGGCGCCCGTTCACGAACACGCCGTTCAGAGAGCCAAGGTCAGTGATCACCCAAGCGCCCGTGGGTTCACAGCGGATCTCTGCGTGGACGCGCGAGGCGTTGATGTCAGGTATCACTATGGAGTTGGATGATTCGCGCCCCATGCGCTCAGCCTGGCCTGTCAGCTGGTAAGCGCAATCACGCGCCTCATCGTAGAGGTACACCTCACGCGGCGTGCCCTCCGGAGGTGGCGGCTTGGGCGCCATGTTCTGCGGCTCAGGATCTGCAGCAGGCTTCGCCGCATACGCAGGCTCTGGCGCAAAGTCCGCCCCAGCAGGCTGAGCATACGCCGCCGCGGGGATGGGCTCCGGCGCCTCCCAATCAGGCTCCGCTATATTGGCGGAGTTGATCTCATCGTATTCGGGATCATAGATGTCTTCCGGGCCTGGAGCTGGCCTTGACACGGGCCTAGAAGAAGCATGGCGAATAGGCTGCATGTTTCCGCCCGCGCCTGCTGCCGCTCCTGCCACGCCTGCAGCTCCCGCGGCCGCCGCACCTGCCATGGGCGCGCGAGCCCCTTGAGCACCCGGACGGGCACCACGCGGCTGACGCGCGCTCCGAGGAGAGGCGATGCCGTAGCGAGCCATCTCATCTGCGCGCAAGCGCTCCACGATCTGCGCCGCCACGAGCTCAGCCACAACGTCATACTTGCCGCGCTTCAGCTGGTCATCAGCTATGAAGCGCACTAGCGGCTGCCCGTCCATTGCAAGCCCCAGCTCCGCAGCCTTCGCCTGGAGATACGTCTCCGTCTCCCCCGCAAGCGTGGGGTAATAGTTGAACATGCGCGCATCATCTTCAGGGCTGACCAGCACGGTGTAGAGCGTTGGCGCATACTGCTTGCCGGCACCCACCACCTTGCCGCGCTTCATCTGCTTCTCGGCCTTCTTGGCTATCTGGACTGGAGTGATGGACGCACCGCCAAGGCGCTCTGCCGCCCCTTCAACAGTGTCCTCCATCTTGCCTTCGAACTTGGAGAGAAACCCCATATGGCGTATGTGCTCCTTTTCATGTTGCGTTCAGGCTCGAATTGTACCATTGCGCATGCTACCTGCGAACAGGGGCAGTACGCCTTGTGCCCAAGATGACAGAGAGCTGCAACGGATCTGCGCACATCGCCATACTGCGGCTGCATTGCAGCCGCCTGAAAGCCCTCCCTCTTCAAGAGTGGGCGTCGGCATTGCCGACGCAGCTACCTGTAAGCCCGAAGGGGCCCCTCCCAATAGTGGGCGTTCGCATTGCGAACGCACCCCTAGGGCACTTCTTCGCCGTGCGAAGAGATTTTCGCACGGCTCAGGGCGCAGCTGTGCGCTAGCACAGCGAAATGAGGGGCACCCAAGGTGCACTTCCTCGCCATGCGAAGAAATTTTCGCATGGCTCAGGGCGCGGCAGCCCGAAATGCCCGGATAGTTGGTCTGCGCCAGGCTAGGTGGCCTGACCAGTTGCTGGGTGCCGGGTGTTCGCAGGCTATCGCCTGCGTTACGTTGCACTGGCGTGCAACTGCGGCTGCGATGCAGCCGCCCACAATAGGGGGCGCAATGCTGCGGCTGCGATGCAGCCGCCCACAGGTGGAGAGGGGCAACTGCAACTGCGATGCAGCCGCCTACCGCAGAGATTTTAGTTGGACAGGCGCACGTGAGTGCGCCAA
>CAJUPL010000032.1 GCA_910588435.1 uncultured Eggerthellaceae bacterium | reverse complement strand
GGGGCAGCAATGGGGTCAGTGCTGCAGGTTGAACAGGTGGCCGGGAGGCCACCAAGGCCGCTACATGGTTGTGAATGAAATGAACAACCATGTTAAAGGCCGTAGTAAAAAGAGCGGGTGCTTGCACCCGCGACACCGGATCCAAGGCAGCAAGGCTGCAGGAGCATCTGGTTAAAGGCCGTTATAAAAGTGCACAGGCATGCACTTTGCCTGTGCAGCACTTTTGGAGCAGCAAGGGTGCTGGTTGCAGGAAAAGGGCCCACGCGTAAGGCGCGGGCCCTTTCCAAGGGGTGGAAAGCTTAACGCCTATCAGGCGGAAAGCACAGGATTGAAGCTGTTCCAGAACGGCCAAACGATAGGCTCCGTTCCGAGCACAGCTTGCTGCTCAGAGGTGAGCAGATCCTTGCGGATGGCCACCTCATATACGAAGTTGTCGAACCACCAATCATCACAGACGAAGTAACCATTGTTGCCGGTCTTCTTGCCGCCGTTCTCGGTGCCCCAAGAGTTCTCGATCTTCCACTTGGTGGGCTTGCCGTCAGCGCCAAGATCCACGCCAGCGATGACCATGGCGTGCGTGGGCAGGCTGTCCTTCATGTCGTAGCGCTGCTCCTTGTCCATGTCCATGGTGATCCCGAACATCTCGTCGGTGTCGAAGAGGTCCTTCGCCATGACGCCAGCCATGCGATCGCAATGCTGCAAGACATCTGAGCCGAACCAGATGGGCTCCCCAGCCTTCAGCATCTTGATGACCAGGTCCTTGAGGTCTGGCATCGGCACGTTCAGGTACAGGTTCTCGCGCTCAGGGATCTGATCGGAGTCCTGGATGGTATACATGCGCATGTAGGGCCTGTTCGCACCGGGCACGTTGATGACGCCGATGTAGTCATCAAGATCGATGTTCACGTACTTCTTGTAGAACTCAAGCGGCGTGATGTCGAAGTCTGCATGGTAGTTGCCCTTGGCATCCTCGTACTGGAAGCTGAACTTCTCAGGCGGCTCACCGAAGCATACGGCAAGCACGCGGTAGACGTCGTTCAGCATCTCAAGCTGCGTGTCTGTGGTGTCCTTGCCTTCGCGCGCCATGGAGCGCAGCTTGATGGCGTCTTGACGAAGGAGGTTGGAGAGCACCGTGTTCAGCTCTGCGGTGTTGTTCGTGCAGTGGGTCTCAGACATTGCCTGATGCGGCACAACGCCGTACTTCTTGACCAGCGCGCAGATCATATCCCAGTCACCGCCGTCTTGCATAGGTGCTGAGATCAGCCAGTTGACCTCGCGATCGTCAAGATCCTTGTCTGCCGTCTTCACGATGTGGTCCATGAACCATGCCGCACGCTCCAGCTTATTGTAGAAAGCCAGGTATGCCTGAGACAGCTCGAAGGTGCCCTTCGGCAGATCCAGCTCCTTTTCGATATGGAAGCGAAGGGTGTTCAGGCAAGCGAACATCCAGCAGCGGCCAGACATCTTCTGGTTCGCAACAGCTTCCTTGTCCAAGTCGATGGTGAATGCGAAGTTGGCTGGTGAGAGCTCCTTCAGCACATCAACGTCCTCAGCGGATTGCAGAATGCCATTCTTCTTGACTGCTCGCTCCGCAACCTGCTGAGTCTTGGCCTTGCCATAGGACTCGGACATCTTCTTGATCTGTTCCTTTGATAATCTCATCTTGATATCCCCTTTCCGTTTCGCTTCATTGGTTGATCTATGTGAAGGAGGGACTGACCGCCTAGCAAGGCTGCCGCCAGCCAGTCCCTCCGGATGGCTAGTCGAACAATGTCCAGGGCTGCGTGGGCCTATCCTCCAGGTAGCCTTCCATCCACTTCCAAAGCGGATGCTGGTCCATGAAGTCCTCTGCGTTGAACTCAACGCCGTCAGCGCGGCCGTAGCGGCCCCACATCTTCATATGCGCCACATCATCAGGACCTGCGCACTTCGCATCGCAAGAACCGGCTGGATAGAACGGGATGTTCCAAACGGCGTCTGGGTCATCTGCGTAGTACTGCGGATCCACGTCGTAGTGAGAGCAGATACAGCGGCTAGACGGATTGTTGTAGCCAAGGTAGACATCGTAGGTGTCAGCCAGCATCTTCTTGACCACCTCAACGTCTATCATTCCGTAGTACTGGTCTATGAGCTCCATCCACCTCTGGCGACGAGCGCCTGTCTGCTGACGCGGATCATTGAAGCCGTTGTCCTTGCACTCAAGGTTGCGGATGCGCGGATCGAACACGGCGTTGCAGCCGAAGAACGTGCCATCGAACGTGCGCTCAAGTGAGGTGAACTCAAGGCCCTGCTCATAGCGGGCGATCTCACCTGTGTTGTGATCGGCGATCAGCCAAGCGTTCGCATATCCGCCATTATTGCCCTCATCGAGCCTCTTCACGAACTCATCTATGTTGCTTGAGTATTGGACTGCATCACGGATGCGAACCCACTCTGGCGTGCCAGAATCATCGTAGCGATCAAAGCCTGCAAGCGTGGTCTCCGTGATGTTCAGATGAGCGTCTGTGACGTAGAAGTCAGTCATGGAAGCCAGCATGCATGGACCTGATGCCTGCATGATGAATGAATGGCCGTCACCATCTTCCACCTCAACGCGCTTGCATACATTGAAGTATTGCCCTGACCAGAACTCGTCGAATGACTGATGCCCCAAGTAGGGCTTCCCGTCAACGGTGGCGTTCCCAGTTGCCACGATGGCTGAGCAGGAGTTCAGCTGCTTGCGGTGCGTCCTCATGGCCTCACGGCCCATGACCTTGCCAGCATTCTGAGGCCACCAGTAACCCGTGATCTCCATCCAATCATTCCAAGCTATGACGTCATCAAGGGACGTCTCATAGCCAGCTGCGGTCAGGCCGTCAGCCATGCCCTGCAGCTCCTGGATGAAGATGTCAGGGATCTTGTCCTTGTGCAGCTCAATTGATTTCTTCGCGAAGAAATCGTACGGCATGCCGAAGGTCTGCATGGTCATATACTCATAGACGCGCATGGCATCCTTGTACTCATCCACCAGAAGGTAGCCCTCTTGGAAGCCGCGCTCATACGGGGAGCCCTTCACCTTGATGTGCTGCCACCCGTTGATCTGCTGCAGCTGCGCATGATCCACCATTTGCTGTTGCTCTGTAGTAAGCATCTGTTACATCTCCTCCCGTTAGGCCTGATGGCGCTTCTCATAGAAGGCGTGCAGTTCAGGAGCCATCTTCTCTAGCGTTGGCTGGTCCTCATATGCCATGTGTCCGTTCTCATGCACGTGGTATTCGATGCGCTCCTTCAGATAATCTGGCAGGAACATCTTGGACATGGCATGCTTCACATTCCAGAACGGAGTGGCCGCGTCATGTATGCCGCCGAAGAACAGAACGCGGCACTTCGGATTGCGGCGAAGGGCGGTGGACATGTCGTAAGCGGTGTTCGGGCAACATGGGCTTCCCATGGTGCCAGGTGCCTGATGCGTCCAGTTCCAATCCTCGTTCACCTTGAAGGAGAGCAGGATGTTGATGGGGCTTCCCTTGAAGCCAGTCTCTTGCACCAGCTTCATCCAAGCTGACTCATCAGGCGTCATGATGGCATCGCCAGACGGATCCTCGCCAGCGAAGAACTCATTGTCACCCTGGACATCCATGTACTGAGCCTCAGTGAAGCGCGTGTCATAACGGCCAGTGAAGAGGCCTTCGTCAGCCAAGATGGTCTTGCGGAAGGTATCCAGCTCAATGCGCAGATGCTTCTTCTGGATGAGGTCAGCCGGAAGACCGATCAGCTCAGACATCTCCTTCGCAACCTTTGCCTCCTCCTCAGGAGTGATCTCATCGCTCTTGATGAGGGCGGCTGCCAGGGTGTCGTCAACGAATTGCCAGGCCTTGTCGAACCACTTGAACTGGTCTTGGCCCTTGCCAGCCTTGCCGAAGTAGTTCGCCGTTGCTGCATACACCGGGGTCATGCCCATGTAGTACAGATCATTGCCAGGAAGCGTTGGCGCGTAGTCAAGGATGGTGGACTGCTCTATCACGCCCGTGAGAGCGATGCCGCGCTCCCCAAGGACGCGCATCAGCACTGAGTTCCTCATGGTGCCGTATGACTCACCATACAGATACAACGGCGAGTTCCACCTGTCATGAGTGGTCAGCCATTGAGCTATGCCGCGCATGAACGCGTCAGCGTCACCGTCAACGCCCCAGACCTTCTTGGCATCATAGCCTTCAGCTATCTTCGAATATCCCGTTCCCATGGCGTCCAAGAAGATGAGGTCTGAATCAGGCAGGATGGACCATGGGTTGTCCTCAGGCTGCGTTGGGCACGGGAGCTGCTCCTGGCTTGAGATGGGCACGCGGCGCGGGCCCATGCCGCCGATGTTCACCATGGCAGACGATCCGCCAGGGCCGCCGTTCCAGCAGAACGTGACCGGCCTGTCCGTCTTGTCTTGCTGATCGGTCACGTAAGACAGGGCGAACATATGCCCGATGAGCACGCCGTCGTCCTGATGGAGCGGGAGCATCTCAGCGGTTGCTGCGTACTTGATGCTCTTCCCCTTGCCCTTCCAGGTATAGCTCTTGCTAGCAGGCTCTGGGATGGTCACCTCGGGCTTTGCGGCCTTCGCGGGGTCATTCACTGTGACGGTGAATGAAGGTGATGATGTGGGTTTCGTATCAGCCATTTCCTTTTCCTTTCAGTTGGCGGTCTCGAAGGCCGCTTCGGATATCGTTCTATAGGTGCAACCCAGGAGCTACCCCAGATCTATCTGCCTCTTCAGCACCTTGGTGAGGACCAGGTAGTACACGATCCCTATCAGGATGAAGATGAAGCCAACGGCAAGCGCTATGTCGCCAACGGAGAGCATGATGGCGAAGCAGACAAGGCCGCCAAGCGCCGGGAAGATCAAGTGCATGAACACAGCCTTCGCGCCCTTGCGCTCCTTCAGCTGGAACCAGCAGAACACGATCACTGACAGGTTCAGCATCACGTAGGTGGACAGCGCGCCGAAGTTGGAGATCTTCACCACCGTGTTCATGTCTATCCCGCTGAAGTGGAACACCAGCGTGAGCACGATTGACAAGCAGATTATGAAGATGACCGCATTGAGCGGAGAATTCGTGCGCTTGTCCATCTTGGCCATGAACTTCGGCAGGCAGCCGCCCTTCGCCATGGTGAACATGACGAATGCGATGGAGTTCTGCTGAGCTATGGCTGTGAAGACTCCTTGCGCTAGCGCAACGCCAACAGCGCAGATGACCATCAGCCACGGCCCTGCGGCCAGCTTCGCCACTGCGTAGAACGCATTGTCAGTGTCACCCTGGAAGGCAGCGCCTGACGGGTCAACGCAAGTTGCTATGAAGCATTGCGCAACGTAGAGGACGCATAGCACGATGGACATGATCAACATGGCGCGTGATGGCCCATGCTTTGGATCCTTCGCCTCTTGCGTGAGCGTTGCGATGGCGCCGAAGCCGACGTATGACATCACAGCCAAGGAGACTGCTGACATCGTCCCGCCGAATTCGAACTTGGCCGGGTTCACGATGTTCTCAGGGGAGAAGTTCGCGCTGCCCGGATGGCCCACTATGTAGATGATGCCGCACCCAACGAATAGCGCCAACACCACCAACTGAGCTATCAGCGCGATCTTGTTCACCACCATGGCCGTCTTCATGCCTATGAGCGAGACCACGCCCACGATGATCAAGAACCCGAAGCAAAGCGCCAGTATGGGTATGTCCGGCACCAACGAATGTATTGCGATAGCCGCGATCAAGTACACCATTGCGGGGCTGACCAGGTACTGCAACAGCATCAGCCATCCAGCAATGAAGCCTGGCGCCTTCCCGAACACATGGCTCACATACGTGAATATGGAGCCTGATGACGGGAAGTGCTGGATCATGATGCCGAATGAGAACACTGAGAACAGCACTGCTACGAAACCGATCAAGAACGCCAGCGTTGGCATGCCGCCGGAATCTGCGAACACGCCCCCATATACAGCCATGGGCGAGATGGGGACCATCGTGATGAGGCCCCAGACCACCATGTCCTTGACGGTCAGCGTCTGCTTGAAGGGGTCGCCCTTCTTCTTGTTGGTTGCCACAGTGGGATGATCATCTGCGCCAGATGCTGCGTGAGCCTTCACAGGCGCCTTCTCAGCAGCAGGTGCAGCTGATGCGGTGCTGGCCGTTTGGGGCGCAGCCGCCGTTCCCTTCGTGGTTCCTTCAGTCATTTCCACCACTCCTTAGGTTCATCCCTCCCTGCACCCGGGGACTGATCCATCCGAGTGCAGGGAGCTCATCAGGTCACTTCGTCTCAGGATCACCATCTGAGGCAGGCGTGGCCTTTGCCTTCGGATCAGGCACATGATGCTCAGAGTGGCGATGCGCCTGCTCAGCTGCGGCCTTCGTCTCCTTGACTCCGCGCTCTGCGGACAGGAGCTGGCTGTCAGCCTCTACCTGCGCTTCGTAGGCTTGAGCCTCTACTGCATACTCATGCGCCCTAGCTTCCGCTTCATGCTCCTTCTCAAGCGCCTTGTGCTCCAAGGCCGTGGCGCGCTTGGCGTCAGCCTCAGGGTCGCGCGGGACCGTCATCGATTCCACTTCAGCGGCAGGTGCCGGCGGCACATCAGGCGCTATCTGCACGGGTTCCCTTCCAGCAACCTCAGCATCGCGGACGTGCTTCTTCATGCCAGCGGTTGCTGCGGTGCCGATGCCTGCCTTATGAGAGATGATCACAGGCTGGCTCATTGGGATGGCGATGGCTGTGTTGGCAACGCCATTGGTCTTGACCGGATGGTTCATTGCTGCAGGGTCGTCGCCAGCTTCGATGGACGGAGATGACGGATGGTGCGTGCCATGGATGTATTCCTTCGGAAGCACGATCTGCTCGTTCGGGTCCCAGAGCTTCTTGATGGGCATGCCCATTGGGTTCTGACCTTCGCTCATCATCTCAGACGGGACGTTGGAGAGGACCTTCTCAGGCTTCTTCAAGCCCTCGATCTGCCATGTGAACGGCGCGAACACGTTCTTCTCGTCAACCCAGTCATGCCTCTTGGATGCCTGGTAGATCGCGAACGCAATAGCGAACGTCACAGCTATGATGGCCAGGATGACCACGACGTACGTGACCGGGCTGCCAACCTCTTCAGCAACCTGTGCTGGCGGGATGATGGCAAGCGCGATGCCGAAGAAGCAAGCCAGAAGGCCAATGCCTGCAACCACCCAAGCGCCAACCTTGCCGCCAGGGACCTTGAACAAGCGCGGACGGTTCGGCTGATCGTGGCGCAGCTTCAAGAACGATACGAACATCAGCACGTAGTACATCATGTACAGGATGGTGATGGCCTGAGTGATCAAGATCACGAAGCCCTCGATGTTCGGGATCAAGAAGCAAAGGAACGCAACAGCGGTCATGAATGCCATCTGCAGGTACATCAGGCGGCTAGGCATGCCATGCTTGTTGGAGTTCTGGAGGAGCTTCGGAAGGAATCCGGAGCGGCCAGCTTGCCCCAGCATGAATGACGGGCCTGCCATGTTGGTGACCAGAGATGCCATGGAAGCGCCAAGGCCAACCCAAACGAATGCTACGTAGATCCAAGGGCAGTTGAACGTTGCACCCAAGATCTTATAGGTCTGATACAGGCCATAGACCAGGTTCATGTCCTGCTTAGGGGTCACGATGGCGATGCAGACGGTACCAGCTATGAAGATGATCAGCGTCAAGATCATGGCGATGAAGATGGACAGAGGGAATTCCTTCTGTGGCTTCTTCAGCTGCTTGATGTGAGCTGCGTTCATGTCGATGCCTGCAAAGCTGAAGAACACGCCAGCTGCAAGCGCCAGGTTCGTCAAGCTGAAGCCGCTTGCGAACGGATTGAATGCCTCAGGCGTTGGCGTCACGTTGGAGACATTGCCCTCAGCCAGCCAGACGACGGTGAAGATCACGATGAACGCCAGCGGGATGAAGGTCCCGATGATGACGCCGTACTTCGTGAGCTTCGCGAATGCCTTGACGCCCTTCGTTGATATCCAGGTGAGGCCCCAGTAATAAGCCAGCCACGCCAAGATGATGAAGAACTGATTGGATGGATGGTTCATGAATTCCACAGCCCAGTCCCAATCAGGCGTATAGAAGCCTATCGTTGCTGATGCGGATGCAACGCCGGAACCGAAGTTGATGGATGTCTGGAACCAGAGGATCAAAAGGCAAGTGAATGCAAGGCCTGGACCTAGCGCCTCACCAACCCATCTGAAGATGCCGCCTCGCTGACCCCACCCACTGGCTAGCTCTGCTGCTACGAGGCCAGTTGGCAGGAAGAAGACAATGGCGCCTATGATGAACAGCGTGACCGAAGACAATCCGTAGTACGCTTGCTGTACATCATTCGCGACACTGCCGATGATGGTGACGTTCATCATCACCAAAGCCATCAAAGTGATGTAGTTGCCGCCTTTTGATGCTGCGGACGCACCTGCGGAGGACTTCGATGCTGTGCCCGACTTCGAACTCATTTTCTTCACCCCTTCTAATGCTTGATCTGCTCTACGGTTCAGCCTTATTCCGCATCAAAAAGGACTAAGCCGCCTTTCACACGCTATGCGCGGAGGCGTAGATTCGCGCTTCTGCACACGCTTAAATTAATACCGTTGCCGGACTCAAGAAGGTTCAGCCTCAGACCGTGAAGTTCTTGGGGTTGCGAAGACAACTTCATGTTGAAATGACTCACGCTGTGAAAGGCGCTCATCATTGCGCCGGATTCAAAGGCGTGTCCTTTCGGTTACATCAGCAGATCCTGGTGCTGACCTGCGGATCTTTGGCTGTATACCGTCTCAAGAGGTGTCTGAGTCCGCATCCCGGACATCTAGGATCTAGAACAGTTGGAACAGCTATCCATATGCCCTTAGGAGGCGATATAGATGTCATGCACTACTATGCTAGTAGGTAAGGGCGTCACCAATGATGGCTCCACGATCATCGCGCGCAATGAGGATTGTGAGAATGGAACATTCAATGCGAAGAGCATGGTGGTGGTGAAGCCAGAAGACCAGCCAAGGGAATACACCGGCGTGGCAAGCCATCTGACCATGAAGCTGCCAGATGACCCGTTGCGCTATGTCTGCGTGCCGAACACTGACAAGGCAGATGGCGTTTGGGGTGAGGCAGGCATCAACGAAGCGAACGTGTCCATGACCGCAACGGAGACCATCTCCACCAATTCACGAGTCCTGGGTGCCGATCCGCTCGTCTGCTATGACCCGAAGACCGGAAAGCCAGGTGGCATCGGCGAAGAGAATCTGGTCACCATCATCCTCCCCTACATCAAGAGCGCTCGCGAAGGCGTCCTCAGGATGGGGGCCCTGTTGGAGGAGTTCGGCACCTATGAGATGAACGGCGTCGCCTTCGGTGACGTTGATGAGATCTGGTACATAGAGACAGTAGGCGGACACCACTGGATAGCTCGCAGGGTGCCTGACGACTGCTTCGTGGCTCAGCCGAACAGGCTTGGGATAGACAAGCTGGACTTGCATGACGCGCTTGGTGAAGGACATGACTACCTCTGCAGCAAGGACCTTGCGAAGTGGATGGCGGCGAACCATCTGGATGTCAGCCTTCCAGATGCAGCAGATGCATCTGACACCGTTGATGGCATCCCGGCCGTCTTCAACCCGCGTGAAGCATTCAGCTCCTACACGTGGCTTGATATCGTGTACAACAATCCGCGCGCATGGTACATCTGCAAGGTGATGGCCAAAGAGTCAGATCTCTTCGGCGGCATTGCACCGAAGTATGGCCCGGAGAGCATGGATATCCCTTGGGCTCTTGAGCCGAAGGTGAAGGTCTCTGCAATGGATGTGAAGGACATCCTGTCATCAACCTATGACGGCACGCCCTATGACCCATACGGCAAGCAGGGCACTGATGAGAGCCGCAAGCGCTTCCGCGACATAGGCATCAACCGCACATGCGAATGCTCGGTACTCCAGATACGCCCGAACGCACCAGAGGCATCACGCGCTGTCCAGTGGACTGCGTTCGGCTCCGGTCCATTCAACACAGCAATTGCCATGTTCACGAATGTTGAGAAGATCCCGCAGTATCTGGATACGCCCATGAACGTCTCCACTGATAGCTTCTATTGGACGAACCGCATGGTGGCCGCAATGGCTGACCCTGAGTACTTCGACAACATGGAAGCCATCTCTGGGTACCAGCAGAACACCATGGCCCAAGGCTATGCTTCGCTAGCTGAGATGGATGCGAAGGTTTCTGGCATGTCAGATGCAGACGCCAAGAAGGCGCTCGAGGAGGCGAACGAGAGCCTGGTCGCCAAGGTCAAAGAGCAGAATGACGCGCTCCTTGGCAGCGTTCTGTTCACCCGCAGCTTGAACATGAAGAATGCGTTCGGCGCCTCAGACCACTGATGCAACTCTTGACACGGTCTGCCCAGGCAGATCTCAGAGCAAAAGAAAAGGCCCCTCGTGAGAGGGGCCTTCTTTCAACCATGAGGCTGCTAGGGTTAAACGCCCTTGTAGCCCTGTGAAGGATCGGAGTCACCAACGCCGATGCCAGTGTCGCCAGCCTCATTGCCGGTACGCTTCGTTGAGGTGTAGCCACCCCAAGCACGAGCGATGAACTTGTCCTTCACCCAGAAGATCTGAGCCTTCATCAGGTCAGCATTGGTGATGCCCATCTCCTTGATGGCATCATCCTTGCTCTTGCCAGCCGCAACGAGCTCGTTCAGCTTCTCTGCGGCCTCAGGAGCGTCAAGAGCGAGGAACTCCTCTTTTGTCATAATGCTCTCCTTTTGGTCTGAACGTATGATGCTGCGGCCGCAAGCTTGCGCTTTTGGCCGCGAACATCATACAACACTGAAGCTTACAGCTGGAAGAGAACCATCGGACGGTCGAACTTCTTCATCTTCTCGACCATCTCATCCAGCGTGCCGTAGTAAAGCGTGCCGGACTCTTCAACCTGGCAAGCCAGAGGACGCTGGCCAGCCTTGGTGCCCTCAGGCCCATAGTACCTGGAGAAGATCTCGGTGGGGCAAGGAATGTAGAACCACTCCCAGTTCTCACCGCAGGTCTCGTCGCCGCCCTTGAAGAACGGGCCGACCTCTACCTCCTTGATACCGAACTGCTCCAAAGGAAGCTCAAACTCCTCCTTGCAGGCGATCTCAGCGGCATGGTTGCCGGAGAAGTACCTGTAGTCGCAGAGAAGGGCGTAGCGGGTTCCGTCGTAGCGCGGATCCTTCAAAGCTGACTCGTACTCTGCTTCGATAGTAGGATTAGCCATTTATTTCACTTCCTTTCAGATTAATCAGCATCGAGGCTGCGGACGCGGCGAGCGTTGCACATAACGCCCTTGTAAGGTGCGCCGAATCCGAGCTTGCCGATGTTCATGTGAGGAACGAGGCTGTTGAAGTTGGACTTCCATACACCGAACAGGTTGGGCTCTTCGCCGTCCTGCTCAGGGAACCACCAACCATGAGCGCAGTTCAGGATGCCTTCCTTCATGACTGGAGTGATCTCAGCCTTGAAGCGAGCCTCGCCGAACATGTTGTAGACCTCAACCCAGTCGCCCTCGGTGATGCCGTACTCAGCAGCGGTCTTCGGATTGATCTGGACCCACGGCCACGGATCGATCTGACGCAGAGACGGAACCTGACGATGCTCTGAGTGGAAGGAGCTGTAACGACGAGAGCCGGAGGTGGTGATCAGAGGATACTTCTCCTTCTCCTCTGCGCTGCGAAGCTCAGAGTACGGAGAGTAGTTCGGCTCCTCGTAGTAAGGCAGCGGATCCTCGCCCCAGGATTCATACAGGATGGAGTAAGCCTCGATCTGGCCGGTGATGGTGTTGAAGCCAGGCTGGCCGTCGAAGCGGAGAAGACCCTTAGCGTACTTCTCATACTCGAATCCATGAGCACCAGGCTGGTAGATGCCGAGCTCCTGGAAGCTGTTCCAGTCATAGCCCAGCTCCTTCAGCTGGTCAGAGTAGAAGTCCTGAGTTGCCTGCTCGAGCAGATCCCAATCAACATGGTGCTCGTCAGCTGGCTTGTACCACGGATACCACTCCGGGTTCAGGCGCTGGCCGAACACGAGGCAGATCTGAACGTCAGACATGCACTCGCCAACCGTGAGAGCCTTGTTCATTGGGCCCATGAACACGGTGTTGCGGCCGTAGTGGGTAAGGACGATGCCAGTGTGCTCTGCCCATGTGCACATGGGGAGGAAGTAGTCACCAACAGCCATGGCCGTAGGGGTCATGAACAGATCTTGGATGACGACGAACTCGAGCTTCTGGAGAGCCTTGTGCCAACGCTTCGGCTGAGCGGAGCAGGTTGGGGTCAGGAAGTTGGAGCTGTTGAACCAGCCCATCTTCAGAGCATAGGGCTCGTCAGACTCCATGGTGTTCAGGGTCTCGTCAGGCTGGGTGGTAGCCATGCCAGTGGAGAGTCCGGGCCATGCAGCAGCGCCGATGCGCTTCTCCCAGATCTCGTCGGACATAGCACCGCGCTGGTTCATGCGCCACTTGCCCAGAAGAGCTGACGGAGGACCAAGGGTGATGCCACCAGGACGGTCGACAGCGCCAGACAGGCCAGCCAGGATGATGAATGCCTGGGAGAGCTGAACGCCGTTCTTGTTCTGGTCGAATGCGAGGCCCCATGCCCAACCGATCGGACGCTCGGTGCCGATGATGTGAGCAGCGCGCTTGATAGCCTCAACAGGAACAGTGGTGATCTCAGAGACCTTCTCCACTGGGTACTCAGCTGCGCGAGCCTTGACCTCATCCAGACCGTAGATCCACTGCTCAGCGAACTCGTGGTCATACTCGTCGTTCTGGAACATGAGGTTCATGATGCCAAGAGCCATCGCGGTGTCGGTCTGAGGACGAACCTGCAGAAGGAGGTTGCCGCGATGTGCACCAACCCAGGTGATGCGGGGGTCGATGTCGATGATATGGGTGCCGAGGCGCATCATGTCCACCAGGCAGTGACCGAAGAAGCCGTCACCGTTGGAGGGCAGAGGCTCCTTGCCCCAGAGCACGACCCACTTGGAGAGGGTGTACTGCGGGTCTGCATAGGAACCGGGGAGATGTCCTGCGTAGTCGAGCTCCGGGTAGCCAGCGCCGAGAACGTAGTCAGCGATGGAGCAACGCGGGCCATAGCAAGACCAGCCTGACTGGGTGTAGCAGCAGTTAGGGGACTGCAGCACAGAGAACGTCAGAGCGTAGTAGAAGATGCACGCCTCGCGGCCGGTGCCGCCGAAGCAGACTATTGACTCATTGCCATAGGTGTTCTGGAAGTAGCGCACCTTCTCGCAGATGGTGTCGATAGCCTCGTCCCAAGTGGTCTGCTCCCACTTGTCCTTGCCACGATCCTCATAAGCGCGCTTCATCGGGTGGATGATGCGGCTGGGCGCATACGTGTACTCACGCAGCGCGAGGTTCATGGCGTTCACGCGGCCAGTGGTGATGGGGTTGTCGTCATCGCCCTCGATGCGGATGAGCTTGTCATCCTTGGTGATGACCTTCACGCCATACCCTACCGGGTGAGATCCCGGAGGAGACCACGTGTTGGAGCGTGTAGCGACGGTGCCGTCTTCGCGCTCGACTCGCCACTCTTTGCTGTAAGCCATACTTTTCCTTCTTTCTCGCGATTCCATACTTATGGAACAACTCTGCATGCGCGAACATGCAGTCTTACAAGCAAGCCTCCCCATACATATATATGTGTGGTTCGGCGAACCCCTTCGCTATCCCTAGCTAGCGAAGAGACTGCTTGGAAGCCGATGGATGAACAGCGGTTGCTGTTACCGTCCTGAAATATAGTTTCCGCATCGTAACAATCGTCGTATCAGCAGATTGTTATTAGGTTCCAAGGCATCAACCCTCTAGGTTGATTTTTAGGGTTCGCATTTCTATAATGCCTGCTCAGACGCATGATCCAACATCAACCTTCATCATCAGTTCGAAAGGTGACAATTGGCGGCAACCAAGCCTCGCATCACAGTGAGCATCAAGCGCACAGCTGATGGCTCAAGCCTAACGGGTGAGCTGAATTCCTTGTCACTAGGGTTCGGGATCTTCCAAGTATGGCTGTTCATGGCCATATACAACTCCTCCAAGATGTTCAATGCATCTGAGCTGGTGCCTGGATTCCCATTCATGCCCCCGGAGCTATCCATATATGTCCTCGTGTCATTCCTGGTAGTAGGCGCCATCTGCCTTCTGCTCATAGGCGCCACCAACCAGCTCCTATTGAGGTTCTATGTGAGCAAGCGCGCGCTCTTCGCGGCAACCCTGCTCTGCTGCATTGGAACAGCCATGCAATACGGCGGCAGCGCCCCTGGCATGGGTGAGATGATGGCCATCCTCTCAGGCTCGGTCATGGGAATAGGCTCAAGCCTTCTGTTCGCCATATGGGGGACCACGTTCGCAAGGTTCCAGTTCGCAACCATAGTGCTGAACACGGCCATCTCATACGTGGTGGGCATCTTCATATCGGTTGCCTGCGCGAATTGGGTGCCGGCGCCGATAAGCGGCCTTGTCACTGTGCTCCTGCCGCTCCTGTCCATGCCCATCTTGATGAAGATGATCCCACGCCCCTACTATCAGCGCCATGAAGAGCCCATCTTCCACCCGCTGACGCAGAACAGGGTGAGCTCATCGCAGTTCTTGGCGCGCTTCGGGTTCCCGGTGCTGGTGGTGGGCGTCACGCTGGGCGCGCTTCGGAGCGTCTGCATCGGGGAGGTGCTCCCCTCGGGAAGCCTAGCGGTGCAGCTTGTCTTCGGGATATCCTGCATATGCTCGCTGGTGATCTACATCATCGCCATCTCCCTCACCAAGCGCGATCTGTTCTGGGACACGCTGTTCCGCATGGTCATGCCCATCACCATGGCAGGCATCGCCAGCATCGCCATCCTCACTGGATCCCTTGATGTGCTGGCCTCGTTCTTCATCTCCATGGGGTATGTCTGCCTTGAGATCATGCTCTGGGTGTTCTTCGCAGGCATCGCTCAGCAATTCCGCATCTCACCGGTGTTCCTGTTCGGCGTTGGCCGGGGACTCTTGGAGCTTGGCAGCGTCGTTGGGTCAATCATGGTGAACCAGATAGGAATAGACGGCAACCCTGAGCTCAAGCTTGCGCAGGCAGCACTGGTGCTGGCCGTCATCCTCTCGATCGGATACGCTTTCCTGCCCAGGTATCGTGAGATCCGGAGCATCGTCTCCAACACGCAAGCGCATGAGCATGCAGAGGCACCCGTGCATATGTGGGGCGCAGTTGCAGAGACCATTCCTGGAGGAGAATCCTCCCAGGCCGCAACGCGCATAGCCTCGGCCTTGTCCTCAACCGGCACGCTTGGAGCGCACGGGGGCACATCTCCCCTGAACCAGCCCGTCCCTGCGGATGCGAAGGCTGACGTGCCAGGTGCGGAGGATCAGGAAACGGAAGAGGAGAAGGGAAGCTTCCGGCGTCGCTGTGATGAGCTATCTGAGCAATACCTGCTCTCAGCGCGCGAGAAGGAGGTCCTCCTCATCCTTGCGAAAGGCCATAACGCGAACTTCATCCAAGAACAGCTCTGCGTATCAAAGAGCACGGCAAAGACCCACATCAACCACATCTATAAGAAGATGGACATCCACACCCAGCAAGAGCTGCTGAAGATGGTGGAGGACAGGCCGCGCCTATCCAAGCGCAAGGCCAAGGCCGCGGCAGCCGCTGCCGCGAAGAAGGAGCAAGAGAGCGCCCCTCAAAGGCCCAAGGGCCGCGGCATCAAGGCGGACATATTCGCAGAGTAGCCTCCCCGTCCGCATTTCGGCCTTTCAGGCCGAGTGCGCATAAGGACGATGCGCACCTACACGTGCTGGATGTCTCTGTTGTTCAATGTAGGTGCTCATCGATCTTATTAGCACCTGCGCCATGAGGCGCGAATACCTAAGCAGATTGGAAGGCGAAGCGGCGCTCGAAGTAGCGGCTGATGAACATGATGGGCAGCGTCAGGCAGAGATACAGCGCGCCCAGCAGCAAGAAGCACCCGAAGAAGTTGTAATTGGTGGCGCTTATCTCGCGCATGGTCTGCGTGAGCTCTATGACAGCGATGACTGACAGAAGCGAAGAATCCTTGATGATGCTTGCGAACTGCCCCGTCAGCGCAGGCAGCGTGCGGGTGACCATCTGGGGAAGGGCCACGTTCAGCCCCACTTGCAGCTGCGTCATCCCCAGCGCGCTTGCGGCCTCAAGCGGCCCCTTCGGCAGAGATTGGTACCCTGCGCGGATGATCTCAGCTATGTAGGCGCCGGCAAAGAGGGACAAGATGATGATGCCGGCCAGCACCTTGTTATCCACGCCCCAGGCAGTGCCGATGATGTAGTAGAAGAAGTAGATCTGCGCTATCAGCGGCGTTCCGCGGATGATCTTCACGTACATATCGCACAGATACCTGATGGGCAGGAAGCGCGCCCCCTGCCCAAGAGCTACCAGGATCCCCAGCGCTGTGCTCACTATCAAGCTGGCAGAGGATATGCCAACCGTCATCCAGAAGCCATCCCAGATGCGCACCTTGTATTGCTCTACGAAGCTGAAGCTGAGCGTGATCCCGGCAGCAGACAATGAGACGCCGAAGATGGCCACCACCACAACGCAGACGAGCAGGTAGTTCAGCGCCTTCTTCCAGGTTGGGACGTCTTGACCCTTGTCAGCTATGAGGATGTTGCTCAAGCGCCAAGGCTCCTATTCCTCATCGAAATCGAAGAACCATCTGAATCCATTTTGGTCAAAGGCCTTCTTCTCTTCAGAGAGATACCTCTCTGTCAATCGGTCGAATTCGCCGTCTTGCTTGCTCTGCTCGATGAATGCGTTCAGCTGATCTAGCAGCTCCTGATCGCCCTGCTTCACAGCTATCCCCCATTCCTCCGGGTCTTGGAACGGAATGAAGACGGCCTTAGTGGTGTCTGGGTTGGCAAGGTTGTTGCGATAGATGGTCAGCTGGTCATAGAGGAAGCCGTCAGCCTTGCCCTGCACCACCTCAGTCACGCAAGCGCTCTCATCTGCCAGGCGGACTATCTCTGCATTAGTGAGGTTCTTGGTTGCATAGACATCCCCCGTGGATCCTGTCTTGACGGCAACCTTCTTGCCAGGTTGGTCCAGATCAGACGCCTGCTCTATGCCGGAGCTTGAATTCGCAAGCACGGCAAGCTGCGCCATGGCGTAAGGATCGGTGAAATCCACCACTTGGCTGCGCTCATCTGTGATGGTCATGGAACTGATCACGCAGTCTGCCTTGCCCGTTTGCAAGGACGGGATCAGGCCGTCCCAAGCCGTGTTCTCTATCTTCAGGTCATAGCCGTACTGGTCAGCGAAGTCCTGCATGAAGTCCACCGCTATGCCCGCAGGGTTGCCTGCATCATCCTTCGTCTCGAACGGAGGATATGCCAGCTCCATCGCCACCTTGAGCTCCTTGCTCTCCCCTTGCGCGCCCGCGTTTGAAGAGGCAGCATCTGAGCTTGAAGCGCTGTTCGACGCACAACCTGCAAGAGCAAGGGCTGCAAGCATCATAGCCGCTGCTAGAGCGATCCCCATCTTTCGAATGGACCTTCTGATCATCTGATCCCCTCCCTGAAGTTGTCCTCAATGATACCCAACACACGCTGCGCCTCGTCCAGCTCAGCTGCTGATAGCCCTTGAGACTGCATCTCTGTGAGGCGAGCGGAGATGCGTTCGAACTTGGGCGCCAGAGCCCTTCCCTCGGCTGTGAGCGTCACGCATCGGCGCCTGCCATCTTCGGCGGACTGCTGGATGTTGACGTAGCCTTGCGCCTTGAGCTTCTTCACCAGCGCCGTGACCGTGGATGGGTCACGCCCGCACGCGTGCGCTAGCTGCTGCATGGTTGCAGGCTCAGACTTGAAGAGCTCAGAGAGGATGTCCCCGTGCGAGGGAACGAGCCCCCTGACGCCCTCTTGCTCCATCAAGCGCTCGATGCAGCCATTCGCCGCCTCAAGCGCACGCCCCAGATGGTGCACGAGCGCATGACCTGCCGGAAGCTGGCTCATGCAAGCCCCTTCTCTTCTATCGCCCCCACAGGGCATATGATCTGGAAGATGGCTTTCGCGTATTCGGCCATGAGATCCATGCCGAACATCTCCGTGTTGTCTTCCGATACGTTCGAAACGCTATTCGCGTCTATGAAGAAGGCTCCCGCGTCCGTTTCGATGACGTCGAAGCTGCCGAACGTGAAGCCCAGCGTGCGAGCCGCCTTGGTTGCCGCTTCCAGCACGTGCGCAGGCACATCCTCATAGATCTCATAGGTTGACCCGAGCCTGTAGGCTGAGAGGCCATCAGCTGTGACGCTTCGCTTCACTATGAGCTCAGGTGAGCCGCCCACTATCTCAACGCGCGTGATGAAGCCGCGCTCAGGCTGGATGTAGCGCTGCACGATGAAGGGGATGTCAGGTGCTTGGCGAAGGAACGCAGAGGCGTCCGTGCTGCTCAGCAAGCGTGCCGTATGCGTGGTGCGGCCGCCGCAGTCCGGCTTGATGATGCAGGGGTAGGTGAGCTCATCTGGGGATATGCTTTGCGGATGCCGATAGAGCTCACCTTCTGGCACGCAGATCCCAGCCGCCTTGAGCGCGCTCATGGAGGCGTGCTTGCTGACTTCGAACGCGTGCGCGCTGCCTGGGTTCAGCATCCTCACGCCAGCGCCTGCCGCCTTCGGTATGAGCTCTTCCATCCTCTCTAGGGAGGCAAGATGCCCTCTGAACTGCGCGCTTGCGAACACGCGGCTGATGAGCAGCTGGCATGCAAGGGCGCGCTGAACGCATGAGGGGTCTTCCATGCAGATCATGGTGATGTCCGCTGCATCCCCGAACGCAAGCTCAAGCTCATGGGCAAGCTTGTGGTCTGACCACTCGTCAGATTCATACATAAGGCCGATCCTTAGCGGTTCCCTATCCATCTCACCCCTCTCATGATTACTTTGATATCAAAGTATTATACATCAAGGAGAGCTTCTGGCTATGGGCAGCACCAGCACTATGGCTCTTTGCTCAAGAACACCAGCATCAGGCACATGAGCGCCGTGCCTGACAGGTCCCAACCTGTGAATGCGGTCCCTAGGAAGGCGGCCGACATGATGGTTGCGCTCACAGGCTCGATGGCTCCCAAAAGCGTACCGCGGACACTGCCCACGATGGATACGCCATGCAGATAGAGCCCGTATCCGCCGATGGTGCCCACTAGCACCAAGCCGACCATGAACACGCCCCACTGGAAGAGGGTGAAGCCGCCAAGCGTGGCCACAGCATCTGCGAACCCTCCTGCTTGCACTGCGTAGATGGGCAGCGCGAAGATGCTACTGAGCAGCATGCCCGCGGCTACCACAGGCGCGCTGCCGAACCTCTCGAACAGATGCATGCGCTGCGGCACCACTATGTAGAGCGCTGTGGACAGCCCCGTGGCTATCCCCCAGAGCAGGCCGTCAAGCGGCATATTCAGACTGGTGAGGTCTCCTTGGGTGGCGATGAGCACGGTTGCCACCAGCGCCAATGCCAGGCCAATGAGCTCCCACGGCCTGGGGAGCCTCTTGTTCGCGATGCAAACGTAGGCAAGCACGAAGACGCTTCCAAGCATCTGGAGCACCGTGGCCGTGCCGGCATTCGTGATCTGCACCGTTTGCGCATAGCAGAGCTGATTAGCATACAAGGAGAACGCGAACAGAAGGAGGGCTCCCAAGCTGCTCACGTTCGCGAACATGGCCTTCACGGGAACCTTCTTGGCAGCACAGAGGACGCTAAAGAAGATGGCGCCACCAAGGAGAACTCGCATGAACGTGACAAGGGCCGGAGCTGCTCCGCCCGTTGTGGTCAGGTACTGGACGCTTGTGCCAGAGACGCCCCAGAGCGCGCCGCCGATGAGCGTGCACGCGATGCCCAAAGCCATGGGATGCCTGCCGCTCATGATGATCTTTCCTCCTCTGATCCCATAAGGAGGAATCCTACATGAAATGAAACAGCCGATGCCAACCATTTGCGTTGACATCGGCTGGGATAGGCTATTTGCTTGCAGCCTATCTAGCGGATATGGTCAGGGCTTGCGCTATTTGCCCGCTCCGATGGTACCGTCACCGTCAAGATCCTTGCCTGTGACCTTCTCTGCCATGTCCTTGATGCCGGTCAGAGCGTCACCGCCCTTGTCCTTTGCGAACTCGCCCGCGTCTTCTACTGCAACCTTAGCCTTGCCAGCCAAGTCCTTCAGACCGTCCATTGCTCCCATAATGCACTTCCTTTCGTCGAGGTGCCGTTGGTAGCACTCTACGCTGGGAATGGCGAACATCGCCCAAGACCGGCGTGCCGTCACATCCTTGACCTCATTCGGTTTTCTGTGCGTCATATATGACCTTCCTTGTTCCGCCGTTCTTTTACGAACGGCGGATTGAACTGACGCTGCGGCTCCGAATGGCACCTGACCTTGCCATTTTCTTCGGGCTCGGCGTTGGCCAAAGCCAACTTGGCCCTCAGACATGGCAATCTCAGGCACCCTTCGAACCCTCGCTGTCTTTGGTGGACCTGAAACTCTATCGATCAACGCTCTTTTTGGATGGACGCACGTAAGTGCGCCAAGGCCGCTACATGGATGCTAATGAAATGAGCGTCCATGTAGCGGCCGTTATATAAGGAGCGGGCACAGCGTGCCCGCGACACCGGACCGAGCGGAGCGAGGCCGAAGG
>CAJUPL010000031.1 GCA_910588435.1 uncultured Eggerthellaceae bacterium | reverse complement strand
CCTTCGGCCTCGCTCCGCTCGGTCCGGTGTCGCGGGTGCAAGCACCCGCTCCTTTAGCTGCGGCCTTTAACATGGCTGCTTCGCTACGCTTGCAACCATGTAGCGGCCTTGGTGGCCTTCCGGCCACCTATTCAACCTGCAGCACTGACTCCCTTGCTGCCCCGAAAATGCTGCACAGGCAAAGAGCATGCCTGTGCACTTTTATAGCGGCCTTTAACTCATGATCATGCAAGCATGCTCATGAGTAGCGGCCTTGGCGCACTCACGTGCGCCTTATCCGGGAAAACCATTCCAGCACTCCCTGGGGGCGCTTGCACTGCAAGCGCAGCATTGCACCCCTAATCTGTGGGCGCTTCCATTGGAAGCGCAGTTGCACGCAAGTGCAACGTAACGCAGGCGATAGCCTGCGAACACCCGGACGCCAGCATCAGCTGAGGCAACCTGGCCTGACGCAAAACACCTATCCGAGAATTTCGGGTTCCTGCCCTCATTTCGCTACCTTGGCACGAGATACCACTATGCATTACGTAATGCATAGTGGTATCATCACAGGCTAAGGAGGCGAGGATATGACTAGTGACGCTGTTCTGAATGTCAGGCTCCCTCAAGATCTGAAGGATCAAGGAAGCCGGGTGCTCAAGAAGAACCATGTGACGGTGACAGGTGTCATACGCAGGCTCTACGAATACATGGAGCGCGAACAGAAGATACCTGATTGCTTGATAGAGGATGAGCAGATCCCATTGAGGGAGAAGAGACGCCAGATCCTGCGCAGCGTAGCAGGCTCCATTCATCTCCCAGCGGGACTTGACGAAGATGATGCGCGCGGAATGTATCTGGATGCAAAGCACGGGAGCGTGCTTTGAGAGTATCCTTTGACACTAACGTTGTACTGGATATCCTAGCTAGGGCAGACAGATATCCGGAGTCTGTGATCGCTTATGATGTTGCGAATCTACGGGGCTTCGATCTGCTCATGC
Source organism: uncultured Eggerthellaceae bacterium (assembly GCA_910588435.1). Lineage (GTDB taxonomy): Bacteria > Actinomycetota > Coriobacteriia > Coriobacteriales > Eggerthellaceae > MGBC163016. Next base: position 20,226 of record CAJUPL010000031.1, on the reverse strand, counting down.
CAGTTTCGGCTGTCACAGACATCGCCTATATCCTCCGGCGTGCTGGCGCTTCTCGTGAGAGCGTGCGCGAAAGCCTTAGCGCTCTCATGGTCATGTTCAGCCTGCATGATGTCAATTGCGTTGATTGCAAGGCAGCCATCGGGAGTCCTTTGGAAGACTTCGAAGATGCCTTCCTGGCCGAATCCGCCAAGAGGCATGAGGCAGACATGATCATGACTAGGAACCAGAAGGATTTTCTCGGGTCTTCAGTTCCGGTCATGACTCCAAAGGCATTCGTGGATAGATTCTGCCCTGATGATTACTCCTACGATGTGGTGGAGATCTAACGTCGGAACATCAGGTTTTGTGCGCATAGATATGATGCGTGCCTATATTCCGTAAGCCCATCGGAAGGTGCGCACTTCACGTGCGCATCTCACTTGCTGTCTTGGCTCACCTGCAGCCTTCTATTAACCTTACAGAATGGTCGCGCAAGGCGCGCCCATTCTGCTTCATTCATAGCGGCCTTTAACACCCCGCATTCGCTTTCACACTCATGCGGAATGTAACGGCCTTGGCGCACTCACATGCGCCTTACCCGGGTGAAACCACTTCCTGTGGGCGCTTGCATTGCAAGCGCAGCATTGCGATGAGCAATGCGTAACGCAGGCGATAGCCTGCGAACACCCGGCTGTCAGCAACTGGTCAGGTAACCTTGCCTAGCGCAGACCAACTATCCGGGTGTTTCGGGCTGCCGCCCTCATTACGCTGTGCTAGCGCACAGCTGCGTCGGCAATGCCGACGCCCACTCTTGGGAGGGGAGATCCCCACAGCAAGGGGACTGCCTAATGATGACCTCTCAGGTCAATGACAATGCCCCGTGCTTAATGTCATTGACCTTTTTGCTTATATATAGGGTTGCAGGCACATTCGCACGTTAGCGCTCCAGATCGCCAATTGGCGGCAACGCACAAATACGGTGCTTTGCCCTACGTCCACCAGACACATCTTCATGTCCAACAACGTCATCAACTTGAGAGGTCTTTTCAGGTTGACGTAGGGCACGCCATCGTTCTTATGGCGTGCCGCAACGCAACAACCCAGACTGCTGGCGTGTTAACACGGCCCCACCTGGAACGGGGCGCGGGAGCGCCCTAAGGCCGCTACATTCCGCATGAGCGTGAGCGACATGCGGAATGTTAAAGGCCGCTATGAATGAAGCGGGATGTAGGCACATCGTGCCTACATCCCGTAAGCCTTTTCAAGGGCAGCAAGTGGGTCAAGGCGGCAGGAGCGGGTGCCTTGCACCCGCGACACACTTTTATAGGCAGGAACCACCGTCCAAGCTACCCATTCAAAATCCCAATGGATGACTACCCAGAATGGATATAGCGCTGAACCTTGTTCGCGAACTGCCGTTCTGGTTTCATATCTCCTTGCGTTGAGCAACAAAGAAGCAAGGAGCACCAATGGCTATCAAAGACCTACCGTACGATCAGAAATACTACGACCCAGAGATAGAGTGCATGCCGCGTCCGCAGCTTGAGGAGATGCAGCTTGGCCGCCTGAAGGAGATGGTGGCATACGCGTATGAGAACACCGAGTACTACCGCAGCTCATTCGACGAAGCCGGCGTCAAGCCAGAGGACATCAAGTGCCTGGAGGACATCCAGCGCTTCCCGTTCATCGACAAGAAGACAGAGCGCGAAACGCAGCATGTCGGCAGCTTCTTCGGCACCATGTGCTCCGTGCCCGAAGAGGAGGTCATCTTCATGGCAACCTCGTCAGGCTCCACCGGCGTACCAACGGTGAGCCCGTTCACGCAAGAGGACTTCGATCTTTGGCAAGACACTGAAGCGCGCCTGTTCTGGCAGGCTGGCATGCGCCCGAACGACCGCTACGTCCACGGCCTGAATTTCGCGCTCTACGTCGGCGGCCCGGACGTCATCGGTGCGCAACGCCTGGGCGCCCTTGCCATCTGGGTGGGCGCGGTCCCCTCGGACAGGCTGCTGTTCGTGCTGAAGCAATACCAGCCCACTGTCATCTGGACCAGCCCGTCATACGCCTGGACTCTGGGCGAGAAGGCGAAGGAGAAGGGTTACGACCCGAAGACTGACTTCAACATCCACACCATCATCGTGGCAGGGGAGCCGGGCGGCTCCATCAAGTCAACGCGCGAGGCCATCGAAGACCTCTGGGGCGCGAAGGTGGTGGACTTCTTCGGCCTGTCAGACATCTACGGCGCGTGCGCGGCAGCCTGCGAGGCGCACGACGGCCTCCATATAGTTGAGGACCAGATCCTGGTGGAGACGGTCGATCCGGAGACCGGCGAGGTCCTTGAGCCCGGTCAGCGTGGTGAGCTGGTCTACACCACCCTCTGCAAGAAGGCGCGCCCTATGATCCGCTTCCGCACCGGGGACATAGGCTATGTGTCCACTGATGCATGCGAATGCGGCCGGACTCTTGCGCGCATCCATATCACGGGCCGCAAGGACGAGATGTTCATCGTGGGCGCTGTGAACGTGTTCCCAACTGACATCGAATACGTGGTGCGTGCGGAGCGCGGGCTCACGGGTGAGTACTCCATCCGCGTGTACGACGAGAACTACTCCACTCGCTACGAGGTGTCCGTTGAGCGCGCTCAGGGCTCAGACGAGCCGTTCGATGAAGTATCCGCGCGCGTGGAGAATGCGCTCAAGACGCACACCGGCGTCCGTCCGGCGAAGGTCATCGTGTACGACGCTGGCAAGCTTGGGACGTCATCTGAGCACAAGGCAAGCCGCTTCGTGGACGAGCGCACGGCCAAATAGCCAGCGCGCATATGGCGCACACATATATAGAAAGGCATTCGCATGAGTGAGTTCAACTTCGCAATATCAGGTCAGCACTACCTCTTCGACGTGCAGTCCTTCGCGCACACCATCCTGGCCGAAGGCGGCACCAGCTACTCCTACGCGCTCTTCGACCGCACCACTGAGCAGGTGATAGATGACGTTGCGAATGGCACCTCAGAGGTGGGCGTGCTGGTGAAGACCTCAACTACGGCAAGCGCGCTTGAGGACGCGTTCGCAGAGGCCGGCGTTGCCTTCACGGAGGTAGCAGTATCCGCGCCGATGGTGGCGCTCCCGTCAAGCCACCCATTGGTGAATGCGGCAAGCCTCACGCTGGAGCAGCTTGAGGACTACCCGTACGTGTACTTCGCACAGGGGCCAGACGCGCCGCAAGCATTCTTCGAGGAGGCGCTCTCAGAGGTTCCCCGCCAAAAGCGCGTGGCCTGCACTGACAGGGCGTCCTTGACGGAGCTGATCATGGCCATCAACGGCTACACCGTGACCAGCGGCATCCTGGTTGGCATCACGGACGGCAGCGCGCTCACCACCATCCCGCTTGAGACGGACGTGAAGCTTCACCTGGGATACATCACGTCTCAAGAGAAGGAGCTCTCCGTCATGGGCGAGCGCTTCGTCAGCCATCTGCAAAGGAGCCTTGCCCGCTACGTTGGGTAGCTGCCCGCGAACAGGGTCTCCTGCATGGGGGTGTGGCGCGAACGGTGCTACGCCCCCTTTTCATCCTTGCGCTTGCTCTTGTGCCCCAAGATCAGCGCCAGCGCTGTGGCTATGCTGGTGAACAGGGAGAACGCAAGCGCTATCTCTGGGATCAGCCCCTTGCCAAGGGCGTCTATAAGCACGCCGCCAAGGAACGCGCCCAGCGCCTTGCCAAGGTCCCCGAAGAAGTAGAGCTCACCGTTCACAACGCCCCAATGCTCACGCGGCGTCGCCTTCGCAGTGAGCGTCTTCAGGAATGGCGAGGTGGTCCCCACAGAGATGCCGTAGCCCACAGCTGCAACCATCATCGTGGCGAACGACGGCCAGATGGCAAGCGCGGCGAACCCGATCACCTCAACAGAGATCATGGGCAAGAGCAGCCAAGTCTTCTTGCTGTCGAACAGCTTCCCGCCGAACAGGCGGCAGCACATGGTGGTTGCACCCGCCGCCACGAAGAAGGCAGCCCCTGCGGCTATCCCTGCGTGTTTCGCGAATATCAGCACGAACGCGATGCAGAATCCCTTCGTCATGCGTCGTGCGAACGAGATGGCCATGTAGGGTGCCACCTGCACGCGCAGATACGGCGCGATCAGCTCACGTGCGCGCTCCTTCCAGCTTGCTTTGGGAGCGTCGGCCTTTTGCGCTTGTTCCTTTGCTGGCACGGCATCCTTGGCTGCGGCCTTGCTAGCCGGAGTCGCTTTCGCAAGCTTTGCCTGACGCTTGTGCAAGATCACCATCATGATGATAGCCAACACCATGATGGCCGTGTAGAAGAGGTAGAAGACGTGGTAGCCTGCGCCGTCAAGCAGCGCTGTGGCGATCAGCGCGCCCAGCATGGTTCCAGCGGACGTGCCCGCGCCCTTGATGCCCACGCGGCGCCCCATGTGCGCAAGCGATGCCGTGCCCATGACGGCCACGGTCATGACGTTGGTACCCAGCGCGAACGCAGCTCCTTGCAGGATGCGGCTTGCCATCACAACGTAGAACTCATCGCAGATGGCGGGGATGGCAACGCCCAAAGCAAGCCCCGCAAGGCTCACCAGCAGCACCTTGTAGTGCGGGAAGTGGTCTGTGATCTGGCCACCCGCCAGGCGCATCGCCATGCTGGACAGGGTGAACACGGCAACGAACGTGCCGCCGATGGTGGCGGAATATCCAAGGCTGTCATAGTAGAGAGGGATGCCGCTGTTCAGGCCCTTCATGTAGAGCGCGGTCAGGAACGTGACCACAACAAGGACTGCGAACGCCGCCGTTGAGGACCTTTCGCTTGCAGCTTGACCCTGAGTGCTCTCAGGATGCTTCTCAGTATGTGGGTCATTTCCGTTCATGAGGCTGATGATACGCGCGCGCATCTGACCTGCTGCGCCCATCATCCAACTGCTACCATTCAGTTGAGAGGACGTGGCAAGGACAGGGGAGATGAGCGCCGTGGGATTCATGAATGATCTGAACGACAAGATGGCGAACTTCATGGTAGGCCGCAACGGATACGACAAGCTGGGCGTGATATCGCTGGTGGCGGCCGTGATCCTCACCGTCATCTGCATGATCGTGCCGAACTTGATCTGCTCGGTTCTGAGCTACGTGTTCCTGATCTACGCCATCTTCCGAGTGTTCTCCAAGAACGTGGCAAAGCGCCAAGCAGAAGAGGACAGGTTCGAGGGGCTGCTCGATCGCTTCAAGGGCAACAAGGGTGCGAAGGGCTCTGCGAAAGCGTCCGGCAAGGATGCGTCTGTGAAGAGGTTCAAGTGCGAGAAGTGCGGACAGTCCCTGTCAGTCCCGCGCGGCAAGGGCACCTTGAAGGTCACCTGCCCGAAATGCTCTCATCAGATGAAGGTCAAGTCTTGACGCTGCGAAGCCACGGATGAACAAATGAAAGATGGTGGTCGCGGCAGGATTTGAACCTGCGACCTTGTGCTTGTAAGGCACCTGCGCTCCCGCTGCGCCACGCGACCACTTCATGCGACGTTGAACATTATAGCAACCCGCATTCAGAAGGTGCCTACCGTTCGCCGGAAAGCCTCTTCCACGCACAGTGATAATTGGCGCCACTTGCCGAAAACGACCTTTTCAACCCGGACTCAACCTCGCAAATCAACCCAAAAGGTTGATGCCTTGAAGCGGTTTTGATTGACCGCTCAACCCTCTTCAAATATTCTACACGCAGCGTTCAACCTCAAGTTGGTATGGCATCCATACTTGTCATCCACCTTGGGTGAGGATCGCAAGCTGAAAGAGAATCGTGGAAGGGGGAAGCCGCGCAGTCGTTTCTTCTGGTTCGCTCTGAATAGCGGGAGCCAGGGCTGATCCCTATAAGGCCTTGTGCAGCAGATCGCTATTACTAGCACCTCAACAGCCCTAGATTCTTGAGGCGCTCGTAATCCCTCCCAACATGATGGTGTGACCCAGTCTTGCTATTGCGCACGGACATGAAGTCCAAATCCTTCGGCCTTCGCCGCTTCTATCCATCAAACGGCGTTGGCAAAATCATTTATCTAGGGGGTATTGATGGACGGTAAAGAGTTCACAGTATCTGAGGTCATTGACCGCGCTGGCATCTCAAGCCACACATGGATCGTCTTCGTGATCCTGGCATTCGCCATGATCTTCGACGGCTATGACTTCATGATCGTCAATTCTACTAATACTTACGTTGCACCTACGTTCTTCGCTCAGCAGATCGCTGATGGCCAGCCTATCGCTGCTCTCACCGGCTCGCTGACCACTTGGGGCCTGCTCGGCATGGTGCTCGGCGGCGCTGTTGGTGGCATCATGTCTGACGCCATCGGCCGTAAGAAGACTCTGACCATCGCGGTCATCTTCTATGGTCTGTTCACGCTGCCTCAGGCATTCGCGCCTGATTATGGCTTCTTCTGCGCCTTCCGCCTGATCGCAGGCTTCGGCGTTGGCTCCTGCATCCCCGTGGTCACCACGGTGTTCTCAGAGAGCATGCCTTCAAAGCAGCGCGGCATCTTCGTCACCTGCGGCATGGCCTTCATGGTCATAGGCTGGGTCATCGCTGGTCTGGTTGCAGCTCCTATCTGCTCCAACCCGAACGCCATCATCCCAGGCCTGACCGACGGCATCATCACCCTTGCCAATGGCACTGAGGCCAACCAGAACTGGCGCATCTGCTACCTCATCGGCGCTCTGCCGGTGATCTACGGCATCATCCTCATCTTCGTGATGCATGAGACTCCGCACTGGTATGCCAACCATGGCATGAAGGAGAAGGCTTGCGAGCGCCTGACCCAGATCGTCAAGGCAACCCGTCACGTTGACGTCGAGTTCGACGCTAACCTGATGATCGTTCCTCCGAAGCCGGCTAAGTCTGGCCCTGCAGTGCTGTTCTCCAGCAAGTTCATCGTTGCAACCTGCGCTATCTGGTCTGCATACTTCGTCGGCCAGTTCTGCGTGTACGGCATGAACGCCTGGATCCCAACCTGGTTCCAGGGCAATGGCTTCACCGCTGCTGAGTCTGTGACCCTGCAGACTTGGAACAACGTTGCAGCTATCGCATCCAACATCTGCGTTGGCTTCATCTCTGACGCTATCGGCCGTAAGCGCGCTCTGTGGATCGGCTGGGTGGCCTGCATCGTCGCTATCATCGCTTGCTCAGTGTTCGTGCCCATGTTCCCAGGTGAGGCACCTGTGAACGGCGCTCCACTGGCTGGCGCTGCTGCTGGCAACTTCATTCCTTGCATCATCCTGATGCTCCTCTTCGGCTTCTGCCTGAACTACGCTATCACCGCTGTTCAGCCGCTGATGCCTGAGTCCTATCCCACCACGCTGCGCAACACCGGTACCTCTTGGTGCCAGGCGTTCGCTCGCTTCGGTGGCTCTGGTTCTTCCATCGTTCTGGGTGCGGCCGCTGGTCTGGCCATGTTCCAGCATGACGTGAACGGCACCATGTCCAACAACTGGTCAATGGTCGTTCTCGTCCTCCTCATCCCGTTCGTGCTCGGTCTGGTCTGCACGCTCCTGTTCGTCAAGAACACTGGCGGCAAGACGATGGACCAGCTGCAGAAGCAGATGGAGGACAACCCGCTCTCAGAGACGGATGGCAACATGCGCTTCTGGATCATGATCGCAGTGGTGGTCATCAACTTCATCGGTTGCATCGTCTGCCCGCTGACCATCCCCGGCTTCTCCAAGACGGATATGGCTCTGCCGATCATGCTGGTGGCAATGCTGCTTCCGTTCATCTACTTCTTCGTCTTCGGCGGCCAGGGCCGTGCGAAGGAGAAGGCAGCTGGTGTGGAGTAGGCTCAAAGCCTGTTTCATTTCAAGCTGGTTAAAGCTTCAAGAGGGCCCGCCACAAGGCGGGTCCTTTTTCGTCTTAGCGCGTTATACTTCGAACGTAATGGACAGCACGCTTGTTCAGGAGGGGAAATGGGCGGTTTCTTCGGTGCGGTTGCGCACCAGGATGTGGTCTTGGACGTGTTCTTCGGGGTTGATTATCATTCGCACCTTGGCACGCGCAGGGCAGGCATGGTATTCGTGGATGCCGAAGACGGCTTCCAAAAGGAGATCCACTCCATTGAGAACACCCCTTTCCGCTCGCGCTTCGAAGATGACCTTCCGGGATTCCACGGGGATTGCGGAATAGGCTGCATCTCTGACACTGACCCGCAGCCGCTTTTGGTTCGCAGCCATCTAGGCACGTTCGCCATCACCACGGTTGGCGTCATCAACAATCAAGAGCTGCTGGTGGATGAGTTCTTCAGTGACGGCGAGAAGCAGTTCATGGCCATGAGCTCTGGCAAGGTGAACTCCACTGAGCTGGTGGCGGCGCTCATCAATCAGAAGCCTGATTTCGTCTCAGGCATCAAATACGCGCAAGAGCGGATAGACGGATCGCTCACGCTGCTCATAATGACGCGCGAAGGGCAGATCATCGCCGCGCGTGACTCCGTTGGGCGCCTGCCTGTGCTGATCGGTCAGAAGGAGGATGGCTACTGCATCTCCTTCGAATCATTCGCGTATCACAAGCTAGGCTACATAGATGCCTACGAGCTGGGTCCCGGTGAGATAGTCCGCGTTGACGCTGACGGGTATGACACGCTGGCGCCCGCGGGGGACCGCATGCAGATCTGCGCGTTCCTCTGGGTGTACTACGGCTACCCCAACTCCAACTATGAGGGCGTGAACGTTGAGTGCATGCGCTACGCGAACGGGGCCATCATGGCGCGTGATGAGGCAGAGGCCGGGCTCTTGCCGCAGGTTGACTACGTTGCAGGCGTGCCGGATTCCGGAGTGCCGCATGCAATAGGGTATTCCACCGCAAGCGGGATGCCGTTCGCGCGCCCGTTCATCAAGTACACGCCAACGTGGGCCCGCTCATTCATGCCCACCAACCAAGAGGTGCGCAACCGCGTTGCCAAGATGAAGCAGATCCACATCCCGGAGCTGATCCGGGACAAGAAGCTGCTCTTCGTGGACGACTCCATCGTGCGCGGCACGCAGCTGCGTGAGACGGTGGATTTCCTGTACGGCAATGGCGCTAAGGAAGTGCACATGAGGAGCGCTTGCCCGCCCATCATGTATTCCTGCAAGTTCCTGTCATTCTCATCAAGCAAGTCCGAGATGGACCTGATCGCCCGCCGTGTCATCCATGACCTTGAGGGGGAGGACGGCGTAAAGCACATAGCTGAGTACGCGGACTCATCAACGGAGCGCGGCAAGTGCCTGCTCTCAACCATCTGCAAGCAGCTCGGGTTCGACTCATTAGGATATCAGTCATTGAATGGCATGCTGGAGGCAATAGGCATAGACCCTGAGAAGGTTTGCACTTACTGCTGGACTGGGCGCGAATGAGACGAAGCGGCGCTGCGGCTTGCTGATGCATTCGCGCGCGTCCATTAGAATGTATCCAAGCATCCAAAGCTCATAGCGGGGAGAGGTAAGATGGCGAACGTCCAACAGATCTATGGTGAGATGGTCTTCGATGAGCACACCATGCAGGAGCGCCTGCCATCGGCAACGTTCAAGCAGCTGATGCGCACCATCAAGGACGGCGCGCCGCTTGACCTTGAGGTGGCCAACGTGGTGGCGCACGCCATGAAGGAGTGGGCCATCGAGAAGGGGGCCACGCACTACACGCATTGGTTCCAGCCGCTCTCCGGCATCACCTCTGAGAAGCATGACAGCTTCATAGACCCGATAGATGACGGCCACGCCATCATGTCGTTCTCAGGCAAGGAGCTCATCCAGGGTGAGCCGGATGCCTCAAGCTTCCCGTCCGGCGGCCTTCGCGCAACGTTCGAAGCGCGTGGCTACACCGCATGGGACCCAACGTCGTTCGCGTTCATCAAGGACGAGGTCCTCTGCATCCCAACCGCCTTCTGCTCGTACAACGGCGAGGCGCTGGACAAGAAGACGCCGCTTCTGCGCTCCATGCGCGCAGTGTCTGACCAGGCCATTCGCGTTCTGGAGCTCTTCGGAGAGTCATGCCAGCGCGTGGTCATCACGCTTGGTGCTGAGCAGGAGTACTTCCTGATCTCAGAGGATGACTACAAGCGCCGCCTTGACCTGGTGCTCACCGGCCGCACGCTCTTCGGGTATTCGCCGTGCAAGGGCCAAGAGCTTGAGGATCACTACTTCGGCGCCATTCGCCCAACCGTGAACAACTTCATGAAAGAGCTTGATGATGAGCTCTGGAAGCTTGGCGTGCCCGCGAAGACGAAGCACAACGAGGTGGCACCATGCCAGCATGAGCTGGCGCCGCTCTTTGCGAACGCGAACCGCGCCATTGACCAGAATCTGCTCACCATGGAGGAGATGCGGCTTCTGGCAAGCCATTACGGCCTGGTGTGCCTTGAGCATGAGAAGCCGTTCGAGCACATCAACGGCTCCGGCAAGCACAACAACTGGTCCATGTCTGCGAACGGGAAGAACCTGCTAGAACCCGGTGAGCACCCGATGCAGAACCTGCGCTTCCTCGTGTTCTTGGCAGGTGTCATCCAGGCGGTTGATGACTACCAGGAGCTCCTGCGCATGTCCGCCGCATCCGCCGGCAATGATCACCGTCTTGGCGCGAACGAGGCACCCCCGGCCATCGTCTCCATGTTCCTGGGTGACGAGCTTGGGCGCGTGGTGGATGCGCTCATCCAGGGCAAGGATTACACCTCCCATGACCGCGTTGAGATGGACCTTGGCGTGGCGGAGCTGCCGAACTTCCTGAAGGACAACTCTGACAGGAACCGCACCAGCCCGTTCGCATTCACGGGCAATAAGTTCGAGTTCCGCATGCCCGGCTCTGAGCAGAACCTCTCTGACGCGAACATGGTGCTGAACACCGCCATGGCGAAGTCCTTGAAAGAGTTTGCGGATGAGATGGAGGGCGTGCCTGAGGAGAGCTTCAAGAGCGCCGCGCTGGATTACGTGAAGCGCACGCTGCGCGACCACCAGCGCATCATCTTCAACGGTGACGGCTATTCAGATGAGTGGCCTATAGAGGCTGAGAAGCGCGGGCTTGCGAACCACAAGAACACGGCAGATGCGCTTCCGTGCATGGTCACGCAGAAGTCCCTTGACCTGTTCTCTGAGTTCAACGTGCTCGATGAGGCGGAGCTCAAGAGCCGCTACGAGGTCAAGCTGGAGAAGTACAACAAGACCATGAACATAGAGATACGCACCATGAAGCGCCTGGTCCGCCGTGACTACCTGCCCGCCATCAACGATTTTGCGGCTGAGATAGCGCGGCACATCGCTGAGATCAAGGCCGTCATGCCCAACGCTGACCTCAGCAATCAGGAGACAAAGCTGAGCGCGCTTCTGGAGGGCGCCGCAGAGATCAACAGGCATCTTGGCAAGCTGCATGAGCTGCACCATGAGTCGCTTGAGATAGCGGACCAGCAGGAGCGTGCGAACATGAACGCGCACAAGATCGTGCCTGTGATGGATGCGCTCCGCCATGCTGTGGATGAGATGGAGCTGATCGTAGAGCGCAAGCACTGGCCCGTCCCCACCTACAACGAGATATTGTTCTACGCTTAATACCCATTGACGCTGCGAAGCCACGGATGAACCTCATCTTGCCGCTTCAAGCGCTTCTTCTTCGTTGGGCGAAGCCAACTCAGGCGCGCTTTCACGGCAATCTGAGGCTCCCCGTGGCTTCTCGCTGTCTTTTGTGCGTCTGAGGCTCTTTCGATCCCTTTTGCTGCTTTGCCTTACCTGCTGCGCCTTCTTGGCTCATGCTCCCAATCCGGTGTCGTGGGTGCATAGCACCCGCTCCATTTATTACGGCCTTTAACTTCTATTCATGTTCCATGAACAGAAGTAGCGGCCTTGGGGCGCTCACGCGCCCCTATCCACCCCCCTGCGGTGGGCGGCTGCATTGCAGCCGCAGTTGCACGTTAGTGCAACGTAACGCGGACGCCAGTCCGCGAACACCCGGATGCCAGCAACTGGTCAGGTAAGGTGGCCTGGCGCAGATAGCCTCCAAGCTGAAGACCCTATGAGCTACCCCTGAAGGGGTGCTGCCCCACCTTCCCAGATGGATCATCTGCGTCAGGCTAGATGGTCTGAGCTGGGGCTGGCATCCGGGTGCTCTTGCCCTGTCGGGCAAGTTACGCATTGCTCATCGCAATGCTGCGCTTGCAATGCAAGCGCCCACAGGAAGGGGGAGTTGCTGCGCTTCCAATGGAAGCGCCCATAAGAAGGGGGAGGCGATTCCAGGAGGGGGAGAGGTTTCACCTGGAACGGGGTGCGTGAGCACCCCAAGGCCGCTACATTCCGCATGAGCGTGAGCGACATGCGGGATGTTAAAGGCCGTAGTAAATGGAGCGGGCGTGCTCTTTGCCCGCGACACATTTTGGGGCAGCAAGCGCGGTGCGCGCATTTCGAAAAAGCGCTGGGCAGCAAGCAGGCAGGATGTGCTATCTTCTGCCGCATGTTCGCAAGGTGAAGGGTAGGTCAGGCATGACTGATAGATATGAGATGCAGATGGCAGACAGGGAGCTTTCGCTTGAGGAAGCGCAAGAGATCCTAGAGGCAGGGGAGTTCGCCGTGATCTCAACGGTGGACCCAGACGGCACGCCGTACGGGGTGCCGGTGTCATACGTCATCATCGATGACAAGATGTACATCCACACGGCGAAAGGACCCGGGCACAAGTTCGACGACTGGAACCATGACCCGCGCGTGAGCGTTGCCGTGGCCACAGAGATTGAGCCCTGCTATGAGGAGACGTTCTTCACCACGCGCTTCGCGTCCGTTGTGGCGCAGGGCACCATCCAGCATGTGGAGGATCCCGCCATGGTCAGGCGCGTGCTGGTGGACCTCTGCATGAAGTATCTCCCGCAGTTCAAAGATGAGATAGGCGGCGCCATCCAGCGCGAGATAGACGTGACGGATGCGTGGTGCATCACCTTCGACGAGGTGCGCGGGAAGGCCGGAAGGCGCCTTTCACATTAGCGTGCTCGGCTGCCGTTACCCAATCGTTATAATCAAAGGGAAAGCGAGCAGCTTTAAGGCCTAGCGGGCCTAAAGGCCTGAACAAAGGAGCACGATATGCAAGAGGCAACCGAGTCTGGGGCCGTGATCAGACGCGTTGCAGTCTCCTCATTCCTAGGCAACTTCATCGAATGGTTCGACTACGCGTCGTATTCGTACTTCGCAACCGTCATCGCCGCGGTGTTCTTCGCAAGCGAGGACCCAACGGCAGCTCTGATCTCCACGTTCGCGGTGTTCGCCGTATCCTTCATCATGCGCCCCTTAGGAGCCATCTTCTGGGGGAGCATGGGGGACAAGCGCGGGCGCAAGTGGGCGCTCTCCATCAGCATCTTCCTGATGTCAGGTGCTACGTTCCTGATCGGCTGCCTGCCAAGCTACGAGATGATCGGCGTCTGGGCGCCCATGTTGCTGCTGCTCCTTCGCATGGTGCAGGGTTTCAGCGCTGCGGGCGAATATGCCGGCGCGGCAACGTTCCTCTCTGAGTTCGCGCCGAAGGACAAGCGCGGCCTGTATTGCAGCCTTGTTCCGGCATCAACCGCTGTGGGCCTGCTGGCTGGCTCCACCCTGGCAACGCTGATGACCATCTTCATGCCGGAGGCAGACGTGCTCTTCTGGGGATGGAGGATCCCGTTCCTCCTGGCCGGTCCGCTTGGGCTTGTTGCCCACTACATCAGGACGCGCCTTGAGGATTCGCCAACCTATCTTGACATGCAAGATGAGCTGTCCGCGAAGCAGGCCGGAGCGCAGCACCCCATCCGTGACCTCTGCAAGTTCCACCTGCGCGAGCTGTTGGTCTCATTCGGCGCTTGCATGCTGAACGCCGTTGGCTTCTACGCCGTGCTCACTTACCTGCCAACGTACCTGGAGACCGCTGTAGGGATGCCTGCCGAGGACTCTCAGATGGCAACCACCATATCCCTTGTGGCTTACGTTGCATTCATCTTCATCTCCGGTCACATCTCTGACCGCTTCGGCCGCAAGAAGATGCTGATCACTGCATGCGTGCTATTCGTGGTGCTGACCGTGCCCGCGTTCATGCTGCTGAACACGGCGCAGTTCTGGGTGGTACTGGGCGTTGAGCTGGTGATGGCGTTCGTGCTGACCATCAACGACGGCACGCTCTCCAGCTACCTGACCGAGACGTTCCCAACTGACGTGCGCTACACCGGCTTCGCGCTGAGCTTCAATCTTGCGAATGCTATCTTCGGCGGCACCGCTGCCATGATCGGCACCTGGCTGATCTCTGTGACGGGATCCACCCTGGCGCCTGCGTGGTACATGGTGGTCATCTCCGTGATAGCTCTGGTGGCGATGATCCTCTCGCACGAGAATTCGCACAAAGAGCTGCATGACATCGGCAAGGAGTGAGCCTTGCGCTCTGGCATGCCGCACCGTTCGCAGTTCGGTGACGTTTGATCCGCTATCTGGAGGCAGGCGTTATCATCTGCGAAAAACCGCATCTGAAGGGAGCTGCATGAACATCAAGAAACTGGCTGTGCTTTTGGTCAGCTGCGCCGCGCTCGTGATGGCAACGTTCGCGCTGACCAGCTGCGGGCCGAACAACGAAGAGCTCATAGAGCAAGCAGTCACCACCAAGTACGACGCGTACAAGAACGCAGACGACGCATCCCTCTCCAACATCGCAACGCTTCTGGAGAACCAGGGCGTGGCGCAGCTGGGGATAGATGACCAAGAGTTCGTCTCTGCGCTGATCGACGGGTTCGACTACTCCATAGATGAGATCCAGGTGAACGGGGATCAGGCGCTGGTCACCATGACGTTCGCCGGGAAGAGCTACACGGACCTGCTGGAGCAGATCACGGACATGACGGAGGCGCTTGCGAATGATCCTGAGTTCATGGCAATGCCACAGGATGAGAAGTACACGGTGGTAGGCCAGCGGGTCATGGAGGCGTTCAACAACCTTGAGGTGAAGAACGAGACGGTCGATCTCAACTATGAGCTGGTGGACAACAAGTGGCAAGAGTCTGACGAGCAAGAGGGCCTGGCTCAGATAGACAACATCCTCTTCGCGAAGTAGCCTGACGCCAGATCAAGCAGCCTGAGCCTGGGCTTCCGCTTTCGGGAGCTCAGGCTCTTCATATGTGCGCAGGCGCTCAAGCGCCGCCTCAAGGTTGGATGCCAGGATGCGCGTGCGCGTGTAGTGCGCGGCTTCCTCCTTGCGCGTGGCTTTGCGAATGCTATTGAAGGACTCCTTCAGCATCTGCGTGTATTCCTGCGTGCTCATTCCCCAGATCTCCATTATGCGCCTCCTGCAACGTTCGTGCTCCGTTCGATGCTTGCAGGATACGTGTGCGCGGATTTGTAGGTGTACCAGATTGAGTACAGTGATGAGGGGTAGTCTCGTTCTTAGAAAGGTTGGGTGAGGAGGCGCATGCCGTGCGTGTCACGGATGAGGCCGATCCTCTTGAGGATGCCTTCAACGGGGGTGTTGAAGATGTCTTGCCCGTCCACCTTCTCAACGATCAGCTTCTCATTTCGGCCCGCTTTCGCGAACTTGGGCCCGCTCATATGGCTCATCAGGGCGGATAGGGCTTCCTCTAGGACTGACGCATCATCGGTGAACGTGATCAGCTCGCGCAGGCGCTTGGTGGCGAAGATCACAGGCGAGCCGCTTGCAAGCACCACAGTGCAGCCTATCCTCTGTGTTGGCAGGGTGGTGGCCGCCGTGTCAGGCCAGGGGAGCACGTCTCCGTAGAGCATGGCGGGATCCTCCGCTTCAAGGACCACCATCCTGTGCTCGGTGCCATCAGAGCGCAGTGCTTCCACGATGTGGCGGCGGGCGAACTGGCTTGCGCCAAGCCCCGAGACGAACTCTCCGCGGATCACCTCACCGGCATCCTCCATGCTGCGAAGCACTGTGTAGAGCGCTTGCATCCCGCCCTTGAAGCCGGACGCTGCGATGGTGGCTTGGCAAGCGACGCCGTACACGTCAAGGATGGATTCAACTTGCGCTATGGCCAGCTCTGTCTGCGATGCGAACGGTTCAGTCAGCGCTAGCCAGTTGCCTGATAGCGCTTGCAACTGCCCCTTGCCCTGCACCATGCGCTCCCTTGAGGCCGTTCGCATCTGGCGCGCTGCTGCCCGCATCCCGCTCCTCCTGCTGCTCACAGAGCGTGACGGCTTCGCAGCGCTGGCAGGGACGGTGATGCCCGCATGCCTTGCAGGTTGGAAGGTGGTGCACGTTGCGCGCCCGGTGAGCATGAGATGCTCAAGCGCTTTCGTGGCGGCTTGGATGCTCACGGGCTCATCTCCGGAGATATGTTGCAGCTGCCGGATCATGTCAGAGAGCGTGGACGGGCCGCCTTCTACTAGCAGCTCCAGGATCTCCTTCTCAAGCGGCGCGCTTGCAGCATGCGGGGCATCGTCTGGCACGCCAGTTGCGTTCGCCATGTCCTCAGATGTTGCATCCAGGATCTGAGGCGCCACGGGGGAATCAGTAGGGAAGAGGCGAACGTCTTCCAGCTTTTCGTCTGTGCTGGTTGCCTGCCAGATGATGTCCCCTGCTTCCAGGAGGTCATCCAGCATGGATGGCCGGTAGCCCGGCACGCGATTCGCCAGCACGATGCTCTCAAGCGTGCTGGGTGCAAGCGGGAAGCCTTCGAAGAGCGCAAGCGCATCCGCCAAGGCGGCGCCTGGGTCTGCGCCTGCATCTTCCAGCGTAGTCACGCCTTGTAGCTGGAGCACGAGGCGCTCCAAGGCCTCGGGCGCAACTGGACGCATGCTCTGATCTATTGCATCTCGGGAGCGCTTGCGAAGGCGGCGCAGGTTCTCAGGCGTGCACCAGAGCGTCTGCGCGTGGGGGATGAGCGCATCCTCAGCAACAGCGTCCAGATCTGCTTCACGGATGAGCGCATTCGCCTGCTCTATCACGTGCGCGCCATCTTGGCTCACTGACAGCTGCTTCAGGTTGCGAAGTGCGCCCTCAACAGCGGCAACTCCCGTGTGCAACCATGAAGCAAGCCCCTCAGCGCTGATGAGCGCATGGGTTGCCGCGTATTTGGAGGCCAGCGCACAAGCCGGATCCGCGTCTGCCCGGAGGGACGGCGCGTCTTCCCAGTCATGCGTCCAGTCAGGCACGTTCGCACCCACTAGAGCCTGCAACCTGAGCGCGTCCTCAGGCATGGCCCAAAGCTCTTCCCCGTCAGGCAGCTGCACTAGGCAAGCTCTGTGCTGTGCGGACAGCGCATCCAGCAAGCTGCTTGCTGATGTGCCATCAACCAGCCGTGCCTTGATGCCGCGCAAGGACATGGGCCCCATCTTGCGCAAGAGCTCTGCTGCGCCTTCAGCGCCAGCCAGCTTCCTATCAGGCGTCAGGCGCGCAAGCTCAAGCTGTACCTCCGCCAATGCTTCGGGCTGCAGGAGCGCCAAGTCATCCGGCGTGCCCAGCAGCTCACCCAAGAGCGCTGGATCCACGGACAGGAGCGCGCGGGTGCGCTCCGCATGCGGCATATCGTCATCGTAGAGGTGATCGGCTACGTAGCCGAAGAGCATGGACGCCGCGAACGGGGAGGGGGACGCGGTCTGTGCTTCATGCAGCTTGATGGCGCCGCACTCCAGCTGCTCCATCAGCCAGCAAGCGCCGCTCAAGTCATACACATCTGCCAGGCATTCGCGAACGGCTTCCGCGAAGATGGGGAAATCTGGGATCTGGCGAACCGCCTCCAGCATCTGGCCTCCGCGCAGGCGCTGCTGCCAAAGCGGCGTGCGGCGCCCAGGCGAGGACGGGCGCATGAGCAGCGCGCGTGCGGCGCATTCGCGAAAGCGGGCCGCAAAGAGAGAGGTGTCAGTGACCGAGGACACCACCACATCCGCCAGCTCATCAGGCGCGAACTTGACCATGCTCACCGGAAGCGGACGCTCGTCTTCAGAGGGCATCCGCATGACGATGCCGTCATCTGAGGCTGCGCATTGAGGGTCGAACCCAAGCTCCTCTTGGATGCGGCGGCTCAGGGCCAGCGCCCACGGCTCGTGCACGCGCTTTCCGAACGGCGAGTGGATGATCACGTAGCTGGCACCCGTGTCATCAGGGCATGTCTCCACTACGATGCGGCCGCTGCCTGGCAGCATCTGCGTGTCTGCCCGCTGCAGTGCGATGAGCGCGCTCAAGTTGTTGATGCTCTTGTCATCAAGCCCTAGGCCTTGCAGCTTCTGAGCCGTGGAGTCAGCGGGCGTGCCGTCCTTCGCTATCCCCTCATCCAAGCGCGAAAGCATCTCCCCGCGACGCTTGCCCTCATCAAGCGCTCTGCCTTGGCCATCCCCATGCCAGAACGGAAGGCGCGCGGTGCGCCCGGGCGCAGGTGAGACCAGCACGCGGTCATTCGTGATCTGCGTGATGCGCCAGGTGCTGGTGCCAAGGATGATCACGTCGCCCACGCGGGATTCGTGCACCATCTCCTCATCAAGCTCACCCACGCGGGCGCGTCCGCCCTTCGCGTCCCCGGTGTTCAGCATCACAGGGTAGAGCCCACGGTCAGGGATGGTGCCCGCCGCGCTCACAGCCAGCTTCTGCGTGCGAGGGATAGGGGTCAGGAGCTTTGCCGTGCGGTCATAGGCAAGCCTGGGCGCGAAGTCTGCGGCATCCCCGCTTGCGAATGCGCCTGCTAGCATGTCAAGCACAGACGCATAGGACGCCTGCCCCAGGTCCTCATAGCATGCAGACTTGCGAACGGTGGTAAGCCACGCATCAGGCGAGAGGCCGTCTGGGTGCATGGCAACTTCGGCGGCCGTCTGCTGCGCCAGCACGTCAAGCGCATCTTTGACCAGCGCGGTCTCTTCTATATCCCTCCTCATCATGCCTTCTACTTCGAACGCGGCGTCCAGCACTTCGAACCGCGTTCGGGGATAGATGATGGCTTGGCTCTTGCCGCCAACCTGATGGTTCGCGCGCCCGATGCGCTGAAGCCCAGAGGAGACCGATAGGGGCGCGGCCACTTGGATCACCAGGTCCACCTCACCCATGTCTATCCCCAGCTCAAGGCTAGAGGTTGCAACGACGCATTTCAGCTCACCGCTCTTCAGCTCCCGCTCTATCTCAAGGCGCCTGTCCTTGGAGACGGAGCCGTGATGCGCTTTCGCGATGACTGCGGGCGCATCTCCTACAAGCTTCGTGGTGGAGCCGATGTCAGATCGCATGGCATCTCCTGACACGGCAAGCTGTTCGGTCAGGCGCGAGAGCCCCAGCCGCTTGGAGTAGGCGTCATTCAGGTGCGCCGTCAGGCGTTCACAGATGCCGCGCGAGTTCACGAAGACGATGGTGGAGCGGTGGTCTAGCACCTCGTTCAGGATGGAGCCTTCTATATAGGGCCAGATGGACGCAGAGCCTGTGCGCGTGTCGGGCGCTTCTGTGGTGCCTGACATGACAGGCCTGATGTTCGTCATGTCATCCACCGGAGTGCGAACGCGGATGCTGAACGCGGGCGGAGTGTCATCCTGCACGACGCTCACCGGGTGGATGCCGCCGAGGAAGGCTGCTGCCACGCTCACGGGCTTCACGGTTGCCGAGAGCCCGATGCGTTGCGCGGGCGCCTTCAGGATGGAGTCAAGGCGCTCCATGGAGAGCGAGAAATGCGCGCCGCGCTTGCTGCCTGCCATGGAGTGGATCTCATCCACGATCACGGTATCAACCGTCTTCAGCGTCTCACGCGCCCTCGACGTCAACATGAGATACAGGGACTCAGGCGTTGTGATCAGGATGTCAGGCGGGTTGCGGATGAGCTTCGCACGCTCAGACTGCGGCGTGTCGCCTGTGCGGATTCCCATCGTCACGTCAGCGCCTATTGCCTGCAGGGGCACTTGCAGGTTGCGCTCCACGTCTGCCCCAAGCGCTTTGAGTGGCGACACATACAGCACGCGAACGCCCCTCGCACGTTCGGGCTCTTGCGACAGCCGGTTGATGGCCATGAGGAATGCCGCCAGCGTCTTGCCGGAGCCCGTTGGCGCGATCACCAGCGTGTTGTCACCTTGCCGGATGCGCTCCCAGGCCTCTAGTTGGATGCTGGTAGGGGAGCTGAACTGGCTTTCGAACCAGCCGCGCACGTCATCTGTGAACCCAAGGCTTCTCATGGGAATCATTATGACCAAAAGCGCACTTGCGTGCGAATCTGGCCTGCAGCCCTGACATCCTTGCTGCCCTGAAAATGCTGCACAGGCAAAGTGCATGCCTGTGCGCTTTTATAACGGCCTTTAACTCATGATCATGCAAGCATGCTCATGAGTAGCGGCC
>CAJUPL010000030.1 GCA_910588435.1 uncultured Eggerthellaceae bacterium | reverse complement strand
ATGACACTGCCCCGTGCGCAATGTCATTGACCTTTTTGGTCATATATAGGGTTGTGGACGTATTCACACGCTAGCGTTCCAGCTTGCCAATGGGCGGCAAGGCACAAAGACGGAGCCTTGCCCTACGTCCACCAGCAACATCTTCAGATCCAACAACGCCATCAATATGAGAGGTCTCTTCAGGTTGACGTAGGGCACGCCATCACTCTTATGGCGCGCCGCAACGCAGCAACACCGGATGCTGGCGCATGCAACCCAGCTCCAACCCCTAACCTGTGGTCGGCTGCATTGCCCCCCTCATGTGGGCGGCTGCATCGCATCCGCAGTTGTCCCCCCCAATTGTGGGCGCTTGCATCGCAAGCGCAGCATTGCTAGCGCAATGCTGCGTCTCCAATGGAGACGCCTACAGCAGGGGGATGCAGATGCCTGCACCCCGTAAGCCTTTTCCAGGGCAGCAAGCCAACCAAACAAAAAAGCCGCCCGGAGGCGGCTCTTGTGTGTGGTGCGGGTGAAAGGACTTGAACCTTCACGAGCCGGAGCCCACTAGCACCTGAAGCTAGCGCGTCTGCCAATTCCGCCACACCCGCTTAGACAAAGCCCTAAGATGATACACGAGCCGAACCTTGGGTGCAAGAGATGAATCTGTTACCCTGTTCGCAGACTCAGATGGTATCCAAACGAAGCGAAAACGAAGATCAAGGATGCTTGAGCAAGAGCTCATACTCGGCAGATACAGAGTGATAGGCAAGGCGGGCGCCGGCGGCTACGCCACGGTTCAGCACGCGTTCGACACCCATCTCAAGCGCGACGTTGCCATCAAGTGCATCAAGATCACGCGCGCAGACGTTGACGCGGCCAAGCGCACGCAGGCAATGCTGCGCCAGATAGACCCTCAGGCGAATGCTCCTCAGTGGAACGCGCCATCCATCCCCATCGGATCTTCTAGAGTGATCCCCGCAGGCGGCCACGCGGCGCAGCGCTTCCGCCGTGACGTCAGCCGCCATGACCAGGTGAGGAGCGTCTACGGCCGCGGTAAGCAGAAAGCACCTGCGTTCGGCGCAGTGTCGGAACTTGGCCAGGGGATGACGGCGCTCCCGCAAGAGCCAAGCTTTCTGGGCAAGCGCGAAGAGCGCCTGCGTGAGCGCCAAGAGCGCAGGAGCGGCAGGCTCCCCAGATCTGGCGTGCTGGATCAGTTCGCAAAGGGTGCGGGAGCGGACGCCTCCTCAAAGGGTGGCCGCGCCATCGCGGACACGGAAGACGTGCCGGAGACGGACACTGAGAAGATCACCGCGCCGCGCGACATCCCGGCGCTGGCGGACATGCTGCCGGGCGCCATCAAGGGAGCGGGCATCACAGAGATAGCCGGCATTGATTCCAACGCACTCAGCATCAACCTTGACCTACTGCCAGATCCGGCAGAGGAGCCATCGCCCTCGCATCTGCCAACAGCACAAGGCGCCAGCGGTGGCGAACGCGGGCCCGCTCATACCCCGTCCTTCCTTGAAGCCATGGACGCGGATGAAGCGGCCCGCTGGAGCAGCCCTGGGGCAAGCAGCGAGGAGGAGGCAGCGCGTGAGGCCTACTTCCGGAACCTCGCTCTTGGCGGCGTGCAGGATGCGGCGGACTCAAGCGGCATGGAGCGCCCGAGCGTGGCCGCCGTTCGCAATTGGCAAGAGCGCGCAACTGAGCTGCAGCGGCGGGAGCAAGCAGCGCGCGCATACCACCCAAGCCCGCATCAACAGGCAAGCCCGGGCGCATTCGCAAGCCCGCATGCGCAGGCAAGCGCAAACAGCCAGGCCATCCTGCCCGAGGAGATCGCGCAGCTTGACACGGTGCCGGGGCTTGAGGAGGCGCGCACGGCCGCGCACCTGAACGACGCCAACATCGTCACGGTGTACGACTGCGTGGTGGAAGGCAGCATGGCCTACGTCATCATGGAATACGTTGAGGGCAAGACGCTGGCGCGGCTTCTGCGCGAGCTGGGTGACGAGGTCACGCTTGACATGGTGGGCGCGGTGTTCGCAAGCGTCTCGCACGCGCTTGAGGTGGCGCACAAGGCGAACGTGCTCCATCTGGACATCAAGCCCGAGAACGTGATCGTGAACCGCGAGGGCATCATCAAGGTGACGGACTTCGGTCTGTCCACGCTGATGGACGCCAGCGGGCAGGGCAAGACCGGCGGCGGCACCATCGGGTACATGCCGCTTGAGCAGATGCGCCGCCAGCCGCTTGACGTGCGCACGGACGAGTGGGCGCTGGCAAGCCTCACCTACGAGATGCTGACCGGCACGAACCCGTTCCGCGCGGCCACGCTGGCGGAGGCTGAGATCGCCATCGAGGACGCGGAGATCATCCTGCCCTCGCGCTGCTGGGACGGCATGGACGAGGACGTTGACGACGTGATGTTCACGGCGCTGGCGCCTGATCTGGACGACAGGTTCGGCTCCGTGCAGCAGATGGCGAAGGCGCTGCAGGGCCAGCTTGGCAGCCCGAAGGAGGGCGGCAAGCAGCTTGCAAGCGCGGTGGCGGCGCTCCCGCCGGCGCCGGATGACGTGGGCGGGCCGCCGGAGCCGCCGATCAAGGGAGGCCTTCTGGGCAAGCTCTTCGGGCGCGGGCAGGACGCCTCCCCGCAGCATGAGAAGCCCGCGAACGCGTCGCACTCGCGTGAGGCGGGCGAAGGGCGGGACGTACGGGATGGACGTGACGCCCGCGAAGAGCGCCCGGCGCACCAGGCGCCCGACGAGCGCAAGCCGCGCAGCGCGCGTGAGGAGCGGGAAGAGCGCAACGCGCGCAATGAACGCAAGGAGCGCCCGCAGCGCGCACCCCGCAAACCGCGTGCGCCCTTCATAGATATGATCGGCCAAGGCGGCGCCAGCATCATCATGCGCATATTCGCAAGCCTGTCCGCCATCATGATATCGGTGGTGGCGCTGATCAACTTCCGCGTGGTGTTCAGCCCTGAGCAAGCCGCCCAAGTGACCACCGACGTCACGTTCGGCTTGTTCTCCACGTTGCCGGTTGCGGCATGGATAGTGATGATAGCGCTGGCGGCGCTTGCGTTCTTGAAGCCGAAGATCGGATTCATCGCAGTGTATGCGGCGTTCGTGGTCTCCCTAGTGGTCAGCCAAGCATGGACGGCGGCGTTTCTTCTGCTTGCAGGCATGGGCGCGTGGTGGTGGTTCTTCGGGCGAATGGATGACGGCGCCTGCACGCTGGTCATGATGCAGCCGCTCCTGGGTTCCGTCGGGTTCGCCGCGGTGGTGCCCGTGGTGGCGGGCGCTGTGCTTGAGCTGCGCGAGGCTGTGGCGGCAGCCGCCGCTGCGTGCGTGAGCGCGATGGTGTTCGCGGCCTTGGGTTCCGGCAATCTGGGGGACTGGGAGGTGCTTGCGAACTTCATCGTGGCGGTGAACCCCGTGATCGCGGGCGCGTCCATCACGAACGGCATCGTGCAGGTGTTCGCGAACCCCACAACGTGGATCGTGGCTGCGTCGTGGGTGCTGGGTGCGGGTGCATTCTCAGCCTTCTGCATGAAGGGAACGAAGGCGTTCGACATCATGGGGTCAGTGGTCTCAGGCGCCATCATCATCTGTGGGATGCTGGTTGTGCCAGCCATCATGGGGAACACCATGGTGCTCATGCCGCTGTCTGTTGCGGGTGCTGTGGTGGCGGCGCTGATCGGCGTTGCGTTCGCGCTTGCGAACGTGACCGACCGCGTCCGCATGGCCGAAGGCGAATGGTAGCGGCCTGCTTGCGGCCTATGGGCCACCGTTCCGAGCGACCCCTTATCTTGTGGGCGTCTCCATTGGAGACGCAGCATTGCGCTAGCAATGCGTAACGCGGACGCCAGTCCGCGAACACCCGGAGGCCAGCATCAGGTGAGGCCACCTAGCCTGGCGCAGACCAGCTATCCGGGTATTTCGGGTTATCACCCTCATTTCGCTACCTTCTCGCCCTTCAAGAGGAGATCCCACAAGCCACCCTTCAGGGTCGCCACCCTACACTCCCAGATAGGCCATCTGCGCCAGGCCACCTAGCCTGACCTGCAACCCTCATCCAGCTGCTCTTGCCCTATCGGGCAAGTTACGCTGTGCTAGCGCACAGCTGCGTCGGCAATGCCGACGCCCACTCCTGAGGGGGCACAGCTGCGTCGGCAATGCCGACGCCCACTTTTAGGGGGGGGGAGGCTCACTCTTGGCGGGCACAGCTGCGGCAAGCAATGCCTACCGCAGGGGAAAGCTGTCCCCCCCAAGCAGCGCAGCGCCCGTGGTGAGTGTGTGCTACGCTTGGCGGAACCGGCAAGGAGGGGCAGCATGGTAGAGGCGCTTGATATCTGGGTCAAAGGCATCGTGCAGGGCGTGGGCTTTCGCCCGTTCGTATACCGCCTGGCAAAGCGCTACCTCATCAGCGGCTGGGTGCTGAACGCTACGGACGGCGTGCACATCCACGCAGAGGGAGAATCCCAGCACCTGGACGAGTTCGTCATGGCGCTCTCAGAGGATGCGCCCGCGGCCGCGCAGGTGACCGAGATAGAGATGCATGAGGTGCCGCTTGAGCCCTTCAGCACCTTTGAGATCCGCTTCTCGGACGACGACAGCACGGAGGACAACACGCTGGTCTCCCCAGATCTTGCCACCTGCGCAGATTGCGAACGGGAGCTGTTCGACCCTCAAGACCGCCGCTTCCGCTATCCATTCATAAACTGCACGAACTGCGGCCCGCGCTTCACCATCACGGAGAAGCTGCCGTATGACCGCGCGAACACGTCCATGCACGTCTTCCCCATGTGCGAAGCGTGCGCGGCTGAATACGCTGATCCGGCAGACCGCCGCTTCCACGCGCAACCTGACGCGTGCTTCGAATGCGGCCCGCACTTGATCTGGCGCACTTCGGGTGAGGGCCAGCCGGACGAAGTGGCCCGCACGCGAGAAGAGTCAGACGCGCTCATCGGGCGCGCGGTCAAGCTCTTGCAAGACGGCGGCATCCTAGCAGTGAAGGGCCTCGGCGGCTACCACCTAGCGTGCGATGCCAACAACGAACAAGCGGTCAGCCGCCTTCGCAAGCTGAAAGGGCGCGACGGCAAGGCGTTCGCTGTCATGATGCGCACGCCGGAAGACGCGCGCCAGGTCTGCCACGTGAGCCCAGAAGAGGAAGCGCTCCTGACGGGTTCCGCGCGCCCCATCGTGCTGCTCATCAAGCGCGAAAGCGCACCCGTGCTGGCGCCAAGCGTATCCGGCCAGCTGCCTGAGCTGGGCGTGATGCTGCCCTACACCCCCGTGCAGCACCTGCTGCTGCATGACCTTGCGAACGCAACTCCCACGCAAGACGCGGATGGGGGAGCATCCCCCGTGGCGCTGGTGATGACATCCGGCAACGTGCACGATGAGCCCATCTGCATCACGAACGAGGAGGCCTACCAGAAGCTCTCCGGCATTGCGGACGCGTTCCTTGCGAATGACCGCGACATCCTCACGCGCTTCGACGACTCCGTGGTCCGCGTGCTGGATCTGGGAGAAGACGCGTCTGCCATCCAGTTCATCCGCCGCGCGCGCGGCTATGCGCCCGCACCTCTCAGCCTGAACGAAGCCGTGAACACGGCTACGTCCCCTGCTCACGTCTTCGCTGCCGGGCCTGAGCAGAAGAACACCTTCTGCTACCTCCGGGGAGGGCAGGCGTTCGTCTCGCAATACATCGGCGACGTTGAGAACGCGGAGGTCTTCGACGCGTGGCATCAAGCCAAGGCGCGCTACCAGCAGCTCTTCGGGCTTGCGGAGCAGGCGCTTGCGTGTGACCTGCACCCGGAGTACCTCACGACGAAGTGGGCGCACGAGCAGGCGGCGCTCACCGGGCAGCCTCTCACGCAGGTGCAGCATCACCACGCGCACATCGTGGCCGCCATGGCGGAAGCTGGCGTGGAGGGGCCCGTGTGCGGGATCGCGTTCGACGGCACGGGGTTCGGCGCGGACGGCAACATCTGGGGCGGCGAGGTGCTGATCTCCAACACGCGCGCGTATGAGCGATTCGCCAACTTCGCGTACGTGCCCATGCCGGGCGGCGCGGCCTGCGTGAAGCACCCCCTTCGCATGGCGTACGGCGTGCTCTGGGAATCTGACCTGCTGGAGCACCCGGGGGCCGCACGCGCACTTGCTGAGCTGGGGGAGGAGCAGGCGGCCGTGTGTGAGCGCATGATCGAGCAAGGGCTGAACACGCCGGTGACGTCCTCGGCCGGGCGCCTGTTCGACGCCGCCAGTGCGCTCCTTGGCGTCTGCACGGAGCCCACATACGAGGGCGAGGCGGCCATCCTGCTGGAAGCTGTCATGGGGCCGCACCTTGCGAACACGATTCCCGCTGGCCAGTGGGTGCCCGATGAGCGCTATCAGGTTGCTGTCACCAAGAACACGGCGTCTGAGGGGGATACCGCGGAGACCACGGCCGTTGTGCTGCTGGATGCCTCGCCTGTGTTCCAGGCGCTATTGGATGATGTGGAGGCAGGCGTGCCTGTGGGCGTGATAGCTCGCAGGTTCCACGATGCCATGGTGGGTGCCGTGCTCACCAGCGCGCAGATGGTGGATGCGCTGTATGGAATCCGGGACGTGGTGCTCACGGGCGGCGTGTTCATGAACAGGTATCTGGTTCAGAATGCGGCCAGCAAGCTTGCGGATGCCGGGTTCAACGTCATCCTGAACGGGGAGCTTCCTCCTAATGACAGCTGCGTCTCCCTCGGCCAAGCCACAGTTGCCGCAACGCGCTAGGTGCTTGTCTGAGCTACCCCTGCATCCTTGCTGCCCCAAAAATGCTGCATGGGCGAAGAACGCGCCCATGCACTTTTATTACGGCCTTTAACTTTGCATGTGCAAGCACAAGCAAAGTAGCGGCCTTGGTGGCCTCCCGGCCACCTATGCAGCTGAAACCCCACCCCTGCGGTAGGCGCTTGCATTGCAAGCGCAGCATAGCCTCTTACCTGTGGGCGTCTCCAATGGAGACGCCCACAGGTAGGAAGGGGACAATGCATCCGTCCACAGGCGAAGAGGGGGACAGCATTCCAATGCAGCCACCCACACGCAAGAGGGAGAGCAGCTCTGTGCTACCCTTTCCACACACGGAAGAAAGGCAGTTGCATGCAGATCAAGCCAGAGCAGATGGAGCTCATTCGCGAGGAGCTCCGCACCATCAAAGACCGCTCCGCGTTCTACGCGAAGAAGTTCGAAGGCATAGACGTCTCAGACATCAGCACTCAAGATGACTTCCAGAAGCTCCCCTTCTCAGAGAAGGATGACCTGCGCGCGGCTTATCCGCTGGGGCTGCAGGCGGTGCCGGACGCTGAGATCGTGCGCATCCATTCATCGTCAGGCACAACGGGCACGCCCGTCATCATCCCCTACACCGCGCAAGACGTGACCGACTGGGCGGTGCAGTTCGCACGCTGCTTCGAGATGGCAGGCGTGGGTGTGCTGGATCGCGTGCAGATCACGCCGGGCTACGGCCTCTGGACGGCAGGCATCGGCTTCCAGGCCGGGTGCGAGCGCCTGGGCGCCATGGCCATCCCAATGGGGCCGGGCAACACGGAGAAGCAGCTGCGCATGATGGAGGACCTGGGGTCAACTGTCCTCTGCGCCACGTCGTCGTACGCGCTCCTGCTGGCAGAAGAGATCAGCCGTCGCGGCATCCGTGACAAGCTGAAGCTCAAGCGCGGCGTCATCGGCTCTGAGCGCTGGGGCGAGAAGATGCGCAACCGCATCTCGAACGAGCTGGGGATAGAGATCTTCGACATCTACGGCCTGACTGAGATCTACGGCCCGGGCATCGGCATCTCCTGCTCTGAGCACAACGGCATGCACATCTGGGAAGACTACTGTTATATAGAGGTGGTGGATCCGGCCACGGGTGAGCCGCTGCCTGATGGTGAGATAGGGGAGCTTGTGATCACCACGCTGCGCAAGCAGGGCGCGCCGCTGATCCGCTACCGCACGCATGACTTGACGCGCATCCTGCCAGGGGATTGCGCTTGCGCATGTGGCGAACGCCATCCCCGCATAGACACGCTCACCGGGCGCACAGACGATATGTTCAAGGTGAAGGGCTGCAACATCTTCCCGGCGCAGGTGGAGGAGGTCATCGCCATCACTGACGGCACGTCCTCTGAGTATCAGGTGATGATAGAGAACATCTCCGGCACGGATGTGCTCACGGTGCTCTTCGAGACGGGCCTTGAGGGCGAGGACAGGGATCGAGCTGAGGAGCAGCTGGCTGCCATCTTCAAGGCGAAGATCGGCTGCACGCCTGAGGCGAAGGGCGTCCCGCTGGGAGAGCTCCCCCGCTCAGAGAAGAAGACCAAGCGCATCTTCGATAGCAGGTATTAAAGAGTTGCTGCCCTAAAAATGTGTCGCGGGCACGCTGTGCCCGCTCCATTCACTGCGGCCTTGGGGAACTCACGTGCGCCTGATCCAACTTGCAACATTGGCCTGCTTGCTGCCCCAAAAATGCTGCATGGGCGAAGAGCACGCCCATGCACTTTCATTACGGCCTTTAACATGGTTGTTCACTTCATTCACAACCATGTAGCGGCCTTGGCGCCCTTCCGGGCGCCCATCCAACCGAAACCCCTCTCAGCCATGTGGGCGCTTGCATCGCAAGCGCAGTTGCACCCTCTCCCTCATGAGTGGGCGGCTGCACTGCAGCCGCAGTTGCACCCCCATGAGTGGGCGGCTGCATCGCAGCCGCAGTTGCACGCCAGTGCAACGTAACGCAGGCGATAGCCTGCGAACACCCGGAAGACGGCAACTGGTCAGGCAAGATGGCCTGACGCAGACAACCTCCAAGCTGAAGGTCCCATGAGCCACCCCTCAAGGGTTGCTGCCCCACCTTCCCAGATAGATCCTCTGCGCCAGGCTAGGTTGCCTGACCAGTAGCTGGCATCCGGGTGCTCTTGCCCTGTCGGGCAAGTTACGCATTGCTCATCGCAATGCTGCGGCTCCAATGGAGCCGCCCACAGGAGGGGGGAGGCAATGCTGCGGCTCCAATGGAGCCGCCTACAGGTGGGAAGGGAACAATGCAAGAGCACACAGATGGCAGGAGCTACCCACAGGAGGGGGTGGCCTATAGGCAAGGGGAGGGGGCGCCCACAATTGAGGCGGGGTCTTACCCTGATCGGTGGCCGTTAGGCCACCAAGGCCGCTACATTCATATATGCACCTGCATATATGAATGTTAAAGGCCGCAATAAAAGTGCACAGGCATGCATTTTGCCTGTGCAGCATTTTCAAGGGCAGCAAGCGAGTCTGACCTGCAGAGGTGCGCAGATCTCTGCGCACCTTCCGAAGGACTCGTTATTCCGTATCTTCTTTTCTCGTGGGCGGCTGCATTGCAGCCGCAGTTGCACGCCAGTGCAACGTAACGCAGGCGATAGCCTGCGAACACCCGGAAGCCAGCTTCAGACCAGGCCATCTAGCCTGGCGCAGACAACCTCCAAGCTGAAGGTCCCATGAGCCACCCCTGATGGGGTGCTGCCTCACCTTCCCAGATAGATCATCTGCGACAGGTTACCTCGCCTGACCTGTAATCCTCATCCAGCTGCCCTTGCCCTTTCGGGCAAGTTACGCATTGCTAGCGCAATGCTGCGGCTCCAATGGAGCCGCCCACAGGAGGGGGGACAATGCTGCGCTTGCAATGCAAGCGCCCACAGGAGGGGGGGGAGGCAATGCTGCGGCTCCAATGGAGCCGTCTACAGGTGGGAAGGGAACAATGCAAGAGCACACAGAAGGGAGGAGCTACCCACAGGAGGGTAAGCAATGGTTTCACCCGGAACGGGGCGCGTTAGGCCACCAAGGCCGCTACATTCATATATGCAGATGCATATATGAATGTTAAGGCCGCTATGAATGAAGCGGGATAGGTGCACATGGTGCACCTATCCCGTAAGCACTTCCAAGGGCAGCAAGGATGTCAGTGCGGCAGGAGAGGATAAGGCCGCAATGAAAGCGCACAGGCATGCACTTTGCCTGTGCAGCACTTTTCGGGCAGCAAGGCTTTAGGTGCAGCCCTTTCAGCGCAAAAGCGCCCTCATCGGGCAGTATGTAGGAACTGTGAAGAAAATGACTGCAAATTGTGTGGGGATTTTGAAGGAAATTGTGGATTCGTCACCTAAGTGTATACAAACCGATTCCAAGCGTGTATAAATAGCCTCGGTTGTTAGGAATGGTCAAATTTCAAAAGGAGGAAACGACCATGAAACTCACTAAGTTCGCAGGCGCATTCGCACTGACCGCTGCTATGGCCATGACGGCTGTTCCGGCTTTCGCTGCAGCTGACGCCACCAACGTTGAGCAGTTCACCGACGCTGGCAACAACACCGCTACCGCTCAGACGAAGGTCTACGCACAGGCTATCAACACCAGCCTCAACGCTGAGATCCCTACCCGCGTTGCTATCGTCATCCCGTCAACCGGTGCTGCTGCATTCCAGGCTCCTACTTCTGAGGCCTACAAGATCACCAACAAGGGCACCAACGCTATCTACCTGAAGGCTGTTGCTGCTACCAGCGGCTCTCTGACCATCGGCACCGTTCCGGTTACTGCTGGCGTTCCGAACACCAATGGTCTGCTTCAGAACACCATCGACGCAACGGTTGGCGTGGGCTCCTTCAAGACCGCTCTGTCTGCTGCTACTGGCGCTAATGGTGCTCAGGTTCCTTCAGCAACTCCAGTGCAGATCGCTGCTGGTCAAGAGGCTGGCATTGACCTCTCCGGTAACGTTGGCATCGTCAATGGCCCGCTGTCTTCAAACAACCTGAACAGCGCTGTCATGACCATCTCCTACACCATCGGCCTCACCGCCTAGTAGGTAGAGTCAAAACTGCATCAAAGCCGCACAGGATCCAACAGATCCGGTTCGGAAAAGGGGGGCGGCCGCAAGACCGCCCCTTTTCTATGAAGGATACAGGCCCACTAGGTTGCACCAAGGCTTTCGAGCAAGGATCAAAAGGGTTCTAGCTCCTGGGATTTGCATGTCCTAGTAAACAATTCGGCAAAAGATTGCTAGAATGTGCGAAGTTTGCAATACCAGCTATAGAGCCTTGACTGATTGGAACGGAAAATGCCAAACGAAAACGCACCTTACGAGTTTCAAGATGAAGGCAATACAAGCACGCACAAGAAGAGCTTCGTAGTATGGATCGTCATAGCGGCAATTGCCGTGATCTTGGCACTCCTTGTGGGCCTGTACTTCTTTATGGATTCAACGCAATACAAAGGTGACGCAGGTGAGCTTGGTCAGCTTGACGGCAAGACCGCCGAGGAGATCCAAGCAGAGCTTGATAGATACGTGGAAGACGGCATGCTCAGCATCAACATCGCTGCTGCTGTTCGCTTTGAGGATGGTACTTCGGAGGGTGAGCTCCGCATTGAGAACTCTCCGGCTAACCACTACCTGATGCAGGTGGATATAGCCAGGGATGACACAGGTGAGGTCATCTATTCCTCTGACGCCATTGAGCCCAACTATCATATCCAGTATGGGCGTCTCAACACGGATCTGCCGGCCGGCACATACCCATGCACAGCAACGTTCTATGCGCTGAACATGGACACCCGTGAGATAGAGGGTCAAGCCGGCGCTAACGTCACCATCATCGTAGAGAACTAGGCAGATCATTCGGGAGCATATGGAAGAGGGAAGATGCGTGAAGCCCTTCTTCCATGTGATCGCGAAGACTATATAGAGATTCGCTGTAGCTTTCGGCGAAACCATATAGATCCAGTCCTTGCAGCAGGCCAGGAAGCCGAAAGGCGGAAGGGCTTGCTGCAAAAGGACGTTCAAGACCAATTCCTTGGTTGCGAACGCCAGTTCTCTTAGCACATATGTAATGCTGGGGAGCAAGAAAGACACGGTGTTTGCGATGAAGAAGACCATTCGCAAGATATTCTCGGTGCTAGTAGCTGCATGCATGTGCACCAGCATGTTGCCAGCTACGGCGCTTGCTGAGGAGCCAACTGGCCCTAGCGCCAGCAACAGCGGCTCCTTCGCTCCGGATAACCCGTACGTATTCAACAAGGCTACGGCCAAGACGGACGTGTACGCCATCGCCAAGGACTACAACCTTGGTTTCTCCAACGTCAGCACTGACCAGAACTTCGCGAATGCGGCCGACGCTATCACCAATACCGCTGATGGCGCAGACCCAGGCCCCTTGTTCGCAGAGTTCTCAGGCACCAGCGGCGCTTATGAGTACAGCTGGTCTCTGGATGACGTCACGCTTGATGCTCAAGGGCAGTTCGTCTATTCCGCGCATGCATTCCCCGGCGCTCCCCCAACGTTCACGGGACCAGACAGCACCTCCGGCACATTTGGCACGGAGGGCGCACCTGGCAGCAAGGTCAGCGCTAACCTTGAGAGCGGCTCCCGCTTCACGCACAGCATCACGGCTGCAGACGGCCTGCAGGACAACAGCATCTACAGGTACAAGCTGACCGTCTACTCAACAGTGAACCCAGGGGACACCCTTGAGGCCTCCATCCTGGTCAGCACCTATGACAAGTATCAGAACCAGAAGCTGTACGCCAACCAGGAGGACGGCAACGGCACAAGCGTTCAGGGCTTCATCTACAAGGACGCATCCGTTGTGCCCATCCTGTCAACGGACGAGGTCTCTGACCTGAGCCCTGTCTATTCAGCAATGGCAGGCGCGGCTGCGGCAGCGTCTCCCTCACAGCTGATCACGCCTCCGGTGCAGCTCACGCTCACCAACCTTGAGAACCTGGACGCGAACACGCCTCCTTACATGCTCAAGCTGACCACGCACATCGCCATACCAACTGACCCTGACACGGGGCTCAAAGAGGGTGACGAGTGCACGGTCTATCGCTATGACCACAACACCAATCAGGTTCAGGCCATATCTGGCAAGGTGGTCCAGCAGCGCGATCACAACAACAATCCTGTAGTGGATTCAAATGGCAACCCCGTTCTCTCAGCAGAGATAGCAGTGGACGGCACCAGCGCAAGCTTGGGCGCGTTCGCCATCGGCTATAAGAACGAGAGCGGCTCCTTCAGCGTGGAGTCCTCAGCAGGTGAGGGCGGCTTCATCTCACCGGCTGGCACTGAGGTGTACGCTGTTGGCACGTCCCCGAAGTTCGTCCTGTATCCGCAGGCTGGCTATGTGATAGACACCGTGAACGTCAAGGTTGACGGCGCCTCCAAGCCCGTTCAGAGCGGCACCCTTGAGGGCAACTCCTTCACGCTGTCCCAGAGCAAGTATCAGATGGCAGACGGTGAGAGCTGGACTGTTGAGGCTGTGTTCAAGAAGGCGCAGCCGCTTGCTGAGGAATACACCATCACGGCGAAGCTGTCTGGTCCGAATGACTGCACGGGCAACATGTCCTTCACGTCTGCCAAGCCTGGCAGCCAGCCCAACTATGTATATATGAACAGCCAGAACCCGCCTGCGGGTGAGGGCGGGATCACCTTCCCCTCAAGCCACGGCGTGAACCTTGAGTTCAACGCAGGCGTGGGCTTCAAGCTGAAGACCTTGAAGATCAACGGCCAGGAATACTCTGTTGTGGGCACGTCGTACTTCATCAGCGCGCTCACTGAGAACCTGACGATCGAAGCTGAATACGCGCCCGGTCTGCCTGACGCGCTGATCACTCGCACCATAGAAGTCAGCGTCCAGGGCGGCAACGGCGTTGTGTCTGACGGCAAGGGCGGCACCGCGGCGAACGTCACGCTGACTGCCAATTTCGGCAGCTCTGCCACCGTCACGTTGATCCCAAGCCCCAACTACATGCTTGACACCGCCATCCTGAAGACGAAGGGCTCTACGGAGGACGGCACTGACATATCTGGTGATTCAACGCAGGTCTCCGGTCAGGTGAACGTGCAGGTGCACAA
This sequence comes from uncultured Eggerthellaceae bacterium, assembly GCA_910588435.1. GTDB lineage: Bacteria > Actinomycetota > Coriobacteriia > Coriobacteriales > Eggerthellaceae > MGBC163016. The sequence continues at coordinate 7,356 of CAJUPL010000030.1, read as the reverse complement.
CATCCTTGAGGACATGGAGCTTGTGGTCACCTTCAGGGCGTCTGACTGCACGGTAGACCTCACCGTCAAGGATGACATCGGCGGTACCGTGAGTCCCTCAGGCCCGGTGCAGCTTGCAAGCGGTCAGGTGCAGCCTGTCCGCATCACTCCTGATCCAGACGGCGGATATGAGCTTGGCCGCATCACCATGAACGGCACGCCTGTGCCAAGCGGGCTGCTCACCAAGCGCGGCAGCGGTGCGAACGTGTACTACACGTTCAACATGGTGAACGCGCAAGAGAACTCAGCTGAATATGAGATAAACGGGGACAAGGTCCTCTTGATCACTGATTCCACGGCCACTGTGGTGATCGAGTTCAATCCTGTGAAGCCTCCGGCTCCTGAAACGCTGATGGTCATGACCAGCGTTGATGGCGAAGGCGGCTCCATCACTCCAAGCTTCTCGGTGGAGAAGGGCCAGCCCGCGCAGGTGTGGGTGTATCCGGATGAGGGCAAGACCGTTGACAGCATCTTGGTGGATGGCGTCAACAAGGTTGGCAGCATGACCGAAGACGGTGCGCTGCTTGAGATCCCGGCGTCTGAGATGGTCACTGACAAGAACGTGGTGGTCAAGTTCAAGGACGGCACCTCTCCGCTCCCCGGCAAGAAGAAGTGGACGGTGCATGCATCAGCTGGCACCGGCGGCTCTGTTTCCCCGGCTGGAGACCTGCTTGCCTATGATGGCACTGACATGCGGTTCCTGTTCGCACCCTCTACTGGCTATGAGTTCTCCAAGCTGCAGGTCAACGGCGCGGACATGACCTCATCCTCAGATATAGACGGCAACAACTTCACGCTGAAGAACATCACCTCTGACGTTGAGCTGATCGTCACGTTCGCGAAGTCTGCCACCTCCGGCACTGAACGTGATAGCTACAAGGTGATAGTGTCTGCTGGCCCGAACGGCCAAGTGAATCCATCCGGTGAGATGGAGGTTGCCCGCGGCACCAACATGCCCATCACCATCATCCCGGATGACGGCTACATGGTGGACGCCATCAACGTTGGCGCTGAGGCGGGTGGCGGCACCGTGAACATGGTGTCTGACATGAAGAATGGCGTGTACACCTTGTTCGACGTGCAGGAAGACCAAGTGGTGGAGGTCACCTTCAAGGAGGGGACTGACCCTGACCAGCCAAGCACTGACCCGAACAACATGATCAAGCTTGGCCCCAGCAATGTGGTCTTGGGCCCTGGCATCATGCTTGACCCCAACCTGGCTGACCGCACTTACTACAAAGAGGCTGGCACAGACCACGCCAACGTCTCTGAGGACATCACCATCAAGGTGGCCTCTGGCTATGCCATCTCTGAGCTCAAGGTGAACGGCAAGGTGGTCACGCCTGAGGAGATATCTGACGGCATCTTCAAGTTCACGCTTGCGAAGGAAGACATCACGCAGCTTCTGAAGGTTGAGGTCAGCTCCAAGGAGGAGACGCCTTCAACTCAGAAGGTGGATCTGAAGACCATCACGCTGGAGTGGGAGGGCAACGGTGAGATCAGCCCGGCTGGCGTGAAGAAGGTGCTTCGCGTTGAGTCCGGTCAGAGCCAGACGCTCTACTTCATCCCTGAGGCTGGCAACCGTCTTGATAGCGTCACGGTCAACGGCCAAGACGTGATGAACCAGATCAGCAACTTCTCATACACCATGTCATCCGTTACGCAGGACATGCGCGTGCAGGCCACCTTCGTGGAGGACCCGAACGCTCCTGCTCCTCCGGCAACGGTGACTGTGAACGTCCGCCTGAGCACCCAGAACGATGACCCGTCTGACAACAACGCCCATGGGTACTCATCCATCGGCACTGACGTCAAGGTGGTCAAGGGCGGGGACCTGTCCATCACATTCAAGCCTGATGAGGGCTACCAGACGAACGTCTACATGGGCAGCAATGACAGCGGCACCAACGTGACCAGCCAGCTGAATGGCTCCACGCTGCACCTGACGAACCTCCAGAACGACACTGACGTGTTCGCCAAGTTCACGAAGCTGGCTCCCACCATCAAGTACCTGAATGTTGAGACCAGCACAGACGGCAACGGCCGCATCAGCCCTGAGGGCATCACGCAAGTGGTCTCAGGCGAGGACCTCTACGTTGCCTTCCTGGCGAACGACGGCTATGTGGTTGACAAGGTGTACGTCACCCGTGGCGGTAACAGCGAAGAGGTCTCTTCGCAGGTGAACCCGAACACCATGACGTACAAGATCACTGACATCACAGAAGACGTGCAGGTATGGGCAAGCTTCAAGCCGGGTAACACGCCTGTGATCAAGACTTGGATGGTCACAGCCACCGCTGGCACTGGCGGCATGGTGTCTCCCTCAAGCCTTGAGGTGGTTGACGGCGTTGATGCGCAGGTCACCATCATGCCCCTGCGCGGCTATGAGATCGAGAGCGTCTATGACGGCAGCAACGTGACTGAAACCGTGAAGGCCGCGAATGGCGTCTATCACATGCCAAGCGTCTCCCGTGATCACAACATCATGGTCTCCTTCAAGAAAGTGGAGACGGTGAACCCGTCCGCCAACAAGCACGACGTCTGGCTTGAGAAGACCGGCAACGGCCAGATCAGCCCGTCAGGCGTGGTCAGCGTTCCTGCTGGCGGCAGCGTTGGCTTCACCATGATCCCGGATGACGGCTACAAGATCGGCTCCATCACCGCAACGCGCGACGGCATCACCGTGCCCGTGCAGTTCAGCGGCTTCAAGTGCACCATCTTCACGGTGACGCAGGAGACGCACGTGATGGTCACGTTCGTGCCCCTTGACCCGGGCGAGGAGATAGAGCTCCCGAACTTCTACAACATCACGGCTACGGCATCCGTCAACGGCTCCATCAGCCCAACAGGCGTCATCAAGGTGGCTGAGGGCGGCATGTCCATGTTCTCATTCACGCCGAATGAGGGCGCGAAGCTTGATTACCTGATCGTGGACGATGAGTACAAGCCGCTCTCTGAGATCAGCCGCGGTCAGTACGAGTTCCTGAACGTGACAGCCGACCACACCATCCACGCAGTATTCTGCGCTGAGGATGCAGAGGTGACGGATTTCGTCACCATCAACGCAGGCAAGCCGTCCGGCGGCACCATCAGCCCGTCTGGCGCCAAGCTGGTGCAGAAGGGCACCAACCCTCAGTACAACGTGGCGCCGTTCTACGGCTATGAGCTGGCTGACATCCAGGTTGGCCCCAAGGACGCCCTTGTCAGCATCTTTGGCGATGGCCCTGCAGGGGATAAGGACTTCAACAATGTGACCAGCAGCAAGGCCCTGTGGAATGGCTCTGTGCTCACGCTAAAGAACGTGCAAGAGGACATGACCATCGTGGTCACCTTCAAGAAGAAGGACACCTCCTCTGAGACGCCGGTCACTGAGTATTCGCAGGTGACCATCAACGGCGCCGGGCCGAACTCTGGCGGTTCCGCATCATTCAATGAGGGAACCACCATCATCGAGGCGCTGAAGGACGGAGAGACGCTTGACATCTCCTTCATCCCAGATCCTGGCAAGAAGATCGGCTCTCTCACCGTGAACTGCGGTGACGGCACCACGCTTGAATACACCGGTGAGCAGGCGAAGCAGATCTGGCAGAAGGGCTACATCACGCTCACTGCTGCACAGGTGAATCCGCAGGTGAGCCTGTCCGTCTCTTTCGTTGACAAGGACCCGGATGAGCCTGACCTGACGCCTCAGTACACCACCATCACCGCGCAAGCCATCGGCCGCGGCACCGTGAGCCCGCATGGCATCATCAAGATAGCTGCCAACTCAACGGCGCGCTTCTCAATGGTGCCGATGGCAGGGTATGAGCTCTCCGCCCTGCGCGTTGACAACCAGGACAAGATGGGCTCCCTTGAGAATGGCCGCAACTACACGTTCGGCGCCAACACTGGGGATCACACCCTGGAGGCAACGTTCAGCCAGGTCCAGACACCTGACATGGGCATTGATTATCTGGTGAAGACTGAGATCGTGGCTGAGAACGGCGCTGGCGGCAATGCTTCCTTCACGGAGCAGCGCATCATAGCTGGTGAGAGCGCAACGCTGTACTTCTGGCCGAACTCCAACTCCAAGCTGACGGGCCTCACCGTGATCACCGGCGGGGAAGAGACATACTTCGACTACGACATCCCTGAGTACATCATCCCCAGCGTCACGGCTGACACTACCGTCCGCGCACACTTCGCGGTGCTTGGTCCCGATGAGACCACCTGGATGGTGAACCCCATTGAGATCAAGGCAAGCGTTGGCATGGGTGGCCACGGCAAGATCAGCCCTGAGAGCGCCAAGGTGCCTGAGAACTGTGCGCAGACGTTCACCATCCTGCCGGATTCTGGCTATGAGGTCAGCTTCCTGGTGGTCAACGATGAGATCATCTACGTTGATGGCAACATCCGCTCTTACTCCATGATCCCGGATGCCTCGCGCACTGACAACTCCATTGAGGTGAACTTCAAGGCAGTGGGCCAAGAGACGCCTGATGTCACCGTCACCGCTGAGGTGAAGGTACAGACCCAGGGTGAGGGCGAGCACGCCACCATCTGGCCGTCGGAGCGCACGGTTCCGGCTGGCACGCCTGTCACGTTCTACATCCAGCCTGAGGATGGCTACACCATCCATAGCGTCGATATAGAGGGTGAGGACATTGACTTCTATGGCGTGAAGAGCCCAGAGACCACTGAGCCGCCTGCATTCCTGCCGAACGGGCGTCCGCCAGCGGATTTTGCAGGTGGTACCCAGACTGCGGCTTACAACGGCGGCGCATCCATCAGCACCGCAAAGTACGTTGCTGCTGAGGGAGAGGCCCCGAACACCTTCTACAGCCTGTATGGCGTGACCATCACGGCATCCAACAAGAACGTTGTAGCGAACGTGATCATGAAGCCTCTTACTGAGAAGAACATCTTCTGGTACGACACGCCGGTGCACACGCTTGAGATCACCTCGAACGGTGGCGGCACCGTGAACCCGGTTGGCAAGGGTTTCCTGGCTGCGGGCGCCACTGAGAACATACGAGTGCTGCCCATCAATGGCTACGTGCTGGACAAGGTGACGCTCACCTACACCGAGAACGGCCAAGAGGTTGTTGAGGACGTGACGGGTGACGTCATCGGCTCCAACCTGAAGGTCACCATGAAGTCCTCTGACATGAAGGTGCACGCAACCTTCAAGCTACCGGAAGACGTATCCTGGGTTGACATAACCAAGGGCGACATGATCTTCCAGTACACGGACCCTGACGGCACCGTGCACAGGGAGGACATCTCCGGCCAGGTCAAGGTTGACCCAACGCTGCCAGGGCGCTTCCCCAAGTACGACGGCTCTGGAGTTGGCACTGACTTCGAGTTCGACACCACGGGGCTGGTTGGTCCGAACGGCCGTCCGCTGGTGCTTGACAAGGTGCTCTACAACGGCAAGCCCGTGACCTTCATCCCGGATTCCAACTGGGTGAACGTGAAGCTGACCGAGGGAGGGAAGTTCGACGTAACCTTCCGTGAGATAGAAGAGGGCCATGAGATCATCACGCTCACCAAGCACACGGTGACGGCGAAGGTGACCGCGGGTCAGGGCACCGTGTCCCCCGCGTCGCAGCCTGTGCGCAAGGGCGGCAACGCCGTCATCGGCTTCGAGCCGGCTGACGGATGGATGGCCAACTTCGACGAGTTCTACGACTGGTACGCTGAGGAAGAGGGCGGCGAAAAGGTTGCCCACAAGATCCCGGCGTCTGAGCTGGCGAACGGCTACTACGAGCTCAAGGGCGTTGACCGTGACCATGAGATCACCGTGGCGTTCATGAACTACGTTGAAGTGGACATCGGCTGGGTGAACGGTGACAACGGCTACGTCACGCCGAACACCATGGCTGGGCAGCCCATCCAGGTTGAGTACGGGACTGCGCTATCATTCATCGTGGCGCCGTATGAGGGCTATGACGTGGAGTACTTCAAGTTCATGGCGAACGGGTCTGAGAATGACTACACCGGTAGCCTGCGCCAGAGCGCTGCAACCACCAATGAGCTCCTTGCCATGGAAGGTCACGGTGGCTTCACGGTGAAGAACACGGTTGATGGCATGGGCGTCACCTCCATGGTGGCTGACCCGGCGGCGCAAGCTGCAACGGCATCAGCTGAGAGCTATGTTGCCGCACCGCAGGCGAACGCGTCTGCCTCGCCGGCGCTGCGCAACTTCAACTACGCGTACGGCTACACGTCCGGAGCTATCACGAACGACACGAACGTGCGTGCCGCTTGGACGGATGAGTCCAACGTGCAAAAACCTGAGCTGCGCACGATCAGCGTTGAGATCATCGGCGACATGGGCGGTACTGTTGAGCCGATGCCTGCAACCGGGTACGACGGTGAGTTCATCACCTTCAACTTCATCCCGGACGAGGGCTGGCAGGTTGTGCTGCTTGGCGTTGATGGCGCTAACCCGCAGGAGTACTCGGCAACCTCGTACACCTATGGGCCCATCAACGGTGACGGAAGCATCCAGGTGGGCTTTGACTCCATTGCGCATCCTGGAACGAATGACGCTGTTGCTAGGATCCTGCGCACGCTGAAGGCGCTGGCGCAAACGGGTGACCTGACCGCGCCGCTGATCGCCTCGCTCCTTGGCATTGCTGTGATAGCTAGCGGAGCTGCCATGATCAGCTACCGCCGCCGCAACAAGAAGGCCGCCAAGCATTCATAAGGCACTCTTTTGAGCGTGACATTAGAACACATCTAATGTCACGCTCATCCTTCGGCACCCTTGCTGCCTCAAAAATGCTGCACAGGCAAAGAACATGCCTGTGCACTTTCATAACGGCCTTTAACTTTGCATGTGCAAGCACAAGCAAAGTAGCGGCCTTGGCGCACTAACGTGCGCCTATCCAATCGAAATCCCTGCGGTAGGCGGCTGCATCGCAGTCGCAGCATTGCGCCAGCAATGCATTGTGACATTAGAACACATCTAATGTCACACTCTGCTCGCCCGCGATGGCCGGCACCCTCGCTAGGCCTCAGGCTGGCGGTCGAATGTGGTTGGATATACCACATTCGCCCTTGCCTTCGGAAACGCTCGGGTACCAGCCATCGCATGCTTCGCCACAAGCGAGTAGGGGAGGCATCGCCGTTTTCGTCGGGACCCCTAACGGGACCCCTCCGAAAACTCGGCGGCTCAAGGCTGAACCTGCATGTTCCTCCGCCTAAACTTCCCCATCCTTCGGCCTCGCTCCGCTCGGTCTGGCTTACGGGATGCGTTGCATCCCGCTTCATTCAACGCGGCCTTTAACTTTGAACAGCATCCCTGCTGTTCAAAGTAGCGGCCTTGGCGCA
>CAJUPL010000029.1 GCA_910588435.1 uncultured Eggerthellaceae bacterium | reverse complement strand
TTCTGAGGACCAAGGGAAATATGGTAAAAAGCGAAGCACCATATTTCCCTGCCAGTCCGAAGCCTAGCGAGGGTGCCGGCCATCGCATGTGAGCGGGGTAAGGGTTGGAGCCGGGATTGTCCGGATCGGTGTCTTGCGCCAGGCTAGGTGACCTGAACTGTTGCTGGCATCCGGGTGTTCGCAGGCTAGCGCCTGCGTTACGTTGCACTAGCGTGCAACTGCGGCTGCGATGCAGCCGCCTACTGCAGAGGTTTTGGTTGAATAGGCGCGCGTGAGCGCGCCAAGGCCGCTACTTTGCAGATGCTTGCACATGCAAAGTTAAAGGCCGTTATAAAAGTGCATGGGCGTGTTCTTCGCCCATGCAGCATTTTTTAAGGCAGCAAGGGTGCGGCTCAGTCCTCTAGCAAGCAGGTGCTTTCGGAGGCAAGGGATGCGGGAACGTCTATCAGGCGCTGGTTGGACGAGCCGCGCCACTTGATATCAAGGGAGCGCAGGTCCTCAACAAAGGGTCCATCAACAAGCACATCGGTATTCTCTAGCAGCTTGCGAGCATGCTCATCCCCGTGCGCCAGCAGATCCTCATACAGGTACCCAGTGTACGTCCAGATGTCGTAGCCCTCAGCCTTCAGCGCACTTGCTAGCTCAGCGCACGCCTCGGCCTGCTGGAACGGCTCTCCGCCGGACAATGTCACGCTGTGCACCAGCGGGTTCTTGCGAATGTCGGCCAGCACCTCGGCCACTTCGCGAACCTCACCGCCTGAGTGAGGCTGGCTCTCAGGGTTGTGGCATCCGGGGCATGCATGCGTGCAGCCCTGCACGAAGACGGAGTAGCGAAGCCCAGGACCATCCACGATGGAGTCTTGAACGCAACCGTACAGGCGGATCTGAGTCATCTCTTCCTCCGTGACCTTATGAAATCCATGACGCGATGAGGTACCTTCACATGCTTCACCTTGTGGCGGCGCTTCCTGTTGCGGGAGATGGCGCTGGCGTGATCGGAGATGGCCTTAAGCGCACATGTCCGCGCTTCGCCAACGTTCGCCCCCTCCATGACGGTGAACGTGAGAAGGCCGCGGTACCCGCGCTCAGTCATCTCAATGAGCTGGATCTTGGCCTTGTCCTCCATCTTGGTGATCTTGCCAACTGCGTCGTCGATCTGCGACTCCATGTCAGAGATCAGCTTGTCCATGCCCGGCGCGCCTGGTGCGCTGAACGTATCCGTTGGGATCAGGATGTTCACGCGAACGATGTTCATGGGCGCAAGCTTGATGAGCGCATCCGTGTTCATCAGCGAATTCGGGATGACCACGCGTTCGCCACGCGGCGTGATGATGCGAGTGTGACGCCAGGTTACGTCATCCACAACGCCCTCATTGCCGCCGACGTTGATGTGGTCGCCCGGAGCCACCAGCTTGGTGAGGCTCACTTGCAAGCCTGCGATCAAGTTCGAAAGAGTGGCCTGAAAGCCCAGGGAGACCGCCAAGCCGCCTATGCCAAGGGCCGTGATGGCGGCCGAGATGTTCACGTTGAAGCAGCTGGAGAGCACCACGCAGACGCCAACGATCCAGACGATGGCGCGTCCGATGTTCACGAAGATGCTGGACGCGGGCAGCGGATTCTTGTCCACATGCAGGATCTTCTTGATGAACCGCGTGACCAGATGCGCGATCAGCGCCGTGATGATCAGCACCACCACCATGGTGACGGCGGTGGAGAGCCAATCCACATGCAGGATCTTATCCAGCCAGCCCTTCAGCGCATCTGTCAGAGAATCAAGGCTCATTCAGCTCATCGTCCGGGCGCGATCAAGGCTCACGCGCCCTGGGTGCCTTGCTGCGAACCGCTCCCCTCGCCCGGGTCAGTGGTGGACGGAGCAGGACCCTTCGACACCTCTATGGTGACGGTGGTTCCCTGCTCAACGCGCGTTCCTCCGCTGATGGACTGCTGCATGACCTGGCCTGCTGGCGTTGACTGCGAGTAGTTGGAGACCACGTTCACGGAGAGCCCAGCGTCACGTAGCGCGCTCTCAGCGTACTGCTGCGAATTGCCCACCACGCTTGGGACGCTGACAGTGGTGTCCTTCTTCCCAAGCGATACGACCACGCTCACCGTGGTGTCCTTCGGGACCTTGTTCCCGGCCGCAGGAGACTGGCTGATCACGGAATCAGCAGGCACGGAGCTGCTGTTCTCAGTGCCAGCTTGGCTGATCTTGAGCCCGGCCTTCTCAAGGCGTGAGCGCGCTGCATCCAGAGACATCCCGGACACATCCGGCACCTCAACCTGGTCAGTGCCCTGCGATACCACCAGATCCACCTTGGAGCCCTGCGCAGCCATTGAGCCTGCGGCGGGCGTCTGCTTCATGACGTGGCCCTCTTCAACGGAGTCAGAGTACTCCTTGGTGGTCTCACCAACGGAGAACCCGGCCACCGTGATGGCTTTGCGCGCTTCATCAAGCGTCATGCCGGAGACGTCCGGCACCTCTATCTCCTCAGAGCCCTGGCTGACGTCGATGTTGATCTTGGAGCCCTTGTCAGCCTGCGAACCGCCCTTCGGGTTCTGCCCAACAACGGTGCCAGGCTCAGTGGCGTCATCGTAGACGTTGTTGACCTCGCCCACCTTGAAGCCGGCTTGCTCTATGGTCATCTGTGCCTGGTCCGCGGTCATGCCGGTGACATCTGGCACTTCGGCCTTCTCACCGCCTGGCATGCCGAACGCGAACACCAGCCCCAAGATGATGGCAAGCGCCGCGATCACGCCGATGACGATGCCAGCCTTCTTCTTGCCTGACATCCCCTCTTTCTCAGCGCCGCCGTTGTATGAGCGCACGCCCTGCTGCTTGGGGCCAGCTGCATGCTGGCCACCCGGCACGATGGGCATGGTCTTGGTGGCATCCGAGCCAAGCGTGGCAACAGCTGGCATGACCTGCGTCTGCGCGCTGGTGAAGCCGTCTGTTTCAAGCGGAACGGTTGCCCCAAGCCCGCGGCCGGAGATGAAAGCGCCAAGGGCTTGGCGCATGTCAGATGCGGTGGCGAAGCGCTTGCTTGGGTCCTTCTGCATGGCGCACATGATGATGGTCTCAAGCTCAGGAGAGATGTCCGGGTTGATCTCACGAGGAGGCACCGGCTCATCTTGCACCTGCATGAGAGCCACGCTCACGGCATCCGGGCCGTCGAACGGAAGCTTGCCCGTTGAGGCCTCATATAGCACCACGCCAAGCGAATAGATGTCAGATGCAGGAGAGAGGTCCTTGCCCTGCGCCTGCTCAGGAGATGCGTAGTGCGCAGTGCCAAGCACAACGGTGGTCTTGTCAGCCGTTGAGTTCTTCGCACGTGCAATGCCGAAGTCCATCACCTTCACGTTGCCATCAGGCTGCACCATGATGTTCTGCGGCTTGACGTCCCTGTGGATGATGTCTTGGCTGTGTGCCGCGGTGAGAGCCTGGCAGACCTGGCTGCCGATCTCAGCAACCTTGCGCTGATTGATGGCGCCGCGCTGCTGGATGGCGGTCTTCAGGTCAGAGCCGCGGATGTACTCCATGACAATGTAGTACGTGTCTTCGTCATGGCCCCAGTCATACACATTCACGATGTAGGGGCTTTGCAGGTTGGCTGCAGCCGCAGCCTCCTGGCGGAAGCGCCGCGCGAAATCAGCGTCATCAGCGTACTGCGGAAGCATCACCTTGACGGCTACCACGCGTCCAAGCGTTGTGTCTGTGGCGGTGTAGACTTCAGCCATGCCGCCTACGCCGATGCGCTCTCCAACCTCATAGCGCCCAGCGAAGACCCGGCCGGTCATGGGTCCTTGTCCTGTCACAATGACTCCTTAAAGGTACACATCATCACTACGTTTCAGTCTGCGTTTCAATGCGTACCCGCCATGATAGCATTGAAACGCCTAGCGAGGGGATAACTGGCGCACCGCTTGGGCGCATCTCACACCTTCGCCAAAGCCTTCGCTACGCAAGGTGGCACGAACTGACTGACATCCGCGCCGAAGCTTGCCAGCTCGCGCACTATGGAGGATGACAGATACATATACTCTGGCGGGCTCATGATGAAGATGGTCTCCAGGTTGTAATCCAGCTGCTGATTGAGCGCATTCATCTGGAACTCGTACTCGAAGTCAGTGATGGCGCGAAGCCCCTTCACGATCACATGCGCATCCTTCTGGCGCGCGAAATCCACCAACAGGCAATCGAACGCTTCCACGCTCACGTTCGGCAGATGCTCGGTTGCCTGGCGAACCAGGCGCGCACGCTCCTCAAGCGGGAACAGCGGGTGCTTCCCCGCTGACTTGGCAACCGCCACGGTGACCTCATCCATCATGGATGCGGCGCGGCAGATGATGTCAAGATGGCCGTTCGTTATTGGGTCGAACGTGCCGGGGGTGATAGCGCGGCGTGTCATCTGCACCATCCTCCTAACCTAGTGGCTTGCTTGCCAAGATGTCCGCCAGCTCCTGTGCTGTGACGAAGCTCACATTCTGGCTTGGGAGAGACCGCAGGAACACCTTGCCGTAGCCCTTGCTGACAAGGCGCGAGTCCGCCAAGATCAAGATGCCCGTGTCAGTGGCGCTGCGGATCAGCCTGCCTGCCGCCTGGCGCACCTCCAGCACTGCTTGCGGCAGCACGTAGTTCCGCCACGCTGCGTCATCTCGCGCAGACCTCTCGCAAGACAAGGGGTCAGTGGGCTTCGCGAACGGGAGCTTCGGGATGATGACGCCCTTCAAGGTGTCTCCCGGAGCATCGAAGCCCTCCCAGAAGCTCTTCAGCGCGAATAATGACAGGCTCTCATCCTTCAAGAAGTCATCGCGGAGGTTCTTCGTGGACACTCCCCACTTCTGGCAGACCAGGCGCAAGTCATGCTCCTTCATGCGCGGTTGCACCTCAGCAAAGCACGCATCCATCTCCTTCTTGTTGGTGAAGAGCGTGAGCATGGAGCCGCCGTTCGCCACATGCGCCTGCGCCAACAGCTCCTGCAAGCGCCCCAGATAGCTGGGGTTGCCGGGCTCTGGCATGTCATTCACAACATAGACGGCCATGTTCGCGTCAAAGTCATAGCTTGACTTCAAGGTGAGCGTGTTCGCGCGCGACTGCTCAGACGAGTTCAGCCCCATGGCGTCCTCGAACGGCTGGAATGACCCGTTCACCGTGAGCGTTGCGGATGTGTACACAACAGAGCGCGTATCAGCGTAGAGCGTCTCGTCAAGCGCGCCGCCAACGTTGAAGAGCATGGCGCGCAGGCAATCATTGCGAACGCCGCGACCCTTCTCCGGGTGGCGGCTCAGGTTGGCTGAGCAGACGTATTCATCCGTTGGGTGCACGAAGATCACGTCCGCCGCGGCTATCATGTCCTTCAGCTCAAGCGCCACCGCGGCTATCTCGCGCTGGATGACAGACGCGCTCTCGTAGTCATCCAAGAATCCCACCAGCTCTTGGCACGCGTTGATCAGCGCCTCCGCAGCCCCGATGAACTCCTCCGCCGCGGCCTTCACGCCCGCGAACACCTGCGTTGCACGCACTTGCTCGTTGATCCAGATGTCCGTCATGTCGTAGCTGGACTTGCGGTTCGGGTCGAACTCCAGAAGATCGCGCGCACGCTGCATGAAGTTTCCCTCAGCCTCTGCGAACGCGCGCCCGCACGTCTTGCCCTTCGTGGTGAGAGCGAAGAAGAGCGTGCCGGCCGTCTGGGCTGCGGTGAACTGCTGTGACCCTTCCCCTCCATCCGCTGCTGCCTCATCAGCCTCCGCCTTCATGATGCGCTCATGGCGCGCCGCATCCGGCGCCTCCCCCACATCAACATTGCGCTCCGCCCGCGTGAAAACGTTCCGGCTGCCGGAATCAGAGCTCACGCGCTGCGTCAGGTGATTCAGCGCCTCAACGCCTATCTCCAAGGAGAGCGCGCCGCGCGCCTCTGCCTCAGCGCCATGAGCCTCATCCACTACCCAATAGCGGATGGGAGGCAAAAGACCGCCCTCAGCCGCAACATCGCAGAAGAGCAGGCTCTGGTTCGTGACCACCACATCAGCTTCCTCGGCCAGCTTGCGACTCCCGAACACGAAGCACTGCTGCCCGAAGAACGGACACTTGCGGCGCAGGCAATCGTGGCTTGTGGTTGAGATGGCGCCGCGCGGCAGCACGCGGAAGTCAACCTTCAGCGTGTCCATGTCGTCGTACGCCGTCTGCTCGATGAATGACAGCACGCCCGCGATGGCCGGCGCCTGCGACTGCTCATCGTTCATCACAAGGCGCATCTGCGCGCCCGAATCCACCATGCGCTGCACCTTTCGCAGACACGGATAATGGCTGAAGCCCTTGATGGGCGCGTACGTGAGCTCACCGCCAAGCGCGCGCTTCAGAAGCGGCAGCTCCTTATAGACCAGCTGGTCAAGCAGCGCGTTCGTCTTGGTGGCAACGCCTACGCTGATGTCATTCGCACGCGCGGTCAGCGCCGCCGGCACCAGGTACGCCATTGACTTCCCAACGCCGGTGCCCGCCTCAACGCAGAGGTTCACGCTGCCTGCGAACGCGTCCCGCACGGCACACGCCATCTCTGACTGCTCCGCCCGTGCCTCATAGCCAGCGTACAGGCCGCCCACCAGGCCCTCCGCGGTGAATGCGTCTGCGATGTCCTCTGAGGTTGGGAAGCTCAGCACCTTCATGTCCTGCGCGTCAGCCTCAACGTGCATGTTGCTGTTCTGAAGCTGCTCTAAGAGCTCAGCTGACACCATGTCAGCCGCATCCTTCTTGCGCCGCCTCTGCTCCTTCGGCAGCCTTGCGCGGCGAAGCTCATGCAGTGACAGATGCTCCGGAGCAACGGGATCCGCATTACCTTTTGCCCGCTTCTCATATGCCATGTTCGCAAAGTTCGCGAACAAGACCTGCGTAGGCCACTCCTCCGGCGATGCCAGCTGGGATATGGCGAACAAGAGACCCTCCGGCATGGAGCTGATGGCTGCAAGCAGGATGCGATACACCGCGCAAAGCGCCGCCACGTCGTCATCCGCGCGGTGCGTGGACACCGGCGCGCCGAACGCGCGCACCAGGTCTATCAGGCGGTGGCTCTTCATGCGAGGCAGGGCTATCCTTGACAGCTCGAGCGAGTCTATCCACGTGTTCTCAAGCAGCGGATAGCCCGCCGGGTGCTTGGTTGTGAACTCCTTGTCGAACGCGGCGTTGTGCGCCACCATCTTCGCGTCCCCCGCGAACTCCACCAGCTGCGCCAGCGCCTCCTCTGGTGAGGACGCGTTCGCAACATCCGCATCATATATATTAGTGAGGTGTGAGATCTCATCCGGGATGTGCATGCCGGGATCCACGAACGTGACGAACCAATCCGTGACCTCACCGTGCTCCATGCGCGCCGCGGCGATCTGCGTGAGCTCATCCTTCTTGAAGGAGACGCCGGTGGTCTCCGTGTCTATCACCACGATGTTCTGGTCGTATTCGCCAAGATCTGAATCATTCGCCAGCTGCGGAAGCTGCTCATAGCGCTTGATGATGTCATCCGGCGTGCCGTCAGTGACGAAAGACGTTATATCTGTGCTCATCTGTTCCTTACGCTCCGGGGAGACGGCCAACCGTCTCGTTCTTGGCTGCCTATTCTAACTGTTATACTCATCAGCCATCATGGCTGAGTACTACGGTAGATATGCTGATTTCCAAACGTCATCCAAGAAGGATGCCGCGGTCTTGCTTGGCGCGGACAATTCCGTTGGGGACGCGTACACGCTCCAGGTTATAGAGGGCGAAGATGGCCCGCGCGCTTGGCTGGTGAACGCCTTCGGCGGCAAGATAGGATTCTTGGATGCGAAGGACACGCACCAGATCCGCACGCTTCAAGCAGAGGGCCTTGAGTGCCACGCGCTCTTGTCATTCGTGGCGTTCACTGACCACCCAGGCGAGGGACACTACTGGGGGCAGGTTGCGCTCATCTGCTACAAGAAGAAGAACGCACGGATCTGGGAGCGCTTCCAGGATTCCATAGCGGCTGATCTTGCGAACGGGACCCGCACGCAGGTTGACCTTGGAGCTGAGGCTGTTCGCCGCGTGATAGATTCTGATGGCGAATGGAAGCCAAGCAAGTCCGTGCCCATGCCAACCAAGGAGAAGGGCATGGCCGTGCTCAAGCAGCGCAGGCGCGTGACCGAGCGCTTGGTGGCACAAGGCCGCAAGGGCAACAAAGGCTGCTATATCGTGAGCTGGGCGTTCCTCCTGATAGCGGTTGCGCTCATCATCTTCGGCCTGCACTCCTGCGGCGTGATCTGAGGAATGTAGCACAGACACCCTTGCTGCCTCAAAATTGCTGCACAGGCAAAGAGCATGCCTGTGCACTTTTACTACGGCCTTTAACATCCCGCATTCGCTTTGGCGCTCATGCGGAATGTAGCGGCCTTGGCGCACTAACGTGCGCCTATCTACCCCCCCCTGCGGTAGGCGTCTCCATTGGAGACGCAGCATTGCGACAGCAATGCGTAACGCAGGCGATAGCCTGCGAACACCCGGATGCCAGCTCCAGCTCAGGCAACCTAGTCTGGCGCAGAACACCGATCCGGGTGTTTCGGGTTATCACCCTCATTACGCTGTGCTCTCATCCTCGCATCGCTTCGCTCAGCTCGGATTCCCGCACAGCTGCGGCTGCAATGCAGCCGCCCACTCTTGAGAGGACACGCCTTCGATCGCAATCCAGCCGCCTACCGCAAGTGGTTTGAGTTGCAAAGGTGGCCGTGAGCACCCTAAGGCCGCTACGGCAGCCGTGAGCGCAAAAGCGAACGGCGCCGTTAAAGGCCGCTATGAATGAAGCGGGGTGTAGGCACATCGTGCCTACACCCCGTAAGCCTTTTCAAGGGCAGCAAGGAGGCGCGGTCTTCACCCTACAGATACCGGAAATACGCGGTGCAGGAGCCTTCGCTAGACACCATGCAGGGGCCAACCGGGTTCTCCGGCGTGCACACCTTGCGGAAGAGCGGGCACTCATCCGGCCGCATGACGCCGCGAAGCACATCCCCGCAGCGACACCCCGCATGCTCAACCGTCTCCTCAACATCCGGCTGGAACCTGCGCATGGCGTCGAATTCCGCGAACCCTTCGCGGATCTCATAGCCGCTGCCAGGGATCACCCCGATCCCGCGCCAGGTGGCATCGCACGTCTGGAAGACCTCATCGATGGCAGCCAACGCAACGGGATTGCCTTCCGGCATCACGCCGCGCGCATACGCTATCTCTATATCCGCGCGCCCTTCATGGATCTGCCGCATGATCATGGCGATGCCCTGCAGGATGTCGTTCGGCTCGAACCCTGTGACCACGCCCGGGATGCCATACTTCTCAGCAAGGAAGCGGTACGGCTCAACCCCGATGATGGTGCTCACGTGCCCCGGCAGGATCAGCGCATCCAGCGTGAGCTGCGGGTCATTCACGATGACCTCAAGGGCACCCGGCATGTTCTTGTGCGCCGCATACACTGTGAAGTTCGAAAGGCCCTCCGCTTTCGCGCGCTTGATGGCCATGGCAACAAGCGGCGTTGTGGTCTCGAACCCCACCCCCACGAAGATCACTTGGCGGTCAGGATTCTCGCGCGCAACTGCTAGCGCATCAAGCGGCGAGTACACGATGCGAACGTCAGCACCTGCAGCCTGCTCTTGCAGCAGGCTTGAGGTTGAGCCCGGCACGCGCGTCATGTCACCGAACGTGGTGATGATCACGTCGGGCACTTTCGCAAGCGCGATCACCTTGTCTATGTCATGGTTGGATGTGACGCAAACGGGACACCCAGGCCCGGATGCCAGGCGCACTTGCTCTGGCATCAGCGTACGAATGCCGTTGCGCGCGATGGATACGGTGTGCGTGCCGCAGACCTCCATCAGCGTGATGGGCTTCCCGCCTTCGCGCTCAGGAGTCAATGCGCGGATGCTCTCCGTCAGTCCGCGCGCAAGGTCAGCATCCTTGAACGCCGCAAGCTCTTCCTGCATGCGGTCCATGCCTGGCTGCGCGCTCACTTGCTGACCTTCGGAACGTCACCGAACTCCTCGAAGAATGCAACGCCCATGCTGCCACCAGACGGCGTTTGCACAGCACCTTCCATGGCAGGGTCATTCGGCAGGTCATCGCCTGCAAGCTCTGGGAACTCCTTGATGAGGTCTATCGTCTCCTGAGCTGTGCGCTCATCAACTATCTCGATGGAGAAGCCCGCGTGCACCAGAACGTACTGGCCGGGTTGCACGGTTGGCGTCAGGTCGACGGATATCTGGCGCTTGACGCCAAGGATGTCCACCTCAGCCAAGCCGTCATCTTCAAGGCGCGTCACCAGCGCCGGGATCGCTAGGCACATGATCTTCCCCCTATCGCGGCTCATCCGCCGCGCTCACGTTTTTGCTCATGATACAGGATGCGCAACGCTTGCGAACGCGGCCTTTCTTGCTCCTTAGCCTGACCTGCTACACTGTCATCCTTGCTGCTCCCCCCTCTCTCCTGTGGGCGGTTGCATCGGTCCCCCCTTCCTGTGGGCGCTTCCATTGGAAGCGCAGCATTGCGCCAGCAATGCGAAACTTGCCCGACAGGGCAAGAGCACCCGGTTGCCAGCAACTGGTCAGGCAACCTAGCCTGACGCAGATGATCCATCTGGGAAGGCGGGGCAGCACCCCTTCAGGGGTGGCTCATGGGATCTTCAGCTTGGTGGCTATCTGCGCCAGGCCACCTTACCTGACCAGGCGCTGGCATCCGGGTGTTCGCGGACTGGCGTCCGCGTTACGTTGCACTAGCGTGCAACTGCGCTTGCGATGCAAGCGCCCACTCATAGGGGGCGTGCAACTGCGGCTGCAATGCAGCCGCCTACTTCAGGGGGGGGTTGGATAGGTGGCCGTGAGGCCACCAAGGCCGCTACATTCCGCATGAGCGCCAAAGCGAATGCGGGATGTTAAAGGCCGTTATGAATGAAGCGGCCCGCGGTATCGCGGGCCGTAAGCCTTTTCTAGGGCATGAGCAAGGTCAAGTTCGCAGGCAATCAGACCTTCCCGCCGCGGACGGCGCTTCCGGGGTTCACGGTCATGGACTGGAAGCGATCCTCCATGTATGTGTTGTTGAAATGATCAGCGTAGAAATGCTGGATGGGCGTGTTCACAGGATCGTTCGAAAGCCGCTCATACCAACAGTCAAGCGCCTGCAAGGACATCACGCAATCAACCGCCATCAGACACGCAGCCACGATGGTCACCCAATAGCGCCAGTTCCACGGGATCTTGTTCACAAGCCAAAGGATCCCCGGCAGCAGCAGCTTGATCCACGCCACGCCCAGAAGCCCCCAGCACCCCATGGCCCAGCCGCACGTACGGCCATCTATGGAGAGGAACTGCCCGGTGTAGTTCCAGGCCACGGCGCCGAACGTGTACTGCATGAACAGGCTCACGAAGAACTCGAACGCGCCTCCGATGATGGCGCTCACGAAGAAGATCAGCACCACGTTGCTCTTGTAGAACCGGTTGAGAGCAAGCGTCATCAGGATGGCGCCGCACCCGTAGATGGGCGAGAACGGCCCGAACAGTAGCCCCGCGCGGTCCTGCCAATGCCCCGGATCCACGATGGTGACATGCACGATGGACTCCATCACGTCCCCCAGGAAGCTTGCTATCACGAAGAGCCAGAACAGATTGAAGAAGTTGAGTGCCATGTAGCCCTTACCGGAGAGGTCACGGCCAAGGACGCCTTCCTCTTGCTCTGTCTTCAGCTCCTTGTCATGAAGCTTGTGCTGCAGCTCGCGCTCTTCGCGAAGGGACGGATCCAGGTAGATCTGGAACGCCACCAACAGCACGAACAGCACGCCATAGATCACAAGGCGCAGGCTCACTCCGAAGAGCATCAGCGAGCAGATGGCGCCCAGCAGCAGAAAGACGTAGATCCCGTAGATCACCAGCGCCGCGAACCTGCGCTGGTTCAACAGGATGCGCACACCCATGACAGCGAACGCGCACATCAGAAGGCCTATATCCACAAGCCAGACGAAAGTGACCACGACAGTGGATATGCCAAGGTCAGACATGCTGCCATGCTGGAACATATCCACGGTATGCAGGATGGAGAGCACTACTTCATACATGGCGAACAGCGTGCCCAGCACGCAGAGCACACCGAACACCTTCATGGCAAGCGGCAGCCTCTCACTGTCAACAGGCGCTGACAGCATGCGCTTGTACCACCTGACCTGCGCCTTCTCAAGCGCCTGGGCTTCCAGGTCCTTTATCTCTTGCAGCGGATCCACCTTAGGTAGATGGCTCTTATGGCTGTCTGTCATGAGGCAGTCCTAACATCTTGCGCCAAGCCTGGCGCAGCTTCAGCTGTTGGTTCAGTTCGCAGGGTGCGTGATGATCTGCACGATCTGATCAGCGGGCAGGCTTGCGAACGACTCCAAGAATACATCTGCCTCGCGCTGCAAGTCCTCTGGTGCGCCAGCTGTCACGCTGTCGAATACAGCCAGTGTCCTGTAGTCCGCCGAATTCAGCGTGCGAATGGCGTAGAGCGCGTCCTCCACGCCCCATGTTGCCGCGCGCTCCGTGCCCAGCGCCGCGCGCGCCGTGTCATACACCTTGGGTTCGCGCTTGGATGAACTGACGTCCTCAACGGAGACGATGGCCAGCATGGCTGCGTCAAGGTCCGTGCGCGCAAGACCCACTCGCAGGAGCTCTGAGGGGGTTGATGAGGCAACCGCCATTGGGATGTTGGCGTCCGCAAGCGCCCGCACAAGCTCCGGCGCGCCCGCTTTCGGCGTGACCTCTTTCTGGTAGAAGGAGAGCATCTCGTCGTGGATCATGTCCATGACGTTGGCGGCCGACGTGCCGATGCCGTAGCGCTCATGCATGTAGCGGCCGCATTCCTCAAGCGTTGCGGCCGTCATGTAATCCTTGTCCGCCTTGGTGAACGTAACGCCTGCACGTTCAGCCAGCCGGTCGTCGAACGTGTGCCACATGTGCATGGAATCCAGCAGCGTGCCGTCGCAGTCGAATATGACCCCTGTGCGTTCCATGCCCCCAGCCTAGCACAAGGGGTGCATCAAGTGCTTACGGGATAGGTGCATTGCAGCCGCAGCTGCTTGAAAGCCCAAAGAGCCCTCCTCCCCCCTTCCTGTGGGCGCTTCCATTGGAAGCGCAGCATTGCGTCAGCAATGCGTAACTTGCCCGACAGGGCAAGAGCACCCGGATGCAAGCAACTGGTCAGGCTAGGTAGCCTGTCGCAGATGATCTATCTGGGAAAGTGGGGTAGCACCCCTTCAGGGGTGGCGCATGGGATCTTCAGCTTGGAGGCTATCTGCGCCAGGCCATATTGCCTCACCAGTTGCTGGCATCCGGGTGTTCGCGGACTGGCGTCCGCGTTACGTTGCACTGGCGTGCAACTGCGGCTGCAATGCAGCCGCCTACCGCAAGAGTTTTGGTTGTATAGGTAACCGAAAGGCCACCAAGGCCTTATGCCTCTTCGAAGGTCACTTCGGCAGGGGCGGGGAGGTCAGCGGCACAGTGGTAGCAACGGGTGGCGCCCACATTCACTTCCTCTTTGCAGAACGGGCACACAGGCGCCATCTCAACCTCTTCAACGCCATCCTTCCTGCGCACCAGCTTGCCGCCATCCTTCATCCTGTTGAACGCCTTCACGATCAAGAACACGCAGAGCGCCACGATCAGGAAGTTCAGGATGGCGCTGATGAACGCCCCGAAATCGATGCTCTGCGAGTCATTCACCGGGATGGCAAGCCCGGAGATCTTCGTACCGTTCCCGCCTGTGATCAGCGAGATGAACGGGTTGATGATGTTGTCAGTCAGAGACGTCACGATGGCCGTGAACGCAGCGCCGATGATGACGCCAACGGCCATGTCCATCACGTTCCCGCGGTTGATGAAGTCCTTGAACTCCTTGATGAAGCCTCTGCCCTTGCTCATCGATGCCTCCCATCACGCTTGGCACCGAACAGGCGCCACTCAAGCTTCCGATAGCGGAAGTGTGACAGTGAACGTGGTGCCCGCGCTCTTGGAGGACTCAACCGTAATGTCCCCGTTGGCTTCTCGTGCGATCTGCCGCCCGATGGCAAGCCCTAAACCGTAGCCGCCCTTGCCTCCAGTGCGCGCCTTGTCTGCCCGGTAGAACCTGTCGAACAGGTGCTCCAGCTGGTCAGGCGGTATGGCCTCGCCAGTGTTGTGCACGCGAAGGCGGGCAACGCTATCCCCCAAAGCCCCCTTCGCGATCACGTCAAGCCTGACGTCCACAAGCCCGTTGTCCTCAACGTACTTGCAAGCGTTATCGATGAGCGTTGACGCCATGCGCCCGAGCTTCTCTGGATCGCCCATGACCATGACGCCTTTCTGGATGCTGCTATCAAGCAGGATCCCGCGTTCGAATGCCACTGACTCGAACTGGAGCACCTCGCCTTCCACCAGGTCAGAGAAGTCAACCGGCTCAGCTTGCTGAACTGCAGCCTGCTTGCCGGACGCCTTCGGCCGCGCTAGGCTCAGCATGTCGTTCACAAGGAGCTGCATGCGGTCCGCCTCGCGCTCAGAGCTCTCAACCCACTGCATCTGCTCGGCTACCGTTGAGTCCGGGTGTGATCTCAAGATTGACAAGTTCGCAAGGATCACCGTGAGCGGCGTCTTCAGCTCATGGGATGCGTCCGCCGTGAACTGCTGCTGCTGGCGGAGGCTGACGGCAACCGGGCGAAGCGCCCAGCTTGAGAAGCCGATGTTGATCAGGAAGAACCCCACCAGCGCGATCAGCCCGATCAGCGTGAGCAGGATGGCAAGCGTTTGCCACTCGTGCGTGCTGGATGCGTCCGCGTAAGCCACGTACCAGCCGCCCGTTGTGGCCAGCTTCTGGTACATGAGGTCGAACTCCGGCAGGTAGCCCTCGGAATCCGGGCTCTCTATCACGGCCGCGTCGGCGCGCAGGAGGATGCTCTCCGGCAGCATGGCCGTGGTGTAGGCAGGGATGGTGGTGTAGATCCCGTTGCGCTCAACCTTGAACACGGCGGTCAGCGCGGCAGAGGTGTTCTCCGTGCTGCCGATGACGATGGGCGCCATGCTACCGGCCACGCCACCTGCCGCAGCGCCATTGGCACCCGTGCTCTCCACGCTTGCCTGCGGGATCACCTCAGCGGTTGCCACAGCATCGCTTGCGAACGCGTCCGGCTCGTCAGCGTCTTGCAATGACGCCTCCCCCTGCGCATCTGCGCTGTTGCCATCATCAACGCTGCTTGCAGGCCCGTTCGACGCGGCTGACTGCATCACGGAGGATATTGCGCCAGAGAGCTGCAGCTCCTGGATGGAGCGCTCTTCCTCCGGCTTCTCAAGGGGCTGCACGTCCTGTACCTGCGCGGACTTGCTCTGCATCATGGACGACGTGCGCGTGAGCACGTATGTCAGATGCTCCGTGATCTCTGATACTGCGTGCGCGTGATTCACAACGCACACCCCGCCGAATGTGAGCAAGAGCACCAGGAATGCGAGTGCCATGTTGATGGCCACGAACTTGACGCGCAGCCGCCTGATCAAGGACTGATCCACTTGCAGCCTCTACCCTACGAACCTATACCCTGCGCGGCGGACGGTCTCTATGCTGCAAGAGCTTCCAAGGTGCTTCAGCTTCTTGCGCAGGAACGAGATGTAGGCTTCCACGTTGTTGTCGCCCGCGCTTGAGCTGACGCCCCATGCCTTCTGGATCAGCGTCTCCTTCGAGATGATGGTACCAGCTGAAGACATGAGGATCTTCATGATGGAGAACTCCTTGAAGGAGAGCTGGATGGATTTGTCCCCGCACGTGAGCTCGTAGTCCTCAAGGCCCAGCGTGAGATCACCCACTTTCAGGCTTTCGAACTGGACCTCGCCCTGCCGCCTGGTCAGCGCGCGAAGGTGCGCCATGAGCTCCGCCGGGGAGAAGGGCTTCGTCATGTAATCATCCGCGCCCGCGTCAAGGCCGGTGATCTTGTCCCCCACGGCGTCGCGCGCTGTGAGCAGGATGATGGGCGTTGACACGCTTGCGCGGCGGATCTGGCGCGTGGCTTCGAACCCGTCCATCTTCGGCATCATGACGTCCATGACGATCACGTCGTACGGCTGCGCCGCCACCGCCGTTGCGTACTCCAGCGCCGCTTGGCCGTCTTCCACGTGGTCTATCTCATACCCGTTGTCTTCCAGGATCTTCTTCAGCGCCTCGGCCAGGCGCTCATCATCTTCAGCGAGCAGAACGTGCATGGGAACCTCCTTGGTTTCTGACATTCTACGCCAGCGCGCCATGTGCGCCCCAATGGCGAACCTTAAACCAACCTGAAAACACAAACCCTGTTACAGGTTGTTTTAAGGAATGCAGCGTATATTGCATGACAGTGTTTCCCAGCACTAGCGTGACGCGAAGCACATCAGAGGATGAAGCGTTTTGTGTCACGCAGTTTGATAACTGAATCCGGGTGAATCTTAACAACCACCAGCCAGCCTGACCAGCTGACGAAGAGCCCAACCCCTCACCCAGATATTGCGAAAGCGCCAGGACTCCTCCTCCACCTGGCGCTTTTTTGTTGCGAAGCCGTGGGGAGCCCCATCTTGCTGCTCCAAGCGCTTCTTCTTCGTTGGACGAAGCCAACTCAGGCGCGCTTTCACAGCAATCTGGGGCTCCCCACGGCTTCTCACTGCCTTCTCCTGACCTGGATCTCTTTCAATCCCTCTTGCTGCATGGCTTGACCTGCTGCACTCTTCCTGCCCATGCCCCAAAAAGCTTACAGGATGTGCGCACAGAGTGCGCTCATCCTGCTTCATTCAAAGCGGCCTTTAACATCCCGCATTCGCTTTCGCGCTCATGCGGAATGTAGCGGCCTTGGCGCGCTCACGCGCGCCTTTCAGGGCGAGACCATTTCAATGCATCCTGCGGACGGCTGCACTCCCCCTCTGCAGTATGCGGCTGCATCGCAGCCGCAGTTGCACTCCCCCTAGTAGTGGGCGGCTGCATTGCAGCCGCAGTTGCACTCCCCCCCCTAGTAGTGGGCGGCTGCATCGCAGCCGCAGTTGCACGCCAGTGCAACGTAACGCGGACGCCAGTCCGCGAACACCCGGATGCCAGCAACTGGTCAGGCAATATGGCCTGGCGCAGATAGCCTCCAAACTGAAGATCCCATGAGCCACCCCTGAAGGGGTTCTGCCCCACCTTCCCAGATAGGTCATCTGCGCTAGGCCAGCTTGCCTGACCTAGGTCTGTGTGCCGGCTGCTCTTGCCCTGTCGGGCAAGTTACGCATTGCTGGCGCAATGCTGCGCTTGCGATGCAAGCGCCCACAGGAAGGGGGAGTTGCTGCGTCTCCAATGGCAGCGCCCACAGGGAATCTCTCAGTGCTGTATAGGTGGCCGGGAGGCCACCAAGGCCGCTACATGGATGCGAGTGAAACGAGCAGCCATGTTAAAGGCCGCTATGAATGAAGCGCGGCGTTAGCCGCGTAAGCCGGACCGAGCGGAGCGAGGCCGAAGGATCGGGCAAGTTTGGCAGGTGACAGCCATCAGGTTCAGCCTTGAGCCGCCGAGTTTTCGGAGGGGTCCCGTCAGGGGTCCCGACGAAAACGGCGATGCCTCCCCTACTCACTGGTGGCGAAGCATGCGATGGCTGGTACCCGAGCGTTTCTGAAGGCAAGGGTTGGTGTGATATACACCATCACACCAACCCGCCAGCCTGAGGCCTAGCGAGGGTGCCGGCCATCGCGGGCGAGCAGATAGCGTTCGCAGGCTATCTACTCCTCAACACGGATGACGGACGGATCCCCGAACAGGAGGCCGTCCATGCCGCGAATCTGGTCGATGGCCGCGCGCACATCAGACTCAAGCGCAACGTGAGTGACATACACCACGTCCACATGGCCATCCTGCTTGCCCCCACGCTGCATGGTGGAGAAGATGCTGACGTCATGCTCTGCGAACGCCCCAGCCATCTTCGCAAGCACGCCAGGCTGATCTGCCACCGAGAAGCGGATGTAATACTTCATCGACAGCGTCTCTATCTTGCGAATGGGGAGCTTGTCCGTGCACAGGTGAGATTCCTTCGGCTGCACGCCTTGCTCAAGGCGCTCGGCTATATCAAGCACATCGCCCATGACGGCGCTTGCCGCGGCTCCGGCACCCGCGCCTTCACCGAAGAACATCGTCTCACCAACGAAGTCACCCACACAGTAGATGGCGTTGAACACGCCGTTCACGGAGGCCAGCTGGTGGTCCTTCGGGATCATCGTGGGGTGCACGCGCACGTCAATTCCAGTGTCAGTCCTGTGCGCTATGGCCAGGAGCTTCACCACATAGCCCATGTCATCGGCAGCCTCAAGGTCAGTGGTGGTCACGTCCGTGATGCCCTTGGTGTAAACATCCTCAATGGTGACCAGGCTGTCGAAGGCGATGGACGCCAAGATGGCAACCTTCGCAGCGGAGTCATAGCCGTCAACGTCCGCAGACGGGTTCGCCTCAGCGAAGCCCTTCGCCTGCGCCTCAGCCAGCGCCTCCTCATAGCTCATGTCCTCTTCGGCCATCTTCGTGAGCATATAGTTAGTGGTGCCGTTCACGATGCCAACAACAGAGTCTATCTGATTGGCAATGAGCGAATGGCGCAGCGGCCCGATGATGGGGATGCCGCCGCCCACGCTTGCGCCGAACATGAGGTCCTTGCCGGAAGCGTCCGCAGCCGCCATGACCTCTTCCCAGTACGTTGCCATGAGGGCCTTGTTCGCGGTGACCACGTTCTTGCCAGCTGCCAGCGCCTCCAGCACTACATTCTTCGCAATGCTAGTGCCGCCGATCAGCTCTATCACTATGTCAATATCTGGGTCATTGATGATGTCGTGGTAGTCGTTCGTGAACAGGTGTCCCACGCCGTGGGCCTCCGCCTCTGCGGAGTCAAGCGAGCACACGCGCACAAGCTGCGCATCCACGCCCAGTTGCTTGATGAACCCCTCGCGGTGCTTCTGCAGGATGTCTATGCAGCCGCCGCCAACAGTGCCCGTGCCTACCAAACCTATCTTGACCGCCATGTGCGTCTCCTTGCGTTGTTCGCTTTCAGTGATGTGATTCTATCAGGGCAGGAGCCTGCCAAAGCGTCAGGCTTGATGGCATGTTCTGCGCTTTACACGTCCCGGCGGTAAAGGTCCTCGTACGTCTCCCGGCGAGTGACCACGCGCGCATTGCCGTCCTCCACGAACACAACGGCAGGCCTCGGCTGACCGTTGTAGTTGCTTGCCATGGTCTGGTTGTACGCACCCGTGCCGAACACGCACGCCACATCCCCAACCTCAGCCGACTGCAGCGGCATATCCAGCACCACCGCATCCCCGCTCTCGCAATGCTTGCCGCAAAGCGTCACGATCTCCGTGCGCGGCTGGTCGGCCTTGTTCGCAATGACCGGCTCATAATCCGCGTGATACAGCGCCGTGCGAATGTTGTCCGACATGCCGCCGTCAATGGCCACGAACTTGCGAATGCCGGGCAGGTCCTTGATGGTGCCAACCGTATATAGCGTGACGCCCGCGTTCGCGGTGATGGAGCGGCCGGGCTCAACCAGAAGCCTTGGCTCCGGGAAGCTGAACTTGCTGCAAGCATCCTTCACGGCGCTGGTCAGCATCTTCGCGAACTCCTCCACGCTGGCCGGTTCATCGTCTGCCAGATACGCTATTCCAAGTCCGCCGCCCAGATCCAGCTCACCCAGCGTGACGCCGTATTCCTTGCGAACATCGTCCATCAGCTGCACCATCACGTTCGCAGCCTCTGCGAACGGGTCCAGCTTGAAGATCTGACTGCCTATGTGGCAGTGCAGGCCTGCAAGGTTCACGTTCTCAGTCTTGAGCGCGCGGCCGATGGCTTGCAGCGCGAAGCTGTCCTTCATGGTGAAGCCGAACTTGGAGTCCTCGCAGCCGGTGCGAATGTACTCGTGGGTGTCAGCCTCAACACCGGGGGTGATGCGCATGAGGATGTCCTGCGTGATGCCAAGCTCACCTGCTATGACAGAGACGCGATCAAGCTCATCGAAGCTGTCCACTACGATGCGGCCAACGCCTGCCTGCATGGCCTCACGAAGCTCAAGCGGCGTCTTGTTGTTGCCATGCACGAAGACGCGCTCAGCCGGAAAGCCCACTGACAGCGCGCACGCAAGCTCACCGCCACCGGACACATCAAGGCAGAGTCCTTGCGCGTTCACCAATCGAACGACTTCCTTGTTAAGGAATGACTTGCTTGCATAGATGACGTCAGAGTTCGGATACAGTTCGCGAAAGGCGCTCAGGTACTCATGCATGCGATGCTTCAAGTGCGCCTCATCGAACACGTAGAGGGCAGTACCTTGGCTCTTAGCAAGCGCGACCATGTCAACTCCACCAATGTAGAGGTGGCCGCCCTTGACCTCCGCGGTCATTGGAAGGACCGCACCAAGCTCCATGGCCGTCCTGTTGTCTGGCTGCTTGTTCCTGTCAGATGCTGGAAGTGACATGCGCCATCCCTTTCCTATCTTGCGAATCAGGCTCCCGATTATACAGCGTAAGCAAAGAGCAGATCTCTGATTGCTTTCTGCCGTTCCGCTTGCTGCTCTAAAAATGTGTCGCGGGCAAAGAGCGCCCGCTCCATTTACTGCGGCCTTTAACATCCCGCATTCGCTTTCACGCTCATACGGAATGTAGCGGCCTTGGCGCACTAACGTGCGCCTTTCCTGGTAAAACCTCTTCCTGTGGGCGGCTGCATTGCAGCCGCAGCTGTGCGATGAGCACAGCGTAACTTGCCCGACAGGGCAAGGGCGCCCGGCACACAGACCTAGGTCAGGCTACCTAGCCTGACGCAGATGACCTATCTGGGAGCAAGGGGTGGCAACCCTGAAAGGTGGCTTGCAAGATCTCCCTCTAGAGGATGGGAATGCAGCTGGATAAGGGTTGAAGCCCGTGCCACCCGGATTGGTGTTCTGCGCCAGGCTAGGTTACCTGACCAGTTGCTGGCATCCGGGTGTTCTTGCCCTGTCGGGCAAGTTACGCATTGCTGGCGCAATGCTGCGTCTCCAATGGAGACGCCCACCAGTAGGGAGTGCTTCGCTTCCAATGGAAGCGCCCACAGGTAAGGGGTTGGGACAGAAGTGTGCCCGCCAGCAGTCCGAGTTGCCACGTTGCGGCACGCCACAAGAACGGTGGCGTGCCCTACGTCAACCAGAAGAGTCGGTCCCAGGTTTATGGCGTGCCCGACGTCAACCTGAACCGTCTGTCCCAGGTTGAGGGCGGATTCAACCTGAGGATCAATTGCTGGTGGACGTAGGGCAAGGCACCGCACTTGTGCCTTGCCGCCCATTGGCGATCTGGAGCACGCATGAGCAAGGCATAAGCTTCATTCGAAACGGCGCACGTGAGTGCGCCAAGGCCGCTACTTTGAACAGCAGGGATGCTGTTCAAA
>CAJUPL010000028.1 GCA_910588435.1 uncultured Eggerthellaceae bacterium | reverse complement strand
AGTCCGAAGCCTAGCGAGGGTGCCGGCCATCGCGGGCGAGCAAGGTGAGGGCTGGTGCCGGGATTGTCCGGATCGATGTCTTGCGCCAGGCTAGGTTGCCTGACCAGTTGCTGGCATCCGGGTGTTCTTGCCCTGTCGGGCAAGTTACGCATTGCTCATCGCAATGCTGCGCTTGCAATGCAAGCGCCCACAATTGGGGGAGTCAATGCTTTTCAAGGTGGCCGGTAGGCCACCAAGGCCGCTACTCATGAGCATGCTTGCATGATCATGAGTTAAAGGCCGCTTTGAAAGTGCACAGGCATGTTCTTTGCCTGTGCAGCATTTTTAGGGCAGCAAGGGAGTCAGTGTTGCAGGTTGATAGGTGTCCGGGCGCGTTCTTTGCCTGTGCAGCATTTTGGGGCATGGGCAAAGGATGGGGATCACATGCTGCGGATGGCGTTAGCGATGGATGCGGCGTCAAGGCCCGCATCAGCCAGCAAGAGCTTCACGTCTCCCTGCATGGCGAACTCATCAGGCAGACCAAGCGTGCGAACAGAGGGCTTGAGCCCAAGCTGGGCCAAGATCTCAAGCACACCGTCTCCAGCACCGCCCGTCACCTGCCCCTCCTCAACGGTGACGATGCGCCCAGTGCTAGCAGCATCACGCACGGCATCTATGTCAATGGGCTTCGCCCAGCGCATGTCATAGACTGCCGCCTTGATGCCCTCAGCTTCTAGCTGGCGCGCAGCCTCCAAAGAGCCTTCCAACATCCGTCCCCAAGAGAGGATGCATGCATGATCACCCTCGTGCACCTTGAGCGCCTTCCCTTCGGGCAGAAGCTCCGGGGAGCCGTTCACCTCATCTGATGCCTGTCCTCTGGGGTATCTGATGGCAACAGGGCCACCCAAGGAAAGAGCCGTATGGAGTGAGCTTGCAAGCTCCTGTGCACCGGAAGGCACGAGGATGCGCATGTTGGGGATCATCCGCAGGTATGAGATATCGAACACGCCATGATGCGTGGGGCCATCGTCTCCCACGAGCCCAGCACGGTCTAGAGCCAAGACGACGTCTCTGTTCGCCAGCGCCACATCTACGATCACCTGATCTATGGCGCGCTGCATGAATGTTGAATACACAGCAACGACGGGCTTCAATCCGGCGGCAGCCAGACCTGATGCCATGCCAACTGCATGCTCTTCGGCTATGCCTACGTCAATGAACCTATCTGGATATGCTTCATGAAAGCGAGCAAGGCCAGTGCCTCCCTCCATTGCAGCCGTGATGGCCACGATGCTGTCATCAGCAGCAGCCTCATCCAAGAGCGTGGTACCGAACACATCCGTGTACTTCGCACCCTTAGAGGAGGACGGCTTCGCAGCTCCGGTCTTCAGATCATACGGCCCTACTCCATGGAAGCGGACAGGGTCTTCCTCGGCCGGTGCATACCCAGCGCCCTTCTTGGTGACAGCGTGTATCAGCACAGGCTCATCCATAGGGAGCACCACGTTCAGCATGTCTATCATGTCAGCGATGCTGTTGCCATCTATAGGAGGCGTGCAGACTATCCCCAGCTGCTCATAGATCATGGATTCTGGGATGATCATGTGCTTAGCGGAGTCCTTCATGCGGCGTCCAAGCTCTGCGAAGGCATTGCTCAAGGCGCCACCGCTCTCCATCCTGTCCTGGATGTAATCACGCGTCTCACGATAGCCGCGCGTGGAGCGCATGTTCCCTAGATGCAGCATCAATGCGCCAACGTTCCGCGAGATGGACATCTCGTTGTCGTTCAAGATGATGACCATGGGAAGCTGCTGGCTGCCGATGTAGTTCAAAGCCTCGAACGCCATCCCGCCAGCAAGCGCTGCATCTCCGATGATGGCGATGATGCGCTCATCAGAGCCTCTGATCTGCTTCGCCTTCGCAAGACCGGCTGCAACCGAGAGGGAATCTGATGCATGCCCGGAAGGATGCACATCGAATTCGCTCTCAGACGGCTTGGGGAAACCGGAGAGGCCGCCATATGACCTCAACGTTGAGAAGGCATCCTGTCTGCCTGTGACCAGCTTATGCGCATATGATTGATGCCCTACATCGAAGACGATCTTATCCTTCGGAGCATCCAGCACGCTATGGCATGCGAGGATGATCTCAACGGCACCTAGCGAAGAGGCCACATGGCCTCCCGTCTCAGATGTGGTGGAGACTATCTGATCGCGTATCTCAGACGCCAGTATCTCAAGCTCATCTTTCCCTAGGAGGTGAAGATCAGCTGGAGAGGAGATGCAGTCCAGTATGCGCTTGCTATTCTGGCTCATCTTCTGTCTCAGACCCATCAGCTACCAAGGCGTACTCAACGCCTTCCTGAGGAGGTTCTTCAACAGCCTGGAACTCCATGACGTCCGCTTCGCTGACATCACAAGCGTGGAGGCTTATCTTCACGGCCTCCTCGTACAAGGAGAGCGCCTCATCAAGATCGATATCCGGGCTTGCAACAGCATCAGCTATCTCATCGAGCCGCGCTTTGGACTCTTCGAACGTAAGCTCCGTCATGATGCAGCCTCCTCATCCTCTAGCCCATCTGATGCGGCCGGCTCATCCATCTGGCGGGCCACTCCACCCAGCATGCCGTTCACGAACTTCGGGGAATCGTCTTCTCCGCCGAAGCACTTGGCAAGCTCAACAGCCTCATTGATGGAGACCGATACTGGGACTTGGTCCACATGGAGCATCTCGAATAGGGCTATGCGGATGATGGCCACATCCATCAGCGGCATGCGCTCTAGCGTCCAGTTCTTGGAAGCATCCTTGATCAGCTGGTCTATCTCTTCGGAGTTCTCCTCGATGCCATGGATCAGAGTGATGGCGTAATCTGTCAGAGGTGATTCCAAGCAATCCATGCGCCCCTCTTCCAGCATCTTGGAGGCTGCCTCGCCTCTGATGGATGCCGAATAGAGCACTTGCGCTGCAAGGCGACGCCCTCGTGTCCTTTCGTGCTTGTGCGCCACTTTGCCTCAGCTCTGGGACCTGAACTGGATGCCGTCGATGAAGACATCCACGCGTCCAACCTGGATACCCACCTGCATGGCAAGCGCGTCGGCGATGCTCTGACGCAGCTTCTCAGCAAGCTCAGGGAGCACATAGCCATAATAGACGTTGATGTGCACGACGACATCCAGCTTGCCATCCTCATCCGTTGAGGTCTCTATGCCAGATGTGGAAGCACCTCCTGAGAGCATTGCGCGGATCCCGCTTGTGACAGGGGATCCGATGCTTGCCACGCCATCTGTCTCAGATGCCGTGATGGAGATGATGGTGTCCACCACCCCTGGCGCCAAGGTCATGTTCTGAGTGCTCACAGGATCTGTCATAACAGGTCTCCCATCTGGGTCTCGATGAAGTCTGTGGTGGCCTCACCGTCAACGAACACCTGATTGTCAAGCACGCGCTTATGGAAGGGGATGGTGGTTGCCACACCTTCGATCTGGAACTCATCCAATGCGCGCTTCGCACGGGCTATGGCCTCTTCCCTATCCTGGCCATGAACGATCAGCTTGGCTAGCAGCGAGTCATAGTAAGGGGATATCTTGCTGCCCTCTTCCACGAACGTCTCAACACGCACGCCAGGACCTGCAGGAAGGCGGAGCTTGGTGACAGTGCCCGGAGATGGACGGAATGAGTGCTCAGGATCTTCCGCATTGATGCGCATCTCGATGGCATGCCCGTTCGGGCTGAATGGTGCCCTGTCAGCAGCGCTGATGGGCTCGCCTGCGGCTATGCGGATCTGCTCCTTGATTATGTCTGTGTTGGTGATCATCTCAGACACAGGATGCTCAACCTGGACGCGCGTGTTCATCTCCATGAAATAGAAATCCCCACGCTCATCCAGCAGGAACTCTATGGTGCCAGCGTTCCTGTAATCAACAGCGCGCACGGCACGGATGGCAGCAACCCCCATGTTGCGACGCGTGTCCTCATCAAGGGCCGGAGATGGAGCCTCCTCCAGCAGCTTCTGATGCCTGCGCTGGATGGAGCAATCACGCTCGCACAGAGCGATGCGGTTCCCATGGTCATCTGCCAATACCTGGATCTCAACGTGGCGCGGGCGAAGAACGAGCTTCTCAAGGTAGACGCCATCGTCACCGAATGCCGCACCTGCTTCAGTGCGTGCTGCCTGGTACTGGCTCTCCAGCTCCTCTGGGGTATGAGCCTCTCTCATGCCCTTGCCGCCGCCACCGGCGGTTGCCTTGATGAGCACCGGATATCCAACGGCGTCTGCGAAGGCGCGCGCATCCTCTACGGTGTCACAGAGCCCATCTGAGCCGGGCACTGTTGGCACTCCGCACCCTGCCATGGTCTTCCTGGCTGTTGCCTTGTCACCCATCTTCTCTATGCATTCAGCATCAGGGCCGATGAACACGATGTCGTTCTCAGCGCATGCCCGAGCGAAATCAGCGTTCTCTGCAAGGAAGCCATAACCTGGATGGATGGCCTCAGCGCCTGTCATCTTCGCCGCTTCGATGATGTTGCCCATCTGGAGGTAGCTCTGATTGGAGGGAGCCGGGCCTATGCACACGGCCTCATCAGCGTATCTTACAGGCAGCGTATCCGCATCTTCCGTTGAGTAGACGGCAACTGTCTTCACGCCAAGCTCACGCGCGGCGCGCATGACGCGAAGAGCGACCTCGCCCCTGTTCGCAACTAGTATCTTCTGGAACATCAGGCTTGCTCCGGCTGCGAGGACTTTGTCTTGTCATGTGGCTCTATGTAGAAGAGCGTGGTGCCGAACTCAACGGGGGTTGCGTCATCAAGGCACACCTCGCGAACGGTTCCCATCTCTTCAGCCGTGATCTCATTCATGAGCTTCATTGCCTCCACGATGCAGAGGGTCTCGCCAGCGGCTACCTCATCCCCCACCTTCACGAACGGAGGCTCACCTGGGGCTGGTGCCTCATAGTAGGTTCCCACCATGGGTGCAGTGACCTTGTACCAATTGGATGGCCTGTCATCTGATGCGGCTGCAGCTGCAGGCGCTGCGGCTGGAGCTGCCGGAGCAGCAGCAACCTGCGCAGGCACAGCAGCCGCCACTGGAGCTTCTGAGCCCTCACCTGGCATGCGGATGGCTACGCGCACGCCTTCTTCCTCTACCACGATCTCACCCACGCCGCTCTCTTGCGCGAGCTCTGCTAGCTGCCTGATCTGGTTGATATCCACGTAATCGTCCTCCTTCGTTCCCGAAGACTCCTGCTCCAACATGAAGTCCACTCTCTCAGAAGTGCGGTGCTTGCTCAGATAAGTGCGTGCCTCATTCGGGAAGAGGGCATACATCAGCACGTCCTCTTCGCTATGAGCAAGGTCTCCGATCTCTGCAGCAACATCCTCATATGTTGTTGTGACCAAGGTTCCAGGAGCGATGCTTGGATCCAGGATCTCTTGGCCGTCGGTCACCTTTGCGACGATGGCCGGATCCATGCGCCCAGGTGCCTTGCCATAGAATCCGCAGATGTAGTCCTTCATCTCCTTGCTGATGACGCTCCAACGCTTGCCAGTGAGCACGTTGAACACAGCCTGCGTGCCCACGATCTGCGAGAGCGGAGTGACCAGCGGAGGATAGCCCACCTCAGCACGGACCTTCGGTATCTCAGCCATCACCTCAGGCAAGCGGTCTGCTGCCTTCTGCACCTCAAGCTGGCTCATCAGGTTGGACATCATTCCGCCCGGTACCTGATGCGAGTACACCTTCATGTGCGTGAGCGATGACACGCCGCGCTTGTAATGCCCGCGCTTGCGCATCTCCTCCCAGTATTCGGATATCTCGAAGAGCAGATCCAAGTCAAGGCCCGTGTCATAGCGGCTCTCTTGGAAGGCTGCCACGATCATCTCAACAGCTGGGTGGGAGTTGCCGAATGCGAGCGGCGCATGAGCCGTGTCAGCGATAGCCGCACCCGCCTCTGCTGCCTTGATGATGTTGGCGGGAGCCATGCCACCAACGTAGTGGCAGTGGATATGCACAGGAAGGCCAACCTCAGCGTTGAATGCCTTCACCATGCGCTCTGTCCTGTAGGGGGTGAGCATGCCTGCCATATCCTTGATGGCGATGCTGTCAGCGCCAAGGTCCTTCAGCGCTTGCCCGTATTCCAGGAAGCTATCCAGGGTATGCACAGGAGAGACGGTATATGAGATGGCTCCTTCGAAATGCGCTCCGCACTCCTTGATGGCCTCAGCGTTGTCCACCACGTTGCGGATGTCATTCAGAGCATCGAACACGCGGAAGACCTCGATGCCGTTGCGATGCGCAGCTTCGATGAAATGGAAGACTATATCCCTAGAGTAATGCTTGTACCCAACGAGGTTCTGTCCACGTGAGAGCATGGACAGCGGCGTGTTGGGCGTGTTCGCCTTGATGGAGCGCAGACGCTCCCATGGGTTCTCATCCAGAAAGCGCAGGCAGGAGTCAAATGTAGCGCCACCCCATGCCTCTATTGCCCAATACCCAACCTTGTCCATCTTCGGAAGGATGGGGAGCATCTCGCCTATCTGCATGCGCGTGGCCCAAAGGCTCTGTTGGCCGTCGCGGATCGTGGTGTCCATGATCTGAAGTCTGGCCATAGGCGCACCTCCTTATGAGCGTATCAAAGTGCTTGTCTTTTCGAACTTGCTATTATAGATGAAAGGCCAGGCTCAAGCCCGGCCTATGAGATGCGTTATCTGTGAAGGGTCTTACACGCGCTTGATGAAGCGCCCGTCACGGGTGTCCATCTGGAGCACATCCCCTATCTCAATGAATGTGGGGACCTGCACCTCAATGCCCGTCTCAAGCGTTGCAGGCTTGGTGGTGCTTGTGGCGGTGTCACCCTTGAAGCCGGGCTCTGTATGAGTGACCTCAAGCTCAACGAACATCGGCGGCTCGATGGAGATGAGCTCATCTCCTGCGTAGAGCAGTGACGCCTCATCGTTCTCCTTGAGCCACTTGGATGCCTCCCCCACGGTTGCTGCCGGGATGGCCATCTGCTCATAAGTATCATTGTCCATGAAGTAGAAGTCAGAGCCGTCATTGTAGAGATACTGCATCTTCTTCGTCTCAAGGCGAACGCTGTCGAACTTGGTGCCGGAGTTGAATGTGTAATCAACGACGCGACCGGTCTTGATGTCCTTGAGCTTCGTGCGAACGAACGCACCGCCCTTGCCAGGCTTCACGTGCTGGAATTCCACTATGGTGCACATCTTGCCGTTGTTGACGATGCACATCCCGTTCCTGAAATCTGCCGTAGATACCGTTGCCACTTATCTGCTCCCTTTCGATGTTGTCATGATCGTCTTGCCATTATAGGTGCAATTCACGCTGGCTGGAAGGTCAGGCGCCGCATGATAGGATCAGCTTCCGTGAGCTTGACCTCTATGGCGTCCCCAAGCCTGTAGACCTTTGACGAGTCAGTGCCGGTGAGCGTCATGCGGATGGGATCGAATGCGAAGTACTCATGCCCCAGGTCTCTCACGGGCACAAGCCCCTCCGCGCACATATCAAGCTCAACGTATAGCCCATGGCTTGCAACACCTGAGATCACGCCCGTGAACCTCTGTCCTATGAAGGATGCCATGTAGATGCACATCATCGCGCGCGTTGCCTCCGAAGATGCGGCTTCTGCCTCACGCTCCTTTTGCGAGCATTCTGAGCAAGACGTGCGCATCATATCCTTCATGCCAGCCGCCTCATGAGCGTGCCCCAAAGCTGCAAGCTTCACCATCCTATGCACCATGAGATCCGGATAGCGTCTGATCGGGCTTGTGAAATGGCAGTACTCATCTAAGCCCAGCCCGTAATGGCCGATGTTGTCAAGGCTATAGACTGCACGTGACATCGTTCGCAACAGAAGCGTTGAGACGAGCGTCTCCTCCAGACGCCCCTTGCAAGACTCAAGCGCTTCTTGATAGGCATAGGGGTCTGCCACAGCAAGCTTCCTGCCCATGTCACGCGTGAACCACTTGAACTCCTGCAGCACGGGGATGAGCCCTGCTATCGCATCAGCAGGCGGCGGCTCATGGACGCGGTACGCACAAGGGTAAACTGCATCTGATAGATGCATGGCCACGGCCTCGTTCGCGAAGATCATGCACTCCTCGATGAGCTCAGTGGCGCGCGTCTTCGTCCTCACCTGAACCCCGATAGGCTCACCCGCACTGTCAAGCTGCACCTTCGCCTCTCGGGTGGAGAACTCAAGACCCCCTGTTGCAAGCCTAGCCTTTGCTCTTGCGCTTGCAACGGCGTCCGCGATGCGGAGGGCATCGAAAGCGGCCTTCTCATCTTGAGCCTTCAGAGCATCAGGCACGATGCCTTCCTCTAGCATAGCGAGCGCCTCATCATATGAGAGCCGCGCCCTTGAGCACATGACCGCTGGGTAGATATCTGCCCTAAGGAGCCTCATCTGCGCATCAAGGTAGAGGTCAGCCGTCATGCAGAGCCTGTCCTCGCCAGGCACGAGCGAGCAGATCCCGTTCGATAGCCTTTCCGGCAGCATGGGGACCACCCTGTCGGGCAGGTACACGCTGCAAGTGCGCGATCTGGCTTCCAAGTCAAGCGGGCTTCCAAGCTGAACATAGCGCGACACATCAGCGATATGCACGCCAAGCCTGTACGCTGCCCCATCTGGGTCATCTGCCAGAGCCTCAGCAGAGATGGCGTCATCGAAATCACGCGCATCTGACGGGTCTATCGTCATCAAGAACCTATCCCTGATGTCAGCGTACCCATCCCTGAGCGCCTCTTCTATGCCGGTGTCCGTCTCTTCCGCCTGCGCAAGCGCCTCAGCCGGGAAAGCCGTTGCTATTCCGTGCGTTGCCATCACCTGCTCTATCAAGCAGCTGGTATCTCCTGCATCCCCGATCACCTCTTCGATGACGCCGCAAGCCGCCGTCCTTCGCGTGGGGTATTCGGTGATGCGGACACGCACGATGGAGCCGTCTGGGATGTCAGGCGTGAGCCTTCGCTCAGTGAAGATGTCATGTGGGATGCGCGGGTCAAGCGGTATGACCATTCCGAAGGGCTCGGCCACCTCATAGCGCCCGATGAGGCTCTCATGGGCCCTTTCCACCACGTTGGTCACCCGCGCTTCGCTCCTGCGACCAGCCTCAGCGCTATCCTGTCGTCCGTGACCCCTTTGCTGGCTGCGCATGCGCGCTATCTCAACCAGGTCCCCATCAAAGGCTCCATTTGTCTGCCTCTTGGGTATGAAGAATTCACCAGCTGAGGTCTTCACGAAGCCGAATCCGCGTGGGTTCATCTCGATGTTCCCGCGCAGGTGCTCCTTGGGCTTTCCTCTTGTGGGTCCGCGCCTCTTGAAAGCGCGCTTCCTCCCCATCAGCTCTGCTCTTGCCCTGTGAGCGAATGCGCTGTGTCAATGGCTACGAGCAGCTGCGTATCATCATCGCCGGTGGCGCCCACTATGAGCTCAGGCGTGATGCCAGAGTCATTGATGGACCTGCCTTGGGGCGTCAGATAATAGGCTGCGGTATAGCGAACGGCTCCCCCAAAGGAGAGCTCGCGCACAACCTGGACCGACCCCTTGCCCATGGTGGTCTGCCCAACAGTGGTGGCCCTTTGGTTGTCTTGAAGGGCTGCCGCCAATACCTCAGCTGCTGCAGAGGTGTATCCATTCATCAATACCACCAGCGGAAGCGTGGTCACACTAGCTCCAGTTGCGCTCCTGGTATTGACTCCATCAAGCGTCTCTATCCCAACAAGGTTCCCGCTGGCTATGAAGAGCCCCGCGATGTCCAGCGATTGGGTGAGGTATCCGCCAGGGTTGTCCCTGATATCAAGAACGAACGCCTGTGCCCCTTGGGACGACAATGACATGACAGCGCTCTTCACCAGCTCATATGAGGTAGACGTCATCTGACGGAGCCTGATGTAGCCCACGTTCTCATCTACGAGCTCAGACGTCACGTTCTCAGCCTTGTACTCCCTGCATTCAAGCGTGGTGGCGAACTCGTTCCCGTCTTGCGCATCCATGCTGATGGGGCGCATCCATGTGATGACGACATCCTCCCCCTCAAGCTTGGACAGCGCGCCTATCACCTCAGAGGCTGACCACTCGTGCTCAGAATCACCGTTCACGGCTTCCACGAAGTCACCCTTCGTGACGCCCTTCGCCTGCGCCTCAGACCCTTCCAGGACATCTATGGCGTATGCACGGCCGTTGTAGTCACCGAAGAGAACGCCTATTCCCTGATAGCCCTTGCTGACGGCCTCCTTTATGTAGGCCTCGTAGCGCTCCTGGTCATAGTATTCGGCATAAGGATCTTCAGTTGACTTCATCATGTCAGTCAACATGGAGACGGTTGCCTCATTCAGATGGATCTCATCCATGCTGTACGTAGTCAGGATGTCCTCAACCTCATCAACGCGCGGAGCTATGGAGTCATAAGCGCTCTTGGTCTGCTTGGCGGCCTTCGCGCTTGATGTCGACTCAGACCCAACATTGAACCCAAGGGATTCGGTCAGCTGCACATTGGACCTGAGAGCGAAGCCCAATATGAAAGCGATGACGATGCCCAGGAATATGCTCAAGGCACCGGCCACCTTCTTATTGCGAGCATGCTCTTTGAAGGTTACGCTGATCCGCTTGGCAGCTGCCGTGCTCTTTCTCCTATTGCGCTCCATCTCATGTGTGTCTTGCTGGCGATCAGACCTTCAGATAGCGACGCATTGCGATGGCTGATCCCAAGAGGCCGATCAAGATGCCGAAGACGATGAGCCCAGCGTAGATGAGCAGATACGCCGTATCCGAGACGGTGAAGTCAAGGAACCTGATGGAGTCCTGAAGCACTGGCAACGCGAACATGCGAAGCAGCTGGATGACAGCCACGGCTAGCAAGGATCCTATGAGCGCATGCAGCGCGCCTTCCATGAGGAAGGGCCCTCTGATGAAGCCGTTCGACGCGCCAACCAAGCGCATGATGGCTATCTCCTTGCGACGTGCCAAGATGGCAAGGCGGATGGTGTTGTTGATGAACACCAGCGCGATGAAGATCAATAGCGCGATCAGCGCGATGCCGATGTAGCGGATGTAATTGGTAAGCTGGAACAGGCGCTCAACGGTGCCTTGTCCGTACTTGATGGAGTCACCCGGGTCTTCAGGGTCCTCTGAGATCTTCACGTAGTCCTGGTTCGCCTGAATGGCGTCAGCCACAGCTTGCACGGATTGCGGATCCGTGAGCTCTATGTCTATGGATGCAGGCAGCGGATTGGTGCCGTCTAGCTGCTCGATGATCTCAGGATTGGAGGTCATGGAATTGGAGAAGTTCTCCAGCGCTTGCTCCTTGGTGGTGAATGAGACCTGCGCCACATCATCTAGCTTGGTGATGTCCCCCATCACCTTCTGGATGTCCTCCTCAGAGGCATCGTCAGCAACGTATGCCGTGATGGTGACCTCGCTCTCAACTGACTTCATCAGGTTGTTCAACATGGTCCCAGCCACGAAGAACACGCCGATGATCAGCAGTGACAGGAAGATGGTGATGATGGAACCTAGAGCCGTTGAGAGGTTCCTTGCGAATCCCTGTAGGGATTCCTTGAAGAAATAGCCAATGCTAGACATCGAATCCGTACACCCCGCGATCCTGGTCCCTGGTGAGGCGGCCACGCTCTAGCGCGATGACGCGCCTTCGCATGTTGTCCACCATCTCACGGTCATGAGTTGCAACCAGCACAGTAGTGCCAGAGCGATTGATCCTCTCAAGAAGGTCCATGATGCCTCGCGAGGTCTGCGGGTCAAGGTTTCCCGTAGGCTCATCGCAGATGAGCAGCGGCGGCCTGTTGACGATGGCGCGGGCGATGGACACCCTTTGCTGCTCACCGCCTGAGAGCTGGTCTGGCAGCTTGCCGAACTTCTCCTGCAAGCCGACGAGCCTCAAGACCTCAGGCACCTGCGTCTTCACGACATGCTTGCTCTTGCCGATGACCTCTAGCGCGAAGGCCACGTTCTCGAACACGGTCTTCGACGGGAGGAGCTTGAAGTCCTGGAAGACGCAGCCGATGTTGCGCCTCAGGTATGGCACGCGCCAGTTGCGCATGGTGGTGAGCTCTTCGTCAGCTACGTATATATGGCCTTGAGTGGCTTTGATCTCACGCGTCAAGAGCTTGATGAACGTGGATTTGCCGGAGCCAGAGTGCCCCACCAAGAAGAGGAACTCCCCTGCATATATCTGCAATGAGACATCTGAGAGAGCTGGCTTGTTCGGCTGCGCTGGATAGACCTTGGTGACATGATCGAAGGTGATGACCGGGGTGCCAAGCTGAGCGCGCGTGGCTTCCACATCAAGCTCAGGAAGCGTCTGGGTCAATTGGCTTGTCAGCTGGGCCTTGTTGCGGGGCCGCGCCCCGGCTGCATGGCTTGCATGCGATGCACGCCTGCCACCCGCCCCTGCATTCGGGTTTCTATCGATTGCCACAGTGAATGCTCCGTATCAGTCTTTGGTTTGCTACTGCAACTTGCCTATTCTATCAGTTATGCACTCAGCTTGCGATCCATAGCAGCACGAGCGGCCTTAGCTATGGTTTTCGCATTCAATGAGAACATGCTCATCAGCTCCTCGAAGGCGCCTGACTTGCCGAACCTATCGTCCATGCCGACGAATTCACACGGCACTGGATGGTTCCTGACCAGGCACTGCGAAACGGCGTCTCCGAGGCCTCCCATCACCGAGTGCTCTTCCGCAACGACGACGCATCCGGTCTTCGAAGCAGAAGCGATGATGGTCTCAGCGTCCAAGGGCTTCACGGAGAAGGCGTCGATTACCTCGGCGCTGATGCCCTCTGCTGCGAGCATATCCGCTGCCTCCATTGCCTCTTTGATCTCAACGCCGCATGCGATGATCGTCACGTCCGTCCCCTCTCTGAGGACATAGGCGCGCCCTATCTCAAGCTCTACATCAGACGCATAAACGCAGGGAACCGAAGCACGCCCCATGCGCACATACACAGGGCCTGACGTCTTGGCTGCAAGCTTCAGTGCGGCACGCGCGGCAGAATGGTCAGCTGGCACCAGCACGCGCATGTTGGGCAGCGCGCGCATGAGAGCGATGTCCTCCAGCATCTGATGCGTGCCACCATCAGGGCCAACGGAGATGCCGGCATGCGTGGGGCATATCTTCACGTTCAGATTGGCATAGCAGATGGTGTTCCTGATCTGGTCATACGCGCGCCCGCATCCGAACACAGCGAATGAGCCAGTGAACGCTATCTTGCCCGTGAGCGCAAGGCCAGCCGCAACATCTGTCATGTTCTGCTCAGCTATCCCTGCATTGAATACGCGCTTGGCATTCTCAGGGCTTGAAGCTGCGAACTTCGCGATGGTGGTGGAGCCTGTGAGGTCTGCATCAACGGCCACCACTGGCAAGCCTGCATCAGCGAGCTCTATCAGGGTTGGCCCGTATGCCGCACGCGTGGCAAGCTTGCTTGCGCGCTCCTCTTCGCTTGCAAAGCGGATCATGCAAGCCCCCTCTCTGCCCTTTGCACCCTTATCTCATCAAGCGCAACCTTCGTCTCATCTGGGTTCGGAGCCTTGCCGTGCCACCCTGCCTGGTCCTCCATGAATGACACGCCTTTGCCCTTCACGGTGTTCGCAACGATGAGCTTCGGACGTCCAGCATGCTCTTCCTTGGCAGCCTTGAGCGCCTCTATCAGAAGAGGGATGGAGTGCCCATCTACCTCGGATGTGCTCCAACCGAAGGCTTGGAACTTCTCCGTGATGCTCTCCGGACTGCAGACGTCTTGGATCTTGCCATCAATCTGAAGCCCGTTGTGGTCCACGATGGCCACAACGCTATCAAGACCCTGATGGGCTGCGAACATGGCTGCCTCCCACACCTGACCCTCTTGGCATTCGCCATCTCCCATGAGCGTGAACACGGTTGAGGAGATGCCGTCCAATCGAAGCCCGAGCGCGATGCCGCAGGCTATGGAGAGCCCTTGGCCCAAGGAGCCAGTGGATGCCTCAACGCCCGGAAGCAGCCTCATATCAGGATGCCCCTGAAGGCGGCTTCCGATCTGACGAAGCGACAGCAGCTCTTCACGCGGCAGGAACCCCGCCTGAGCGAGCACAGCGTACAGAGCAGGAGCCGCATGCCCCTTGGATAGGATGAACCTGTCCCTTGTGGGAGACTGAGCGTCAGCAGCGGATATGTCCATGACACCGCCCAGATAGAGCGCGCAGAGGATATCCGTGGCAGAGAGCGACCCTCCCGGATGCCCGCTTCCCGCCTTCGCGATCATGGAGATGATGTCCTCGCGCATCTCAGATGCGGCAAGCTCAAGATCTTGTATATCCAAGGCAACCCCTTTGGAACGGCTTTTCAAGACAGGAGGATTGTATATGAAGGAGATGAGGCTATGCCGTGGCTTTCCACTTGTGGTAGCCGATGACGAATTCCTCTAGGTCACCATCCAGCACAGCGTCCACGTTGCCTGTCTCCAAGCCGGTGCGCGTGTCCTTCACCATCTGATAGGGATACAGCACGTAGTTCCTTATCTGGCTTCCAAAGGAATTGTCCATCTTGTCCCCGCGAAGGCCGTCTATCTCCTCTTGGCGCTTGCGCTCCTCTATCTCATAGAGCTTGGCCTTGAGCACCCGAAACGCAGCTTCCTTGTTCTGGAGCTGGCTCTTCTCGTTCTGACAGGTGACCACGATCCCTGTTGGGAGATGCGTCAGGCGCACAGCTGAGTCAGTGGTGTTGACGCACTGGCCACCTGGACCTGATGAGCGGTACACATCAACGCGGACATCTGAGGGGTTGAGCTCCACCTCTATGTCATCCGGAAGGATGGGAAGCACCTCAACGCCCGCGAAAGTGGTATGCCTGCGCTTCTTGTCATCTGTGGGGGATATGCGAACCAGCCTATGGACGCCGGCCTCTGAGGTGAGCATCCCGAATGCGTTCTTGCCCTCTATTTGGATGGTGGCCTTATCAAG
Organism: uncultured Eggerthellaceae bacterium; assembly: GCA_910588435.1. GTDB lineage: Bacteria > Actinomycetota > Coriobacteriia > Coriobacteriales > Eggerthellaceae > MGBC163016. The sequence goes on along the minus strand of CAJUPL010000028.1, from coordinate 6,889 downwards.
ACCGATGCCCTCGCCAGGCACCAGGTCCAGCACGGTGACCTTCCAGCCCTTCCCTTCTGCATACTTGCGGAACATGCGGTAGAGCATCTCGGTCCAGTCTTGAGCCTCAAGGCCACCTTGCCCTGGATTGATGGAGAGGATGGCACCGCCTCTATCGAAGCGGCCAGAGAACCACGATGACACCTCAAGGGCGTCCAGCATGCGGCCAAGCTCAGCCATGCCGCGCTCATACTCTTCAGCGAACGCCTCGTCCTCCTCCGCTAGCTCATATGCAGCTTTGGCATCCTCTAGCTTCGCCTCCGCTTCTTCGAACTCGGATATGGTGTCCTTGATGTCCGAGGCTTCCTTCGAAGTCTTCTGCGCCTCTTGAGGGTCATCCCAAAAGCCCGCTTCTGCCATCTTGGCGTCAAGGGATGCAGCCTCTTCGCGAAGCTCATCCACCTTCAAGTATCCATGAGCGTCCGCAAGCCTTGCAGACGCTGCCTCTATCTCCTTATTTGCCATGGCACTTCTTGAACTTCAGCCCGCTGCCGCAAGGGCATGGATCATTCCGGCCAACGTTCGCGAACGGGTCCTCCTTGTCCTTCACCACTGTTTGCGCCTTGCCTTGCGATGGCTTGGGCGTTGCTGGGGTTGCCGCTGCAGCTGCGTTGGTTGCCACGCTCTTAGCGCTTCCGGCCTCAAGGGCAGCTTCTGGATTGGAGTACTGGAGGTCATCTGGGGACTTCTCTTCCGGCTGGTTCAGCTTGATGGCAACCTCTAGCCTGAGGAGCGTCCTCAAGAAGTCATCGTACATGGCAGCGGTCATGGCCTGGAATGCCGAGTAAGCCTCGTTCTTGTACTCCACCAGAGGGTCGCGCTGACCGATGGCGCGAAGGCCGATGCCCGTCTTCAGGTAATCCATCTCCTGCAGGTGCGCCATCCACTTGGCATCTATGATGCGGAGCATGACCTGAGCAGACAGATGAGCCATGACCTCAGGCCCCAGCGCCTCCATGCGGCTTTCAAAGCATGCCTGGAGATAGTCCTTCAAGGCCTCTGCCACGACGTCTGGGTCCTCATCATGATCCACATCATCAACCTTGAAATCTGGCTTGCCGCTCATGTTCGCAGCCCAAAGCTCAAGAGCGTTGATGTCCCACTCAGCAGCATCCTCAGACTCCAGGTCTTGCGCCACCTCAGCGTCAACGGAGTCAGAGATGATCTCAGGCAGGCGCGAGATGAAGTCCTTGCCATCCAGGATAGCGTTGCGTTCTTCGTAGATGGCCTTGCGCTGCAGGTTCATCACGTCGTCATACTCAAGGACGCTCTTCCTGGCGGAGAAGTGCATGGATTCCACCTGACGCTGCGCGCCTTCGATGGACTTGGAGACCATGGAAGCCTGGATGGGCATGTCATCCTCAAGGCCCGTCTTCTTCATCATGTTGGAGATGGAATCCATCCTGTTGCCGCCGAACAGGCGCATCAGGTCATCTTCCAATGACAGGTAGAACTGAGTGATGCCAGGGTCTCCCTGACGGCCAGCACGGCCTCTGAGCTGGTTGTCGATACGCCTTGACTCATGGCGCTCTGTGCCTATGACACAAAGGCCGCCAAGACCCAAGACCGTCTCCTGCTCAGCCTTGCAGATCTCCTCAGCATCCGCAAGAGCGCGCTCACGCTCCTCCGGCTCTGCGAAATCAGGGTTCGGCTGGCCCTCTTCATCGTATTCTGGAGCGTCCGGATCGAATCCGCGCTCACGCAAGATGTCCTCAGCCAGCACGTCCGCATTGCCGCCTAGGATGATGTCGGTGCCGCGGCCTGCCATGTTGGTGGCGATGGTGACAGCGCCGATCCGTCCTGCCTGAGCAACGATATGAGCCTCGCGCTCATGGTGCTTCGCGTTCAGCGTCTCATGGGGGATGCCGCGCTTGTCAAGCAAGCGGGAGAGCTTCTCAGAGCTCTCGATGGAGACGGTGCCTATGAGGCATGGCTGGCCAGTTGCATGCCTTGCTGCGATGTCATCTGCCACCGCATTGAACTTCGCGTCCACCGTCCTGTAGACGAGGTCATTCCTGTCATCGCGCTGAACGGGGCGGTTCGGCGGGATGGCGAACACGGGAAGCTTGTAGATCTGACGGAACTCTGCATCCTCTGTCATTGCCGTGCCGGTCATGCCAGAGAGCTTATCGTAGAGACGGAAGTAGTTCTGCAGCGTGATGGTTGCAAGCGTCTGGCTCTCCTCTTGCACCTTCACGTGCTCTTTCGCCTCGATGGCCTGATGCAGGCCCTCTGAGTAGCGCCTGCCCTCCATGATGCGGCCAGTGAACTCATCAACGATCTTCACTTCGCCGTCCACCACCACGTAGTCCACGTCTCTGTGGAACAGGAACTCCGCCTTCAAGGCCTGCTGCAGATGATTCGCCAACTGAGCTGAAGGGTCTGCATAGATGTCCTCTATGCCCAGCATGTTCTCTATGCGGTCTAGGCCTTGCTCGGTAGCGTTGATGGTCTTCTTCGCCTCATCCATCTGGAAGTCCTCATCCAGCTTGAGACGCGGCATGACGGCGGCGAACCTCTTGTAGGTCTCTGCGGCTTGGCTGCCCATGCCGGAGATGATGAGCGGCGTTCTGGCTTCGTCGATCAGGATGGAGTCAACCTCGTCAACGACGGCGAAGTGATGACCGCGCTGCACCCTGTCCTCAGCGCGCACCACCATGTTGTCACGGAGGTAGTCGAAGCCGAACTCCGAGTTCGTGCCATAGGTGACATCTGCCTTGTATGCAGGGACCTTGTCCTTGAGCTTCATGCCGTTCTGGATGAGGCCCACCTTCATCCCCAGGAACTCGTATATCTGCCCCATCCACTGGGAGTCACGCTTGGCCAGATAGTCATTGACCGTGACTATGTGGACGTTGTGCCCCGGGATGGCGTTCAGGTATCCCGCAAGCGTTGACACCAGCGTCTTGCCTTCGCCGGTCTTCATCTCGGCTATCTCACCGGCGTTCAGAGCCATGCCGCCTATCAGCTGCACATCGAAGTGCCGAAGGCCGATGGTGCGCACGCTTGCTTCGCGCACTGCTGCGAACGCCTCTGGCAGGAGGTCATCTAGGCTCTCCCCCGCCTTGTATCGCTCCCGAAGGCGCTCCGTCATGCCAGACAGCTCCTCATCTGACATGGCCTGCATCTTCGGCTCCAAGGCATTGACTTGATCCACCTTGGCTTGGTACTTCTTGAGCTGCTTTCCCTCACCTGCTGTGAAGAGCTTAGATAGGAATCCCATATGAAATAGTCTTCGTCTTTCCCTAGAGCGCCAAGATCATCATCTGGCGCGTCTCATGATCTGATGCATACGAACATGCATTCTAATACAGGCGCGCATGAAACGTTAAGGGCGTGCAACGTTTCTCCATGGCTCAAATGGCTTCTTCGTATTCGATTATGGATCTGTACAACCCCACGAGCTTGGGAGATGGATCTATCCCCAGGTCCTCTGTCAGGAACTTCCTGCACTTGAAGTAGGTCTCAAGGGCAGGCCCTCTCTGGTTGGATTCGATCTGCGCCTCCACCAATGAGATGTAGACGTCTTCACGCCTATCATTGCGCCTGAGAGCCTCGCGAGAGAACCAGAGCGCGCCTGTGACCTCTCCAGCATCGAGCAGCCTAGAGCTTGCAGCTATCAGCCCATCCACCATCATGGATTCGCATCTCTCGCGGATGCTGTTGATGTATGGGTTCTCCCTCTCATACGGAAGCAGGATGTCTGAGTAGGCATCCGTCACCTTCGCATACGTCTCCTCCCATGAGCGCATATCCCCACTCCCGAAGACGAGAGACGAGCAGACGTGTTCGAAATCCTCCATGTCTGTTGCCAGGTATCGCGCATCTAAGCTGCATCCTGTCTGCGTCCTGATCAGATACGGGCATGTCCCCTCATAGGAGAGCGCTCGCTTCAAGGACGCCCATATGGAGTAGAAGCTGTTCTTGCATTCCTCATACGTGACATGGGGCCAGATAACAGAGCAGAGCTTGTCACGGCTCATCTCTTGGCCCTTGTTCAATGCAAGGGCTGATGCCATCGTGCGCGTCTTCCTCCTGGACAGCAGCCGTGGGTCCACCAGCTTCCCATCTATGCTCACCTCAAGCCCACCGAACATCCTGATCTCAAGCTGAGGCACAGAGCTCACCGATACCGCTGGACGCGGCGCCATCTTCCTGAAGGGATCGGGATGAGAGGCTTCGAAGGCCTCCCTCTTCTCTGCAGCAAGCTCTCTTCGATGAGCCAGCTCATGCGACTGGCGCGTGAGTCGCGAAGCAGCCTTGCTCATATCACGCAACAGATCACTGGAGGCCGCATCTGAGAGAGCCGCTCTCTCTGCTGGAAGCAGCACCGTCTTATGCATGCAGCATGTCATGGGCAATAGCTGCCATCCTGCATCGCGCGAAGCAGCCGATGCCCTGCGCAACAAGGCGGCCACCATCTGCAAGACCGATCTCCTCCTTGCGCCCTCATCAAGCGCAGCATCAGAATCCAGATCGAACATGGCCGCCATGCCAAGCGCGTTCGAGCATGCGATGCCCTCAGCGCCATTCGAAGATGCTCCCTCTTCAAGCTTGCCCCAGCCCGGGGCATCCAGGTGATCCCCCACTGTCAGCGGCAAGCATGCAGCTGCGAATGCGGTCCAAGAGATCTTGCACCTGAGCTCTGCCTCAGTGAGCTTGCTTGGACGGCTCCTGAGCGCGTCTGACAGCTCAAGGGCAAGCTCAGGGTCCATGCCCTGGCGCTTGATGGCAGCCATGGTGGCAAGGGCCCCTATCGTGACATCAGCGCTAGCGGCAGACCTTATGGCCTTCTTGCAGTGCGAGATGGCACCTCTCTCATCAGAGAGGGACCAGCTTGCCCAAGCGGACATCAAGCTTGCCTCGCCGCTCAACCCCCTCCCCTTGTAGGCAGCTCCCAGCGCCTTCTTGGCAACGAGAGGCTGAGCTTCCCAGATGTACCTCCATCCGTTCTCTGAGAGCCATGCTATGGCACCGTCTTGCGTGGCGTAGGCTGTGAGCACCTCCTCTGAGCGAGATGCCTCTCCCGCATCCATCAGCATCTCAACGATGCTGAAGACCAGCTCATCTGCACGCTCGTATGCTGTGCAGGCGCTCACATCTGCCAGGGTCTTCATGAACTTGGCCTTGAGCTCTGACACCTTGAAGCTCAGGGTGCTGAATGAGCCTGAGCCAAGGTCAAGGCCGATGAATGTGTAGTGACGCTCTATGACCTTGCATGCCTCATCCGCCTTCTTCTTCTCCAAGCAAGAGAGCGCATCAGCGGCGCTGCCATCATTGAGCACCATCATGAGGAACAGCGCCGCCTTGAGCTCAGAGGGCATGACCTCTTTCGCGCATTCGCGCAAGAGGTACGCTTCGCCTTCTTCACCCCAGGCTATGCAAGGGATCTTCGAGAACGGCCTATCCGAAAGCCCCAGAGCGTCCACTTCAAGGTCAGACAGCATGAGGTCGGCTGCATAGATGCATATCCTGTCAAGCTGGGCGCGCGAGAAGCAATCCGCTGTGGGCTGGCATGTGACCATCACCTCGCATCCGTGATCTAGGAGCGCATCCATCAACCCCGACATCTCCTCCACCCTCTTAGGGTCCATGTGAGGCAGCCCATCGAAGATCACCAGCGCAGCTTCGCTGTCTATCTGCATCATGTCCTCAAGGATGGTCCCAGCATCCAGGTCCCGCAAGTAGCAGGGCGATGAGCATCTCACCCAGAAGACGTGCTTGAAGGCGAACATCATGGAGGCGTATTCGAAGGCCACGTGGGTCTTCCCGTACCCTTCCGGGGCAACGATGAACCTTGGGACCTTCCTGTCCTTCAACAGCATGCTCAAAGCTTCAGGTCTTGAAATGCGCTTCTTGCTCACCACGCCTGTAGGCTGCATGCCATTGCATGAGCACGATTCCATGAAAGAAGTCATATTCAGTTGCACCTCATCCTCTTGTCGGGATCAGGCGAAAAGGCGAAGAGGGATGCTAGAGCCCACGCGCATCCTCCGCAAAGAGAACCTCCTGCTATAGCATGCATCAATGGTGAACCGCTTCTCTATGACGAGCCTTCATCAGCGATGAACCATGTGCTTCACCATCGATGCAGGATGCCTTCATTGTTGAACGGACGTACCAGCTAGGTGAACGGCAAATATCTTGCTTGCGTTCGCATCGCTTGCCGCAGATGCATGGAAGCACAAAGGGTGGGAAGAGAGCATTATGAGGGTAGCGAGCCTAACCGCCCGGATGGTTGGTCTGCGCCAGGCTAGATGGCCTGAGCTGAGGCTGGCTTTCGGGTGTTCGCGGACTAGTGTCCGCGTTACGTTGCACTGGCGTGCAACTGCGGCTGCGATGCAGCCGCCCACAGGTAAGGGGTGGAAGCTATCTAGCGCACGCCAGCATTCAGGATTGCCGCATTGCGGCACGCCATGAGAACGATGGTGCGCCCTACGTCAACCAGAAAGATCTCTCTTGTTGATAACGGGTCTAACCTGAGATTGAGCCTCTGGTGGACGAAGGGCAAGGCACCGATCTTGTGCCTTGCCGCCCATTGGTTAGCGGGAGCGCGCATGAGCAGGTCTGAGTGATCAGCCGAAAAGGCGCACGTAAGCGCGCCAAGGCCGCTACATTCCGCATGAGCGTGAAAGCGAATGCGGGATGTTAAAGGCCGTGTTAAATGAAGCGGGATGCAACGCATCCCGTAAGCCGGACCGAGCGAAGCGAGGCCGAAGGATACGGTTGCAGCCCAATATATGACCCAGGAGGTCAATGACATTGCGCACGGGGCAGTGTCATTGACCTAATTGCTCATAATTAGGTCAATGACATCAAGGCCGCTACTTCTATTCATGGAACATGAATA
>CAJUPL010000027.1 GCA_910588435.1 uncultured Eggerthellaceae bacterium | reverse complement strand
CACATTCGCCCTTGCCTTCAGAAACGCTCGGGTACCAGCCATCGCATGCTTCGCCCCCGGTGTGTAGGGGAGGCATCGCCGTTTTCGTCGGGACCCCTTTCGGGACCCCTCCGAAAACTCGGCGGCTCAAGGCTGAACCAGAGGGCCGTCACCTGCCAAACCTACCGAATCTTCGCCCTCGCTCCGCTCGGTCCGGTGTCGCGGACACGTTGTGCCCGCTCCTTTTATTACGGCCGCTACTTTGAACAGCATTGTTGCTGTTCAAAGTAGCGGCCTTGATGTCATTGACCTAATTATGACTAATTAGGTCAATGACATTTCCCCGTGCTTAATGTCATTGACCTTTTTACTCATATATAGGGGTTGCGGACGCATTCGCACGCTAGTGATCCCGCCTGCCAATGGGCGACATCGCTCTCATGCCGTGCCGCAACGCAACAACCCAGACTGCTGGCGTACGCATACCTGTAGCAACTCCTATCCTGTGGGCGGCTGCATTGCCCCCTCATGTGGGCGGCTGCATCGCAGCCGCAGTTGCACGCTAGTGCAACGTAACGCGGACGCCAGTCCGCGAACACCCGGATGCTAGCCCCAGACCAGGCTACCTAGCCTGGCGCAGATCATCTATCCGGGTATTTCGGGTTATCACCCTCATTTCGCTACCTTCTCGCCCTTCGGGCTCTCAGGTAGCTGCGCTTCCAATGGAAGCGCCCACAAGAAAGGGAGCCACCAAGGCCGCTACATTCCGCATGAGCGTGAGCGACATGAGGGATGTTAAAGGCCGCAGTAAATGGAGCGGGCGTTCTTTGCCTGCGACACACTTTTGGGCCAGCAAGTGAGATGCGCACCTTTCGATGACCTAATTATGACCATTTTGGTCAATGACATTAAGCACGGGGCAGTGTCATTGACCTTTTTGGTCATATATAGAGGAATGGCTGCAACGGATGGATGACAATGCGGAGGGGGTGGCGGGAACACGTGCAACAATGGAGCCAGCCGTATTCGGCATCTTGGAAGGTGGAACGATGGGACGTTCAGCAGGCGGGGGAGGCTTCGGCGGCGGTTTCGGCGGAGGCGGATTCTCAGGTGGCTTTTCCGGTGGCGGCCGCTCATCAGGCGGCTTCAGCGGCTCGGGAGGCGGCTTTGGAGGCTTTGGCGGCGGAGGCAGGTCAGCTGGACCTAGCCACGGCGGCGGGTTCGGCGGTCCCTCCTATGGCGGCGGCTTCCTGAATGGCTTCATCTTGGGTAACCTATTGAGCGGCTCTCGCGGTGGCTCAGGCGGCGGCTCCGGCTCCGGTGGCGGCAACAACGGAGGCAACGGCAACAACAACGGCTATGACAACAGCGGCGGCAAAGGCTGCCTGTCAACCATCATGGTGGTCATAGCGTGCGTGATGCTCTGCGCCATCCTGGTGGCCGTGATCGACGGCGGTGCCTGCACGTCTGCCAGCACCAACACCGAATCCACCGTTGAGCGCACGGCGCTTCCGCAAGGCAGCGCGCAGGAGACCCCATACTTCACAGACGAGGGCAGCTGGATATCGAATGCCAAGGCGCTGGAATCCGGCATGCGCCAGTTCTACATGGACACGGGCGTGCAGCCCTACCTTTATATACTGCCGAACGCGTCAGTCCGCTCCCAAGCTGAGCTCACGCGGATGTCGGAGGAATTCTACGACGAGAACATGCCAGATGAGGCGCACTTCGTCGTCTTCTTCTGCGACAACGACGCCGGCTCCTTCAACGTAGGCTACACGGTGGGCGCGCAGGCCAAGGGCGTCCTTGACTCGGAAGCGCTCTCCATCTTCCAGGACTACCTGGATGCGAACTACTACGACTTCAGCCTCTCGGAGGAGCAGATATTCGCGAACACATTCGAAGAGACGGGCCAGCGCATCATGTCAACGGATGCGGCGCGCAACGCACCTACATACATTACGGTCGCCGTCACGGGTGGCGTGGTCATCGTCGTGATAGTCATAGCGCTGGTGCTCAGGCGCAAGCGTCTGCATGAGCAGCGCGAACGTGAGCGCACGCAGGAGATCCTCTCCAAGCCGCTGGAGGAGTTCGGTGACCCGAAACTGGCTGACCTGGAAAAGAAATATGCTGATAACAGTTCGGAAAAGACGGATGCGAACGCGGCCAGTTAGGGCACAATCGCGCAATGGATCAGGCATGGCTGCCGCGGCGGCCTAAGGACAAAGGAGCCAACATGGCAGGGATACTGGATAGATTCGCAACCATCATCAAGGCGAACATCAACGATCTTCTGGACAAGGCGGAAGACCCGTCGAAGATGATCGAGCAGTACATGCGTGACCTCACGGAGAGCCTGGCTGAGGTCAAGGAATCCACCGCAGCCGTCATGGCTGAGGAGACGCGCACCAAGCGCATGCTGGATGACAACCAGAAGGACATTGATAAGTACGAGGGCCTGGCGCGCAAGGCGCTGGCTGCAGGATCAGAGGATGACGCCCGCACGTTCCTGAAGAAGAAGCAGGAGCTTGAGGGCAAGAACGAGGGGCTGCAGGCCGCATATGCCGCTGCCGCTGAGAACGCGTCCAAGATGCGCCAGATGCATGACAAGCTTGTCAGTGACATCAACACGCTGCAGGAGCGCAAGGAGGTCATCAAGGCGAAGGCCGCCGTTGCCAAGACACAGCAGCAGGTGAACAAGATGACGTCTGGGTCTGACCGCGCAGAGGGCGCCATGTCAGCGTTCGACCGCATGGAGGCCAAGGCTGATGCCATGCTGGATCAGGCGAACGCCATGTCTGAGCTGAACACCCAGCCGAAGTCAGAGGCTGATGAGCTTGAGAAGAAGTATGAGGCCATGGGCGTTGACGCGGACGTTGAGGACGATCTGGCGCGCCTGAAGACCGAGATGGGGATGCAGTAGTATCCTTCCAATTGTAAGTTGCACGCTAATAGGAGGCGCTCATGTATCAGAAGGTCTTGGTCCCATTCGATGATTCCGAAAGCGCGCGTCGTGCCCTGCAGAGCGCAATAGAGCTGGTGGCAGGCGCGGAGGACCCGAAGGTCACCGTGCTGAACGTTGTTGAATGGCATGACTACAACGCGGAGACGTTCAAGATCGCATCACGCATGAGCGGCGTCCTTGGTGACTCCCTTGACATGACCGCCATCTCTGAGATAGGCGACGAGGCGGAGGCCCGTGAGATGGACAAGATCTCAAAGGCCATCGCGGACATCGTCGGGGACGTGCCCTATGTTGACATAGCCATCGCGAACGGCAGCCCGCACGACACCATCGTGGCATATGCGAATGACCTTGGGTATGACTGCATCGCCATGGGGCATCGCGGCATGGGCGTCATCCGCGGCATGCTGGGCTCCGTTGCGTATTCGGTCCTCCAGAAGGCGAACAAGCCCGTGCTCGTTGTGAAGTAGGAGCAGTTCGAGATATTCGTGCGCTAGCGGCCCGCTCCCCAGCGGGCCGCTTCTTTCACAGCGGCCTTAAAAGATTCCTGTGGGCGTCTCCATTGGAGACGCAGTATTACGCACTCCTCTAGTGGGCGCTTCCAATGGAAGCGCCCACTATTGGGGAGGGCTGCAATGTGGCAGCCCACTCTTGTGGGGGGCAGCTGCGGCCGCAATGCAGCAACTCACACAGAGAGACGGATGGCATTCCAGCATGCGCATCAAGTGGTAGAATCCCGAAGCATTCCAAGCGTACATACCATACAGAGGAGCAGCTATGACGCGTCCCATGACCATGGCAGAGAAGATACTGGCCGCGCATGCCGGGCTTGACGAGGTGAGCCCCGGGCAGCTGATCGAATGCGACCTTGACCTCGTGCTGGCGAATGACGTTACGGCACCCATCGCCATTCGCACATGCAAAGAGGTGTCCGGCACCGTGTTCGACAAGGACAAGGTCATCCTGGTGCCTGACCACTATGTACCGAACAAGGACATCAAGAGCGCTGAGCAGGCGAAGATCGTCCGTGACTTCGCGCGCGAGCAGGAGGTCAGCCACTTCTATGAGGTTGGCTGCATGGGCGTTGAGCACGCGCTTCTGCCTGAGCAGGGCGTTGTTGGCGCGGGAGACCTTGTCATCGGCGCTGACAGCCACACATGCACATACGGTGCGCTGGGCGCTTTCTCAACCGGCGTGGGGTCAACGGATGCAGGCGTTGGCATGGCAACCGGCAAGGCGTGGTTCAAGGTTCCTGAGACCATCAAGTTCGTGGTTGACGGCAAGCTTGCCGAAGGCGTCACCGGCAAGGACCTGATCCTGCACATCATCGGCATGATCGGCGTTGACGGCGCGCTGTACAAGGCAATGGAGTTCACGGGCTCTGCCATTGAGGCGCTGCCGATGGATGAGCGCATGAGCATCTCCAACATGGCCATCGAAGCAGGCGGCAAGGCAGGCCTCATCCCTGTTGACGATGTCACCCGCGCATACATGGATGGCAGAGCTGAGCGCCCGTACACGGCGTACTACTCTGATGCGGACGCGGAGTTCGCAGAGGTCATCACCATTGATGCGGCTGACATCGTGCCAACCGTCTCCTTCCCGCATCTGCCGTCCAACACGCGCCCCGCGGCTGACTCGCGCGACGTGAAGATAGACCAGGCAGTGATCGGCAGCTGCACGAACGGCCGTCTTCGCGACATGCGCCAGGCAGCCGAGGTGCTTCGCGGCCGCACCGTCCATCCAGATGTGCGCTGCATCGTGATCCCTGCCACGCAGGCGGTGTGGCAGGCTTGCGTGGACGAGGGCCTGATGGACATCTTCATGGCAGCGAACTGCGCCGTCAGCACTCCCACCTGCGGGCCTTGCCTTGGCGGGTACATGGGGATCCTGGCCGCAGGTGAGCGCGCCATCGCCACCACCAATCGCAACTTCGTGGGGCGCATGGGTGACCCAACCTCTGAGGTCTACCTCTCAAGCCCGGCCATCGCTGCGGCAAGCGCGGTTGCCGGGCACATCGCGCTGCCCGAGGATCTGCCTCCGCGTGAGGAGATGCCCGCGAACAGTGCGAAAGCGTCCGTGCTGGCAACGGATGGCGCCATCGCCCTCAGCATGGCTGACGTTGCTTCCGCTGATGATGAGCCGGAAGACGCGCCATCTGGCCTCTTCGGCGGCACGCTGAACATCAACCTGAATGACCTCATCTAGCGCTGATCCCGCATTCATATAAGGAGCTATCACATGGAATTCGAAGGCAATGCATTTCGCTACGGCAGGGATATAGACACCGACGTCATCATCCCCGCGCGCTACCTGAACACCTCTGACCCGCAAGAGCTGGCGAAGCACTGCATGGAGGACCTGGACACCACGTTCGTGGAGCGCGTGAAGCCGGGCGACATCATCGTCGCTGAGGAGAACTTCGGCTGCGGCTCCTCCCGTGAGCATGCGCCCATCTCCATCAAGGCTGCTGGCGTGGATGCGGTCATCGCCAAGTCATTCGCGCGCATCTTCTACCGCAACGCCATCAACACCGGCCTTGCCATCATGGAGTGCCCTGAGGCTGTGGATGCCATCAAGGATGGTGACACCGTGAAGGTTGATACCGAAAGCGGCACCATCACTGATGTCACAACGGGCGAAGAGTTCAAGGCGCAGCCGTTCCCGCCGTTCATCGCTGAGATCATCGAGGCTGGCGGCCTGGTCCCTCGCTGGAAGGCCAAGCTGGCGTAAGAGGGTCTACCTGTAGCCTGCCTCAACCTGAGAGAATCCTCTTGTTGAAAGCGGGCTTGGCCAGAGAGCTGGTTGCTGGTTGACGTAGGGCAACGCACCGTCCTTGTGCCTTGCCGCTAGGTTTCAACCCGATCTGGGTTGCGGTCTTTGTGTGTGCTTGAAGGGTTTCCCTGTTCAGGGCGCATATGAGCTGTTTCCAAGTTGTTATAATCCGGTCAACTATAACCTTAGGAAACGTGCGTCCACAGCAGTGGTCGCCCCGCTCATATCATTGCAGCGCTCAGGTCAGGAGGTCTGAGAGTGAAGAAGATCGTATCCAGCCTGTGCGCCTTCACGCTGGCATTCTCCCTTTACGGGATGCCAGCCATGGCGTTCGCTTCTCCAGAAGCAGACGAAAGCTCTAGGACTGAGAATGCCCTTGGCCCGGTGAAGGCTGAGGACCAAGAGAGCTCAGCAGTCCAAGAGGAGCAGAAGGCCCCTGTATTCAACACAGAGCCTGGCCTTGAGGATGTGGACGCAAGCGGGGAGAGCGAAGAGGGCGGCTCCCTCATTGATGACATCATCAGCATCTTCACCGGCACGAACCGCGACGATGACGCCTCCCAAGAAAGCGGCGGCTCTGACCCGCTAGCTGGCGAAGAGGGCTCCAGCGCAGATGAGGGCGCTCAGGTGGTTCCCATCCCGGAGGCTGACGCATCGGGTGCAAGCCTCACGGTCACGCTCTTCTCAGTGGGTGACGCCGCCATCAAGAATGCGGCGGACGCGGGAGATCCTCTCACGTTGAGCGTGGATGGCAAGGAGGCTCAGTTCGCGAAAGCGGGTGCTGCCTGGACGGCCTCCATCTCTGATATCAGCGCAGGCCGCCATGACATCAAGGTCTCCGGCGCGCATTTCTTATCCCTGACGCACGCGTACGCTTTCGAAGACGGCCACAACGTGTCCTATCAACTGGTGGATAGCCATGAGCCCACGAACGTCAGCATGGCTGATGAGGGGCACGGCTTCGTCCCCTATGGTGACCTGGATTCCAGCGGGAAGATAGATGCGGCTGATGCGCGCTTGATGGCGGAAGCCTATGTTGCGAACAGCACCGATCCCAAGTTCGATTTGTTCTCAGACGGCAGGGTCACGCTGAAGGACGTGGAGCTCCTTGCCGCTGCAAGGGATGCGCAGGCAAGCGAACCATCCTCCATCAAGGATGAGGGCGGCCAGACCCCCGTTGAGCCGGAGATCCCAGACGGCACTACCGTCATGGTAGGAGGCCAGGTGCTCACAGGTGATGCCGCGAAGGCTGCCATCCAGGGGCTGCTTGCAGGCTCTGGTCAGACGGTCACGCTCACTCCGAACGTGAACGCGGTGCCCGGCGCTGAGAAGGCTCCCATATCAGAAGGGCTTCCTGCTGAGATGGCCATCGACTTCAACGGCAAGGCCATGAACAAGCTCACGCTGCACTCGCCCGTGAGCGACGGCGTGGGTTACAGCATGCCGCTTGCTGGCACCATCAAGTTCCAGATGGAGACGGATGAGGGCTTGAAGACGTTCACTCTGAGCTTCTCAGATGAGGGCTCAGCGAATGGTCCGCTGGAGTTCCCGGAGCAGCCTACCTCTGTCATAGAGGTCAACAAAGAAGACGGCACGGTTGAGATCAAGTTCGGCGAAGACATCAAGGTGCACAACGTGGAGCTCACCTTCACGAAGGCCTCCGATGACAACACCCAGATCCAGCTGAACGCTATCACCACGGAAGCCTCTGGTGATACAGAAGACCCTGACAAGCCAACCCCTGAGCTGCCAACGCCTCAGATCCCGCAGAATCTGGTTGCAACGGTGTCAAGCGGGAAGGTGTCGCTCAGCTGGGATGAGGCTGATGACGCCGTCAAGTACAACGTCAAGTGGTCAACGGCAACCGGAGACTTCGAGATGAAGCAGGTGGCCACCAACGCCATAGACGTCACCACCATCAACGGCGCGCCGCTGAAGAACGGTGAGAGCTACACCTTCGTGGTGCAGTCAGTTGGCAAGGATGGCAAGGAGAGCAACTGGTCAAGCTCCGTCTCTGCAACCCCAGAGCTGACGGAGCCGCCGCAAAGCCCCGCCGCGCCAACGCTTGAGTCGGGCTACAAGGAGATCACCGTCACCTGGCAGCCGGTTGACCGCGCGGACTCCTACACGCTGTACTATGCGAAGTCCACGGAAGACACCTACACCAGCGTGCCAATGACGGACGGTGAGTTCGAATACACCATCCGTGGCCTTGAGAACGAGGTTGAGTACAAGGTCTACATCTCAGCAACCAACCAATACGGCACATCCGCTGACGGCAAGCCAGTGAACGTGTCGAAGGCTACCACCACGTTCGTCACCACCAAGGTGCCGTGGTTCAACCTGATGAACCGCGCCGTGCAGGATCCTGACGCATATCCCGCGTCTGATGTGTTCGCATCGGTCACGGCGAATGGCTCCGAGGAAGAGGGCGCGAAGGTGGTTGACGGTGACTACAACACCGTCTTCACAGTGCCCGAGGGCGCAGGCGGCACGAACGCCACGTTCGACAACAGCATCTCCATCAAGTTCGCAGGCACGAAGAGCGTGACGGAGGTTGCTATCTCAACTAGCCTGAGCGCAGGCTTCGCAGATGAGATAGAAGACGTCATCCTGCGCGTGAAGTCCGGCATGCATCCCACCACTCAGTCTGGTGAGACGTTCTCCGCCAGCAATGGGCTCAAGATCGCCTATGAGGTGCCGCGCATGGACGGCACTGACGGCCTGGCCAAGAACACGGTCATGGCAACGCTGCCGCGCACCATCCAGAACGCTACCCAGCTTGATATCACGTTCGTCCGCACGGGCGGCAAGCCGGTCACGTTCTCCGAGGTGGCAGTGTATGAGGGCGAGAGCCTGCAGGCGAAGGTGAACTCGCTCTTCGCCGAAGACTCCCTGACCGAGCTGGCTTCCGGCGTGGACATGGCGCAGATCGAATCCATTCGCAGCATGGTGGAAGCCACCGATGCTGAGTCAACGAAGGGCCAGAACGCGCCTGAGGGCCATGAGGCTGAGCATTATTGGAACCTGTCTGAGCTACTGGATCAGCTTGATGCGGCGGAGAGCCTGCTCAAGGCGCAGACGGCACGCGTGGTCACCACGCATTCAGATATCTATGGGCAGACGCAGCTGGTGCGCGGCGTGAACACGCTGCAGCCGCTTGGTGCGGTGGCGAAGTCGGGTGACTCCGTGCACGTGTACGTCACGCCAGTCGGTGGGCTCAACGGCGCTACGCAGGGAAGCCCGGCTAACCTGAAGCTGGTGGCGGCGCAGCATCACGGCTCCTCCACCAAGTACATGGACAAGATCAGCTTCGGCCCGCTCAAGGTTGGCGTCAACAAGGTGACCATGCCAACCATTGACTCCACGCAGGCTGAGAAGGGCGGCGCGCTCTACATAGAGAACACGAAGGCCAACAATGCTGCCTATGAGATCAAGGTGGTAGGCGCGCAAGAGGTGCCCGTCCTGGATCTGGCCGGCAAGATGAGCTTCGAGGAGATCCGCACCGCGGGCGCCGCGTACGCAGAGGAGCTCTCAGAATACGTTGAGCTGCTGTCAACGCTGCACTCTAACGGGGAGCACACGAGCTCATTCGCGAAAGGCTCCTGCATAGCTGATGCAACTGAGATCATGACGGACAAGGCGCTGATCTCCATCCCTGCGTCGTACGTGAAAGAGGCTCTTGATGAGTCCGCGGCCGGCGGCGTGAACGCGGGGAACGCGTTCGCCACGGGTTTGGAGTTCACTGACAAGATGATCTCCATCCTGTACCAGCAAGCTGGCCTGTTCGACGTTGATGACCCCGCGAATGCCGATATGGTTGCCACGTATGGCACCAACAATGACCTGCCCAGCGGACGCATCAACTTCCGCTTCGCCAAGGTTGAGAACACGGTGGGCGGCGTGACCATGGAGGATTGCATCGCTGTTGACTCTGCTCTGGCGCGCGGCTTGGGCGTGTCACCAACGCTTGATGAGAGGGGCGGGAAGTACGCGCAGGGCACCACTTACAGCTGGGATCTCAGCTTGCTGGTGTCGAAGGCGGTCTTCACGGCTGACTATAGGTTCCTTGGCTCTCTGGGTGACTTCGGCGCTCAGATGGTGACATCCAAGGATAAGGACATCTTGGGCAGCGGCCAGCAGGCGCAGCACTTCAACTACGACTACGTATATGGCCGCGTTGCCGGAAGCGGCAACCCTGCTGCCATAGACAACTTGCCGGAGGGGCTGAATGCGGCCATCCTCTGGCAGCTGCACCTGGCATACGACGCTCCAACCTCTTACTCATATACGGTGTACGGAAGCGCGGCTGACCAGTTCAGCGGCTCCATCTACGCCAAGATGAGCGCCTGGGTCAGGAACCCGGACAAGCAGCCCAGCGGCCTGGATATCAGTGGCCTTGAAGTGACGAAGCCAGGCCAGCAGGCGCTTGCTCATGACGACGCGTTCGCCCGCCTTGCAAGCGCGGCCACAGGCCATGACCTGACCGGCTTCTTCGCTGCTTGGCGCATCCCGCTTGTGCAAGATACCCTCACTTATGCAGGGACGTTCTCTGAGGAGACGCGCGCAACGCAGTACATCTCTGATTCCTCGCGCATCAACCCGTCTGCTGAGGTGCAGCCAAGCTCTCAGGCGGTCTCTGCGAACGTGACGGTCTCCGGCCCTGAGAATGGGATCATGACCATCTCCGGGATCGGTCTCAAGGACGGCATCAACGCATCCGGTATCCGCGGCTATGAGGTGCTTCGCCAGATCGGCGATGATGAGTCCACGCGACAGGTCATCGGCTTCGTGCCGGTGGGGCAGAGCGTGTTCACTGACAGGCTCACCAGCGGCAATGGGCAGACGGTGACCTACTATGTTCGCGCGATCGACTTGGCGCTGAGCATCTCCGACGTCACGCTTGCGGGCGAGGCTGAGGCAACCTACGCTCGCAATCTGGACAAGGCATACTGGACGGCGTCTTCCACCATGGCAAGCAACGACGATGCTTCTGCCATGATAGACGGCAGCATAGACACCGCATACACCGGCGAGCGCTTGAGCTTGCTCTCCGATGACCTGGCGGTTGAGGCTTCTGTTGGCGAAGAGGATCGTGTGAATGCTGACGTTGAGCTGATGCCTGCAACGGCGGCTTCAAGCGGCAACTACGCTTCTGTCACCATCGACCTTGGCAAGCCAACGGACGCTTGCGGCATCCGCTATTTCCCAACGGCGGACGCTGCCGCCACGTTCAAGCGCCTTTGGGTGCAGGTGAGCCAAGACGGGAAGACGTGGACCAGCGTAGGCTACAAGGTGATAGAGCCGGAGACGTTCGAAGGCTCCAAGAGCGTCACCGTGTACTTCACGAAGTCCATGGTCATGCCAACAGATGCTGAGGACGGCTCTGAGATCAGCATGGTGAACGCGAACTACTTGCGCATCACCGATCTGGACACTGCTGCAGATGAGCCCATCGGCATCGCTGAGATAGATGTGATCGGCGCGCTGCCTGATGGCTCTGCTGCGAAGGCGCTGAATGCCAGCGCGCTTGCGCTGGGCTCTGTTGGAGGCTCTGCCGTGCCTGATGAGACGGCGCAGGTGCACTCCGTGGAAGCTGTGAAGCCAAGCAATGAGAAGAGGATGTAGGTGGTCTGGATGAGAATGCATGACACCATGAGCTCTAAGAGGACCGCAAGCCTCCTCGTTGCCGCTCTGGCGGCCATCGTGCTTGCAGCGTGCGTGCTCCTGATGCCGAAGGCGGCGTTCGCTGCGGCTACTGCTGATGACGTGACATTGCAGAAGATCGCGGCGAACAAGGTGCAGGTGACCTACCACGCCGCTAGCACGAATGATTCAGTGTCCATCGAACTGGGCGCGCTTGCTGCGAATGACTTGGAGCTAGGCGGCGCCACCTTCCAGTTCTCGCAGGCAGCTGTAGCGCTTCCTGTTGCAGAGGCTGTGGACAAGGATGCGCGGCTGGTGTTGGTGGTGTCGAATGGCTTGTCTCCGTTGTCCGCTGACGAGTCCATGGTGCTTGGCGTGCTCACGGTGCCAACCAACACGAAGACCGTAGGAGTGTATGGCATCCAGAATGTGGATGGCGGCCACTTCGGAACCGCTCCTATAGTGTCATTGGATATGACCGCTGATGAGGATGAGCCTCCCTCATCTTCTAGCGGCGATGATTCTTCTTCCGACAGCAGCTCTAGCAGCAGTGGATCTTCCGATAGCAGCTCGTCCAGCAGTAGTTCAAGCAGCAGCTCATCGGGCTCTTCGAATGCCGGAACCTCCAATGGGGGCGGCAATAACGGAGGCACGTCCAATGGCGGTGGCAATGGTAATGGTAGCAATGAGAAGCTCTCTCAAACGGGCGACACGCTCCTGCCAGACATCAGCGCGTTCTTCCTGATCGCAGCCGCTGGCGCCCTGTTCGCAGGCTCTGTGCTGTATCTCCGCCGCCGGGACTAGGCGGCTTGCTGCTGCACCCTTGCTGCCCCAAAAATGCTGCATGGGCGAAGGGTACGCCCATGCACTTTTACTACGGCCTTGAACCAGATGCTCCTGCAGCCTTGCTGCCATGATCCGGTGTCGCGGGCACGATGTGCCCGCTCTTTTTATTGCGGCCTTTAACATGGTTGTTCATTTCATTCACACCCATGTAGCGGCCTTGGTGGCCTTCCGGCCACCTCTTCAACCTGCAACTCTGGCTTCCTTGTTGCCCCAAAAGTGCTGCACAGGCAAAGAGCATGCCTGTGCACTTTTATAACGGCCTTTAACTTTGCATGTGCAAGCACAAGCAAAGTAGCGGCCTTGGTGGCCTTCCGGCCACCTATTCAACTTGTCCTCTGCGGTGGGTGGCTGCATTGCAAGCACAGTATCTCCCTCCCCATGTGTGGGCGCTTGCATTGCAAGCGCAGCATTGCGTCAGCAATGCGTAACTTGCCCGACAGGGCAAGAGCACCCGTATGTCAGCAACAGCTCAGGCAACCTAGCCTGGCGCAAGACATCAATCCGGTCATATCCGGCTCCAACCCTCACCCTGCTCGCCTGCGATGGCCGGCACCCTCGCTAGGCCTCAGGCTGGCGGTCGAATGTGGTTGGATATACCACATTCGACCTTGCCTTCGGAAACGCTCGGGTACCAGCCATCGCATGCTTCGCCGCCAGTGAGTAGGGGAGGCATCGCCGTTTTCGTCGGGACCCCTGACGGGACCCCTCCGAAAACTCGGCGGCTCAAGGCTGAACCTGCATGTCCCTTCGCCTAACCTTCCTCATCCTTCGGCCTCGCTCCGCTCGGTCCGGATTACGCGGCTTGCGCCGCGCTTCATTCATAACGGCCTTGATGTCATCGACCTAATTATGAGCAATTAGGTCAATGACACTTCCCCGTGCTTAATGTCATTGATCTTTTTGGTCATATATAGGGTTGCAGGCGCATTCGCACGTTAGCGTTCTAGCTTGCCAATGGGCGGCAAGGCACAAATGCGGTGCCTTGCCCTACGTCCACCAGATACCGTCTCTCAGATTGAATACGCTCTCAACTTGGAACCGATTCTTCTGGTTGACGTAGGGCACGTCACCGTTATTGTGGCGTGCCGCAACGCAACAACCCTGACTGCTGGCGTGCGTAACTATGTCCCAATCCCTTACCTGTGGGCGTCTCCATTGGAGACGCAGCATTGCGCCAGCAATGCGTAACGCAGGCGATAGCCTGCGAACACCCGGATGCCAGCATCAGCCCAGGCCACCTAGCCTAGCGCAGATCAACTAGCCGGGTGTTTCGGGCTGCCACCCTCATTTCGCTACCTTCCCGTCCTTCGGGCTCTCAGGTAGCTGCGCTTCCAATGGAAGCGCCCACAAGAAAGGGAGCCACCAAGGCCGCTACATTCCGCATGAGCGCGAAAGCGAATGCGGGATGTTAAAGGCCGCAGTAAATGGAGCGGGCAAGCTCTTTGCCCGCGACACATTACCAAGGGCAAGCGCCAAGAGGGCGCAGCAGGACAAGCAGAGCGACAAGTGGGATTGAAAAGAGACTCAGGTCAGGCAAAGACAGCGAGGCTCCCTTCGGAGCCGCAGCGTCAATTCATTCCGCCGTTCGTCAAGAACGGCGGAACAAGAAGTTAAAGGCCGCTATGAATGAAGCGGGATGTAGGCACATCGTGCCTACATCCCGTAAGCCTTTTCAGGGGCAACAGGGATGTGGGGGCGCCTAGGCCTTGGCGCGACGCTTGCGGAAGACCAGCAGGCAAGCTATCCCGCCAACTGCGAATGCGGCAGCAACTATGCCTAGCGCGATGATGATCCCTGAGCTATCTCCCAAAGCTGCGTTCTGCTCAGAGGCAACGGCAGCTTCATTGCCAGTGTGTTCCCTTGACTTCACCTCGATGGGAGTGGGCTCAAGCGGCTCCTTAGCTGATGCCGGAGCGGGGGAGGCATCTGTCTGGGTTGTCTGGGGTGCTTGTGCCACATGAATGGGAGCGGCGTTGGTGGTTGAGGATCGTGCCGTAGCGTTTTCAGTGACGGATGCTTGAGAGCTGGTGGCATCCTGCTCCTCCTGAGAACCTGCAGATGATGCGGGTTGTTCGGAGGATCGGTCAGTTGACTGGTCAGATGGATGATCTGCGGCCTGGTCGGTCTCCTTCGCCTTCGCGATGAAGCGCCCATCGCCTTCGCTCTGGATCAGATAGTCATCCGGGATGTATTTGGAGACCTCGTCCGCGCTTGGAAAGGTGCCCCCAGTGATGGTTGGCGTGTACCTATCCTTGCCGGTGAGCACCATGGGGGAGCTGTCAGTGAAATAGTCCCCGCCTTCCACGTTCATGACCGACTCAGGCGCACCCTCATGAGCCGTGGTGAGCCCAAGCACAGCGGCTCCGTTCGACTTATAGCTGCCGCTTTCGATGGTGATGCGCGAATTCACGTCCGCCCAGACGGCGTAATACGGGGAATCTGCCGCCGCGGCATCCACAGTGTCATCCTTGAGCGTGACGCTGGCGTCGAAGATGTTGATGCCGCCGGTGATGTTCAGATCTTCCAGCAGCACATTCGTTGAAGAGGGGTTGTCCCCATAGAAGAGCCCGTACGCGCCACCAAGCGAGTTGAAGCTTCCATCTTTGATGGTTGCGTTGCTACCGGTGAATATCAGCGTGAAGTTCTTCGCGGAGATGGTGTGCCCTGCAAGGTCAAGCGTCATCCCCTCTATGTTCAGCGTGCCAGCGCCGGTCAGATCCTCATCAGCAAGCATGGTGATGGTGTCCCCGGCCTTCGCCGCGTGAACGGCATCCGGCAGCGTGTCGTAATCAACCCCGTTCACCGAGGCGGCCTTCGCCGCTGTCTCTTCAGTGTTCCCTTCAGTGTTCCCGTCGTCTGCGAAAGCGGGCAACGCCACGAATGACATGCCTGCAACAAGCAAGCACGCGCAAAGCAGCCGTCCCGTCTTCGCCATCCCCTTCCTCATTCAGCGCTCCTCCATTTAGGCTTCATGTCGTTGACCTGACTATATGACCTGTCAGCACATATATAGACGTCAGCGTCTCATAGCTACCCAACTGTTTCCGAAGGAATTCTGCACTAGCTATGGGCTCTGTGCAGTAACAGCTGCTAAACATTCGTTCCGCACTTCAGTGGCAATCCGGGTTGGGGTCCGAGTTCGGTGAGTTCGAAACCTATATTCAGGCCATCACATTGCACGACGCGAACGTAAAAGGAGCGAACATGGCAGATGCAACCAACACAGCACCTCTTGCCGGCATCAAGGTCATCGACTGGACAGAGGTCCAATCTGGCCCGTCTTGCACGCAATTCTTGGCGTGGATGGGCGCTGAGGTGATCAAGATCGAGCGCCCCGGTGGTGACCCAACCCGTACGGAGCTCTTGGACATCGCTGATTCTTGGAGCGTCTACTATCTTCAGCTGAACGCGAACAAGAAGTCCCTCACGCTGAACGTCAAGACCGAAGAGGGCAAGGAGATCTTGACCAAACTGCTGAAAGACGCAGACATCTTCTGCGAGAACATCGGGCCTGGAGACGTTGAGAAGCTGGGCTTCGGCTGGGACGTCGTCCACAAGATCAACCCGAAGTGCATCATGGCATCGCTCAAGGGCTTCAACCAGGGCAGCCGCTTCGCACACGTGAAGGCGTTCGAGCCTGTGGCGCAATCAGCAGGTGGCGCCGCGTCAACCACTGGCTGGAATGAGAATCCGTTCAACATCCCAACCCAGTCAGCGGCCGCACTGGGGGACTCCAACACCGGCATGCACTTCCTGATCGGCATCCTGTCAGCGCTGGTGCAGCGCCAACACACCGGCGAGGGCTGCTACGTGTATCAGTCAATGCAGAACGCAGTGCTGAACCTCTGCCGCATCAAGCTCCGTGACCAGATCATGCTGGACAACCTGGGTGCGCTACCGCACTACGAGGTCTACCCAGACTTCAACTGGGGCAAGGCCATCCCGCGCGCAGAGAACACCGAAGGCGGCCAGGTCATCGGCTGGTGCTACAAGGCGAAGGGCTGGGAGACTGACCCGAATGCTTACGTCTACATCGTGGTCCAGAACTCTGAGAAGGGCTTCAAGGAGCTCTGCGACGCCATCGGCAAGCCTGAGCTGGCAACCGATCCGAAGTTCACCCCGTGGGAGAACCGTCAGCTGCACAAGAAGGAGCTGTACCCCATCATCGAAGAGTACACGAAGCAGTACGACAAGTTCGAGCTGACTGACAAGCTAGGCGCTGCTGGCGTGCCTGTGGGCCCCGTGCTTGACTGGTATGAGCTTGAGCATGATCCGGACCTCACCACCGACGGCACCATCCCTGAGATCGATCAGGGCGGCGCGCGCGGCAAGTTCAAGACCATCGGCCTTCCGTTCACCATGTCCAACTTCAAGCCGGAGTACAAGCGCGCACCAGATCTGGGCGAGAACAACCAAGAGATCCTGGAGGGCTTAGGCTACACGGCAGACCAGGTGCAGGAGTTCACCAGCAAGGGCGTCCTGCAGGCACCGGAGACCCCGCACAATCCAGCGGTGAAGGTCATCAAGAAATAGCCTGCGAATGGCACCAAGCTCGCAATGGGACGGCCCGCAATCTTGCGGGCCGCTTCTCTTGCAAGTATGGCTATAATCCTGACCCGTTATCTGTTTCAGGGCGAGGTGGAACTCCTCACTGGCGGTAAGCGAACCAGCTAGATGCGTTCGCAAGCCCGCGACCCTGCTCGTCAACGCGGCGCAGGCTGATTCGGTGAAAGTCCGAAGCCAACGGTCAAAGTCCGGATGGAAGAGGCAGAAGGTGATGACGCATGCCAAAAGAACATCAGCAGGCGGAGGCACGTGCAACGCGCACGCTTCGCCAACCCAAGGCACAGGCAGTGCTGGAGAACACGAACAGGTGGTCAACGAAGATCCTGGTCACCATTGCGCTCCTCTGTGCCATCTCAGTATTGCTCTCATTCGTGGAATTCCCGTTGCTGCCGGGGGTTGCGTGGCTCTCCTATGACGCTTCCATCGTGCCTGCGGCCATCTGCGGGTTCGCCTACGGGCCAGCTGCGGGCGTTGCGTGCGGCCTCATCTCAGTGGTGGCGCACGGGATCCTGTTCGCAGACCTCACGGGCGCCATCATGAATGCGCTGGTGGTGGTTGGGTTCGTGCTGCCATCTGCGTTCATCTACAAGCGGATGCATTCCATCCAAGGCCAGGTCATCGGGTTGATCTGCGGGATCATCGCTGGCGTTGTGATGGCCATCCTGGGCAACCTGGTGGTGACGCCCGCATGGCTGGGCGTGCCCATTGACGCTGTCGTGGTCATGATCATCCCCATCTTGATCCCGTTCAACCTGCTCAAAGGCATCCTGAATTCTGTGCTCACCATCGTGGTGTACAAGGCGGTCAGCCGCCTGATGCTGCCTGACGGCAAGCAGGCATAGAGCCGGGAGAAGGCAATGGGCGCAGACCCTGCATTCGTCGACTTCCAGCATGCCTCGTTCAGCTATGACGGCGCCTCGTTCGTCTTCCAGGACCTGAACCTTAGCGTGCCGCAAGGGCAGTTCCTCTGCATCTTAGGCGACAACGGTTCCGGCAAGTCAACGCTGGCGAAGCATGTGGACGCACTGTTGAAGCCAACTGAAGGGAGCGTCTTCGTGTTCGGCGCGAACACGAAAGAGCCTGAGCAGCTGTTCTTCATCAGATCCAACGCGGGGTTCGTCTTCCAGAATCCGGACGATCAGATAGTGGCAACACTGATAGAGAACGAGGTGGCGTTCGGGCCGGAGAACTTAGGGGTGGAGAACCCTGAGCTGCGGGAGCGCGTGCAGGATTCCATCCAAGAGGTTGGCCTGCAAGGGTTCCAGCTGCATGAGACGCATGCGCTCTCAGGCGGCCAGAAGCAGCGCGTGTGCATAGCAGGCGCGCTTGCCATGGAGCCGGCGCTTCTGGTGCTGGATGAGGCCACGGCCATGCTGGACCCTCGTGGAAGATCCGGCCTCATGCGCCTGATCGGGCAGCTTCATGAGTCAGGCATGACCATCATCATGATCACCCATTTCATGGACGAGGCAGCCCAAGCAGACAGGGTGGTGGTGCTTGATGCGGGCACCATTCGAATGGACGGCACGCCAGATGATGTGCTCAGCCGTGCGTCTGAGCTGCAAGAGCTTTCCTTGGAGGCCCCGTTCGCATGCCAGCTGTCAGTCAAGCTGCAAGAGCTGGGCGTTCCGGTGCCTGTCTGCATCACGCAAGATGAGCTGGAGGAGCAGCTATGCGCCTTGCTGTAGAGAGCGTGAGCTATAGCTACTCCGGGCCGGAGGGCGAGCGAAAGGCGCGGCGTGCGCGTGCGCGCTCTGGGGCGCGGGCGGAAGCTGTGGGTGCTAGTGCGGAGGCGCGCCGTGCGGACTGGGGGAATGACCCTCAAGATATCTGGGCGTTGCGCGATGTGTCGTTTAGCATCCGCGAAGGGGAGTTCTTCGGCATTGCGGGGCACACCGGCAGCGGCAAATCCACGTTGCTGCAGATCATGAACGGTTTGATCCGCCCAACTGAGGGGCGCGTCACCTTCGACGGCTTGGACCTCAGCAGCAAGCATGATGCGGCCCGGGCGCGCGAGGAGATAGGGCTCGTCTTCCAATATCCGGAGCATCAGCTGTTCGCGAACACGGTCTACGATGACGTGGCGTTCGGCCCCAGGAGCCGGAAGATGGATGCGGCAGAGGTTGATAGGCGCGTTCGCGAAGGGCTCCGGCTTGTTGGGCTTCCCTTTGATGAAGTGGCGGAGCGCAGTCCGTTCAGCCTGTCAGGCGGGCAGCAGCGCCGTGTTGCCATTGCGGGCGTGCTTGCCATGGAGCCTGCCGTGCTCATCTTGGATGAGCCCATGGCGGGGATCGATCCGGGCGCGCGCGATGAGTTCCTGGGGCTGCTTGAGAGCCTGCATGATTCTGGGAGGACCATCGTCATGGTGTCTCATTCCATGGAGGACCTGGCTCGGCTCTGTGAGCGGATCTTGATCCTGTCAGAGGGGCGGATCTTCGCGCTGGGTGCGCCTGACGAGGTCTTTGCGGATCCGGCGGCGTTGAAGGCTGTTGGGCTTGGCGTTCCTGCCGCACAGGCTCTTGCCGTGAAGCTGCGACAGGCGGGGTTCAAGCTTGACCGGCCGTTGTATGACATGAGCTCATTGGCGGAGGATATCGCAGCTCAAGTTGGGCGGGAGGCGGCGGGCGTGATACCCCAGACGATGCTGGGGGCCGAAGCGGGTGAGCGCCATGAATGAACGCGCCATCATCGGGCAGTACTGGCCCGAGGACTCCTTCGTGCACCACATGGATCCGCGCGTGAAATGCATCCTATCCATTGCAGTGATGGTGATCATCCTCTGCGCGGGCAATGCGGCGTCTCTGGCCGTTGCGGCGGCGTTCGTCATCCTCTTCTATGCGGCAAGCCGCATCCCGCTTGCGCAGGCGGTGCGCGCGGTAGGGCCGCTTCTGGTGATAGTGATCCTGACGGCAGTGCTGAACATCCTGTTCGTGCAGGGCGGTACTGTCTACTTCCAGTTCGGCATCATCTGCGTGAGCGAGGACGGGCTGATATCCGCTGCGTTCATCGGATGCCGTCTGCTGCTGTTGCTGCTGGCCATGAGCCTGCTCACGCTCACCACCACAACGCTCGACATCACGGCCGCATTCGAGCGCTTGATATCCCCGCTTGCTCGCATTGGCGTGCCGGCGCACGAGCTTTCCATGATCTTGGGGCTTGCCTTGCGCTTCCTGCCGCAGTTCATGCAAGAACTCTCTGTGATATCTCGCGCGCAGAAAAGCCGCGGAGCCACGCTCACGATGAACCCCTTCAAGGGCGGATTCAGCACTATGGCGTCGCTGATCGTTCCGCTGTTCGCAAGCGCGTTCCGGCATGCGGATACGCTCTCTGCCGCTATGGAGGCCAGGTGCTATCACGGCGGCGTGGGCACAACGCGCCTGAATCCGCTGCGAACGAGCTGGCGGGACGGCGTTGGCAGCGTGGTCGTGGCGCTGATGGCGGCGTGCGTGGTCATCATGAACTGCATCATCTGAGCTCACTTGGGCATGATTCGGAAAGGAGATGGCATGATCTCAAGCAAAGAGGAGATAGTGGATTACCTGCGAAGCGTACCGGCTTGGTACATGGCAACGGTGGAAGACACCCCGGCCGGTCCCGCGCCGCATGTTCGCCCGTTCAGCTTTGCTGAGCTGCAAGACGGGCAGATCGTGTTCTGCACGTCGAAGGCGAAGGACGTCTATCGTGAGATGCACGCGAACCCGAACGTGGAGCTCACGGCTTGGAAGCCAGGTTCCGGCTGGCTGATCATGCGCGGGCAGGCTGACCTTCGTGATATCGCGAACGCGCAGACGCGCCAGGAGGGCTTTCGCCATATGGTGGCCCTTGGGGAGAGCTGGGATAGCCCTGATGACGAAGACCTGACGTTCTTCACCATCACGGGCGCTGAGGCTTGGTATTGTGAGATAGATGGTAGCTGGACCAAGATCGCATGTGAGGGGTCCGAATGTCAGAGGTCGGGTGATCTGACACCTAGCTTTGAAGGGAGCGAATGAGTGGCGCGTCACTGCATTGATGCTGGCTCAGATTCAGAGGTGCTCGAAGGTGCATCGTGCGCTTTCGGCGTCTTCGACGGGCTGCACAGAGGGCATCGGTTCCTGATAGACGAGGCCATCGTCACGGCTGTGGGCTCTGGTGGCCGAAGCGCGGCCATCACGTTCAGCAAGGATCCGGACGAGGTCTTCGCGCGCCCTGGCTTCAAGCGGCTGATGACTGATGAGGAGCGGCTAGCCGCGCTTGAGGCATCAGGCGTTGATGAGCTGGTGGTGCTGCCTGCAACCTCGGAGCTCTTCTCCATGCAGCCGGCGGAGTTCCTGGACCGGTTCTTCGGACAGTCTGCGCCCGCGCATCTGCATGTTGGCGAGGACTTCCGGTTCGGTGCGAACGCTAGCGGCACCGTGCAGGACATCTTCGAGTGGGCCTCTGCGAACGCGCCTGACATGCATGTCCATGCGCATCCGCTGCTGATAGCAGATGGCAAGCCCATCACGGCTACCCGCATTCGCGAACTGCTCCAGGCTGGGCAGGTGGAACAGGCGAATGAGCTGCTAGGGCATCCGTATTCGTTTGCCGGAGTGGTGCAGTCTGGGTATGGGCGTGGGCATGAGATGGGGGTGGCAACTGCCAACGTGAATCTGGCGCCGGAGGATCGCGTCCTAGAGGAGGGCGTGTACGCTGGGCGCGCGCTTGTTGAGGGTCAGATGCATCCGGCGGCCATCTGCATCGGGAAGTCACCCACGTTCCAGCCTGAGATAGATGTTGCGGCTGAGGTCCACATCCTGGATTTCGATGGCGATCTGCTGGGCAAGCAGATCCGTGTGATCCCTGCGAAGTACCTGCGTCCGAACATCAAGTTCAGCAACACCGATGACCTGATCGCCCAGATCACAGCTGATATAGAGGCAGTCCGCAACCTGCCCTGATCCGGTGTCGCGGGCACGCTGTGCCCGCTCCGTTTATTACGGCCTTTAACAGCTGCATTCGCTTATCGCTCATGCATCTGTAGCGGCCTTGGCGCGCTCCCGCGCGCCTATTCAATCGAAACCTCTGCGGTAGGCGGCTGCATTGCAGCCGCAGCATTGATCCCCCATGTGTGGGCGCTTCCATTGGAAGCGCAGCATTGCGCCAGCAATGCGTAACTTGCCCG
>CAJUPL010000026.1 GCA_910588435.1 uncultured Eggerthellaceae bacterium | reverse complement strand
AGGCCGCTACTTTGAACAGCAGGAATGCTGTTCAAAGTTAAAGGCCGCAGTAAAAGGAGCGGGTGCCTTGCACCCGCGACACCGGACCGAGCGGAGCGAGGCCGAAGGATGGGGCAGGTTTGGCAGGTGACGGTTCTCAGGTTCAGCCTTGAGCCGCCGAGTTTTCGGAGGGGTCCCGTTAGGGGTCCCGACGAAAACGGCGATGCCTCCCCTACTCACTGGTGGCGAAGCATGCGATGGCTGGTACCCGAGCGTTTCCGAAGGCAAGGTCGAATGTGGTATATCCAACCACATTCGACCGCCAGCCTGAGGCCTAGCGAGGGTGCCGGCCATCGCGGGCGAGCAGGGAGCGTAAGGGTTGGAGCCGGGATTGTCCGGATCGGTGTCTTGCGCCAGGCCACCTTGTCTTACTCACATAATCTAACCGGGTGTTCTTGCCCTGTCGGTCAAGTTACGCATTGCTGGCGCAATGCTGCGCTTGCAATGCAAGCGCCCACACATAGGGGGGGAGCAATGCTGCGGCTGCGATGCAGCCTCCTACCGCAGGGGGATGCAGCCGTCCACAATTCGGAGGAACCCTCCCGTAGGAGATGCTTCACCCGGAACGGGGCGCGTGAGTGCCCCAAGGCCGCTACTTTGCTTGTGCTTGCACATGCAAAGTTAAAGGCCGTTATGAAAGTGCATGGGCGTGTTCTTCGCCCATGCAGCATTTTTGAGGTAGCAAGGCTGCAAGAGCATCAGGTCGCAATAAAAAGAGCGGGCACAGTGTGCCCGCGACACATTTTTAGGGTGCATGCAGGTCAGGACCAGCGGGTGAGGATGTCTGATTCTAGGGCAGGAAGATCATCCAGTACAAACGAGTAGCGCACTGTTTGCGGGTGGCCCGCAGCATCAAGCTGCTCCACCCGGACGAAGACGGCATCAACTGACGAGCATCCATTGCGGAGCAACGCATACGCATAGCACTGCGCTTGCAGCAGATGCTTCTCATGCAGAGCCTCTTCGCTCTCAGATGCCGAGCCGCCGGTCTTGTAATCGATCAGGAATGCAGCGGTTCCAGAAGCTGCCAGCGCATCTATCTCACCCTCAAGATAGCGAGCCTGCCCATCAGGCGCATCTATTCGCACCATGAAGGGAACCTCAGCCTGAACATCCTGGTGGCTAGCAAGCTCTGCAGCCTCTGGGCTTCCGAACCAGCCGCCCAGCGCCCGGGCAAGCCGCTCCTTCTGAGCTTCAGACAGCCCAAGGCCAACCTCCTGCGCCCGCACGGCAGCATCATCAGGACAAGATAGCGCCTCCCCCGGCTCCCGCTTCAGTATGGCAAGCTGCGCCAACCTATGGAATGCCGTTCCCAAGGCAGTCGGATCCTCACCAGGCTCTCTCTCGAGAATGCTAGAAGCATCCTGCGCGCCCTCTTCGGCAACCTCAACCTCTTCGGGCTCCGCATCGTGAGAAAGAGACGAGTAGGACCTGACATCAGAGCGAACTCCACGGAAGCGCGCCAAGGCAGGCTCATCAGGGATATTGCGAATGGGAACCAAAAAGCTCCCAGACGCTTCCTGCACAACAGGCTCATCCTCATGGGGAGCCCCTTCGAACCTCTCCAGACGCACAACAGCCGGACGCGATCCGCCGTAGTCATAGCTCTCTTGGAGCTCCTTCGCGCTGATATCCCACTCAAGCGCTTGGTAGACCTCCGCCATCACGCCCTGCGACGCATATGGCTCGGCCCCCTTCGCAGCAGGATTCATGTGCGTGACGTAGCTAACGTACAATGACCGCACCGCACGCGTGAGCCCAACGTAGAGCAAGCGCCTAGCCTCTGCCAGGCCCTCCTCCTTGGAAACGCTCTCAAGCTTCAGCAACAATTGACCAGGCGTCTTGGCGTCCCGCAGATGCTGGACGCTCATCCTTTCGCATTCTGCAGCATAGTCCTTGAGCGCATCCTCTTTCGACAGACCAGCTTTGGAACCCGCGAACGTGGTCCCGCTCTCGTTCTCAGCCATCATGCCCTTTGCAGGGTCAGCTCCAGTCTTGATGTCCGCCAGGGCAACGTGGTCGAACTGCAGGCCCTTTGACCCGTGAACGGTCATGATCTGCACGAAGTCTGCGTCTTGCACGGCCAGCACTCCAGGAGACTCCTTCGCCGTGTCCACCGTTGCGGCATACGATGCCACCATCTCTGATAGCCCCGGATGCTCTTCCTCAGCGCCCTTCACCATGTTCAGCAAGATGGACAGATTCCCAACGGACGCCAATCCGCTGACGCCAGCGCTCTGCGCCCTGTCCAGGAAGCCTGACCTAGAGAGCAGATGCCTTATGGCCTCAGATGGGCGCCCCGCTTCAGCGCGCTTCCGGAACTCACCCATGAGGCTGCGCGCCTCATCTAGCGCAGCGGCATCAGCTGAGGCCTCCAAGATCCCAAAGGGCAACCCCGGAGCAAGGAAGCCCTTCGCAAGGCTTCCGTGATGCAAGGAACCCTCCGCCTCGTAGTAGGAGAGCGCGAGCAGCACGTCATCAGATATGGCGAACAGGTCAGACGTCAAGCATTCCAGCAGCGCACGCTCATCAAATGCGTTCACGGCATAGCGCAATAGCGCCATCACCAATGCAGCCTCATCGGATGCCATGAGCGTGGACCCTGACGTCATCATGGCCTCAAGCCCCACTTCACGAAGCGCGTCTATGTATGCCTGCGCGTTCTTCGTCTTGCCCAGCAAGAGCGCATACGTATGCGGCTTCCCATTCGCGAGGGCCTTGTATGCCTCCTTGAGCTCCAAGAAGTGCTGAGCGATGCGCCGGGCGCTTTCGCGAACGGCATCCGGACCGCGCTTGATGCCATCTCCTGTCGCATAGTGGATCAGATCCAGCTGCACTCTTGGCCGCGCATCCATCACAGGATCCGGCTCATCATTGATGCCGCCTTGAGGCTCTAGCTGCAAGTAGCTCTTGCCGAAAGAGCCATCCTTCATGAAGATGGCATCCACGAAGGCCAGGATGTCCGCATGGCTTCGGAAGTTCTGCTTCAGCTTCGGCTCAAGCGCTGACCCTTCGGCTGCCTGCGGATGAAGCGCAACCAGCTCATCCCTGTACTCATCGAACGCGGATACATCAGCGCCGCGGAACCTGTAGATGCTCTGTTGCGCGTCCCCTACCACGCAGACATTCGCAAACCCAGGCTGCGCGATGTGGCGAACTATCTCTATCTGCACCTTGTCAGTGTCTTGGAACTCATCCACCATGATCAGCTTGAACCTTGCGCGATACCTCTGCGCGATGTCCGGATGATCCCTCAACGCATTCAGCGTCAACTGCAGAAGATCGTCATTGGTGAGCAGCCCTGCGCTCCTTGAGATCTGCCTGCGCCGCTCGTCCAGCATCTTGGCTATCTCAAGCGCTGCAGAAGAAGCCTGCATGCTGAAGATGCCGTCCGTTTCATACAGGCCAACCACCAGGGCTTCCCGGTAAGCATCCATCTCCTCTTGCCCGGGCTTGTTCTTGCCGAACCCCTTCGTCAGCATTGGGAACTGGAGCAGGAGGTTGCGAAACTCACGCGAGTTGAACTGCGGGCTGTCAAAGCCCAGGTCAGCTTGGCTGCTTGTCAGCCACTGCTGTGCCTTTGAGATGGCCACAGCCAACCTATCAAGCTTTGGCCGCTCCCATGTAGCATGAACGCTCTTCCAGCTAGCGGGCAGCTCTGAGACGAGCAGCCCAAGGCGAACCAGCTCTTGCACGAGCGCTTTGGGAACAAGGTCAGACGCCAGGTGCTTGAAGGCTCCGAACGAATCCGGCACCGCATGCGCTTTGGAGGAGATAGCCTGAGCATCATCAAGCAAGCCTGAGCCATGTTCGCTTGCCGGGATCACATCCCAGTTCCAAGACAAGCCGCTCAGATCCAGCGCGCCTTCATTGATGGCGCTCAGCACATCCTGCTTAGCCTGCTCCTCTAGGACCTTGGCCTCAAGCCCGCTTGCCAGCTTGAAATCCGGATCAAGGCCGATCTCCAGGGCTGTCTCTTTCAGGAACCTGTTGCAGAACCCATGGATGGTTGAGATCCATGCAGTGTCAGCATCGAAGGCTTGCTGGTCCAGGCCCTCATCCAACAATGCGCCCTTGATCCTGGAGAGCAGCTCAGCTGCCGCCTTCTCAGTGAAGGTGATGGCCAGTACCTGGTCAATGGAGTCAAGCTTGAAGCCGCTGTCATTGTCAAGGAATGCGTTCGCCGTTCTGAGCTTCAGCGTATGCGTCTTGCCTGACCCAGCGCCCGCGGCCACGAACAGCGGGCCGGGCAGCGTATCTATGACCGTGCTCTGAGAGCTGGTGAGCCTGCTCCTATCCATTGTCAGTCGCCACCTTCCTGCCCGGACAGAACGTCATGTCACACCATTCGCAAGCGCCCGGCTTGGGGTCAGGAGCGATATCCCCTGACATCATGCCGCGAACGCTCTCCGCCACCTTGTGCTCCACCTTATCAAGCACCTCCTGCATTACAGCAGCGGAGGACTTCTTGTTGGACACCAGAGGCCACGCATCATAGAGCGAAGCGTCAAAGGTCCCAGCTACCAGCTTCTTCGCTTCCGTTGCCTTGTATCCCAGATACATTGCGGCTGCGGGAGAGAGATCCTGGAACCCGGGAAGCCTGCTGAGGCACTGGGCGTAGATCAAGGCCTGCACGTGATCGGGCAGCTCCCCCTCCTCCATCGTCTTGTCTCCCGCTTCGTGACCCGCCGCCGCGCCCTTATAGTCAATGATGGCGAATATGCCCTCACCGGACACATCAACGCGGTCGATGGAGCCGTTGATGATGGCGCCTGCGTATTCGATGCCATCCTCTGGGCGGATCTTGAGCTCAGCGGCCTTGAACTCATAGCCCTCCGGAAGCTGCACCATCAGCTCAAGGGCGTCAAGGATCCGCGCCCTCACCGCCTCCATCTGCAGCTCCTCTTGGATGCCTGAGACGATGATGGCATCTGGGTTGCCTTCGCCATCTGATGCAGCAAGCAGCTCACCGAAGGCAGCGCTTGCGATCTGCTGCGCCCGTGCCAGCGATTCCTCCGTAACAGCGGTCACGCCCTCCTGAGCCAGCCTTTCGAATGTGACCCGAAAGACCTCGTGCACGAAAGAGCCAATGGCAAGGTTGTCCAGCTTGGCATCCAGGTCATCCACGCCAACCTTACTTGAGATGAACCATTTGTACGGACACTCAAGGTAGCGCTCCATCTGAGAAGCGGACAGGATGGGCAAGCCTGTAGACGCATCCATTCGCATGAAGGACTGGATGTCTTGCACATGCAAGCTGCCACGATGCGCGTCCGGAAGCTCAAGCTGACCTTTCGCCTCATCCATCGTCTGACCGAAACCAGGCACGATGGCCGATTCGTCTAACACCAGGCCATCCCTCATCAAGCTTTTCGGCACTGGGAAGATATCGTCCGAGTCCACGTATGCGATGTTGCCGTCAGCCAGCTGATCCACCACCTCTTCGAACAAGAATGACGGATAAGCGGGGGATCCAGAGATATCCCTCATGGAAGCGACGAATGAGACGGACGCTTTCGCCGCCGCGCAGGCACTTGCGAACGCGCTGCGGTATTCCTCATGCATGTTGCGATCATCTGCAAGACCCATCACATCAAGGAGCCCATCCGTTGCTGGCCTTGCCTTTGGGATGGGGAACGCATCCTTGTCCATGTCTGCGAAGATGACTGAGTCCACGCTTGCCGGTGCCAGCGAATCCATCTGATCCACCCCTATGAAGGTGATGAGCGATCTTGTGCTTTCGCTTGCAAACGCCTCAACTGAGAACGTGACAGACGATTCCTCCAAAAACTGGATGGCTTCGCTCTCTGCTGAGATAGCCCCACATGCTTCAAAGAAGCTGGCCAGATCAACGAAGGCGGCCGCTTCGCGATCCATGGAGGCCTTGGGAAGCTGGCCTTCAGAGAGGCAGAGCGCTTTCAGCTCTTCCACTGCCTCCTGAGACGGGGTCTCCACCATGCGCCTGAAGAGTTGGAAGGTCTTGGATGCATTGGCGAGCATGTTCGCAAGCTCCTCGAATGCGAGCGCAGGCTTGCTGCGGATATCAGCGTCAAAGGCCAGAGCCTGCATCGAGCTCATTCCAGAGAGCGGAGAGCGTGCGAAGTCAGAAGCGTAGATCCTTGGATCCGCTGCACCTTCCAAGAAAAGATGGCACGCATGGACTGCGCGCCCTAAGAGCGTGTCTCTGAATGGCACGCGCGTCCTGCATCCTGCATTCCAGCCAGCTTTCACTATATAGGGTGCAAGCGCATCGAAGAGGCGCTTCGGATCAGGGCTTATGACCACGATGCTTGCGCCCTCTTCGCAGAGGTCAAACGCTTGGCGCACTTCACGCCATACGGCATCTACCTCAACAGTGGCACCCGACAGGAAGGTGAAGCGCGGCTGAACCTTCTCTCTTATATATGTGGGTATGGGCTCAGGAGGCTCATCCGCAACTCCCAACCACGCCTCTATGGCAGGCGGTTGGTACAGCGCCTCCTCCGCCACAGCACTTGCGGGGAGGCCAGCTTCAGTCAGAGCCCTTGCCGCAGCGCCAGGTTCCACCAGCCCTGCAGCATTGCATGCATCCAGATAGCTTGCCATGGCCGCAACAGCGCAGGCTTGCCCCTCAGAGTAGGCAGGACCTGAAGCAAACGACGCAACTCCGGCGTATCGCGCCACGAACTGCCCCAGCAGCTTCGCCGTACCCAGCGTGGGGTTCAACGCGAACGAGCCGGACCCGTTCGCCATGTCCTTGAGCGTCTTCAGCATGAGCAGCGTGCGCGTGGTGCCGTCAACGATGCGGCGGCCATCCCCGTACAGGTCCCACACGTCCTGCAAGCGATTGGCCGGCGTGGTGATGTCAAGCGCCAGCGTAGGCCCGGCGTCTGCCGCCTGCTTTCGCAAGCCCATAGCCCTTTCAGCATTGCGGACCAGCTTCACGCGCTCAGTCATTCGCTATCCCTTCCCACATTCCTTTGAGAAGCATGATACCGAAAAGAAATCGAACGGATGTCCCATATGCGGTCCACCCTTGAAGAAACCTTTTTGATATTGTCTGGTTCAGCAGGAATCGTTGATGAGCTGATAGGATGCCCAATGCCCTTGGCCTGATACAATCAGGCCAGCTCAACGGTGTAAGACCCGTGTGCTGGTAGCGCCTCCAACTGAGTACGAAATGGAGGTATACCTATGGATTTGATTACCATGGCAACAGCCATCTTGGGATTGTTGACCGCGGCCCTGACTCTCACCAGGGCCGCAATCGAGCTCATAACCACAGTACATAAAGGACAGAGTCGCTATGAGCGTAGGGAGTAGTTGCAGCTACCCCCTACCAAAACTTTAACGGCGCTGCCCGCTCGCTAGTACGGGCTTCCGTTGAGTTCGGATTATACGCGCGAAAGCCCTTCGCAGCAACTGCCTTGCAAGTGATTCAGGCGAAGATCAGCACCAGACCAAGCAGCATGCCGCCCATCGCGGCGAACGCCGGAGCCTTCGATCTGTAGAGGAGGTATGCCTCAGGAAGTATCTCACCATACACAACGTAGAGCATAGCGCCTGATGCGAAACCTAGGCTGGCTGCCAGGCCGAGGGGACCGATGTCGCCAAGCCAAAGCCCAAGCCACGCGCCAAGCAGCGTTGGCAGGCCGCAGGCTGCTGTCAGGAGCACTGCACGCGGCTTCTTCATGCCGCCACTGATCAGCGGCACTGACACCGCCATGCCCTCGGGGATGTTATGCAGCCCGATCAGCACGGCCATGATCATTCCTGAGCCCAGAAGCAGACTGTCAGATGCGGCGAATGACGCACCGATCGTCATGCCTTCAGGGATGTTATGCAGGGCTATGGCGCATGCCATGACGATGCCCGCTATCACCAAGGAGAGCTTCGAATCCTTGTTGCGCCTGTGCTCAGCAAGGTGATCTGCGTGCACCAGCTCATCAAGGTCATCGTGGGTCTTCGGGTGATCGGAAGCGTCAGTGTGCGGCACTTCCTTGCGAGTCTTGTTGTCTATCAGGTGGTTCAAGCCATAGACGATGACAACGCCAGCAACCACCGCAAGCACCACAAGCCAGACGCCGATGTCAGTTGCGCCCTCGGCCGCCTCTGCAGCCTCGGCCAACAAGTCGAAGCAGACGATGGCCGACATCACGCCACCTGCGAAAGCCAGCAGCAGGCTGACCACCCTGTTGGACTCGCTGTTGAACAGCGCACCCACCAGGCCACCCAGGCCCGTGCCGCCTGCGCCTGAGAGCAGCGTGACCACCGTCACGAATATGAAAGGATCCATCGTCTCCATGGTTGCATGCTCACCGCCTCGACATCATGTATATGCTATCAAGTCATCGAACATGCTACGGTGCGAATATCGTTTACAAGGTGTATGGGTGATCAGGGTTGCAGCCTGATGCGCCTGGATAGGTGATCTGCGCCAGGCTAGATTGCCTGACCTGATGCTGGCATCCGGGTGTTCGCAGGCTCATCGCCTGCGTTACGTTGCACTGCGTGCAACTGCGCTTGCAATGCAAGCGCCCACAGGTAAGTGACAATGCTGCGGCTGCAATGCAGCCGCCCACAGGCTAGGGGGCAATGCTTTGCAAGGTGGCTGGAAGGCCACCAAGGCCGCTACTTTGCTTGTGCCTGCACATGCAAAGTTAAAGGCCGCAATAAAAGTGCATGGGCGTGACCTTCGCCCATGCAGCATTTTTGGGGCAGCAAGGATGACAATGTTGCAGGTTGAACAGGTGGCCGGGAGGCCACCATGGCCGCTACACGTGGCGAAAGCTCTCCAGCTCCTGCCGGTTGGTGGCGCGCTCTTTCGCAAGCTCCTGCTGCAAGCGGTCAGACAAAGCGGGCTCACGCGCAGCCAATGAGGCGAAGCGGTTCTGCCCCATGAGGAACTCGCGCAGCGCGGCTTCGCCTTCAGGGCTGGCGCTATCTATCGCCAGCGGCTCCTTGCCCGCTTTCGCAAGATCCGGGTTGAAGTGCCAAAGCGTCCAGTACCCCGTGCGCACTGCATCCTTGCACGCGCCCACCGCCGTGCCCATCCCCGCCTTGATCCCCCACGAGATGCACGGGCAGAGCGCCACCACAACGGACGGCCCGTCGTACGCCTCAGCCTCCCGCATGACGTCGATCAGCTGCTGCATGTCCGCGCCGAAGCAAACCTGCGCAACGTAGACGTAGTCATACTGCATGGCCATGCGCGCAAGCCGCTTCTTCGGCGTCTGCTTGCCATCCAGGCTGAACGTGCTCACGCTGCCAAGCTGCGTGGCCTTGCTCATCTCGCCGCCAGTGTTCGAATACCCTTCCGTATCCAGCACCAGGATGTTGATGTTCTCCCCGGAGGCGATCACCTCATCCAGCCCGCCGTAGTCGATGTCGAACGCCCAGCCGTCACCGCCAACTGCCCAGACGGACTTCTTCTGGAACATATCCTTGTTGTCCAGCAGTCGCTGGTAGACCTCATGCTCTGACGCATGCGGCGAAATCGCAGACACGCAAGCCTCACCCGCTGCCAGTGACTTCTCGCCGTCATCCCGAACAACCTTCCAAGCGCGAAGGGCGTTCGCAACGTCCTCATTGCCGCGCGCGCCCAGCTTGAGCGCCTCTTCAACGTCCTGCTCAAGCTTGGCCCTGCGCACCTTCACGGCCTTCATGATGCCGTAGCCGTACTCCGCGTTGTCCTCGAAGAGCGAGTTGCCCCACGCGGGCCCGCGCCCGTGCAGGCTCTTGCAATACGGCATGGCGGGCGCGTAACCGCCCCAGATGGAGGAGCAGCCGGTGGCGTTCGCTATGATCAGGCGCTCGCCGAAGAGCTGCGTCAGCATCTTCACGTGCGGCGTCTCCCCGCAGCCCGCGCAGCAGCTTGAGAACTCCAGCAGCGGCTGCTTTAGCTGCGTGCCGGGCACGTCCGTTGCTGGCAGCAGGTCATCCTTGAGCGTGATGTGCGTCTGCGCGAACGCCAGGTTCTCCTTCTGGGTTGGAAGCTGCGTTTCGATCGGCTTCATGGTGAGCGCTTTCCCGGGCGCCGGGCAGTTGTACGCGCAACTGCCGCAACCCACGCAATCCTCCGGGTAGTTCTGGATGCGGAAGTTGAGCCCCGCCAGCTCTTTGCGGAACGGCGGCACTGTTTCGAACGCGTCCGGCGCGCCAGTCAACTCCTCATCAGTTGCCAGATACGGGCGAATGGCAGCATGCGGGCACACGAGCGAGCATTGGTAGCAATGGATGCACTTGTAGGGATCCCATTCGGGAACTTGGAACGCCACGCGGCGCTTCTCATGCGCGGTGCCCCCAAGCGGCGTGAAGCCAGCCGGATCGAACGCAGACGTTGGAAGCGTGTTGCCCTCAAGGCGCTCCATGGGCCAGAGGACGTCCTTCACGTAAGGCGTCTGCGGGTCATATGGCGTTGGCGGAAGGTCAGGGAACCCGATAGCCCCGTCCCCATTGGGTTCATTGAGCTCCGCCCATGAAGCCGGGTAGTCAATCTGGTGCAGCTCAGCTAGGGTGGCGTCTATGGCTTGGATGTTCTTCTGCACCACGTCCTGACCTTTGCTGGCATACATCACCGCAACGTCGCGCTTGAGCGCGGCAACGGCCTCATCAAAGGGCATCACGTTCGCAAGCTTCAGGAAGACCGTCTCCATGATCATGTTGATGCGGCTGCCAAGCCCCACCTTGGCGGCCAGGGCGGCGGCGTCGATGTTGTAGAAGCGCGCGTGCTTGCTGGCGATCCCGCGCTTCAGCTCATCGGGGAAGATGCGCTCCATGTCATCCAGCGTCCAGGCGGAGTTGAGCACGAACACGCCGCCCTCCCCCAAGCGCTCCGTCAGCGGATAGCCGCGCTCAACGTAGATGCTCTTGTGGCACGCCACGTAATCCGCGTCCTCTATCAGGTACGGCGAATGTATGGGCTGATCAGCCAGGCGCAGGTAGCTGATGGTGAGGCCGCCGGATTTCTTCGAATCGAACCAGCTGTATTCCTGCACCCACTTGCCAGCGCCGTCCGCGATCAGGCGCGCGGCCTGCTTGTTAGCGCCAACTGTGCCGTCTGACCCGAAGCCGTAGAAGACGCTCTGGTTCATCTTGTGCGGCAGCGTGTTGATGTAGGGCGCAACCGGCAGGGACAGGTGCGTGAGGTCATCGGTGATGCCAACTGTGAAGCGCGGCATGGGCTTGCTTGCAGCCATGTTCGCGAACACGGCGGACGCCATGGTGGGCGTGAAATCCTTGGAAGAGAGGCCATACCTGCCGCCGATCACCTTGATGGGCGAACCATCCGGAGCTGTGCGGCCGGAGTCATACACGGCCATCACAACGTCTTGCAGGAGCGGCTCACCTTGGCTGCCGGGTTCCTTCGTGCGGTCGAGCGCACAGATCACGCGCGCCGTTTCCGGGATGGTCGCCATCAGCGCTTCAGGCGCGAACGGGCGGAACAGGCGCACCTTCACCAGGCCCACCTTCTGGCCGTGCGCGTTCAGGTAGTCAACCGTCTCCGACACCACATCACACGAGGACGCCATCGTGACCACAACGCAGTCAGCATCCGGCGCGCCATGGTAGTCAAACAGGTGGTACTGCCGCCCGGTTAGGCTGGCAACCTTGTCCATGTTCGCCTGCACTATGGCGGGCAGCGCGTCATACAGGCGGTTCGGCGCCTCGCGGTTCTGGAAGTAGACATCAGAGCTTTGCGCCGTGCCGCGCACCATAGGATGCAGCGGATCCATGGCTAAGTCACGGAACCGCTTGACGGCATCCCAGTCAGTCACCTTCGCCATGTCATCTTGGCTGATGATGCGAACGGTGCTGATCTCATCTGACGTGCGGAAGCCGTCGAAGAAATGCACGAACGGGATGCTGCCCTGTATTGCGGACAGGTGCGCCACCAGCGAGAGGTCCATGCATTCCTGCACGCTGGAGCTGCCAAGCATGGCGCAGCCGGTTGCGCGGACCGCCATGAGGTCTTGGTGGTCACCGAAGATGGAGAGCGCGTGCGCGGAGAGGCTGCGGCACGTGACGTGGAACACACCCGGCAGCAGCTCACCGGACACCTTGTACATATTTGGGATCATCAGCATGAGGCCCTGGCTTGCCGTGAACGTGGAAGCCAGCGCGCCGCCCGACAGCGCGCCGTGCAGCGCGCCCGCCGCGCCCTTCTCGGACTGCATCTCCTTCACCTGAACGCACTGGTCCATCAGGTTCTTGCGGCCCTCAACGGACCATTTCTCAACCTGCTCCGACATATGGCTTGCCGGCGTGATGGGGAAGATGGTTGCAACATCTGACAGCGCATAGGCCGCATACGCCGCGGCCTGCATGCCGGAAAGCGTCTTCACGTCCCCGGTGCGCTCTTTGCTCTGTGCCTGTTGGGTCACGTCTGCCATGGGTGCTCCTTGCGTGCTGCTTGGATCTGTTCGCCTGATGGTAATGGCGAACGTCACCCCGCACGTGCGCGCCCCTTAGGTTGTTGCGAATGCGTATTCTGCTTGCAAAGAGCGCGCGCTAAAGCCCCGGGTTGTACTCCACGCCCGCGAACAGGATGTGCCCGCTAGCTGACGTCACGTAGTAGAAGAACGGCCTGTCAAGCTTGAATTCCACCGGCTCCGTCTCCGGCATGAGCGCCATCTTCTCGATGCCGACAGCCGTGAACGCCGCCGCCTCAACACCGTCCTCGTCAAGCTCGAGCTTCACGTCTTGCGTCACGTCTGACACGCAGAAAGCCGCATCCTCCCCGTTCGCCACCTGGAGCATGGGCGCGAAGTCGTCCGGGCTCTCCGGCGAGAACGCGTTCACCACGCCAAGCACCTTGCATGTCTCCTTGAGCTCTTTGAGCTGGCTCTCAACCGTGAAGCGCGGCAGCCACCAGTCAACAGTGCGCGGCTCCAGCTTCTCATCCATCTGCAAGAGGCTGAGCACCTCATCCGTGCTGTCCAGCAATTGGTACAGCATCGTGCCCTCGTCAGCGCGAACGAACGTCATGGTCTCGCCGCCCGTGAACGCAAGCTGCGCGGCGGTCCAGCCATCACCCTCTGCGTAGCTGGAATCATCAACTTCCTGGCGCATGAAGTTCGTCTGCAGCGTGTGCCCCGGGGCGTTGAAGCTTGCCACCTCATCAGACGCCGTGTTGAACGGATTCGCCCACGCGTCCTTGAAGTAGACGGTGTTCGCAAGGAGCGCCGCCTGCCCGTCCTGCGTGGAGATCTCCGGCTTCAACAGGCCGCTGGTGGCATCTGACACCCACGATGAGATCTGCTGGTTGGCCTCGTTCGTGCCGAACTGGACGCTGTACGCGCCCGCGGAGAGCTGCTGCACCTCCTGCAGGAAAGCGTCCGTGAACTGATAACCCTCGCCCGCCCAGACGGAGTTCGCCACCTCTATCTTGGCGGCGTCCGAATACGTCTCCTCAAGCGCTGACTTGAGGGCCGCGTTCGCAGACAGGAGCGCTTGCCCGTCCTCAGCACCTAGCAGCGTCAGCAGCTGCTCTTGCGTGGTGCCTTGCGTGCCTAGGCCGAGGAGCGAGAGCCCCATATATAGTGATGTGGGCGAGAAGCAGAGGTTCTTCTGGACGATGCTGTCCGGCGCGTCCGTTTGGCCGTTGGCGTCCGGGCCGTTCAGCACCGCCATGGTGCTGTTCGCGGCGAACGCCAGCAGCGGGTCACCGGCCTGGTCTGCTGTGACCAGCTGGATGTTGGAGAGCATCCCGGATGGGCCCTGCTGCTCCTGCGCGCTTGAGGCGCCTTCCGGGATGGCGGAGTTGCCGCCTGCGAATCCGCCTGTGCCGGACGTGCAGCCTGCGAACGCCACCGTGCACGCCAGCGCGCCTGTGGCCAAAACCCCCGCCAGCGCCGCGGGCAGTGCGCGGGAGCGCTTACGCATAGACTTCCTTCTCCACCACCAGGTCATTCTTGATGTGACCCACCAGCTTCTGCAGCGCGTCGATGCAGTTCGGGCGGATGTCCGCGCCGATGATGACGTACATGATGGACTGCCCCACTGAGAGCGCGCCTTCGTTCAGCCAGACGCGGACGTAATGCACGCCGGGCCACGTGAGCGCTTCCTCAACGGCAGCGTCCACACCGGCGGCATCGTAGGAGAACTCAACCTGCGCAACCTGGCCGATGCCCTGCACGCCTTCGCGGACCTCGCGCTTCGGGGTCACGCGAACGACGCCGTTGTGCACCAGGAACATGCCGCACTGATCAGCCTCAGGGGACTGCTTCGCTTCCGCCAGCCATTCGTCCATCGAGGGTTCGGTCTTCGCCATCATGCCGCCTTTCATCCGCATCCGCTTGTTGCGCACGATGCTAGCACACCCCCGCTTCCCAATATATGACCTGCTAGGTCAATGACACTGCCCCGTGCGCAATGTCATTGACCTTTTTGGTCATAATTAGACTGAAGTCTTGAGCCTCCCTTTCTTGTGGACAGCTGCAATGCTTGTCACAGCTACCCCCCCCAAGAGTGGGCGTTCGCATTGCGAACGCAGCTGTGCGCTAGCACAGCGTAATGAGGGTGATAACCCGAAATACCCGGATAGATGGTCTGCGCCAGG
Organism: uncultured Eggerthellaceae bacterium; assembly: GCA_910588435.1. GTDB lineage: Bacteria > Actinomycetota > Coriobacteriia > Coriobacteriales > Eggerthellaceae > MGBC163016. Next base: position 8,348 of record CAJUPL010000026.1, on the reverse strand, counting down.
CTAGGTGACCTGACCAGTTACTGGGTGCCGGGTGCTCTTGCCCTGTCGGGCAAGTTACGCATTGCTGGCGCAATGCTGCGCTTCCAATGGAAGCGCCCACAAATAGAGGAAGACAACTGCGCTTGTGATACAAGCGTCAACTATTGGAGAGAGACGTCCACAGGAGTCTTTCAAGGCCGCTACTCATGAGCATGCTTGCATGATCATGAGTTAAAGGCCGCAATAAATGGAGCGGGCACAGCGTGCCCGCGACACCGGATTGAGGGCATGAGCTGAGCGCTGGTTGCAGTTCGCTAACCGGAGCGAGGTCATCAGGTCAGGGGAGTTCGCAAGTTGCTACCCTTCCATGCACATGAGCAAAGGAGGCAGCATGTCCCTTGAAGCTGCATACATCCTGCCGCATCCGCCGCTGGCCATCCCGGAGGTTGGGCGCGGCCAGGAGCGGCAGATCGCTGACACCATCCGCGGCTACCAGCAGGTGGCGGCCATGATCGCGGCGAACTCGCCGGACACGATCGTCATCATCAGCCCGCACACCGCTTACTACTCGGACTGGATCTACGTTGCGGGCGGCACGGGCGCTACCGGTAACATGGCGCAGTTCGGCGTGCCTGACGTCACGCTCACTGTGACCTACGACGCAGAGTTCCGCACGGCCCTTGAGCGCGCATGCCGCGCCCGCGACATCCCGGCCGGACCCATAAAGGACGAAGCCCAGCCGCTCGACCACGGGATGATGGTGCCGCTCTACTACCTTGACCAGGCCTACCCCGCAAGCGCCTACAAGGTGGTCTCCGTGGGCGGCTCGGCCGTTCCGCGCGCGCAGCTTGAGGCGTTCGGCAGATGCATCACGCGCACCGCAGACGCAATGGGGCGCCGCACGGTGCTGCTGGTCAGCGGGGACCTTTCGCACAAGCTGAAAGAGGACGGCCCGTACGGCTTCCATCCATCCGGCCCCGCGTTCGACGCCGCCTTTGTGGACATCGTCAAGTCCGGGGACCTCAGCCGCTTCTCTGACCTTGAGAGCAAGATGTGCAGTGACGCCGCGGAGTGCGGCCTGTCCGGATTCATCATGATGGCGGCCGCGCTGGATGAGCTGAGGGAAACGCAAGGCTCCACCGTTGACAGCCAGCTGATCTCATACGAAGGGCCGTTCGGCGTGGGGTACGGCGTGGCCGCGTTCCAAGTGGAGGGCGGCACTGAGAACCCTGCGAACTTCGCGAACGCCCCTGACTCCGCCAGCATGCCTGAGCAGACGTCCGCTCCTGCTTCCGGGGCCGCAGATGAGGAGGGCCGCTACAGCCAGGACGCGCTGGTTGACCTTGCCTACAGGACAGTGAACCAGTTCGTTCGCAGCGGACAGATGCCTGACGCAGACAAGGTCACGCTCCCGCCCGACGTGCCCCAGCAAGCGGGCTGCTTCGTGTCCATCCATATGCGCGGCACGGATGACCTGCGCGGCTGCATCGGCACCATCCAGCCAACGTGCCCAACGCTTGCGGAAGAGGTCATCCAGAACGCGGTGTCCGCCGCCACGCGTGACCCACGCTTCCCACCCATCTCGCCAGATGAGCTGCCAGACCTCACCATCAACGTGGACGTGCTCTTCCCGCCTGAGCCCGCGAACGTGGCGGACCTGGACGCCAAGCGCTTTGGCGTGATCGTCACGATGGGCGGCCGCCGCGGCCTCTTGCTGCCTGACCTTGAGGGCGTGGACACGCCGGAGCAGCAGATCGCCATCGCGTGCGCGAAGGCCGGCATCCCGCACTTCGGGCCGGACGTTGAGCTTGAGCGTTTCGAGGTGGTACGACACACATGACAGAGGCGCTCACATGCACGGTATGCCCGCATGAGTGCCGCATTCGCGAAGGCGGCACCGGGCTTTGTGGCGCAAGGGGCATCCAGGACGGGCGCGTGGTCAGCCTGAATTACGGGCAAGCCGCATCGCTTTCGCTGGATCCTATAGAGAAGAAGCCGCTTGCGCGCTTCCGGCCGGGCAAGCTGGTGCTGTCATACGGCAGCTTTGGGTGCAACATGGCGTGCGCGTTCTGCCAGAACGCGGACATCTCGCAGGTGCGCGCGTGCGGCCAGCCCCGCACTACGTTCGTGACGCCTGAGCAAGTGGTTTCGAAAGCGGTCCAGCTTGCAAGCGAGGGCAACATCGGGCTTGCCATCACGTACAACGAGCCGCTGATATCGCCCGAGTTCCTGATGGATTGCGGGCGGATGTTGCAGGACGCCGGGCTGGATCTTGTGCTGGTGACGAACGGGTACGCGAATGCCAGCGTCTTTGATGAGGCTTGCACCGTGACGTCTGCCATGAATGTTGACCTCAAGTGCTTCAACGATGACGGGTACCGGAGTATGGGTGCGCCGGGAGGCTTTGAGGTTGTGCGCAGGAACATTCTCGCGGCGCATGACGCCGGAGTGCATGTTGAGGTGACCACGCTGGTGGTGCCTGGGATCTCTGACTCAGAGGAGGACATGGAGCAAGAGGCTGAGTGGCTAGCTAGCATCTTGCCGGACATCCCACTGCACATCACTCGATTCTTCCCGTGTTACAAGATGCAGGATGCGAATGCCACCGATGTTGAGCTGATACACCGGCTGCGCGCCATTGCTGCCGCCCGCTTGCGTCATGTGTATCTGGGGAATGTGCGTTAGGCCAGGTTGCCTGAGATGTTGCTTTAGGGCGGTTGCTTGTTTGGAGAACGCCCTCTCCTTATGGGCGCTTACATTGCTTATCGCAGCTACCCCCCCCTCAGGAGTGGGCGTCGGCATTGCCGACGCAGCTGTGTGCCAGCACAGCGTAATGAGGGCGGAAGCCCGAAATACCCGGATAGATTGTCTGCGCCAGGCCAGGTTGCCTGACCAGTTGCTCCTTCTCGGGTGTTCGCAGGCTATCGCCTGCGTTACGTTGCACTGGCGTGCAACTGCGCTTCCAATGGAAGCGCCCACAGATGGGGGAGGAGTCCACAGGTTTGGCGGGGTTAACTGCTGAAAAGGTGGCCGGAAGGCCACCAAGGCCGCTACTTTGCTTGTGCTTGCACATGCAAAGTTAAAGGCCGTTATAAAAGTGCATGGGCGCGTTCTTCGCCCATGCAGCATTTTTGGGGCAGCAAGGCTGCAAGAGCATCAGGCCGTAATAAAAGGAGCGGGCACAGCGTGCCCGCGACATCGGATTGGAGCAGCAAGGGACCTTACAGCGTCAACCGGTCTACCTCAACCAGGGAGAGGGCGTCCTCGTCAAGGGTGCAGCCGAGGCCGTATTCGAACCCTTCGCCATTCAGGAGCACGGTGCCCGCGCTTGCGGTATGCGCCGGATAGGTGACGTCTATATCAAAGAACCTGGACACAGCCCCAACGTCCCCCGGGAAGATCATATCTGGCAGCGTTTCGAACGCAGCCGCCACGCGCCGGGCGATCCCCGTGTCATACATGCCGCCCATCCAAACCACGCGCCCGGACATCTTCGCGCGCGCAACGTAGCTGAGCGCCGCCCCGATGCTGCCGAACTTGGGCGCCTTGATGGCGATGCACCTGACATCCGGGAACTGCAGGATGCGCTCCGCCTCGGCCGCGTTCGCGTAAGACTCGTCCGCGCATACGGGCGTTGCCATGTAGGGCTGCATGGACTGCATCTTCAGCAACTCGTCGCGCCGAACGGCGTTCGAACCGCCGCTGACATCAAAAGGCTCCTCGATCCAGCCGATGTTCAGCGCGTCGTACGCCTTGAGCTCGGCGAACGTCTCATCCGTGAAGCTGCGGTTCGCGTCAAGCGTGATCAGCAGGTTGGGGAACGCGCGGCGGATGGCCTCAACAGTGGCGAATCCAACGCCAGGCGCCACCTTCATCTTGAGGCGCTTGTAGCCCGCGTTCACGGCGGCCGTTGCGTTCTCCATCATGACCGGCGTGGGTGCAAGCCCGATGATGGCGCCTGACGCCACGCGCGCCTGATTGCCCGTCACGTCTACCACTATGGGCAGCTGCGAATACTCTGACAGGCGCCCGGCATCCACCCAGATCTGCCTGTACTCCTCACCCAAGAGCTGCCAGAGCGGCCGCTCGGTGGCCTGGCCGTACAAGTCCCAGAGCGCAGTGTCGATGGCGCTTGACGCCATGGGGTGAGCCGCCGCGCCGTCAAGCGAAGCCACCAGCTCCGCCGCCTCGCGCGGGTGCAGGAACACGCGATCCTTCACAGCCGGCACCAGCACGTCGCGCAGCCACGCAACGTCATCCGGCAGCGTCTCCGCAAGCCCGTAACCCTCGTCAAAGGACACGCACTCGCCCAGCCCCACGCGCCCGAGCGCATCCACCACCTCAACGATGACGGTGTCCCGCGCCTCCAGAATGCCCAAGGCAGTCTGCAGCGGCTGCTTGAACGGAACGCGAACGTGATGGAGCACCACTTTCGCCACCTGCAGGCGCCGCTTGTACATCTCCTCCGTGAGCTCACGGTCCACCTTGCCGGACTCCGTCCGCGGCAGCTGATCCACCACCACAACGCCGTCAAGCTGGCTCTTGCCGCCCATCCAGAGATACGCCGTGTCCTCCACGAGCTCAGGTGTCAGCGCCGGATCGTCGCGCTCCACGATGGCCACCGGGCGGCGGCCCTTCTTGGTGTCCGGCACGCCGAACACATGCGCGCCCGACACCCCGGGAACGTGACGCAGCACGTCCGCGATCTCTTCGGGATATACCGTCTCACCGGCGCTTTCGAACATATTGGCCGTGCGGTTGCGAACGTAGATGCAGCCGTCGAACAGCGCCGCCACGTCACCGGTTATGAAGTAGTGATCCACCGTGAACGCGGTGGAGCAGTTGATGTAGCCGTCGAACACGCCCGGCCCCTGTACCGCAAGCCGCCCGAAGCCGAACTCGTCCGGATCGACGATGTGCGCGGTGTAGCCGTCCATGAGGCGCAGGCCGCCGCGGAAATCCGGCGTGATCAGGCTGGTGGCGATGAAGCTTGACGTCTCCGGCATGCCATAGCTTGCGAACATGCGCGCGCCCACGTCAAGCCCGCGGCCCACCGTGCGCGGATTCAGCTTGTGGCCCGCAAGCAGGATGCACTGGTATGCCGCAAGGCGGCTTGTGGCGTTCGGCTGGATGTCCGCGCGCCACTCCTCAACCGTGAGCAGGTCTTGCATCATGCGGTCAGACACTGTGATGTGCGTGACGCCCGCGGCTTCTGCATCATTCAGCACCGTCTCCGCGTCGAAGCGCTCATATATGAGCAGCGGGGTGCGGCCCACAACGGAGCGCACCAGGATCTGGAAGCCGGAGATATGGCAAAGCGGCAGCACGCACTGCCAGCGGACCTCAGGCGCACCGTCCGCTGTGGCGCCTGCGCTTGGCCCGTGCAAGTTGGAGAGCGCGCCGCCGATGCCAGGCTTGGCCGCACCGGAGAGCGGGAGCCTCTCTTGCCAGAGATGGCCGCCGTGCTCAGCAAGCGAGTGGTTCGCGCGCTTCGAAGCGCCCGTGAGCTGAGCCCACGTGAGCGGCACCGCGCGCGTCTTCGCGGAAGGCGCGGTTCCCTTCGTGAACAGGATGTTCGCCTGCGTGGTGCCGTCGAACAGATGCGCCGCACGCTCGGCGAAGTGCGCCGTGTCATCCAGCAGGTCCCGGTCCTCCCCCATGATGGAGCGCGCCCGGTCAGACGCGCCCAGGATGTCCTCCACGATCTGAGCCTCCTCCTGCTCAGTATGCGCGGATGGGAGATTGCGAACGTGCGGCAGCAGCTCACGCGCACGCGCGGAATCAACCTGCAGGCCTATTCTCATGCCGTCACGCTCAAGCTCAAGCACGTTCGCCAGCTTCTCCGTCTTGGAGAGCGAATGCTTGAGGGTGACCAGCGTGAAGTTGCCGTAAGCGGCCGCCAGCACCAGGAAGACGAATTCCGGGCAGTTGGGCATGTCCGCCACAACTAGCTCACCGGGGCGCACGCCAAGCTTGCGAATGCGGCGCGCGAGGGATGCCGCCACTAGGCGCGACTGCTTGTACGTATAGCTGATCTGCGTGCCGTCATCTGCGGCAAAGGTGAAGAACGTAGCGTCCGGCGTGGTGCGCGCGCTGCTTTCGAAGACGTCTATCATCTGGACGCGCATGTCCAGTCTGCGAAGTTCGCGGGCATGTCAGCTGCGGTCATACTGTCCCTGTTTTGGTGCGGCTAGTGAGTCTTTGAAATGGACGCAGCGGGCGGAGAAGGTTTGTTGGGCGTTTGCCCGCGGCCTTGGATATATTAACGCCTAGCGGTGTGGATTGGCTCGGGAATCAACAATATGTTGTGATTATTTTTCAAACGCATACCACCTGTGTCATCTTTTAGAGCGGCGTGCAGCTTCTGGGATAATGGCCGCATGACATCTTTGGAAGACAAGCTTGAGATCTTGCATGCTGACCTTGCGAACATGGGCCGTGTGGCCATCGCGTTCTCGGGCGGAACGGATTCCACGTTCCTGCTGGCCTTCGCTAGCCAAGTGCCTGGCGTAGAGGCATTTGCTATCACGGTTGAGTCCGCGCTGATGCCGCGCCGGGATTCCTCCTTCGCTAAGGAGTTCTGCCACAAATGGGGGATACCGCATCTGCAATGCAGCGTGGATCCGCTTGAGGATGCCGGGATCATGGCGAACACGCCTGAGAGGTGCTACCTCTGCAAGAAGCTGATCATGGGGGCTGTGGCTGCTGAGGCGGCGGAGCTTGACGCGCAGGTCTGCGACGGAAGCAACGTTGATGACGCTTCTGACTACAGGCCGGGCACGCGCGCCGTGTCTGAGCTTGGGATCAGAAGCCCGCTTGCGGATGCCGGGCTCACCAAGACTGAGATCCGCGCCGCCGCCAAGGAGCTTGGCGTGCCCAATTGGGATATGCCTGCATCTGCCTGCCTGGCAAGCCGCCTGCCTTACGGAACGCCTCTTTCGCATGAGGCGCTGGCGCGCGTTGGCTCAGCGGAAGAGATGTTGCGTTCAGCTGGATTTCAGCAGGTCAGGGTTCGTGCGCATGGGGACGTGGCGCGCATAGAGGTTGAGGAGCAGGATATGGCTCGCTTCTTGGAAGATGATGCGCGCGTGCATGTTGTGGATTCGCTTCGCGAACTGGGCTTCAAGTATGTCTCGCTTGACTTGGAGGGCTACCGCACCGGAAGCCTGAACGAGGGGTTAGCTGCCGTATCTGGATGATGTGGCGGAGAGGCAGGGATTCGAACCCTGGATACCGCTTGACACGGCATAACGGTTTTCGAGACCGCCGCATTCAACCGCTCTGCCACCTCTCCGGGTTTGAAAGACAAAAAATGGCGGAGAGGCAGGGATTCGAACCCTGGATACGCTTTTGGCGCATACACGATTTCCAATCGTGCTCCTTCGGCCAGCTCGGACACCTCTCCGTGTTCAGCGGCTGCAATCAGCAACGCAAGAGTATAACCGAAAACCCCCGCTTCCGCACTATCAAACATTCGCGCTCTTCGAGCGCGTCCTGCTCGCTGCTCCGAAAATGTGTCGCGGGCAAAGAGCGCCCGCTCCTTTCACTAAGGCCTTGGGGCGCTCCCTTTCTTGTGGGCGCTTCCATTGGAAGCGCACCCCTAGGGCACTTCCTCGCCATGCGAAGCAATTTTCGCATGGCTCAGGGCGCAGCTACCTGAAAGCCCGAAGGGCGAGAAGGTAGCGAAATGAGGGTGATAACCCGAAATGCCCGGATAGATGGTCTGCGCCAGGCTAGGTTGTCTGACCTGAGGTCTGCATCCGGGTGTTCTTGCCCTGTCGGGCAAGTTACGCATTGCTCATCGCAATGCTGCGCTTGCAATGCAAGCGCCCACATGATGGGAGGAATGCAGCCGCCCACAGGTAGGGGTTGTTACCTGGTTGCGTACACCAGCAATCTGGCTTGATGCGTTGCGGCGCGCCACATGGTCGGTGGCGCACCCTACGCCAACCAGAAGAATCTGTTCCAGGTTGAGGGCGGATTCAACCTGAAGATCGGTTTCTGGTGGACGTAGGGCAACGCACCGCATTTGTGCCTTGCCGCACATTGGCAAGCGGGATCGCTAGCGTGCGAATGCGTCTGCAACCCTATATATGACCCAGAAGGTCAATGACATTGCGCACGGGGCAGTGTCATTGACCTGAGAGGTCATCATTAGGAAAGGGGCGCGTGAGCGCCCCAAGGCCGCTACTTTGCTTGTGCTTGCACATGCAAAGTTAAAGGCCGTAATAAAAGGAGCGGGTGCTTGCACCCGCGACACCGGACCGAGCGGAGCGAGGCCGAAGGATCGGGCAAGTTTGGCAGGTGACAGCCATCAGGTTCAGCCTTGAGCCGCCGAGTTTTCGGAGGGGTCCCGTCAGGGGTCCCGA
>CAJUPL010000025.1 GCA_910588435.1 uncultured Eggerthellaceae bacterium | reverse complement strand
GCCGCCGAGTTTTCGGAGGGGTCCCGAAAGGGGTCCCGACGAAAACGGCGATGCCTCCCCTACACACTGGCAGCGAGGCACGCGATGGCTGGTACCCGAGCGTTTCCGAAGGCAAGGTCGAATGTGGTATATCCAACCACATTCGACCGCCAGCCTGAGGCCTAGCGAGGGTGCCAGCCATCGCGGGCGAGCAGGAAGTGTAGCGTGACATTAGATGTGTTCTAATGTCACGCTGAGGGCCTCAGGATATCCCTAGCAGCTCACGGGCATGGGCAAGGGAGGTGTCAGACGTGCTGCCGGAGAGCATGCGGGCAACCTCAGCCACGCGCTCATCTCCTGTGACCTCATGGATGCGCGTGACAGCGACGCCGTCTGCCTCATCCTTCAGCGCAACGTATTGCTTGTCAGCGCGACTGGCAACCTGAGCCAAGTGCGTGACCACGATCACCTGATGCGTATGCGATAGCTCCTCCAGCACCTCTGCCAGAGCATTGCCAACAGAGCCGCCAACGCCTGCATCTATCTCATCGAAGACGAGCGCTGGATAGACCTTGGCCTCTTTCATGACCACGTGCAAGGCTAGCATCACGCGTGAGAGCTCACCACCTGATGCCACCTTTGAGAGCGGCCGCGCACCCATGCCAGATGACGGCCGGAACAATAGCTCAACGCGATCAGGCCCGGATTCTGTCCACTGCGGTCGCTCCATCATCTGCACGTTGCATTCGATGGAAGCGCTCCCCATCTCAAGACGGCTCATGGCAACGCTTATCTGATGAGAAAGCTCAGGAGCTGCCGCCTGGCGAACATCGTGCAGCACGTTCGCAGCGGACGATAGCTCCTCCTCGGCATCTGATAGCGCGCGCTTGGCTGAGGAGAGCGCCTCCTCAGACCCATCGGCTGCCTGGATGGTGCGCCTGGCGTCATCTGCATGAGCCAGCACATCATCTAGCGTTGGCCCGAACTTGCGCATGAGCGTCTGATAGGCAGACATGCGCTCTTGCGCTTGCTCAAGCGTGGACATATCCAAGTCGATGGCGTCACGGTATCGGAGCACTTCGCGTGCGGCGTCCTCTGCTATGTATGATGCCTCGCGAAGGGAATCAGCATGCGCCTGCAGCTTGTCATCGAAGGCGGCACCCTCCTCTATCAGCGCGATGGCCGCGTTCATCTGATCGAGCGCGCCGCCTTCAGAGCAGAGGGCATCGTATGCTTCATTGGAAGTTCGTGCCAAGGCTTCAGCGTTCTCAGATATGCGAACGAATTGGGCAAGCTCCTCGTAGTCTTCCGCGCTGGGTAACACCTCATCCACCTGGCAGACCACATACCTTGCCTCATCAAGGCGCTCTTGCGATACCTCAGAAGCGCTCAAGATGCCATCAAGGTGCTCCTTGGCCTCCATCATGCGTGCGTATGCCTGCGAATACGCAGCTGAAGCCTCTTTCGCAACAGCCCCTGCGAACTCATCCAAGTAAGCCTTGTGGGACGCTGCATGCAATAAGGCCTGTTGGTCATGCTGGCTGCAGAGATCTATCATGGGCGCCACAGCAGAGGATAGCTCCCCTACGCTGGCGATCTGTCCGTCTATCTTCACGCGAGAGCGGCCGTCCGCGCTGATGCGGCGAGACACCACCATCTCGCGCTCAAGCCCATCTTCTTCGCCATCCACCGTGCCTGTTGGCTCCCCCAGATAGAACCGTCCAGACACGCTGGCCTCAGATGCGCCTTCGCGAACCTGCTGCTTGTCAGCGCGCTGCCCAGAGAGCAGCCTGCATGCGCTCAAGAGAGCTGTCTTGCCAGCGCCCGTCTCACCAGTGATGGCGGTGAGCCCAGGTGCGGGCTGGATGGACGCTTCCTGTATGAGCGCGATGTTCGAAACGCAGATCTCATCGATCATGCGTGCTTTCTCCTCCCGTACTTGGACCCCTTGCGGGCATTCTTCCGAAGCTCCTTCAGGGCGTCTTCCTCTGTGGACCCTTCGAACGCTGACTTCAGGGAGACCACTTGGTCCCTCAAGCGCGCCGCTTCCTCGAAATCCATCCCCGCAGAGGCAGCTTGCATCTCCTCTTCCATGGACATTATCATGGCGCTCACCTCTGAGCGCGAGAGCTCCGCCAGCTCCTTGTTGATCTCAGTGGCATCAACGCCTGCGGCATCCTCAGTGATGGCGCCGATGATGTCATTGATGGCCTTGCGAATGGTCTCCGGCTGGATGCCATGCTCTTCGTTGAAGGCCATCTGGATCTCACGGCGGCGGCGCGTCTCATCGATGGCGCGCTTCATGGAATCCGTCTCACGGTCAGCGTACATGATCACCTGGCCAGAGACGTTGCGGGCCGCGCGCCCGATGGTCTGGATCAATGACCTATGGTTGCGCAGGAAACCCTCTTTGTCCGCGTCCAAGATAGCCACCAAGCTCACCTCAGGAAGGTCTAGACCCTCTCGGAGCAAGTTGATGCCAACCAGCACGTCGAACTCGCCCAAGCGCAGGTCACGCAATATCTCAACCCTGTCTAGCGTGGCTATATCAGAATGCATGTACCTAGCCTTGACGCCCTGATCCAATAGATGGTCAGTCAGGTCTTCTGCCATCTTCTTGGTGAGCGTGGTGATCAAGACGCGCTCATCCTTGGCTGCGCGCTCCTTGCATTCGTCGATGATGTCATCGATCTGGCTCTTGGACGTCCGCACGATGATCTCAGGGTCAAGCAGGCCTGTTGGACGGATGATCTGATCCACCTTGGCAAGGCTCACCTTCTCCTCGTAATCCCCAGGCGTTGCGCTCACGTAGATGAACTGCGGAACGCGGTCTTCGAACTCATCGAAGCGAAGCGGACGGTTATCCAGCGCGGACGGCAAGCGGAACCCATGCTCAGCCAGCGTGACCTTGCGCGACCTGTCGCCCTCATGCATGCCGCGGATCTGAGGAACCGTGACATGGGACTCATCGATGATGCAGAGGAAGTCCTTCGGGAAGTAATCTATGAGCGTGTACGGGGGCTCACCTGGCGCGCGCCCATCCAGATGGCGCGAGTAGTTCTCAATACCTGAACAGAACCCCATCGTCTCCAGCATCTCAAGGTCATAGTTCGTGCGCATCTCAAGGCGCTGAGCTTCCAACAGCTTGCCCTCTTCGTTGAATTCCTGCAGGCGCCCTCGAAGCTCATCGCGAATGGTGCCAAGCGCGCGATCCATCTTGGGACGCGCCGTGACATAGTGAGAAGCCGGCCAGATGGGAAGCGCCTGATAGGTGTTCAGCACCTCACCAGTGACGTTGTCTATCTCAGCTATCTCCTCTATCTCATCTCCCCAGAAATCCACGCGGATGGGGTTGTCAGAATACGGAGGGAACACGTCCAATGAATCCCCGCGGACACGGAAAGTGCCTCGCGAGAGCTCATAGTCATTGCGGTCGTACTGGATGTCTATCAGGCCGTATATGACGTCATCCCTGTCTTGTGGGATCTGCTTGTCAAGGAAGACCGCCATGCCAGCGTAGTCTTGCGGGCTTCCGATGCCGTAGATGCAGCTGACGGATGCAACCACTATGACATCGCGCCTTGAGAGCAGCGCGCTGGTGGCAGCGTGCCTCAGCTTCTCGACCTCCTCATTGATGGAGGCGTCCTTCTCTATGAATGTGTCAGACGAGGGAACGTAGGCCTCAGGCTGATAGTAATCGTAGTAGCTGACGAAGTAGACAACGGCATTGTTCGGGAAGAGCTCTTTCAGCTCAGATGCAAGCTGCGCGGCAAGCGTCTTGTTCGGCGCCATGACAAGGGTGGGCTTCTGCACCTTCTCTATCACCTTCGCCATGGTGAATGTCTTGCCAGAGCCCGTGACGCCTAGCAGCGTCTGATAGCGAAGGCCATCCGTGACGCCCTTCGCCAGAGCTTGGATGGCTTCAGGCTGATCCCCAGATGGCTCATACGGTGACACCACTTCGAAGGGCGCATCTGCAAGCCTGACCTCAGGGAGCTTGCCTTCCATCTCTAGCCCATCGATGTTGCGAAGATGCGTTGACACTCAGAAGCCCCTTCTGCCTCATGTCCTACCTAACGAAAAGACCCGATGCAGGCGATCCGCATCGGGTCTTCGACTATACAGCTCATGCTCTAGTCCTGGTAGGACTGCCACCAAGTCAACACCTTGTTGTAAAGCTCATCCTTGGTGGAGTTGTTGTTGAAGACCACATCCGCCGCTTCTATCCTGTCAGCATCGGTTATCTGACGGGCGATCCTGCGACGAACGTCATCCTCATCGAACCCGGACGCAACTGCGCGCTGTATGCGAACGTCCGTTGGAGCTAGCACGGCTATGACCACGTCTGCTGAGTAAGCCAGGGAGGATTCGCGGTTCTTGAACGCCGAATACTCCACGATCACAGCGTCAGTGCCGGCCGCCTCGTATTCGCGGATCATATCCGTGTAGGACTCTTCGATGCGCGGCATGGTGATGCGGTTCAACCTTCGCGTGTCAGCCGGGGTCTTGAAGGCCTTGGCAGCAAGCTTGTTGCGGATGACCTCACCGTCAGCGTCGAAGATGTCATCTCCGAAGGTCTCCCCCAGCTCTTCCTTGACCACTTCCCACTTGAGCACGTCATGCCCAACCTTGTCAAGATCGATCAGAGGAAGGCCCTGGTCAGTGAGCGCCTTGCTTGCCGTTGACTTGCCAGCCCCCATGCCTCCTATGACGAACAGTTTCTTCACGCGCATCCCCTACCGTGCGAATGTTGGCATTACTCCGTTGCGGAGGTGTCCTCGATGATAGCCTCTTCAACCTCAGCTGCATCATCACTGTCAGCAGATTCGGTCACTTCGACTACCTCAGCGGCTGCCTCATCGTCCTTCTTCGGCTTGGGCTCAGGCTGGATGGACTCATCAACCTCTATCTCAAAGCCCAGCTCCTCAGCAGCTGCCTTCATGGACAGGCTGATGCGGCGACGCTCAGGGTTGATCTCCATGACCTTGACCTTGACGTCTTCGCCCTGCTTGACAACCTGTGCCGGGGTGTCAATGTGCTTCGGGGACATCTCAGAGATGTGCACGAGGCCCTCAACGGAGTCACCCAGCTCGACGAATGCGCCGAACGGGACGATCTTGGTAACGTGGCCATCAACGATGGTGCCAACGGGGTAGTTCTCCACCAGCTTGATCCAGGGATCCTCGGTGGTCTGCTTGAGACCAAGGGAGATGCGCTCACGCTGCAGATCCACGTCAAGCACCTCAACCTCAACCTCATCGCCAACCTTGACCACCTCAGACGGGTGATTCACATGGTTCCAAGACAGCTCAGAGATGTGCACCAGGCCGTCGATGCCACCAAGGTCAACGAACGCGCCGAAGTCCACGATAGAGGAGACGGTGCCCTTCAAGCGCATGCCCTTGGACAGCTTGGAGAGGATCTCAGTGCGCTCAGCACGGCGGCCTTCCTCAAGCAGCACTCGGCGAGAGAGCACGACGTTGTTGCGGTTGCGGTCCATCTCGATGACGCGGGCCTCGATCTCAGTGTTGAGATACATATCCAGGTCCTTGACGCGACGAAGGTCAACGAGGGATGCCGGAAGGAAGCCGCGAAGGCCGATGTCCATGATCAGGCCGCCCTTGACCACTTCGATGACCTCACCAGTGACGGTCTCACCAGCCTTGAACTTCTCCTCAACCTTGTTCCAAGCACGCTCGTACTCAGCGCGCTTCTTGGAGAGGATGAGACGACCGTCCTTGTCCTCCTTCTGAAGGACAAGAGCTTCGATCCTGTCCCCAAGGTTCACGACCTCAGACGGATCCACGTCCTTGCGGATGGAGAGCTCACGAACTGGAATGACACCTTCGCTCTTGAAGCCGATGTCAACCAGCACCTCATCATGCTCGAGCTTGACGATGGTGCCATCTACCAGGTCACCTTCGTCGAACTCAGTCAGCGTGCCATCGATCATGGCATTCAGCTGATCGTCCGAGATGTCATCGAACTGGATTACGGATGTGTTCTTGATCTCAGTCAAGATGGACCCCTTTCGCATTACGGGGACCCTTTGCTCATGACGGGTGATACTTACCATGTTCGTTTGCTTGCCACCGCAGACGAATTTTCTGTAAAACCAACATGTCTCAAGGGCCAATAGTCTTCCTGCCTGTGATTTTTCACAGACCGTGGAAGTATAGCATCAACCCCAGGCAAGATGCAGGAGAATCAGTACACCATTCCCATGGCTTCGCGAACCTCATCAAGCGTTGCCTGCGCCACGTCTAGCGCGCGCCTGTTCCCGTCTGCCAGCACATCCTCTATATAGGGGATGTCACGCTCAAGCTCACGGCGGCGTTCGCGAATGGGGGCAAGGTATGAGTTCACGGATTCAGTGACGTATGCCTTGAGCGCGCCTGAACCCGCATCTCCGATCTCTTTCGCGATGTCCTCCTCCGCGCGCCCGGTGGTGAGAGCTGCCGTTGTGAGCAGGGCGCTCACGCCTGGGCGGCCCTCAGGGTCAAAGGTGATGTTGCGGTCAGAGTCAGTCTTGGACTTCTTGATCAGCTTGGCCGTCTCCTCCTCGGTTGCTGAGAGGGATATGGCGTTGCCGTATGACTTGCTCATCTTGCGGCCGTCAAGGCCTGGGATCTCAACTGCCTTCGTGAGGATGCCCACGGGCTCTGGGAACACGTGCGCGAACCTCTCGTTGAAGCGGCGCGCTATCTGGCGCGTGAGCTCTATATGCGGGAGCTGATCCTTGCCCACGGGCACCACGTTGCCCTTGCAGAACAGGATGTCACACGCTTGGTGCACCGGATACGTCAGAAGAAGGCCCGTGAGCGCGTGCCCAGACGCCTCCTTCTCTGCCTTCACGGTGGGATTGCGTAGAAGCTCCGATTCGCTCACCAATGATAGGAACGGCAGCATCAGCTGATTCAGCGGCGGGATGGCCGAATGCGTGAAGATCATCGTCTTCTCAGGATCTATCCCGCAGGCCAGGTAATCGATCACCATGTTGAGCACGTTGTCATGGATCTCATCCGTGGAGTCACGGTCAGTGATCACCTGGTAGTCGGCTATCACTATGTTGGTGTGCACGCCCTCTTGCTGGAACTTGACGCGGTTGACCAGCGTGCCGAAGTAATGCCCCAAGTGCAGCCGCCCAGTGGGCCTGTCCCCTGTGAGCATCACGTAGTCCCCGGGGGCTTTCGCCATGGCCTCAGCGGTCTCTTGGCTCATCTTCTGCTGCTTCAAGAATGTGTCAGTCTGTGACATGCTCTTCAGATCCAATCTTCGTGAATGCCTGATGTCCTGCGTCAAGCGCTAGAGCGCCTGCTTGAGCCCTTGCACCATCTGGTCTGCGCAGCTGGTGAAGCGCGGCCCGCAGGTGTTGCCCTCAAGGAGCTCAGCTATCTCATCCACTGTCTTTCCCTGCACCAGCTTGGAGATGGCCTTCAGATTGCCATCGCAGCCGCCCGTGAACGTGACCTCCTGGATGATGCCGTCCTCTACATCTATATGTATGTTCTTGGAGCAAACGCCCCTGGGTTTGAAATCAAGCTCAGCCACTGCTTGCCTCCTCTTGCTCTCCTTGTTGCTCACAATGATACACGGCTGGTAGCGCGCGCAGGCTCATCTTTCGGCGGTTGCGCTGTACGCCTCCCGGCCGCCAACGAAGGTCTTCAGCATCTGTATGCCAGGGATGTCCTCTGCGTCCACCTCAAGCGGGCTTCTGTCTAGCACCACCATGTCCGCGAACTTGCCTGGTTCAAGCGTTCCCAGCTCATGCTGCCTGCCTGCAGCTGCCGCGCTTCCGGCGGTGTAGGCCTTGAGCGCCTCTGCCACGGATATGCGCTCTTCGGGCAGCCACCCGCCCTCCGGCTGGCGCGTTGCCGCGTCCTTTCGCGTGACCGCCGTGTAGACGCCATCAAGCGGTGCCACGCCTGTGACCGGTGAGTCCGTGCCGAATGCGAGGGTGGCGCCCGCATCTATCAAGGACCGGAAGGGCCACATGAATGGCACGCGCTCATCCCCCAGGTCACGCTCTGGGCCGCCTGGGTCAAGCGTGATGTGGCGCGGCTGCACTGAGGCGATGACGCCAGCCTTCGCTAGGCGCTCTATATCATCTGGTTGGAAGTTCTCAAGGTGCTCAAGCGCGAAGAATGGCATGCTGCCTGACCCCTTCGCGCGCTCATATATATTCAGAGCTTGGTGGATGGCCTCATCGCCTATGACATGGATGCGCACGGCCTCTCCGGCGCGCACCGCTTGGGCAACCATCTCCTCCATGACCTCAGGAGCCACCGTGGGGCGCCCGCGGTCATCAGGAGCATTCGCGTTGGAGTAGGGATCGTGCAGCCACGCAGTGTGCTGGCTGGATACGCCGTCGAAGAACTGCTTATGTCCGCAGGCCTGGAGCAGCGGATGATGCAGCTTGTCCTTGAGGCTGCCTAGGCGGCCCCCGTTCGAAAGCAGCGTTGGGAACAGATGCGTGCGGACCGTGAGCTCACCGCGCTCAAACAGGCTTGAGAAGAGGTCATCGCGGACGAAGTCAAGGCCGGGCGTGGCCGCAAGCGCCATGTCACAGACTGACGTCACGCCGCTTGCATTCAAGTGGCGGATGAAGCTCCTGTACGCGTCTAGCAGCTCCTCTTCGTCGAAGGATGCCACGATCTTCGGCATGAGCTCCATGGCGGCGGCCTCGCGAACGATGCCCGTCAGATTGCCGTCTGCGTCCTTCGCGTATTCGCCGCCTGCAGGTGCTGGCGTTGAGGGCGTGATGCCAAGCTCTGCCAAGGCGCGCGAATTGAGCCAGAGCGTGTGCGCGTCCCCGGAATACATTGCAATGGGCCGATTGGGGTAAGCTTCATCCAAGGAGCGCTTGCTGGGGAGCTTGCGAATGTCCCAGAGAGCTTCCCGCCAACCTTGCGCAAGGAGCCAAGTGCCTTCCGGGCGCCGCGCTGCCAAGGGTGCCAGCTGCCGGACGCAGTCCTCTTCGCTTCTACCTACGATCCGGCAGGCCAGAGGGGATGCGTAGAGGGCTGAGTGGAAGAAGTGCAGGTGCGCATCATGGAAGCCGGGCATCAGGAATGCGTCCCCAAGATGGAGCACGTTCTCATCTGCAGGGACTTCGCTGAGCGGGCGCACCCAGCAGATCTTGTCACCCTTGATGCCAACGGCAAGGGGCAAAGCTTCGTTGCTCAAACCCGTGAACACGTTGTTCGACGCTATGACAAGATCAGTCTTCATGCCGTCAGGCTAGCATAGGGACATGCTTGCCTGCTACTGATCGTCCTTTGGCGGCTCTAAGAGGTCTGTCACATCCACCCCTAACGCCTTCGCAACCTTCACCATCATGGAGAGCTGCAGGTCTGACTCCCCGCGCTCTATCTTATAGATGGTGGGCCTTGAGACGTTCGCCATCTTGCCGAACTTTGAGATGGAAAGGCCCTGCTCTTCACGCAAGCGCTGAACGTTCACGCCGAATGTGACGCACTCCTCAAGCGGGAATGGTCCCATCACCTGCAACTTGGCGTTTGTGCGCTTGTTCTTGCTCCCTGCCATGCGGGAAGCGTAAAGCTATATTTACACAGCTGTGTAAGCGGTCATTTACACTTTTCATGCTTTCCTTGGCAGGAACATCCATCCACACGAAGAAGGGCTCCCTTTCGGGAGCCCTTCCGTTCAAGCTATCTTCTGATGCTTGGAGCTATTCGTGCTATTCATCCTCGGTAGCACGAGCAACTTCAGCCTCAGCTTCCTGCTTCTTGGCCTCGTCTACGGAGATGCTGTCCATCTTGTCTGACTCGAATGCCTCGAACTCGATGCTCTCGCCCATTTTCTCGCCCATGATTTCCACCTTCCTTACGGTTCTTCGTTGTGCTCAGGAACATCCTTCGCATGCAACGCAGTTCATCGAACTGGCTAGAAGTATGAGCAATGCGCTAATTGATCAGGGGCACAGAGCGTAGCGGTAACCTTCTTGAAAAACAGCAGCACCCTATACGTCAACTAGGCCTATCATCTAGCCCATGGAGAGCATGGAACACACCAAACAGCACCTGCGCGAAGCCTTCCGGCAGGCACGCGATGCCATGAGCCCCGATGAGAGGCAAGCCTCAAGCTCTTCTATCTTGATGAAGCTGCGCGAGCTTCCTGAGGTCCAACGCGCAAGCCTCATCCTCACCTATGTCTCTTTCGGCTCTGAGGTTCGCACTGAGAGGGTCATAGAGGAAGCGCTCAGAGCGGGAAAGCAAGTAGCCGTACCCAGATGCGTGGCACATGGGCATCTTCTGGAGTGGCATCTGATAGACGGCTTTGAAGGCATGGAGCGCTCCCCTTTCGGGATGCTGGAGCCGACGTCTGATCCAGGCACGCTCTTGCCCAAGGAGGCCAAGCTTGCGAACGCAGTTGCGTTGGTGCCAGGGCTTGCCTTTGACGCTTACGGGAGGCGGCTGGGATATGGCGGCGGCTACTATGATCGCTTCCTCCCCTCTTTCAAGGCTGCCGGAGGCGTGAGCATCGGCCTTTGTCATGCATGCCAGCTCTCGGCCGAACCGCTCCCGCAAGGCCCGCATGACGTGCTGATGGACATCGTGGTCATAGGCGATGAAGCCGCTTGCCCTGACTTGCAACGCTGATACCCTTGCTGCCTCCCCCCCTTTCATGTGGGCGCTTCCATTGGAAGCACAATTGCACCATCCTCCTGTGGGCGCTTGCATTGCAGCCGCAGTTGCACCCTCCTCCTGTGGGCGGCTGCATTTCAAGCGCAGCATTGTCCCCCTATCTGTGGGCGTCTCCATTGGAGACGCAGCATTGCGATGAGCAATGCGTAACTTGCCCGACAGGGCAAGAGCACCCGGCACCCAGCATCAGCTCAGACAATCTTGCCTGGCGCAGACCAGCTGTCCGAGCATTCCGGGCTGACACCCTCATTACGCTGCCCTCCTGACCTGACCCCTTGGCTCATGCAGTAAGATTGGCGGACCAGGGAGAGGGAGGCGCATGGAGGCACTTGAGCTGATACTGTTCTTGCTTGCTGCTGTTGTGGCAAGCAGCATCCTCGACCGACTGCTCCCACCGCTATCCCTGCCTCTGGTGCAGATCGGCCTCGGCGCTCTCATGGCGGCGCTCATCGCATTCCCAGTGGAGGCGGGCCTAGATGCAGAGCTCCTGCTGATCCTCTTCATAGCGCCGCTCCACTTCAACGAGTCCCGCCATGTGGACTCAGGCGCGCTATGGAGCTCCAGGTGGGGGATAGCATCCCTTGCTGTTGGTCTCGTGCTGGCAACAGTGGTGGCTGTGGGGTTCACCTTGTATGCGCTACTGCCCGCCATCCCGCTTGCAGCAGCGCTCGCCTTCGGTGCCGCCATGGGTTCCACGGACGCCGTGGCGGTAACGGAGCTCTCGAAGGACTTCCGATTCGGCAAGCGCCATGAGACGCTACTTCAAGGAGAGGCGCTCTTCAATGACGTGACGGGCACGGTGGTCTTCAAGACGGCCATCGGATTCGCCGCATCCGGCGCGCTCTCGCTTGCTCACGCGGGCGAAGAGTTCGCACTGGATCTCTTCGGAGGCATGCTGGGAGGCGCGCTCATGGGGCTCATTGCATGGCTTTTGCTGGAGCTCATCCGCCGCCGCGGCATCGATAGCCCGAACCTGCACGTCACCCTTGAGCTCTTGCTCCCGTTCGTCATCTACCTGGCAGCCAAGCAGATCCATATCGGGGCGGTCATCGCCGTTGTGAGCGCAGGCCTCGTGATGTCGCTCATGCCACACAGGCACAACGCGCAAACCGCGCGCCAGAAGCTGCAGGCAAAGGGCGTCTGGGAGACGATCGGGTTCATCCTGAACGGTATCATCTTCGTGCTCTTGGGGATGCAGCTCCCACGCGCGCTGGCCCCGGCAGCCGATGGCGGCCTGCAAGACGCGCTCCTGTTCGTGAGCATCTCCCTTGCACTGACCTTCGTCCTAGAAGCCGTCCGCTTCATCTGGATAGCTGGCATGGACATCGTGGACTGCATGGCGCGCCGCCAACCCATCCGAATGCTGGCGGACAGAGAGCACTTCAAGAGCGCGCTTGCCATGGCGTTCGCAGGACCCAAAGGCGGCATCACGCTATCCCTCATGCTGACGATCCCCGCCACGCTCATCGGCGCAGACGGCTTCCCCGCGCGCGAGGCGCTCATCTCCTTGGCATCGGGCGTGATCCTATGCACGCTCCTGCTGGCGAACTTCGCAGTGCCGAAGCTGGTCCCCCACAAGCGCGATTCCAAGCGCACGAAGCGTCAGGTGGATGCCGAGGTTCGGCTGGTCATGGACGTGATGGCCTCCATCCAGTAAGACGCGCACATGACGGGCGCGGTCAAGGGGGATGCGGCGGTGAGGATCACAGACGCGTGCGAGGTGGATGAGCCGGCAACGGTGATCGTCATGAAGAGATACGCGAACAGGCTGGTAGAGCTTGCCAAGCGCGCCACCCCTGAGGTGGCGAAAGAGGCGCGTGCGGAGGCCAAGGCATGCGATGAGCTGTATGACAAGGTTGAGGAGATGGACGCGGAGGTTCGCGAACTTGGCCTGGATGCATCAGATCTGCCAGATGCCAGCGCTCAGGATCCGGGGCTCAGCGTGAGCGCGCATCTGCGTGCGCTTAGGAACGTCTATGACGCCGTTGAGGATGTGCAAGCGCAAGCGCTGACGCGTGAGCTTGACCTCATCAAGGAGATGTCGCGCGCTGGCAAGCTGGACCCAGATCACGCCCGTGAGCTCCGCAATGACGTCTACATCCAACAGCTGACCCTGTAGGCATCCTTTCCCTCCTGTGGGCAGCCTCCCATCATCGTGGGCGGCTGCATTGCAGCCGCAGCTACCCCCCCCCTTTTTTTTCAGGAGTGGGCGTCGGCATTGCCGACGCAGCTGTGCCCTTCAGGAGTGGGCGTCGGCATTGCCGACGCAGCTGTGCCCCCCCCCAAGTGTGGGCGCTTGCATTGCAAGCGCAGCTGTGCGCTAGCACAGCGAAATGAGGGCGGCAGCCCGAAACACCCGGATAGCTGTGCTGCGCCAGGCTAGCTGGCCTGACCAGTTGCTCTGTTCCGGGTGTTCGCAGGCTATCGCCTGCGTTACGTTGCACTAACGTGCAACTGCGCTTCCAATGGAAGCGCCCACAGGTAGGGAGTGCAACTGCGGCTGCAATGCAGCCGCCCACAGGAGGAGGGGGAACGCAGGGCCTTCACCCAAGGTTGCGCATGGTCTTCGTGGCAAGCGCCCAGATCGTGATGGCAAGCCAGCAAGAGGTTAGCACGATGGCGCCTATGCCCACACCCCAGACCTCAACCACCACAGAGATGGCGAACACAGCCACTGGCGCTGCCACTAGCATCAGCGCGTTCTGCGTGCCAAGCGCGCTTCCACGCCTGTCCGCCGGGATGCGGTCATAGGCGAAGAAACCAAGAAGCGCCGATGCAGGGCCAGCGGAGAATCCCAAGAACAGAGCAGCCGCGAACATCACCGGATAAGGCGGCAGGAGCCCAAGCGCGCAAACGGCAACAGCCATGCCCACAAGCGACATGGCGAACCACGCCCTCTTGCTGGCCCTTTTCGCAAGCGCCGTGTAGGCAAGCGATCCAACCAGAAGACCCGCTGACATGGCGGAGAGCACATACCCCAGAAGCGCAGGCTCGCCAAGCTCTGTGAAGCGGAATGGCAGCACAAGCCCCTGGAAGCTCCCGAGCACCATGACTATCCCGAAAGTGAGCAGCATGGACGTGCGCAGGATGGCGTCCTCCTTGAACAGCACGCGAACGCCCTCCGTGAGCGAGTGCTTCGCAAGCGCCAGCACGCCTTTGCCATGCGCCTGACCCTGCGTGCCGGCCCCGTTCGAAATGCGGCCTAGGCTGCGCGGGAGCGTGAGCGTGATCAGGGCCGCAAGCAACGACAGGGCGGCGGTGACCCAGAGCGCGGCGCTGTCCGTGCCGAAGCCGATGAGGAGCGCGGCAAGCGCCGGGCCGATGATGGTGACCATGGATTCCAGCGATTGGGCGATGCCAAGGAAGCGCTGGAGGTCTATGCCGTCGCGCTTCACCACTTCAGGCAGCAGCGTGTCGCGAGCGGTCATGCCTGGGATGTCCCCGATGGCGCCCAGAAGGCCCAAGATCACGAACCACCCGAAGTCAAGCCCCCAGATGATGTCAACCACTGGCAGAAGCGCGACGCTTGCTGCTGAGACGATGTCGGAGATGATGGACACGCTTCGCCTGTTCACGCGGTCAAGGAGCGCGCCGCCCAGAAGCCCCACCAGCATCTGCGGGACGGCGCATATGAGCGCGAGCGTTCCAGCGGCAAGCGCATCTCCCGTGCGGGCAAGCAACACGAGCGGGATCACCACGCCCGCAATGGAGTTCCCGAGCAACGACAGCGCGCCGGATATGACGAATCTGATTGTGGTAGCTGGCAGGCGCTTTGCCTGTTCAATCTGTTCGCTTTGTGCGCTCTGCTTGCTCTGTTCGCTTTGCTCGCGTTCGATGCCTTGCATCCTATGCTCCCCTTCTCCACGACATCTTGCATGCAAGGAGCATTTGAAACTATGACGTAGCGTCTAAGTCAAGGCGCATCCACGAAAGGCTCACGAACGCCGCGAAGCCTGCTTGCGGATCTCAGCCAGCAGCGCCTCTTCGATCCTCTGGTTGACGTCTAGCTGCGCCTCGTTCACGGACTCCGCTTGCAGCGAATCCACCAAGCGCCAGATGTCCTCATTCGGGTCATCCTCCCAGTTCTCTGCGCTGAAGCAAGGAAGCAATGGCCGAAGCACGTGCATGGCGCCGTCCACCAATTCGGCCCGCTCATCCTCTGACGTGTCCGCTGGAAGCTGCTCTATCCGGCGCTCCATCTCTTGCAGGGCATCAAGCAGACCAAGCCGCTCGGCTTCATCCACGATGCGCTCAAGCTCAGCCACATCAGCGTCGGTGTACACATGACCCACAACAGCCATCACCGCGCTCTGCTGCGTTGCAGGCTCAGCGCCTTTCGCATGCTCATCTGGCCTGTAGAGCCGCTTGACCGCCTTCGCGAACCTGACAGGTAGCGCCGGGTCCAGCTGCTCGGCCCGAAGCGCAGCGATCACGCGCCGTTGCTCTTGCAGCTGCTCTATCTGTTGCTCAAGCTCCGCATCAAGCCGCTCCAGCGCATCCTCTTGGAGTGCTGAGGGCGCCCCGCCTGCCCGCGCCTCATCATCCAGCATGCCCTTTATGTCAGAGAGCGCGAACCCAAGCGCAGCCAGGCGCTTGATGCGAAGGAGCAGCGCCAGGTCAGCCGCGCTGTAGTCACGGTAGCTATTCGCATGGCGCGGCGGCTCAGGGATAAGCCCCATCTGATGGTAGTGGCGAAGGGTCCTGGTGCTCACGTTCGCGATCTTGGCTATCTCAGCGCTTCTCATATGATCCCTCTATGCTCCGTCCTTGCTCATCGCATTCTACCGCCGCATCATGGAAGCTGCCGCCCCTCCTGCAGGCATCCGCAATGCCACGTTCGCGATACAGGTGCCCTGACCTGGGGTCAGCAACCAGAAGGCGCATGCAGGTTGCAGGAAAAGCTTCCTCAAGTTGGTGGTGAGCTACTATTCAGGTAGGTAGATTTGAGGCGTTCGTTCCCCGAAGAGAAAGATGAGCTTGATGAGCTTTCGAGACAATCTTCAATACCTGCGCGCCTCTCAATCCATGACGCAAGAGCAGCTGGCGATGCTCTTGGGCGTGAGCCGGCAATCGGTCACGAAATGGGAGGCGGAGAGGTCCTATCCAGAGATGGACAAGCTGCTGAAGCTCTGCCAGATCTTCGACGTCACCCTAGATGACCTCGTGCAAGGGGACGTGACGCAAAAGGCCGCCACCCCCGTGGCGCAGGCCAAGGCAGCAGCCCTTCGCGCAAGCGCCGGCGCACCGCCTCAAGACGTTTGCGGCTATGACGAGCACATGCGCGTGTTCGCCAGGAAGATCGCAATGGGCGTGAGCGCGATCCTCCTAGGAGTTGCGCTCCTCATGGCAGTGATGGGCTGGGCTGAAGGGCACAGCCCATCATCCGAAGCACTCTCCCTCATACCATTGTTCATCGGCATCGTGGCCGGCCTAGCGCTCCTCCTTGCAGGCGGCATGCGGCATGCGGACTTCCAACGCGCGCACCCCTTCATCCAGGACTTCTACACAGCCGAGGACAGGCAAAGGACGCAGCGCCTGTTCGCTATCTTGCTCGTGACGGGTGTTGCGCTCATATTCGCAGGCATCGTGATCATGGCCTTGAGCGATGGGGCCTCAGAGCTCATCCAGCTTGAACTGGCTGCTGTGATGATGGCCTTCATAGCCGTGGCAGCAGGGCTCATCATCTACGGCTCCATCATGCTCAGCCGCCTGAACGTGGCGAACTACAACCAGGCTCGCGAGATGGCGCTGGCTGAAGGAGACCTTTGGGAGGGTTTGCAATCCATGGATGCCGCCACCTTGCGCAGCACATATACCAACGAGCAGATCTGCACGATGCTTGGAGTGTCGGAAGCAACTGACGATGAGATCGAACGCGCCCGTTCGCGCCTTTCCCGCAAACATCGCAAGGGCCAGATCACTGGCAGCCTCTGCGGCATCATCATGCTGATAGCCACCATAGCGGGGCTGGTCATGCTATTCGTGCCTGAATATCATTCAGCATACTTCTGGCTTGCGTGGCCCATCGGCGGCATCCTCTGCGGCATCACCTGCCTTTCCGTGAACGCCTTCATGGGAGATGACTGAGGCTTGGGCTTGCTACCCAACGCTCTTTCGGAAGGTGCGCACTTCACGTGCGCACCCCTGCAGGTCAGATCTGCTCACAGAGGTGCGCAGATCAACTGCGCACCTTCCGATTAAGCTTGCTGCCCCAAAAGTGCTGCACAGGCAAAGTGCATGCCTGTGCACTTTTACTACGGCCTTTAACAGTCATGTTCGCTTGACGCTCACATGCCTGTAGCGGCCTTGGCGCGCACATGATGTGCGCGCCTGCATCAACCGGGAACCCCTCATGTGGGCGATTGCATTGCTTGTCACAGCTACCCCCCCCCAAGTGTGGGCGCTTGCATCACAATCTCAGCTGCCCCCCCTCAAGTGTGGGCGTTCGCATTGCGAACGCAGCTGTGCGCCAGCACAGCGTAATGAGGGCGGCAGCCCGAAACACCCGGATTGATGTTTTGCGCCAGGCTAGGGTGCCTGACCAGTTGCCTTGTTCCGGGTGTTCGCAGGCTCATCGCCTGCGTTACGCATTGCTCATCGCAATGCTGCGTCTCCAATGGAGACGCCCACTCATGGGAGGGAGCAAAATCCACGCTCTGCCTTTAAGATGTGATTCACAGAAGGAGGGATCCGAATGGGACTGATCATGAAAGAGGCGTTCGCGAACACACCTGAAGCAGAGTTCGTGCAAGGGTTGATGGAGAGCGCATTTCCGAAAGAAGAGCAAATGACGCTTGAGGAGATGCTTAACCGTGCTGTATCTGACGGACGTGAGCTGATCGTCTACTACGACGAGCAGGAACCGGTTGGTTTCACGCTATCCGCGCGCACTGAGAGCACGGTCTACGTGCTCTACCTTGCAGTCTCTCCCGCTGCCAGGTCCAAGGGCTACGGCGGCCAGATCCTGAGCACCATCAAGGAGAGGAACGGCGGATTGCCCTTGGTGGTGGACATCGAGCCTTTGGATGAAGAATGCCAGAACATGGAGCAGCGTCTGCGTCGCAAGGCGTTCTATGAGCGCGAAGGATTCAAGGACACACAGCTCTTCGTTGATGACGGCATCTGCCGCTACCAGGTGTTCTCGCAAGCTGATCCGTTCTCAGAAGAGGACTTCTTCGAAGCCCACGCCATGTTCTTCCCCGAAGACCTGTCCTGACGCTGTTCATGCCTCCTAATCTGAATAGCTGACCTTTCTCCACCCCGCCCTCAAGAGTTGGCGCTTGCATTGCAAGCGCAGCCGCCCCCCCAGGAATGGGCGTCGGCATTGCCGACGCAGCCGCCCCCCCAAGTGTGGGCGCTTGCATTGCAGCCGCCTACAAGCAGGAGTGTTGCCACGCTTGCAGGCCAGCCGTTCGCAGAAGACGCAAGCGCTCAGAGGTGCCTGAGCGTCGTGCGGTAATGTCGGAGCTCCTCTTCGCCGATGCTGATGATGCGATCAAGGGCACGCATGATGTCTTCGCGGCCCTCAGGCAGCTTCCCGGTAAGCATCACTGGATTCGAGGCGCCTAGCATGGCAAATTCGGTGCGTATCCCAAGCTCAGACACGAGCATCTTGATCTCCTCGTATTTCTCCGTCTCAGTCTCCTCCTCCCAATTTCCTGCCGCGATCTCCTCGTATAACCTTGAGCTCTCATAGACGGTCAGCATGTTCGCACCGATGAGCCACGGGTTCGCCTCGTTGAACACCTCAGCCGTTGCATGCGCGCCACTAACGCCGCATCCCTTCCCCGAGATGCCGGCAAGATAGAAGAACGCGTAGCTGATCCCTGCCCGATCTAGACGCGCGCATTGCCTGATGACGTCCTCAGGACCATACCCTTTATCCATGAACGCGAGCGCGGCCGCATCCCCTGTCTCAACACCGATCGTGAGCCCATCGAACCCAGCATCAGCAAGCATCTCAAGCTCTTCATCAGTCTTGCTAGCCACATCGGTCACCCGCGCGAAGCACCCGATGCTCCTGCATGTCGGGAAAGCTTCTTGGATGGCGTCGCTGACCTTGAGCAGATGCTTCGCCTTGAGTCCGAACGGGTTCGCACCTGCAAGGAAGACCCGGCACCTCTCGGGTTGAGGAAGGTTGAACAAATGCGCCTCCATCTTGCGAAGCGGGTCGTGATACCACGTCTGCGCTTCCAGCAGATCAGACCTGATGTCCTCCAAAGGGGATGGCCTGAACTTGAATGGCAGCTCCTCGTAGAGCGTGCAGAACTTGCACCGATGATGCGTGCACCCAGCCGTTGCTTCGATGATGAGCGAATCCGCCTCATATGGCGGCCGCCAGACCGTACCTGTGAAATGCATGATGAATCCCCTTCTCAACAGGCAGCACCATTGCCACCTCTCTGGATCAGTGCCATCATGCAGAACATGCTCTTCTGTTGATAGTACTGTCTTTTTTGGCAGTAGTCCGAAAGAGATCAGACATGGCACGAAGGCGAGGAGATGAGATCGAGCGCTGCAAGGCAGTATCAACGCTTCAGCGCATGATCGGTGGCAAATGGAAGATCGAGATACTGTTCTACGTGGCGCTCAAGGATGTTCGCCATTTCGGGCAGCTGCGTCGCTGCATAGGGAACATCTCCGAATCCACCCTATCGCGTCAGCTGAAAGAGCTGGTAGAGGACGGATTCCTCACGCGCATTGATTTCGGCGAAGTGCCGCCACGGGTAGAGTATGAGCTGACACAGCAGGGCAGGAGCTTCATCCCCATCCTGCTTGCCATGAAAGAGTGGGGCGAAACAGAACTGGGGCTCTGATCTCAAATGGACAACGAGCTGCGTCCCCGTTGTCCGCAAGGTCGCAACCCTTATCTTTTCCTTAAGGATCACTGGGGCAGGAGGGATGCAGGGCAGGGGCTATAGAATGTTCGCATGAAGGAGACAGCACAGACACGCATACTCGTGGTGGATGATGAGAGCGCCATCGTGGAGCTGCTGACATCTCTGCTGCGCTCAGAAGGGTTCGCTGTCAGCGGCCATACTGATCCCGCAGAAGCCCTCAAGACCTGCGAAGCGCAAGGGTTCGACCTGGCCATCGTAGACCTGATGATGCCCCAGATGAACGGGTTCGAGCTCTGCACGAAGATGCGGGCCATCACAAGGGCGCCGATCGTCTTCCTCTCCGCGAAGGACGACGAATCGGACCAGGTGGCGGGGTTGACCCTTGGAGCGGATGACTACATCACCAAGCCGTTCAAGCCTCGTGAGCTCATAGCACGCGTCAAAGCACATCTGCGCCGCGTGACATACAGCAGCGATCCAGCCCAGGGCAGCGTCTTGAGGCGCCACGACATCGAAGTTGACCTGCGCACGCACGAGGCGCGCCTGCTGGGCATAGAGCTTGCGCTCACCCCAAAGGAGTTCGCCATCTTGGCCCTCCTGATGCAGAGGATCGGTGAGCCGGTATCAGGCGAGGACATCTTCCAGGAGGTCTGGCACGAGAGGTTCGACTCTTCCGGCGCCAACTCAGTGATGGTGCACATCCGCCACCTTCGGGCGAAGCTGGCAGAAGTGGATTCATCGCGCGAATTCATCCAGACCGTTTGGGGCGTTGGGTACAAGATGGTCGAACAGGGCCGCCTTGCAGATGAGATGAGCGCTGATGACGGATCAGGGGCCCGATGAAGCCGCGCAGCGATCAATCTCGCGCCCTCAGGAGGCGCCATTCGCTTCATCTGCTGACCTCGCTGCTCATCTACACGATCGCATTCTGCGCAGCCATGGCCATCCTCAATGCCACCCTTGTTCCCAAGATCGCCAGCTTCATATACGACGCTACGAGCGAACGCGTCTACATAGACCCTGCGAACTATCTTGAGAGCTATAGCACAGGCCAGCTGCTAGCCAGCCTGCTAGAGTCATATGAGCAGGATGGCCTTGACTATGAGATCGTTTGGATGGATCCGGAATACGCCAATGTAGCAGAGGAGCTTGGCTCCGGTTCGGACGCATCAATATCAAACGGCTCACCAGCTGACCTTGCCAATCCTTATCTCCCTGATGAATGCATCGGTGAGATCAGAGTGGACATGACTGACTGGAGGTACAGTACATACGAGGCCAACACAATAGAGCTGACACCCATGTTCCTTGCCTACGCGGCAGCCACCCGAGATGCGAACGAGCTGAAAGCCAACGGGAACTGGCGATGGGAGCGCGCACCTGGTGACGACATGGGCGCTTACGGGCCGTTCATGCTGGTCAACGTCACAGGGTACGAGACGGCCAAGACGCTCAAGGTGCCTGCAGCCATCCTCCTGTATCTGCTTGGATGCCTCATCATTGCCATCGTCGAGATGCGCAGGGCTCTAGGATGCTTCGACGAGATGTCCTCAGCAGTGGTGAAGCTGATCACTGACAGGGCAGAACCTGTGAAGCTCTCGCCTGAGCTGTCCATCGCCCAAGAGGAGTTCAACCAGATCCGCGAAGATGTGCTGGCAAGCGAAAGAGCCGCCAAGACCGCTCAGGAGCGCAACAACGAGCTGGTCGCCTATCTTGCCCACGACATCCGCACCCCGCTCACATCCGTCATCGGCTTCCTCTCTCTGCTGAACGTCGATGAGCGCATGCCCGATGACCTTCGAAGATACGCCACCTTGGCAAGCCTCAAGGCGGACAGCTTGGAGCACCTCATCAACGAGCTCTTCGAGATAACGCGCTACAACCTGCAGTCCATATCCGCTGAACGCACTGATATAGATGCCCTGTTCTTCCTGCAACAGATCGCCGATGAGCTCTACCCCCTTGCCCATGAGCGAAAGATACGGATCGACGTGACCGCCCCCGAAGGGGAGCAGCTGAGTGCTGATGGCGAGAAGATGGCGCGGGCTCTGGGCAACATCCTCAAGAACGCCCTCACTTACGCAGACGCAGGCACAACGGTGAGGATATGCGCGCGCAAACCTGAAGATGCATGGCTCATCTCGATCACGAACGAAGGCAGGACGATACCAGCTGACCGACTGGAGCGGATCTTCGAGAAGTTCTACCGCGAAGATTCCGCGCGGAGCACAGATGCTGGCGGCGCGGGGCTTGGTCTGGCCATCGCCAAGGAGATCATCGCCGTCCATGGTGGCACCATCGCAGTGACAAGCGAAGAGGGCGTCACCGCATTCACCATCACCCTTCCTGCGAACTGAGCTGCCAAGACACGAAACGCAAGCAATCCGAACGCGCATCAACGCGCTCCTTGCTCAAGCGCCAGCTCTATCAAGCGATCGATCACATCCGCTAATGGCATGCCAGACGCTCTCATCATCCGCGGGTAGCGGCTATACGAAGTGAGTCCCGGCATGGTGTTCACCTCATTGAGCACGACAGAGCCGTCATCCTGAAGGAACAGATCCACCCGCGCCAGCCCCTCGCACCCAAGGCACTGGAACGTTCGGAGGGCAGCCTCACGTACGCGCCTTCGCGCGGCCTCCCCTATCTGCGCTGGCACGATGATGTTCGCGTTCTCTGACCCCTTCTCAGGCGCAACTTCTTGATGGATGCGAAAGAAGCCGTGGCTCAGCTGTATCTGGTCAAGCTCACCCGTGATGGCGCTCGGTCCATTCCCCAGCACCGCGCACCCCACTTCTGTACCCCTCACCTGCTCCTCTATTACCACCTTCTCGTCGAACTGGCGCGCCGCATGCACAGCGTCACGGAGCATGTCCGGATGATCCACCTTGCTCACGCCGAACGAGGATCCAGAGCGCGCAGGCTTCACGAAGAGAGGGAAGCTGAGGCCGGTAAGGTCTGGGGTATGTCCTCCAGAGAGCACGATATGCTTAGGGACCGCGATCCCTGCGCGTGAGGCCACCTCATATGTCAGCGCCTTATCCATGCAGATCATCGATGCGCTCATGCCGCATCCAACATACGGGATGCCAGCAAGCTGCAACAGCCCCTGGATGGATCCGTCCTCGCCCATCTTCCCGTGCATCACAGGGAACACCACATCCACCTTGCAGATGACTGGCTCACGCCGCCCTGCTATGAGCAGACCCCTCGTTCGCCTATCAGGCGAGAGAGCCACCGCAGGTCCACGCTCCTCCCAACCAGGCCGCGGCTCATCGCAAAGCTTCCATGCCCCCTCCTTCGTTATGCCCACGAAGATGGGTTCGTACAGCTCTTGGTTGATGTTCGCCGCCACTTCCTTGGCTGACTTGACTGACACGTCATGCTCATCTGAGCAGCCGCCGAACAGGATGAGCACTTTATGCCTATTCACCTTCATCCCTCTCCTTTGAATGTCAGATATCCTTCAACGACGCTCTTCGCGATATCCCGCAGGGCGTGATCCGTGAGATAAGCCGAATGCGGCGTGATGATCACATTCGACATCGATCCAAGCGCTGCATGGCACAGACCAGATGGATCCCCGTCCACCACGTCAAGCGCTGCTCCGGCGATGCGCTTCTCACTGAGAGCCTTGATGAGCGCCTGGGTATCGATCAAGCCGCCGCGCGCCGTATTGACGATGAAAGCATCCTTCTTCATCAAGGAGAGCTCCTCATCCCCGATCAGATGATGCGTGTCGGGCGTGAGCGGCACATGCAAGGTCACGATATCGCTTGCTGACAAGACCTCGGAAAGCTGTGCCGAGCGGGAACGGGGACTCCTCCCCCACTTCATGACCTGACATCCGAAGCCTTCCAGCCTGCTGATGACCGCCTCTCCGATCCGCCCCGGCCCGATCACCCCCACGGTCATGTCTCCCAGCTCCCTGCCGCAGGACATCAGGGCTTCCTGCGCGTTGCCATCCAAGAGCAGGTTCGGCTGACGCAAGAGCATGAGCATCAGCGTCACGGCGTGGTCTGCAACGCTTCCTGGAGAATAAGAGACCCGCTTCACCTGGATCCCCCTTCGCGATGCAGCGGTGACATCTATGTGATCGGTGCCGACGCTGCGCGTGATGACGCAACGAATGTCCGCGCTGCTCAGCGCGTCTAGCTCACGTGCGCCTAGCTGCATGCGATGGCTCACGCTCACACACGAGCATCCTGCAAGGGGAGGAATCGCTAGAGCGGAACCATGTTCGACGAATGCCGCCTGCACCCCTGAGCGAGCAAGCTCCTCTTCCAGTAAAGCCCTCTCCGCAGGCAGGCAATCGCATATGGTCAGATCTGCTCGCTCCATCAGCTCCTCCTCACGATGAGCATCGCTCAGCTGCTGCGTTGTACAGTTCGATGCTGTCGCTGAAGCGCGTCTCATCCTCTGAACCCATGACCACGCAGATGAAAGTGCGCCCTTGGATGTGCGCAGCGGAGACAAGGCACGCACCAGCAAGCGGCGTGCTGCCCGTCTTCACTCCCAGCGCCCCTTGCAGGTGATAGGGACTATTCGGATCAATGAGCTGATTCGTGTTGGCGAACGTCACGCGCATGCCATTCGGCCACACCTCCGTTGATTCGCTCATGCCCACTATCTCTGAGAGCAGGGGCTGCTCAAGACATGCTTTCGCCAGAACGGCCAGGTCACGCGCTGTGGTGTGCTGGCCATCGGCGTCGAAGCCGTCCGGCACCATGAGATGGGTGTCATGAGCGCCCAGCCGCTCTACGGTCTCATTCGCACGTGCCATGAACTCATTGATAGCCTGTTGCGCAGGCGCATTCTCATCTCCCAACATCCGCCTTCCTGCGTGGACCGCCAGGGTGTAGGCGGCGTCATTCCCAGATGGCAGCATGAGCGCGATCAGGAGCTGCCGCACCGTGAGCACGTCCCCTTCAGTCAGCCAAGCGCGCGAAGAGGATCCATCGAGCAGCCTGATCTCATCGCCCACGCAAACCACCTCATCAGGATCTACGGCGTCTAGCGCCGTGAGGGCGGTTGCCATCTTCGCCGTGCTCGCAGGAGCGATGCGCTCAGTGCTGTTCCGCTCGAAGATCGGCTCACGCGTATCCATGTCAGCCACGTAGACGTTCTTCGCGATGACGCTGTCAGGAGGCGCTGCACCAACCGATGAAGCGAAGCCTTGCCCTTCAAGGTTGCCTCCCGATGAGAAGCCGAATGTCATCAAAGATGGCGCGAAGATCACTCCAGCAACCACTGCTAACGCTAAGAGGATGGCAAACCGCACCGCACGCCTCCGCTTGCAGCGTCGTTCCCTCTCCTTTGAGAGGTAGCGGACCGAGTACCTTGGTTGGTCTCGCCTATAAGCTGAAGCTGCATCTGCTCTAACAGGCCTGCGTCCCATGCATCGCACCTCCCCATCTCGAACACCGCTGAATGCTCTGACGTGAATGGAGGATAGAGGGCGTGACCTGCTGGGATAGGCTCCGCGCGCGAAACATAAGGACCAGCTCAGAGAAGCTTAAGGTTCCGTTAAGCTCTGCGCCAGGCTAGGCGCGCTGACCAGTTGCTTGCATCCAGGTGTTCTCGCCCTGTCGGGCAAGTTACGCATTGCTACTGCAATGCTGCGGCTGCAATGCTGCCGCCCACAGGACAAGGGTTGGGGCTGAGGTGCGTACGCCAGCAGTCTGAGTTATCGCGTTGCAGCACGCCACGAAAGCGGTGCACCCCAAGGGCACTTCTTCGCCGTGCGTTCAGATCCTCGCACGGCTCAGGGCGACGTAGCCCTACGTCAGCCTGAAACACCTACCTTGTTGATGGCGAATCCGACCAGAGACTGAGTCTTAGGTGGACGTAGGGCAAGGCACCGTATTCGTGCCTTGCCGCCCATTGGCAAGCTAGAACGCTTACGTGCGAATGCGCCTACAACCCTATATATGACCAAAAAGGTCAATGACATTAAGCACGGGGAATTGTCATT
>CAJUPL010000024.1 GCA_910588435.1 uncultured Eggerthellaceae bacterium | reverse complement strand
CACATTCGACCGCCAGCCTGAGGCCTAGCGAGGGTGCCAGCCATCGCATGAGAGCGGGGAGAGGGTTGGAGCCGGGATTGTCCGGATTGGTGATCTGCGCCAGGCTAGGTTGCCTGAGCTGAGGCTGGCTTCCGGGTGTTCGCAGGCTATCGCCTGCGTTACGTTGCACTAGCGTGCAACTGCGCTTCCAATGGAAGCGCCCACAGATTAGGGGGTGCTGTGCTTGCAATGCAGGCACCCACCACAGGAGACAGGTTGAATAGGTGGCCGCAGGCCACCAAGGCCGCTACATGGTTGTGAATGAAATGAACAACCATGTTAAAGGCCGTAGTAAAAAGAGCGGGTGCTTGCACCCGCGACACCGGATTGTGGCAGCAAGGCTGCAGGAGCATCTGGTTAAAGGCCGTAGTAAAAGTGCACAGGCATGCACTTTGCCTGTGCAGCATTTTTTGGACAGCAAGCGGGTTGCAGCCTACTTCCTGTTGGAGCCGCGTTGGCGGCGCTCCATGGCCTTTAAGGCTATCCTAGCCTGCTTGAGGGACTCCTCCTCGTCGTAGATGGGGAAATAGAGCGTGAACACAGAGCCTACACCCTTCTCACCGTGCACGCTAGCGCGCCCATGATGGCGGTCCACGATCTCCTTCACGAGCGCAAGCCCGATGCCAAGGCCGCCGCTCTCTTTCGCACGTCCGGAATCCGCGCGCCAGAAGCGGGAGAACACCATCTTCTCTTCCTCAGGCGTAAGCCCGATCCCGGTATCTGCAACAGATACCGCAGCCATGCGCCCATCACGATGCACGCCTATGGTGATGGAGCCGCCTTCGTCCGTGTACCGAACGGCATTCGAAACCAGATTGGTGATGGCCTGCTTGATCATGTCAACGTCGCCGATGGTCTTGACGCCCATCTCTGCATCAAGCTTGATGGAAAGCCCCGAATCCTCGATGAACGCCTTGTGGGATTCTACTACCTCATCAGCCAGCTGAGAGAGGTTGACGGGCTCCTCCTTCATGGGCTGGCTGCGCATCTCCATGCGGGAGAGCTTGAGCAGCGCGTCCACCAGCTTGGACAGGCGCGCAACCTCAGCATCTACCATCATCAGATGCTCATCGTCTGCAACATACACGCCATCTATCATGGCCTCAACGGTGGCCTGGATGGCCATGAGCGGAGTGCGGAGCTCATGCGCCACGTCTGATGTGAGGCGCTGCTCCAGCTTCCGGTCACGTTCGAAGGATTCCGCCATGTTGTCCATGACCTCGCCCAAGCGCGACAGCTCATTGCTGCCTTCCATGCCAGTGCGCGCTGACAGGTCTCCATCTGAGAGCTCTTGCGCCGTCTTGATGAGCTTGTTCACCGGGCGCACGAGAGAGCGGGAGAACAGGATGCCTATCACAGCAGCCAGAGCCAATGAGATCAACCCGGCGTAGAGGAGCGCCCCGTACGTATCCGCTTGGAACTGGCGGTCCACCTTGCTCATGAGGGCGTTGGAGCCATACACCCACACGCGAACGGTGGCCACGTTGTCGTTGCCGTTCTTGACGGACGCCATGGCTATCTGCGTTGCAGCCCCAGGGCCTGGCCGCGCCTCTGGGTTCTCATCGGTGGGAAGAGACGAATCATAGAGCTTCGTGCCACCTGCATCCACGACGATGACACCCAGCTCCTCAGAGCTCTCCGCAGCCTCACGGGCGGGAGTCAAGGTGTCGTCGCCGAAGTTCAGGTTCTTCTGATAGAGGCTCTCTATCCTGTTCGCGGTCTGCTGAGCGATGCTCTCTATGTTGTTGGCCGCATAGACAGAGAAGAACTGCCCCCAGATCACAGCCACCATCACAAGCGAGATGCCAACGGTGAGGATGGCCACCATGAGGAACATGAGCACGACGCGCGTCCTGTAGGTGAGGCCGTGCTTCCTGCTCTCGCGCCGCTGCTCCTTGGTCATCCGCCTTGCCGTAGGCGTGGTGCTTGACGGCTCTGCAGGAGGCTCAGCAGGCGCAACCTCTGCCGCCTCTTCCGCTTCAGGCGTGACCGGGGCGCCAGCTGGCGAATGCTCCTCAGATGGGAGCGCGCCTGTCTCAGCCAGATCATCCGCTGCTGCATCCACAGCAGGGCGCGGCGCAGCCCCTGCGGCATCATCAGGCAGGCCGTTCACGATCAGCGCCACTGTGAACTCTGGCTTGGAGCCAGCAGGCGCCGAGAACGGCTTCATCCCATAGACGGGCGTTCTGTTCTCAGGCTCAGACATCCATCAAACGCTTGGCGCAACGCCTATCTCTTGCCCGGATCCTCGAAACGGTATCCCACGCCATGCACCGTGTGCAGCCACTTCGGGCTGCGGGGATTGTCACCCAGCTTGGCGCGCAGGTTCTTCACGTGGCTGTCTATGGTGCGCTCATAGCCTTCGAAGTCATAGCCCAAGACCTTCTCCACCAGCTCCATGCGCGAATAGACGCGTCCAGGATAGCGGGACAAGGTTGTGAGCAGCTTGAACTCAGAGGCCGTGAGCTCTATCTCCTTGCCATCCACCATGACCTTGTGACCGGAGACATCGATGGTGAGCTCACCGAACTCCAAGACCTCGCGCAAAGGCTCAGAGTCAGAGTGGATGCGGCGCAGCAGCGCACGGGCGCGCGCCACCAGCTCACGCGGCGAGAACGGCTTCACCAGATAGTCATCAGCACCAAGCTCAAGCCCGATGATGCGGTCTTCCACCTCACCCTTCGCGGTGAGCATGATGATGGGCACGTCAGAGGTGTCACGGATCACGCTGCAAACGCGCTCACCAGAGATGGTGGGCAGCATGAGGTCCAAGATGATGAGGTCGAAGCTGTGCTTCGCGAACTCATCAAGCGCCTCCTGCCCGTCTCCCACCGCGGTGACCCAGTAGCCTTCCTTCTCAAGGTAGGCCGTGACCGCCTCACGGATGCTCTTCTCGTCTTCTACTAGCAGGATGCGCCTTGTCTCAGAGCTCATTGCCTCGTCCTTCCCTGATTCTGCGTGTATAGGCAATTTGCTGATATTGTAGCCTTTACTTCAGGGTCAGTGACTGCAGGTTATCTGTTTGACATAATGTGCGCGATGCGAACCTCCAACTACAAACCAAAGAGGCGAACGGCTCCAAGGCACGAGTCTGCCACGCGGCAGATGCCGCGCACGCACAGAAGCGCCCCGAAAGCGCGCCCTAGCGTCACAGATGACGCGCAGATATCGCTTGGCCCCGTTGACATCTCCCGACGCCAGTTCCTCATGGGAACCGCAGGCATTGTTGCTGCGGCTGCGCTCATTGGCGGCGGTGTTGCCATGACATCTGACGGGTCCGGCAAGGCCGAGGCCTCGCAAGGCGCGCTGACCGTGCCTGAGGACAAGGTGTTCACAACGGAGCAGTGCGAATACCTGGAGGACACGAACCGCGCCGTCACCCTGCGCACGCGCGCGTCGCTGCCGTACGGCACCACGCTCACCTGCTGCAGTGACAGCGTGGCCGCATGCCTCGTACCAACCGAGACAGCAGACCCCTTGCTCAAGGTGGGCCTCCTCCACCTGGGCTCCGGCAACATGACAGACGCGCTCACGAACGCCGTTGGCTCAGACGAGGGCTTCCAGATACTGGACGCACGCGCGCACGGCGGCGGCATGATCTGGATAGAGACGAACATGACCTCGGGCGCCTGGCGCATCTACACCACAACGCTCAACGGCGCCGCCGTAGGGGATCCAGTGAAGGCCTTCGAGGCGGACGCCACACGTACGCTTCCCACGCTTGCCGTGTCGGACGGGTTCGCTTGGTGGCAGACCTCGCCGAAGGACTCATCCTCCAAGGAGAGCTCATGCATCTGGCGCGTCCCTTTCGGGGGGAACGAGGATGCAGCCCAGATGGCTCATGAGGCGGCCGCGTTCGCATGCGGGCTCTCACCCGCAGGCGTGGGCGTTGCCAGCTGCGCGAAGGTGGGCCAGACCGGCAACACCTGGCAGCTCATCTATCTGACGGATGATGCCGACGCGGAAAACTGCATGCAGGATTCGCTCACACTGCCCTCCACGATGAAGCCCATGGACGTCTCCTACGGGCCGAACGGGTTCGGCTTCGCGCTGGACAGCATCTACTCCTTCGGAGACGGCATATCCAACCTGGGAACGTACGTGCCCGAAAGTGAGATCCCACTCACATTCGCGCAAGCGGAGTCTGACGCGCTGGCTAAGATGGAAGAGGAGCTTGCGGAGTCATCGGGTGCAAGCGCGGGTGAGCTCACAGACGCTGACCGCGCGAAGGCTGCTCAGATGGCAGAGGATGCGGTCTGTGAGCTGTACAGCGCCGCAGAGTGGTTCCGCTTCCCGCGCGCGCCCATCTCCGCGCCCGCGTTCTCCGGGAATTGGGTGTTCGTGAAGTCAACGAACGTGGTTGCGGCCGTGGACATAGCGAACAGGAAGTACGTCAGCATCCCCACGGAATCCGCCACGCAGGGCTACGGGGAGTATCTGGCGTCAGCTGGCACGGCGAACAGGATGGTCACGTTCGCGAACGTGGATTACACCCCCATGAGCGCCGAGCGCATCCATGAGTGCACCGTGCGCGTTTGGGAACCGCTGGTGATCTGAATTCAGCTCAGGCGGCGCTCGCAGAGGTCGAAGAGCTCATATAGCGCAACGCCTATGACGGATAGCGCCACTATCCCGGAGAACATGCGCGCATACTCCAGCATGGACCACGAATTCATGATGTAGTAGCCAAGGCCGGTGGAGCCCGCCATGGATTCCCCGATGAAGAGGATGGCAACGGCAGTGCCCGTGCTCACGCGCAGCGCATTGAACAAGAACGGCAGCGTGGCCGGCACCATCACATGCATGAACACATGGGCTCCGCTGCCTCCAAGGGAGCGCATGGCCTCCACTCGCCCTACCGGCACAGCGTGCGCGGCATCGCGCATGGTGACCATGGCTTGGAAGAGCACGGCGATCACTATCAAGATCACCTTCGATTGCCCGCCCACGCCAAAGAACACGAAGAGGACGGGCAGGAAGACTATCTTCGGGATGGGGAACAGGATGTAGAGCACGGGCGCCACGAATCTGTCCACCTTAGGGCACATCCCTGAAAGGAGCCCGAGAGGCGCGCCTATCAGCGTACCGATGGCAAGCCCCAACAACAGCCGCGCAAGGCTGATGCCGCTTTGCGGAATGAGGCTGTCGCTCATCGCCACCAGCTCCTGCACCGTCTGCACGGGGCTTGGCAGCGCAGGCGAGGCCACGCATGCCGAAAGCAGCCACCAAGCAAGGAGCACGAACGCGGTGCCCCACACGTATCCTATCGCCTTGCGCATGAGCCGCTGATGAGCGCGTTCGCTAGCCTATGAGGAACTGACCGGTGGCCGCATCGTATGAGACGCCGTCAGCGCCGTAGCCCTTATTGCGCATCCAGTTGAGGATGGGGGTCACCATCTCCTCTGTGGGGCGCTGCATCTGGTCATCCACCATGGCGAATGGGTATTCGCTCATAGGGTAGTCATCGGCTATGGCAGCGTTGATGTTGGCCTTCTCAGCCAGGATGGAGCGGTACGCAGCAGGATCAGCCGCGCAGAGCTCAACGGCCGCATCCCACGCGCTTGCCACCGCGGCCACCTCTTCCGGATGCTCTTCTGCGAAGGACGCGTTCGCCACCATGATGGACTGAGAGATGTTCTCGCCCTGGGTGTCGTCTGCTATCACCTTCATGCCGTTCGCCTCCCCCAGCACCAGAAGGGAATTGGGCAGCGCGGCCCCCGCAAGCTGGCCGCTTGCAACCAGCCCGTAGCGCTCAGGGAGGCTTGCCACCTCTTGGGCCGGGATGGCGCCGTCAGGGATGCCAGCCTCTTCGCAGAGCTTGTTGAATGCGTATTCCGGCACGGTGTTGGCAGCCACGCCGATGCCGAAGCTGTCGTCCAGCTTCTTGTTGCTCATCCAGTCCACAAGCTCAGTGAGCGTGCTGTATTCGGCATCAGACGGGGCAAGCACGCCGAAGCGCCCCTGCTCAGCCATGGCGCCAAGAGTCACCCACTCCGCCACCAAAGGCGTGCCGGACTCAGAGAGCTTCACCGCGCGCATGATGTCGGTCATGGCCATGTCCACTTCCCCTGCCGTTATGGCTGAAGAGAGGCTCTGCGCGGAATCGAACGAGATTACCTCAGCCTCGACGCCTGCCTCTTGGAAGAGGCCTTCCTGCTCAGCTATCCAAAGCGGCAGGATGTCCTCTGTGGGCATCGTGCCGATGGTCACCTTCTGGGGCTGGGTGCCATCAGAGCCGGAACCGCTTTCGCCGCCTGCTGAGCAACCTGCCAGGCCGAACGCGCCCAGCGTGAAAGCAAGGACAGCTGCGCACATCAACTTGAGCTTAGACATCTTTCCTCCTATTTGATCACCAGGAGGATTATAGGCGCGCTGTCACTCCTCTTGGCGCTCGTGTTCCGTGTCCGGCTCTATGTGGACCAGGACCTCCTGGACCTCCGGATGCGCGCGCTTGACGGCACGCTCTATCTTGTCCCCGATCCCATGCGCGTCCGCCACCGTCATCTCCGGCGCCACCAGCAGGTGCAGGTCAACGTAGACCTCAGACTCCGTCCCGCGGGTGCGCACCCTGTGTATCTGGCGAACGCCGTCCACGGCCTCAGCGCGATGCCTGATGTCATCCGCGTCTATGCGCGAATGGTCCGACAGCGTGCGAAGGGCGCGGCGGAAGACCCCCACCGCAGAGATCAGGATGAACACGGTGACCACCAGCGCCATGATGGGGTCAGCCGCTGGAAAGCCGCAAGCCACCAAGACCAGGCCAACAGTGACGCTCACGGATACCAGTGCATCTGACATGGTGTGCGCCGAATCCGCCTTCAAGATCTCAGAGCGCAACTGGTTGCCTGCGCGCCGCTCAGCGATGGAGACGCCCACGTTCACGCAGAGCGTCCCGATCATGACCGCGAACGAGAGCGGCGTGACGTGAGCTGCATGCTCGCCTGTGATCAGGCGCGTGATGGATTGGCTGCCTATCTCGAACGCGGCCAACAGCAGAAGCACGCCTATGACCAGCGAGCCGTACGTTTCGAACTTCGCGTGCCCGTAAGGATGCCCCTCATCTGCGGGGCGTGCGGCCAGCGTGATGCCGATGAGCCCCACCACGTTGCCCAGGGTATCGAATACGGAATGGATGCCGTCAGCCTGCATGGAGGCTGACTGGGAGGCCAGCCCGTAGAAGTACTTGGCCGCGGCAACGACCAGGTTCAGCATCAAGACTATCCAGAGCACGCGCTCTATGCGCTTGGTGCGCGCTTCCTTTTGGCTTTCTTGGCCAGTGACGTCTGTTGCCATTGGCTGCTTTCCTGCAGGACCGTTCGCGGGCTATATGACCTTGCCCTTGCAGTGGTCCATGATGTGCTGCAGGATCTGGGATTCACGTCCGTGGAACTCACGCTTGCGCTTCACCAGCTTGCCGTCAATGGGCTCCTCAAAGGCGATGGTGGCGCATTCGTAGCGCGTGACCTTGTGCGCGCCGTCAACGGAGAAGCACTCCTCTTCCATCTTCACGGGATAGAGCGCCTTCACCAGCTTCGGGTTGAAGACGGCCTTCAGCTCATCAGAGTCAGTCAGGTAGATGCCGATGCACTTGCACTCACCTATCTGATTGGCGGCCAGGCCCGCGATGTCCTCCGTTGCCTCAGCGGTGTCAAGCAGGTCCTGCACTATCGGCAGATCATCTATGGTTGCTGCCTCGCACGGCTTGGAGAGGATCTCCTGATCCTTGATGATCTCTTTCTTCATGGCTTACCCCCATCTTTCGAATGCGGGCACGCCGCACCCTTCTCGTGTCAGGTTCCAGACACTATATCACCTGCCCGCCCCATGGGCGGGCATGTCAAGCAACACACAAGAAACAGCTGCGGACGAGGTTGTAAACAAGCTTCTAGGCGCGCATGGAGGCAGCGCCCCACCAGCGTATCTTGCTTGAGTGAGAGAGACCTTGTCGCCGTTTCAGGCATCCCATACCAAGGCCCAGCAGATAAGGAGGCATGAGCAAATGGAACTCGTTCTGAATGATGCAGATTTTGATTCCAAGGTATTGGAATCTGACGGGCGCGTGCTGGTGGAATTCTTCGCTACGTGGTGCCCTCACTGCCAGCGAATGCAGCCCATCTTGGATGATGTGGCCGCGAAGGTGTCTGGCGTATGCCATGTGTACCAGGTGGATGTGGACAAGTCCCCTGACCTGGCTGCAGAATACGCGCCGAATGGGTTCCCCACGTACGTCCTGTTCCAGGATGGATCCTTGCAGGAGACCTTGACAGGGGAACAGACAGAGGAGACGCTGCTGCGGCTAGCATCATAAACCAGCATTTCGGCCTTTCAGGCCGAGTGCGCATAGATTCGATGCGCACCTACACGTGCTAGAGAGGGTTCTCTAGTTCGTGTAGGCGTCCATCGTCCTTATGGACGCTTGCGCCGAAGGCGCAACATCCTTCGTATGGGGCTGCTGATCTATTCGTCTATCACCATCTCAGGTGAGTCCTTCGTGATGACCTCTTTCGCGAAGATGATGGCTCCAAGCTTGTCTTGCACCATGTTCGCCATCTCATCTATGGCCGCTTGCAGGTCATCTGCGCGCTCAGGGTCAACGCTCTCTATGATCAGGAACGCCTTCTCTGAGTCATCCGTGAGCGCAGTGCGCTGGCCATCGCGCCAATTCCAGCAGCGGCAGATGGCTCCCGCGTCATCCATGTAGCAGAGCTCACCCTCAAGAGTGGGTGCGTCCTCTTCATCTCCAAGGGCGCGGAATGCGTCGCCACCCTCAGTGATGCGAAGGCGGATGTCACCCTGCATGGCGTCTATGTCCTCACCGCCAACTGGCAGCGCGTGCTTGAGCGACACTGCGTTGTACACATCCACTGACGGATTGATGGAGCCAACTGGATTCCCCTTGAGAACGCGCTTCAGGATGTTCTCCACGCTTGAGCGAGCGCCCTTCTTCGTCTTGAACTTCTGGTAGGCGTCACGCCAGACACGGACCACCTGGTTCTCAGAGATGGTGTTGGATGTCAGGTGCTGATCAGCGGCCTTGTTCGCCTCTGCCAAAGCAAGCCTGATGGCCTTGGCGTCTTCCTCTGATACCTGGCTTGCGGGCTTCATCCCATGCGCCACCACAACGCCAATGCGCGCATCAGGGAAGAGCTCCCAGAACGAATCCTCCGCAACGAACCTCTTCATGACATGCCTCCTAAGAACGAAGAGCACCCCGCCATGTGCGCATCTTCTAAAGGCCTAACGATGCGCACGCGAGGTGCTCCTTGGACTCACCCGGCGGCGAGCATATGTTGCGCACATGATAGCACGCCATTGGATGCGGTGTCGCGGGTGCAAGCACCCGCTCTGTTCATAACGGCCTTTAACATGGCTGCTCATTTCATTCGCACCCATGTAACGGCCTTGGTGCACTCACGTGCGCCTATCTGGATGGAACATGCACCTTGCTCATGCGCGCTCCCGCTTGCCAATAGGCGGCAAGGCACGAGTGCGGTGCCTTGCCCTACGTCCACCAGCAGCATGTTCATATTCAACAACACCATCAACAAGAGAGGTCATTCAGGTTGACGTAGGGCATGCCATCGCTCTTATGGCGTGCCACAACGCTGCAGCCCAGAGTGCCAGCGCGCACGAATCAGCTACAACACCTACCTGTGGGCGGCTGCATTGCAGCCGCAGCATTGCGATGAGCAATGCGTAACGCGGACGCCAGTCCGCGAACACCCGGATGCCAGCACCAGCTCAGGCAACTTAGCCTGGCGCAGACCAACTATCCGGGCATTTCTGGCTGCCATTCCCTAATTATGACCTCTCAGGTCAATGACATTAAGCACGGGGAAGTGTCATTGACCTTCTGGGTCATATATTGGGCATGGGGTGGCTTTTGCTTCTCCGGTCACAGCTCTCTTGCAGCCGCATGCATCGCAAGCTGGCTTGCCAGCCGGGAAGGGCGCACCGCACTCAGCGCAGACGAGCTGGACGCTTGCGGAATACATCCCGCATTCGTTGCAGTGCGTACAAGGATAGCAAGACATGAGATCATCCTTCACTCTCAGAGGGAGCTTCTGGCTCAGGATCTGGGAATGCAGGTGGCAGAGGGGCGCCGCACTCAGCGCACACGTTCGCCTCACCATCTGATGCGTCCGCTCCGCACACGAAGCAGACCCGCTTCCCAAGCTGATCCTTCATGCGGTCATACCTGCCGCATCTGTTGCACATATCGCACGCATAGCACATGAGAGCACCTTCCTTGAGACGCTAGAACAAGGCGGCCTCCGGGGGTTGGAAGCCGCCTTGCCGAGAAAGGGGAATCGAAGGATCAGGCTAGATGTCGTCGCGCGGGACGAAGAGCACCTGCTTCGGCTTCTGCTTGAGCATCGGAGCCAGCTCATCCACCGTGCCGAACGTCATGACGTCAGCCTGGCAGTGATGCACGCAGGTGGGCTTGCGGCCAGCAGCCAGGCGATCAGCGCAGAGGTCGCACAGATCCGTTGGCACGGGAATGTAGTTCCAGTTGAAGCAATTCCCGTCGTCGCTCGTGTCGTCCTTCTGCCACGGACCATCCTCGAGAACGCGGATGCCCCACTTCCCTACCGGGAAATCGTGCTCTTCCTTGCAAGCTACGACGCAGGTCTCGCAACCTGAGCAGTAGTCGTAATCAATGAGCAGACCATACTGTACAGCCATCTATTTCACCAGCTTTCCGAACTTGTCCCAAACAAGATCCATGTCCGTGTCAAGGTTCACATCGATGGGGCGAACGCTGCAGGACATGCACTTATGCGGCGCGCCATAACCCATCACGGAGTTGTAATGGTTCGGCACGAGGTCATTGCAGTTGGACTGGAAGACGCCGTAGTAATTCGGAGCGTCGCCATCCTGCTCAGGGAACCACCAGCCATGCTGTGCGTGCACCGTGCCGGAGCGGATGATGGGAGTCACCTTCGCCTTGAACTTGGCCTTGCCGAACTCGTTCTCGATCTCAACCCATTCGCCGTCATGCACGCCGTAGAGCTTCGCGTCATCCGGATTGATCTCAAGCAGCGGATTGGGATTGAGCTCACGCAGGCGCGGGATCTGCCT
Source organism: uncultured Eggerthellaceae bacterium (assembly GCA_910588435.1). Taxonomy (GTDB): domain Bacteria; phylum Actinomycetota; class Coriobacteriia; order Coriobacteriales; family Eggerthellaceae; genus MGBC163016. Next base: position 16,532 of record CAJUPL010000024.1, on the reverse strand, counting down.
GTGCTCTGAATGGAAGAACGCATACACGCGTGCACCAGTGGTGAGGTTCAGCGGGTACTTCTCAGCGCGGCCAGGCTGGCGCGTGCTGAATGCGGGCTCCTGGTAGTACGGCAGCGGATCGTCGCCGTTCTGCTGGTAGGTGGTGGAGTACAGCTCCACGCGGCCAGTGTTGGTGAGGAAGCCCAGCTTGCGGTCAGGACGCAGAAGGCCCTTCTCGTACTTCTTGTAGTTCACGCCGCGCTGGTGATAGACCTCTTTCGAAAGGGCATCGAAGTCCATGCCGGATGCAGGAGCGCGATTCTTGCCCTGATAGTCAGCGCCGTCAACGTACTTGCCAGCGATCTTCGGAGAACCCAAGCGAGTGCCAAGGTCCACCAAGATGTCAGCGTCGCTCTTGGCTTCGCCCACAGTGATGGCCTTGTTCGTGGCGCTGATGGTGACGGGGCTTGCGCAGTAATGCGTGAACACCACGTCATCCTTCTCCATGGAGGTCTGCAGCGGCAGGAACACGTCCGCGCATGCCTCGATGGATGGGGTCACGAAGCAGTCCGTAGCGATGACGAAGTCAAGGCGAAGCAGGCCCTCAAGCCACTTCGAGGGCTCAGCGCAGCATGTAGGGGACAGCAGGTTGGTGGATTGGATCCAGCCCATGTGGATCTTGTAGGGCTCATCTGTTAGCAGCGCATCCAGCATCATGTCAGCATGAGCCATGCGGATGTTCTCGCAGTACAGCGGATACTTATCATATCCGATGGCCTTCTGAGTGAGCTCGATCCCGATGCCTTCCCAGCCCTCTTCAGGAGCCTCATCTGGGTCACCGCCGCCAGTGCCGCCGAAGGAGACCACGTCTGTGGCATCGCCATTCCAAGCGCTCTCTGCCACCTCGACATCGTCCTCGTTCCACTCGGCGTTCACCTCAGCCGGGATCTCAGCGATGATCTGGCCGCCCGGAACGTCGATGTTGCCGGTGATGGCCATGAGCGCCAGGCAGCAATGGCCGGCCTGATTGCCGTTCTGATTCTGGTCGAATGCAAGGCCCCAAGCGATGGATGCAGGCTTGGCATTCGCATACATGCGAGCAGCAGCGTAGATCTTCTCAACGTCCACTTCGCAGATCTCAGCAGCCTTCTCAGGGGTCATGCCCTTCTCAGGGTCATTGATCCTAGCTGCGAACTCATCGAAGCCATACGTCCAGCGATCCACGAAGTCATGGTCATAGAGGTCCTCATTGATGATGACCCAAAGCCAGGCCATGAGCATGGCCGTGTCAGTGCCCACGCGAACGCGAAGCTGGATCTCAGACTTGCTTGACAGCCAGCTGACACGCGGATCTACGGTGATCAGCTTGGCGCCACGCTTCATGATGTCTATGACAGCGTGTCCCCAAAGGCCGTCGCCGTTGGATGCCAGCGGCATCTTGCCCCACATGACCATGACCTCAGGGCATACCCACTCAGGATTGTCATAAGTGCCCTCAAGGCCGCCCGCGTAGTCGATCTCAGGATAGTATGCGCCCAAGATGTGAGAGCAAGCCGCAGAGCGAGGTTGATAGCATGCGAAGCCGGACTGCGTGTAGCACGCGTTCGGCGTTCCCAGCACGCGCTGCGCCATCTCCTGGCACATGATGCCACCTGAGCGGCCCGTGCCCGAGAACACAGCCATGGACTCAGGGCCGTATGTCTCCTTGAAGAAGTTCACCTTCTCAACGATCAGGTCATACGCCTCATCCCAAGACGCGCGGCGCCACTTGTCCGACTTGCCGCGATCGCGCGGGTCGCGGATCATGGGGTAGGTGACGCGGCTGGGGTTGTAGACGTAGTCTGGGAGCGCCAAGCACCTGGGGCAGAGCCTGCCCTTCGTGATGGGGTTGTTCTCGTCGCCCTCAACATGGTCCAGCCTGCCATCCTTGTCAACGTAGAGCTTCAGGCCGCATCCTACCGGGTGGCACCCTGGAGGCGACCACATCGAAGAGCGAACGACGGTGAACTCACCATCTTCGTATTTCCACGGCTTACCGAGGTCATCTTTGAATTCCATGTCCTCTTTCTCCTCTCTTCTCTTCCTATATGCTTTCGTGCTTTAGAGCACTACAACGCCTTCCCGCTCAATGCCGTAGTCAAGCGGAGAAGCAGTGCAGCTTGGGAGATGACCGTGTCTGAGCTTGGCGCTCAGCCAAGGTCTATTCGAGCAACCGCGGCCTCTTCCTCTACCAGCTCATCTGCGCTGGTCTGATCAGCAGGAGCTTGGTTGCCCTCTTTCGGCCCAACGAACGTGAGCCGCTTGCTGAATACGGCAACGCCTGCGAACAGCAGCGCGCATGCCACGCACAACCCAACGCCGAACCAAAGCGCTGAATCGAAGTTCCCGGAGCCCTCGTAGAACGCGGCTATGATCGGATTGGAGAAGCCACCGATCAGCCCGATGCCGATCTGGATGTATGCCAGGATCTTCGTGTAGTTGCGCGCGCCGAACACCTTCCTGGTCAACAGCGGGACCAGCGTGCCCACGATGGTCATCTGATCTGCGAAGAAGAACACGAAGATCAGCACGCAGATGGGGTTGCCGTGCAGGAATATCAATCCCAAGCCTGAGATGAACTGACCTGCCAGCACGATGAACGTGGACTTGAATGGCCCAAGCTTGTCGATCAGGATGCCGATGAATGGCGCACAGATCCCGAACAAGGCCGTGGCCGATATCATGGTGGCCCCGAAGGAGAGGTCATAGCCCCAACTGACTGCAGCTATGGACCACTGGTTCTGATACCCACCGAAGAGCGCACAGAGCCCTGCGCCCAGGAACAGGCAGACGAACGCCAATGACAGAACGCCGCCTTTGAGCGTGGTGCCGGATGAATCCTCAGCACCAGCTGTGATGTTCTCCATCCCCGGCTTCCATCCTATGGGCTTGCAGCCCCTATCAGATGGTTGATAGCGGATGACGAACAACGTGAATGGCAGCACCAGCACGCATGAGATGAGCGCAACCAGAAGATAGCCTGTGCGCCAGCCCACAGCCGCGATGATGGCTGCATCCACCGGGCTCAAGATGGCCGTCCCAACCGCGGAGATGATGGTGACCAGGCCAAGCGCGAACCCGGAGTTCTTCGCGAACCAGTTCGTGATGATGATGGGCGCGGATACCATGAAGAAGAATCCGCCGGAGAGTCCGATGATGAAACCCGACACATACCATTGCCAGATCTCAGTGTAGAAGCTCATGCAGGCAAGAGCCGCAATGCACACCAAGAACGATCCGGTGAGCAATATGGGCGTGCGCACCACTAGCCAGAGCTTCCCAACGTAGAGCTGGGATATCGCCATGCCGAATGCGTAGCAGGTGATCCAGAACGTGAATGCTGATACCTCGAAGCCCATCTCCGGGCACACCACAGCGATGAAGTTGCCCGAATTCGCAAGTATGGTTTGAATGCCGCCGATCATCAAGAACGCAAGGCCGACAACCTGGAGGTACGCCCATATCTTGCTCTTCTTGATCATCTGATCGTCAGTACCCATGACCGCCTCTTTTCGTCAGAGTGAATGGATATCGCGAACGTCGTCTCCCCTTGTGGGGTGCCTCACGCTTGCGGGGCACCTCACGAAGGTTCGAAGCGTGCGCTATTCGCTCTTTGCCGGAACAGCCGGTGCCTCAGCAGCAGGAGCTGCTTCCACCCAGCACTTCTGCTGCATCGGCTTCTTGCTGACGAGGGCGATGCCAAGGAACACCATGCAGATGGCAGCGATGGCTATCGCGAAGTACAGTGGCGCGTCGAACGTGCCGAAAGTCATGTAGAAGAACGACACCACAGGTGCTGAGAAGCCACCGATGAGACCAATGCCGATCTGCATGTAGCTGAAGAGCTTCGTGTAGTCACGCGCTCCGAATGCATCACGCGTGAGCAGCGGCATCAGGTTTCCAACCACTGCACCCTGGAAGGCGAAGAAGAACACCAAGACCAGGATGAGGATCTGGTTCGAATGGAAGAACAGAAGCCCTGCAGAGGCCAGAAGCTGGATGGCCATGACACCGAAGGCTGTCTTCCACGGACCGATCTTGTCGATGATGATGCCGATGATGGGACCAACAAGGCCGAAGAGGATGGTCACAGAGATCATCGTGGAGGTGAACATGGCGTCAAAGCCCCACTCTTCCACTGCGAATCCCCAGAGGTTCTGATATCCGCCATAGAGAGCGAATATGCCGCCGATCAGGAACAAGAGCCAGAAGACCACGGTGGCAAGCGCCTTCTTCTCAGGGACGCCTGAAGCGTCAGCAGCACCAGCGGTGATGTCCTCCATGCCAGGCTCCCAACCCACGGGGCGCATTCCCAGCTTGGCCGGATCGAACACGAACACGAACAGGGTGAACGGCAGAGCCAGCACGCAAGAGATGATGGCGATGATCCAGTATGCCGTCCTCCAACCAACAGCTGCCACGATGGCTGCATCCACAGGGCTCAGGATGGCACCCAGAACAGAGCCGATGATGCCCATGACGCCCAGCGCCAGACCGGTGCGCTTCGCGAACCAGTTGGTGATGAGGTAAGGGCCAGCCACCATGAAGTAGAAGCCGCCAGAAAGGCCGATCACAGCGCCGGATACCCAGAACTGCCAGACCTCGGTGTAGGTACCCATGAGCGCCATGGCCAAGATGGACACCAGGAATGCTACCGTAGTGATCATCTTCGTTGACACCTTAGGCCAAAGCCTGCCTACGAAAGGCTGGGAGATGGCCATGAAGATCGCGTACATGGTGATCCAGAGCGTGAGCTGACCTGGGTCGCACTGCAGATCCATGCAGATAGCAGGGATGAAGTTGCCAGCGCCTGCCAGGATGGTCTGAAGGCCGGCTCCCATGAGGAAGCCCAATCCAACGACGATCAGCCATGCGCGCTTATCACCGGGCTTCAAGTTGTTCATATCTTTGTCATTCATCATTTCCCCCTGAAATGAGTAGGTTCAGATCGAGTTGCGATCAACGTGTGAGCAGTACCCAGCGAGTCTCGTCATCCATCTTCTTGACCAGGTCCTCAACCTCACCGGAATACATGCACCAAGCTTGGCAATGCTGGACGCACATGGGCATCTTCCCTTGCTCCACGCGGTCTTCGCACATATCGCACGCCTTGGTGATGATGGGAGTCCACGTCCACTCCCATTTGCCGGCCTTGTCCCCGGTCTCGTACTTCCAGGGACCCACCTCGGTGAGCTTGATCCCGAATTCGCCTTCGCCGAGCTCCAGGTGCTTGCGGCATGCCACTTCGCATGAATGGCAGCCAGTGCAGTACTCGTTGTTTATCAGCAGTCCGAGCATCTTCTCCCCCTCTCTTTAAGCGTTCTCGGGATAGTGGTAGTCGTTCGCCTTGTACTCATCGAACTTCGGATAGCCCTCACCTGGCGTGTAGTCAGGCAGGTCGTGCTTGACCAGGATCTTCTCCTCAGGCAGCTCGTCGCCTTCCTTGTAGGGGTAGACCTTGCAGATCATGCACTTGATGGAGGAGCCCACGCCCGACGGGCCGGTCTCGAACGCCTTCGTGCAGTTGTTCGGATTGGCTAGGAACGTGTCGAACAGGTGCGGCTCTGCGCCCTCGTTCTCAGGGAACCACCAGCCGTGCTCAGCGTGCACTGTCTCTTCATTCACAACAGGCGACACGAAGGCGCGCTGGCGGAAGCGGCCGTGATCGTTCTCCACCCAAACGTACTGGCCATCTTCGATGCCATACTTCTCAGCCGTCTTCGGATTGATGGTCAGCTGCGGCTCTGGATGCAGTTCGCGCATGAATGGCATCTGGCGGTTCTCTGAGTGGAAGAACTCCCAGGAGCGGCCACCAGACGTCAGGATCAGCGGGTACTCTTCCATGAGCTCAGGCGTCGAGAGCGGGCTCTCAGGCGGCTCGATGTGATACGGCGTGCGGCGAAGGCCCCAGACCTGATACATCATCGGCGTGAGCTCCACGCGGCCAGACTGCGTTGCGAATCCAACAGAGCCGTCAGGACGGCAAAGGCCCTTCTCGTACTTCTTGTACTGGCCATTCCACTCGTCATAGGCGTATCCGCCAGCCTTCGCCAGCTCCATGAGGCCAAGCTCATTCTGTGACTTGTGGCTGCCCCATGCTGCCAGCTGGAGGTTCGTGGTCTTGAAATCCTTCATGACGTCTGGATCAGGCAGACGGCAATCCGTCAGATACCAATCCATCATCTCAACGTCGTTCTCCCAGGGCCAATAATCGGGATTCAGGCGATGGCCCATCTCGATCATGATCTCTTCGTCGGTCTTCGCCTCATAGAAGGAGCAAGCCTTCGTGATGGAGCGAAGCGGCGTCCACCAAGTACGGCAGCTGTTGCGCTCGGCGCTCATGGCAACAGGGAGAAGCAGATCCGCACAGGCAACGGAGATGGGTGTGATGAAGGGGTCGGCGTTCACGATGAACGGGACCTTCTTCATGGCCTCATACACGCGAGCAGCGTCCATGCCCGGGTTCGCGATGGCGTTGGAGGTCTCTATCCAGAGCAGCTTGATGGGATAAGGCTCGCCTACCTCCATGGCACGAAGCAGCGCGTCTGAGGACGCATGCGTGGTGAACTCTTCGCAGTCATCGCCGAACGCGTACTTCATGGTGAGCTTCTTGGAGCGCCATTCCTCTGGGATGACAGGCTCGGTCAAGGGCAGGTCAGTGGCGCCGAAAGCGTTCCTGATCAAGATGTTGCCGCCTGGAACGTCAACGTTGCCCGTGATGGCCATGAGGTCGCAGCATGCCAGGTTCAGAGACATTGCGGAGAGCTGCTGGTCCATTGCAAGGCCCCACTGGATGGCTGCGGGCTTGGTGGTGGCATACATGCGAGCAGAGCCGATGATGTCCTCTTCAGGGATGCCAGTGATCTCAGCAGCCCAAGCAGGCGTCATGTCCTTCACTGATTCTGCCAGCTCTTCGAAGCCCATCGTCCAGCAGTCAACGAAGTCATGGTCATACAGATCCTCTTCGATGATGACGTTCAGCCATGCGCAGGCAAGAGCGGCATCAGTGCCAGGACGGATCTGCAGGAAGTACTCAGCGCGTGCGCCCCACCAGGTGAGACGCGGGTCGATGGAGATGATCTTCGAACCCATTTGCACGCACTGCGCCAGCCAGTGGCCGATGTAGCCGTCAGCGTTGGACTTCAGCGGCTCATTGCCCCAGACCACGATGACCCCCGGAGGAGTGAACTCAGGGTTGGCATAACGGTCCTCATGGCCCTCTGCAGCGTCTGCCAGCAGATAGTCACCGAACGGAGCGAATGCGCCGAACATGCGAGGCAGATAGCATGCGAACCCAGTGAAGCCGAACGTGGAGATGTTCGGTGTCTTGAGCGCACAGTTGCCGAAGTAGGTCATGGGACCGGTGTTCCGGCCAGTGCCGTGGATGAGCAGGATGGCGTTCCCGCCGTCCTCATCCCACACCTTGCGCACTTCGCGTTCGCAGATATCGAACGCCTCTTCCCAGCTGATGCGCTCCCATTTGTTCTCGCCACGCTCGCCCGCGCGCTTCATGGGGTACTTGAGGCGATCTGGATGATTGACAGCCTCAGGCAGGTCCAGGCAGCGCACGCAGAGCTTGCCGTTCACGAACGGGCTCAGCGGGTCACCTTCTACTTTCTCCAGCTTGCCATCCTTCACATACAAGAGCAAGCCGCATGAATTATGGCAACCTGGGGGTGACCAGTGATTCGTGCGCGTTACTGTATAACCATCCTCCTCCCATTGGTACTCGCCCTCGTGGTATGCGGCTCGGTCTAGGTCATCCAACCATTCCTGGTAATCCGCCATACCTACCTCCTCCTTCCATCTCCCGGCGAAGATCCAGCTCTTCGAGCCCGAAGCATTCGCCGGCTCCTTGTATTGGCCTGGTGCTCCCGACAGACCGATCCAGCACTTAGGGGGACGCACGGATGAGTGCTTGGATGCGGCTTGCCATTGGGAGCATCTGGCCTTGGAGAGGACGATATAGAGGGCTTGAGGAAAGCGCGTCAGGAGCGAGGTATGCAATGAAGCATGAGCCTTAGGGCTTGAGGTATCAACTTTGGAAGTATTAGGCTCTACGCTGGGGAAACAAGAGGTGCTCTAATACCTGAGGACGATGCCATCATTCACTTGGTTCGAAGGATTCAACCCTCTCGATGAGCTCTTGCCTTGAATGCACATGCGCCTTCTGATAGATGCTATATGTGTGGGATTTCACCGTGTGGTTGGAGATGACCAGCTTTCGCTCTATGTAGCTTGCATTATGCCCACGCGTCAGCAAGATGAAGACCTCTTTTTGACGCGGAGACAGCCCGATGGATTCGCTGAAGGCGTCGCATCTCTGCTTCCAGCTCAGATGCTCGGGCTTTTGCTCAGAGCTTACTGGCCTGAAAGGCTCTTCCTCTTCTTCAGGAAGAGGAAGCCCTGGATAGCGATTCATGAAGAAGGTTGATGAGAAGAATGCCACCAGCGTGAGCATGATGAACATCACCACCATAGCATCATGGATCCGTCCTGCATCTTGGAGCAACAGGAAGCCGAATCCGCATGCATATCCGATGATGAGCCCTGTCACGTTGACAGGACGTGCGAAAGAGCACATATGGACGAAGTTCATCTTATCCAGCCTGATGCTCTCTGAGATGGCGTTCACATTGGTGATCGCCTGGACAACGAAGATCGTCATGAACAGGCAGCAGCTGATGAATGGTCCGTATGGACCCAACAAGAACATGGGAAGCGCTGACACCATGGCCAAAGGCACGGTGAATCGCAGCTGCATGCCTTCGTCCAGCATCCAGCCGCTTCCAGCCACGCTGTTCGATACCGCGATGATCGCAGAGGCGAATATGCAGCATGTCACAACTGGAAGCGCCCAATAGCTCCCCATCTCCATCTGCCATCCCACGAGGAAGAGAGAGAACCCCAAGAACATGGAGTTGCTGATGACAGCAGCTGCTCCTTTTTGAGAGGTGTGGAATCTGGCACGTGATTCCATGGATGAGATCATCTGGTGATCGGTCTTGTTCAGCGAATCATTAACCAGGCTGAAGAGCGCAGAGCCGATGGGCATGCATGCTATGACCAGCAGGCGGAATCCATCTGGTGCAAGGAATGCCATCAAGCAAGCCAATAGGGTTGCCAAGGCGAACGATATCGAAGTAGAGGCTATCAGCCTAGCGTGCGAAAGGCAGCTCAAGAACCTCACATTCAAGATCATGAGGCAAGTGAATCCTATGCCCGACAGCACCCAGAAGGGCACTAGCGCCAAGATAGGCCCTTCTATCGCCGACCCCGCAAGGACCATTGGCGTGCACACCATCCCAACGCACACCATGGCTTTGAATCCGAATTGGCTGCAAAGCCTTCCGGAGAAGATGGTCTCTATGATGTATGCGATGACCGCAGCAGATAGCATCGACGCGCGAAGGATGAACCACTCAAAGGGGTCTGTTTGCTGGCTTGCGCCCATGACTGCTGGAGTGAACATGAGCATGAACGTAGCCAACAAGAGCACTTGAGCGCTGTTCCCATAGATCAGGAAGTCAGCTGAGTCGCTTAGCCTGTTCGTCTCATCGACACGGAAATCAGGATCGGCTTCTAGGGCATCGTTGGATAGAGACGCGCTCTTCATAGGCAGTCAACTCCTCAGAACCTAGCTATCAGGTTCGATCCTCATACCGTATTCGATTGTGCGCCCCAATCCATGATATTCCATCCACTGACCCATGCTTCACCAAAAACCAACCCTACAGCCAATATATGACCTCCCAGGTCAATGACATTTCCCCGTGCTTAATGTCATTGACCTTTTTGGTCATAATTCGGGAAGCAACCCCCCATTCGTACCCCCTGCCCATGTGGGCGTCTCCATTGGAGACGCAGCATTGCGATGAGCAATGCGTAACTTGCCCGACAGGGCAAGAGCACCCGGATGTCAGCAACTGGTCAGGCAACCTAGCCTGGCGCAGACCAACTATCCGGGTGGTTCGGGTTATCACCCTCATTTCGCTGCGCTGTCGCACAGCTGCGTTCGCGATGCGAACGCCCACTCTTGGGGGGGCACAGCTGCGGCCGCAATGCGAACGCCCACAGATGTGGGAGGGGGTGCAGACAACCCTTTGAGCGGTGATCTGTGCTATGATGTATTACACGTATTACTTATCAAGGAGCAAACATGGAAGCGATGCTCACCGTTCGCTTGGATGCGAAGATCAAGCAGCAAGGCACGCAAGCAATGGACAAGCTTGGGATCACTCCCTCTGCGGCCGTTCGCAAGCTGTTCGATTATGTGGTTGCCAATGAAGCCCTTCCTTTCGAAGAGCAGAGCAAGCCCACTGAGAAAGAGATCCGCAAGCAGATAGCAGCCTTCGACCGTTGCCACACAAAGCGTCCATTGACGATGACGGATGACGAATTGCGAGATGAAAGGCTCATGGAGCGCTATGGATCTGATGCTTGATATCAATATCCTGCTTGACCATATCGGAAAGCGTGAGCCGTTCTATGAGCTATCCAGGCGCGTGTGCCTCTTGGGAATAACAGGTGAGGCCAGAACATGCATCTCTTCCAATATGGTCACTGACATCTACTACCTCCTTCGAAAGGATTTCGGCAGCCAAGAAGCGCAGCGCATGATCGAAGAGGACTTGGGTTTCTTGAAGGTCATCGGCGTCTTAGCTGAGGATGTTTCGAATGCGCTCTCTCAAAGATGGAATGACATGGAAGATTGCCTGGTCTCCATCTGCGCGAAGAGGGCTGGCGTGGATCTCATAGTCACGCGCAATGTGAAGGATTTCAAGCGTTCCTCCATTCGAGCCGTAAGCCCGCAACAGCTCTTCGATGAGCTAGAAGAAGCCGGCATCTGTTATGAGGAGATCAACTGGTAAGGACACTGCGCAACCCTTAGTCATGTATAATGCATCCAATCAACATGCATCATTCCTACGAAAGGGGTGCCTGTCATGCCAGCGCTGCAGATCAAGGATTGCCCGCAAGACGTCTATGACCGCTTGAAGATATGCGCCATGGAAGAGGATCGCAGCATGTCTCAGCAAGCCCTGCATATCCTTCGCACATTCCTGAGGATGCGCGCTGTGAGCGGATATGAAGGGTTCGCCAGTGCCGTGGAAGAGGAGCTCAAAGAACAGGCTAGGATAGAGAAGCGCCGAAAGCTGCTTGCGTCTATCGGAGAGCTGAAACCCGTAACTGAGCTACCTCCTGGTTATGATTCCGTTGCAGATATGATCCATGAGGACAGGTACGGGCGCTTCCCAGAGATCGTGCTAGAGGAGACCGCAAGATGATCGTCATGGATTGCAGCGCTGCGGTTGAGGTCGCACGCAACACAGAGCGAGGATCCGCCATAAGGCTTTTGATGGATCCAACCGAAGATGTCATCGCCCCCACATTGTTCCGTGCTGAGGTTCGCAACGCCTTCTGGAAGTATGTGCACGTTGATAAGATGGGATCTGATGATGCGCTCCTTCGCATCGATAGAGCTGAATCTCTCGTCACGCACTTCGTGCACATAGATGACTACCTTGCCGAAGCGTTCGCGGAGGCCGTCAATCATGACCACTCGGTCTATGACATGCTCTACCTCTGTCTTGCGCGCAGGAATGCGGCTACGCTCTTCACAACGGACAAGCGCCTTGTCAGCGCCTGCATAGAAGCCAAGGTGAACTGCATAGAGGAAGTGGACTTCTAAGCCAAGGAAAGTGCTATCCCAAACGAAGAGCTAGCGCGCCGGGTCCTCATTCGAATCGGCAAGCACGGATTCGGCGATGAGGCGAACCCTGTTCTCCCTGTTGAGCGCGGAAGCCTCTGGGTCATAGTCAAGCACCGTCACGGGCATATCAGGGAACAGCTCCGCCAGCTGATAGTGAACCCCGCGTGCGTGCGCATGCCCCTTCACGCACCCGAAGCTCTGCAGGTAGATGACATGCTTGACGCCCAGCGCATGAAACCGCTCAAGCTGGTCCAGATAGCGAACGTCCTCTGTGTAGAGCGCCTCCTCCTCAGGGAGCACTACCTCGCAACCAAGCCCATCCAGAAGATCCGCCACTCCATCGTTCATGAACGGGCTGAAGACCAGAAGTGGGTTGCCTATGAGCCCCACCTTGGGTCTTCCCGTATCTGACGGCTTCGCATCAGGCTTTCGGCCTACTTGGATGCTCTCCGTCCAAACGAAGCGCGGCGCATGCCCAACAGCGCGCTCCACCATCCGCGGGATCGCCTCGTTCAAGCACGCTTTGCACGCGCGCGGAACTAAGACCTCTTCAACATCAGGATCGTCCCTCATCAGGCGGATCACATGCGCAGCCATCGCATTCGCTGTGAAACACGCATCCTTCACCGTACTGGCGCGGGCAACTGCCAGATCCCGCTCATCAAGCGGCTCGTCCATGATGTTGAGGCGCTTGGATCCCTTCGCAACCCTCTCCCTTGCATTGGGCTCTCCAGCCTCAAGAGCATTTGATGCCTGAGAGCCCTTCGCAGCCTCCAGGGACTCAGCCAAGGTGCGCAGCCTGATGCGAATGTGCGCCGTCTCCACCATCTCATCCAGCTTGAGGGCGGTGAAGGGACGCCCGTTCGCCTCCAAGAGCTCTTTGACCTCCTCAAGCGAGGCCGCATCGTAGCCGCATCCGAAAGACTGCAGGCAGACAAGGCTCACCTGCGGGTTGTCCAGCACGAATCTGGCTGCCCTCAAGAGACGCTTCGCTGGACGCCATTCGGGATGCCCGGAATCCTTACCAAGGGGAGCCCCGCTCTCTTCGGGCAATCCTGTCATCCCAAGGACTATGAAGCCAAGCTCGGTCAGCATCTCATCGATCCCATGCATGACCTCAGGGTCTAAGTGGTAAGGGCGCCCCGCCAACAGGACCGCTTTCGCGTCCGGATCCGCGGCCAGAACAGACAAGGCCTCCCCTGTCTTGGTTGCAAGCTCATCCTCGAAGCGCTGCTGCTCTTGCAACGCGAACCTCACTGCGCGCTCAAGCTCACCCTCCTCAAGAGGAGATCCAGAGCGCACGGCAAGCGAACCCAGCTCCGCCTTAAGCGCCGCGATGTCCTCCGGCTCCCGAAGGATGCGCGCAGGCTGAGCTGACGAGAGGCAAGGCGCTATCAGGCGCGTGCCGCCGTCCCGCAGCCACTCCACGCTGTCTTTGAGAGCGCACGCATACTCCGTTGCCACCGCGCAATGCATCCCGCGCTTGAAAGCGGGGAACAAGATGGCGTCCACGCCAGACTCTCTAAGCTGGAACGCTTTCGCATGGACCAGCTTCGCCGGATAGCAAACGCTCTCAGACGGCACCGTCTCCCATGCTTTAGCGCGCACTTGCGTGCCGCTTTCCCCCTCAGGCATGACCGGTGTGAACCCCAGCGCACGGACAAGGCCGTTCCAGAAGGGCGCGAAGCGATGCATCTCCAGCGCGGACAGGATGCCAACGCGAATGCCCGAGCGATCTGCAGGGGAGTCTGGCATTGGCGCATCCGGGAGATGCGAAAGGAGCTCTTGTTCACAGGCGATGAGATTCAGAGGAGGAGATGCCTTGGAAGCGCGCCTGGTTGGACCACTGCCTGCCCCCTCTCCAGGTAGCCGCCACCCGTCGCAGCGGTTCCCCGACACCATCTCCCTGCCAGCGCCAAGGCTCATGATCGTGAGCTGGCACGCGTTCGAACAGCCCACGCACTGAACGGAAGTGCGAGTGGGCTTCATGCTATTCAGCTCATCCAGCGTGGCAATGCCGCTTCGCTGACCATCCTTCGCACGTTGCGCCCTGTCACGCGCCACGAGAGCAGCGCCTATCGCGCCCATCAGATGCGCGCGATCCGGACGGATGGCCTGAACGCCGCACGTCATCTCGAACGCCCTCAGCACGGCATCTGACTTGAACGCACCGCCTTGCACGACGACGCGGTCCCCCATGGATGAAAGCCTGTCTGCGCCGATGATGCGGTAGAGCGCATTGTGGACCACTGAGTAGGCCACGCCCGCCGCGATGTCCGGCACGGAGGCACCGGCCTTCTGCGCATGCTTCACGCGCGATGACATGAAGACCGTGCAGCGCATGCCAAGGTCTATGGGAAAGCTTGACTCCATTGCGGTATCCGCGAAAGCCGATGGCGATACATGCAGCGCATGAGCCGTGCCTTCGATGAAGGCGCCACAACCGCTTGAACATGCCTCGTTAAGCACCGCATCGCTCACGTTCGCCCCACTGAGCCAGAGGGCCTTCATGTCCTGCCCGCCGATGTCAAGCACGAACGAGACGTCCGGGCATAGGTGCTGAGCTGCGCGAACATGCGCCGTGGTCTCCACGACGCCGGAATCTGCGCCGAAGCCCTTGACCATCATCTCCTCGCCATAGCCGGTTGCAACCGCATTCGCGATGAAGGGGGCCTCATGCCCCGGAAGCGCCTCAACCGGCAGAGACCTATGCATGGAACAGAGCATCTTGCGCACCGTTTCGGTCACGTCTCCCCTGCTGGGCTGGTAATCACTGTGCAGCAGATTCCCCTCAGCGTCTATGAGGGCGATCTTCACCGTAGTGGAGCCGGAATCTATCCCCAGATACAGCGGCCCTTCCGCGTCGAACGCGCGCTTGGACGGGAAGACGCAGCGTGCGTGTCGTTCGCGAAATGCGCGAAGATCGTCATCTGAGGAGAACAGCGGATGCAGGCGTGGGATGTCATCCATGTCCGTCCCCTTGACGCCTTGGACAAGCCTTGCCTCAAGGTCAGCAAGCGACACCGGAGCATCTGCGCGCCCAAGCCACGCAGCGCCCATCGCCGTGAACAGGTGGGCCTCTTTCGGCTTGATGCCGTGTCGCCAATCAAGCCCCAGCGCCTTTCTGAAGCGGTTGACCAGATCTGGGATGTATTCGAACGGCCCTCCTAGGAAGACCACCTTGCCCTTCAAGGGGCGCCCGCATGCAAGGCCGCCGAGCGTCTGCCGCACCACGGCATCCAGCGCGCTTGCCGCTATGTCTGCCTTTGACGCGCCTTCGTTCAGCAGGGGCCGGACGTCGGTTTGCGCGAACACTGCGCACCGGCTTGCTATAGGGTAGGTCCGCTGAGCGCCTAGAGCAAGCGAGCTCATCTCGTGCGTGCGAACGCCCAGCATGAAGGCGATGGTGTCTATGAAGCCGCCCGTACCTCCCGCGCATGTGGCATTCATCCGCTGCTCCAAGCCGCCGGTGAGGTAGACCACCTTCGCGTCCTCACCGCCAAGCTCGATGATGGCGTCAGCGTCCGGGATGCTGCGCTTGACGGCTTCTGTTGTTGCCACCACTTCTTGCACGAACGGCAGCCCTAAGAGCTTGGATACGCTGATGCCGGCAGAACCCGTCACGCACACGTGCGCCAGGATATCCCCGTTGACCCAGACAGCGTCGTGCAGAAGGTCATGCAAGGTGTCTATGATGTTCGTCCTGTGGCGACGGTACGCGGAATACACGATGGAGCCGCCTTCGTCCAGGACGACGACCTTTATGGTCTTGGAGCCAGCGTCTATGCCGACGCGCCAGACCCTTTGTGCATCAGACATGGCGGCCTTCATTCCAGAAAGAGGGGATCTGCCCGTTTGGGCATGAGGATGCAGAGCTTGATTGAGCGCTCATGAACGCTTCTCCTTGCTCGAATGCCCCCCAACTGGCAAGTCTAGCACGTAAAACGAAGCGATGCGAAGCCGAAAGATATCGTTGCGGCTCTATATATGACCAAAAAGGTCAATGACAGTTCCCCGTGCTTAATGTCATTGACCTGAGAGGTCATAATTTGGGTTGAATCCCGAAAATGCCCTGATAGTTGGTCTGCGCCAGGCTAGGTTGCCTGACCAGGTGCTGACGTCCGGGTGTTCGCGGACTGGCGTCCGCGTTACGTTGCACTGGCGTGCAACTGCGGCTGCAATGCAGCCGCCCACAGGTAGGGGGCTGGGGCCGAGTTACGAACGTCAGCAATCAGAGTTGCTTCGTTGCGGCACGCCACTAAAGCGGTGGCGTGTCCTACGTCAACTTGAAACATCTACCTTGTTGATAACGGATTTGACCAGAGGTTGAGCCTCTGGTGGACGTAGGGCAACGCACCGCATTTGTGCGTTGCCGCTCATTGGAGATCGGGCTCGCTAACGTGCGAATGCGCCTGCAATCCTATATATGACCAAAAAGGTCAATGACATTGCGCACGGGGCAGTGTCATTGACCTGAGAGGTCATCATTAGGAAAGGGGCGCGTGAGCGCCCCAAGGCCGCTACTTTGCTTGTGCTTGCACATGCAAAGTTAAAGGCCGCAGTTAATGAAGCGGGATAGGTGCACATGGTGCACCTATCCCGTAAGCCGGACCGAGCGGAGCGAGGCCGAAGGATGGGGTTGCAACCCAATATATGACCCAGAAGGTCAATGACATCAAGGCCGCTACTTCTATTCATGGAACATGAATAGAAGTTAAAGGCCGCAGTAAAAAGAGCGGGCACATCGTGCCCGCGACACCGGACCGAGCGGAGCGAGGCCGAAGGATGGGGAAGTTTAGGC
>CAJUPL010000023.1 GCA_910588435.1 uncultured Eggerthellaceae bacterium | reverse complement strand
CTAATGATGACCTCTCAGGTCAATGACACTGCCCCGTGCGCAATGTCATTGACCTCCTGGGTCATATATTGGGTTGCATCCTCATCCTTCGGCCTCGCTCCGCTCGGTCCGGTGTCGCGGGTGCAGGCACCCGCTCCATTCATGCGGAATGTAGCGGCCTTGGTGCACTAACGTGCGCCGTTTCGGGCGATGACAAGTCCAACGCATTAGCGCTCCTGCTTGCCAATGGGCGGCAACGCACAAGATCGGTGCCTTGCCCTACGTCCACAAGAGACTCAACCTCTGGTCTGACCCGTTATCAACAAGGTAGGCGTTTCTGGTTGACGTAGGGCTACGTCGCCCTGAGCCGTGCGAGAATCTGAACGCACGGCGAAGAAGTGCCCTTGGGGTGCACCGTTTTCGTGGCGTGCCGCAACGCGGCAGCTCTGAATGCTGGCGCACTCAGTTGAGTTGCACCCCTATCCTGTGGGCGGCTGCATCGCAGCCGCAGCATTGCGATGAGCAATGCGTAAATTGCCCGACAGGGCAAGAGCACCCGGATGCCAGCAACTGGTCAGGCAACCTAGCCTGGCGCAGACCAACTATCCGGGTGTTCCGGGCTGCCGCCCTCATTTCGCTGTGCTAGCGCACAGCTGCGCTTGCAATGCAAGCGCCCACTCTTAGGGGGGGGGCTGCGTCGGAAATGCAAGCGCCCACTCTTAAGGGGGCTGCGTCGGCAATGCAAGCGCCCATTCCTGAAAAAGAAGAGGGAGGTAGCTGCGCTTGTGAGCGTAGCGTCGTGTGCCGGATGGGGATATCATGATGCCATGCGGAGGAGGTGCCAGATGAGCGGCAAGCCAGAAGATCACGCATCACTATACGGCAGCAAGCTAGAAGACCATGCATCCCAGCAAGCCTTCAAGGGGAGCGATCTCACTCGCCTTCGCATCCTGCAAGCCATCAAAGAGCCCATAGAGGACATGACCGTGTCTGAGATCTGTGCGCTTGCTGGCGTGTCAAGGCAGACCTTCTACTCGCTCTTCTCGTCCAAATACGACATCGCCTACTGGTATCTCCTGACGGCAGAGGAGCTCTTCGTGTTCCCCATAGGCCGCACGCTCACGTTGGAAGAGGGTCTGACGCGCTTCTTCACCTTCCTGGATGAGGAGCACGCATCGCTCTCGTGCGCATTCGAGCGAAACCCTCCGAAACCAGAGCTGCGCCAAAGGCTATCGCGCCCCGAGTCTGAGTTCCTCTGGACCATCCAAAGCCTAGGGATAGAACCCAGCGAGGACCTCAAGTTCTGCTTGGTCTATACCGTAGAGTCTGCGAACTGCCTTGTTGCAAGCTGGTGCATCCACGGGATGGATGAGCCGCCAAAGCGCGTTGCGAAGCGGCTTGCCATGTGCATTCCGTCATGCCTGACAGACCTTGTGAGCAAAGGGCTTGAGCGCACCTTACAGAATGGCTGATCTGTACACCTCATACGGTGCAGCTCAAGCAGGGACGTTTGCTATGCTCAGCTGACTTCTAGTAGATCCAAGCTTCATGTCTTGAAGAGGAGCTGCCATGGGAAGCCACGCACCCGCAACTGAGCGCAAGACGACCAGGTCCGTATGCGGCATCTGCCACAACTGCTGCCCCATCCAAGTGACGGTGGAGGACGGCAGGGTCACGCACGTTGAGGGGGTGCCGAACGACCCTAGGACCGGTGGCGCCATCTGCTCGAAGGGTCAGTCTGGCCCACAGATCGCCCACGACCCAAGGCGTCTTATGTACCCCGTGCGCCGCGTAGGAGAGCGCGGCGAGGGCAGGTGGGAGCGCGTGAGCTGGGATGAGGCGTTAGATGAGCTGGCGGCCAAGATCAAAGCGGCGGTGGACGAGTTCGGGCCGCGCTCTGTGGGCTTCATCCGCGGACAGGCTCCCGGCTGGGGCTTCACGTATGACATGACCCAGCGCCTGGCGCACACGGTTGGGACCGACGTGGGGATGGGAGCCTCTGAATGCTTCGTTCCGCGCGCCGTCATGGAGGGCACCACTTACGGCGGCATGCCGTCCCATTGTGACTATGAGAACGCGGACATGCTGATCTTCTGGGGCAAGCAGCCCGCATTCAGCGTGGCGCCATCCCTTCGCAAGATCTACGACGCGCACGAGAGGGGTGCGCGTCTCATCTGCATAGATCCGCTTCGCTTCCATCTGGGTGCCACTGCAGACGTGGTCTTGCAGCCAGAGCCTGGCACTGACCTGGCGCTCATGCTGGCCATGATCTTCGTCATCGTGGATGAGGGGCTCTGGGACAGCGAATTCGTGGATGCCTACACGAATGACCCCGGCCTCAAGAGGCTCTCTGCGCACGTGAAGGGTGACAACAGGCAAGGCATTGCCTACACGCCAGAGTGGGCGGAGGGCATCACGGGAGTTCCGGCATCTGACATCCGCACGCTGGCTCAGGAATATGCCACCACAAAGCGCGCAGGCATCGTGTCCGGTCACGGCCTTGAGGGAAGGGTGAACGTCTCCCAGACCACCCGTGCGCTCTGCATCCTTCGCATCATCACTGGACATCTGGACCGCATCGGCTGCGACGTCTTCACGCCGAAGAGCCCTGACAGGGATCCGAACTTCACGCTGATAGACCACATGGTGGAGGGCTTCGCTCCGGAGCACTCCACCAAGATGTTCCACGTCCCGCCGTACAACCATCCTGACTCAAGCTGGCCTCTGCTCTTCGGCGGGCAGGGCCTCCTTCCAACGCCGGATATGTATCGCCTCATGCACGAGGGCGAGCTAAAGGTGGCCATCTTCCAGGGCGCGAACATCATGGTCACGCAGCCACAGCCCGAAGTCACCAGAAAGGCCATGGCGAACGTGGACTACATCTGCGTGATCGATCCGTATCTCTGCGAGACGGCAGAGCTTGCAGACCTCGTGCTCCCAGCCGCAACATATCTGGAGCGCACAGAGCCCGAATGGTTCAAGTCAGACGTCTGGCTTCCCATCCTCACGTTCCGCCAGAAGTGCGTAGAGGTGGGAGAAGCGCTGCCGGACACCCAGATAATGATCCGCCTTGGTCGGGCCTTGGGGTTCACCGAAGAGTTCCCAACGGAGGACATCAGCTACTACATAGATGAGGATCTGCGCCCGTCTGGCATCACCACGGAGATGCTTCGCGAAAGCCCAGATGGCATCGTCTTCGCGGATATCGAATACGAGAAGTTCAAGAAAGTGGGCTTCCGCGCACCCGGCGGCAAGGCGAACATTTACGGGGAGGTGCTAGAGCAGAACGGCTTCGACCCACTCCCCAGCTGGATAGAGCCCTCGGAATCCTCACGCGCAAAGCCTGATCTGGCCGATGAGTTCCCGTGCGTGGTCTTCACTGGTCGCAGCGGCCCCATGTATGTGCACGAGCAGCGCCGCACCATCCCGTGGCTTCGCGAGATGCAGCCAGAGGCGTATCTCTGGCTGAACGACGAATGGGCGCGTGAGCTGGGGATAGAGAACGGGGAGCTGGTGCAGGTGTCGTCGCCCAGGGGCAAGATCCGCATCAAGGCTGAGCCCACGAACGTGATGAAGCGCGGGTGGCTCTACGTCCCTGGCGGTTGGGTGGATCAGAACTACAACGAGCTGGGCATAGATGATGAGGTGGACCCCATCTCAAGCCAGGCGAACTACACGATGTGCGCCGGCCGCATTGACAAGCTGGACGCTGAAGGCAAGGTGATGTAGCTATGCAGCACGCATTCCATTTCAACGTGAAGCGCTGCGCCCAATGCTTCGCCTGCGAGGTTGCATGCAAGTCAGTCCATGACTTGAGGCCTAATGTGCAAGAGGAGCCTGGAAGCGCGGGCCCAAGGTTCCGCCAAGTGATCACGCTTGAGAGTAGCGACGCGCCAACTCCCATCCAATACGTGAGCATGTCGTGCATGCATTGCGGAGACGCGGCTTGCATGAGCGTCTGCCCCGCGAACGCCATCCATAGAGACGCTGAGTTCGGAGCGGTGCTGGTGGACCGCAA
Source organism: uncultured Eggerthellaceae bacterium (assembly GCA_910588435.1). Classification (GTDB taxonomy): domain Bacteria; phylum Actinomycetota; class Coriobacteriia; order Coriobacteriales; family Eggerthellaceae; genus MGBC163016. The sequence continues at coordinate 25,414 of CAJUPL010000023.1, read as the reverse complement.
CAAGTGCCTGGGGTGCAGGTATTGCTCATGGGCATGCGAGTTCGGCGCTCCGCAGTTCGATCGCGATGGGCTCATGATGAAGTGCGATATGTGCATAGACCGCCTGCGTGAAGGCAAGCAGCCCGCTTGCGTGCAGACGTGTTGTGGCGGCGCCATCACGCTTGAGCCCGTAGAGGGCGCAGAGAACGCCGTTCGCGAGATGGCGGCGAAGCGCATGAGCGCAGCCAAGCGGCTCCTCTAGGGGTGCGCATTGTCCGTTGCGCTTGGAGAGGAGAGGCGAAGCGAGCTCCCGCTCATAGTCTTCACCACGCTGGTGCCCGCATCCGTTGGGATGGCAGGCTTCTCGCTTCTGATCTTCGCATGCGGGAGCAATACGCTTGCTCTTGCGGTGTGCGCTTGGGCGCTTGCAAGCGTAGGGATGCTGGCATCCATAGCGCATCTGGCAAAGCCGCTTCGTGCACCCAGATCGCTTGCGAACTCGGCCAGCTCGTGGCTATCTAGGGAGATAGCCGTTGTAGGCGCGTTCTGGGCGCTAGCGTCAGGGTGGCTTGCATGCAGTGTGCTTGGCGGGCAGGACATGGCGTGCGTGGGCGCTCTCTTCGCTGCCGCGTCCTTTGCAGTGGGCGTGCTGCTGCTTGCCGTGATAGCCAGGGCCTATAAGGTGTCAACTCGTCCTGCGTGGTGTGGGCAAGAGGGATCGGCTGAGCTTGCGGCCACAGCGCTTGGGGCTGGAGCTGCTGCTGCCTTCGTCTTCTGTGCTGGGATTCCGGTCCCCGCGCTCGTGGTGTTGGTCCTTGCTTGCTTTGCAGGGTGCGTCATAGATGTGATGTCTCACAAGAGCAGGATCGCGCGGCTTGAGGCCCTTGCCAGTGAGAGCGATGAGCGCGTGACGCTCACGCTTGAGAGATATGGCAAGCTCATGCCGCGCGTTCGCAGGCTTTGGGTCTTGGAGGGCGCAAGCTGCCTTCTGCTCTTGGCAGCTGTCGTGCTTGCGGCTCTAGGCTCAGCGCCGCTAGCGTCTTGGGCGTGCGGCCTGGTTGCGCTCCTCACACAGCTGATGGTGCATGCGGAGCATCGCTGGCTCTTCTATGAGATCCCAGTGCAAGTCCGTTGGGTGGCAAGGCTTCGCAAGTGATGGTAGGGGAGAAGCAGCCTTCGTGAAGATGCTCCCTTGGAAAGATGCGATATCGAACATGCGTGCTATAATCCAAGCATGAAGACCACATCGCTTTTCCAAGAGATGGAAGACGCCAACAGGGCGTCATCCGCGCCGCTAGCTGTTCGCATGCGCCCTCAAACCCTTGATGATGTTGTGGGTCAAGAGGACGCCATCGGCCCTGACAGCTGGCTTCGCCAAGCAATACTGAATGATTCTCTGAGCTCTGTCATCCTGTATGGGCCAGCGGGCACGGGCAAGACGTCCATAGCGCACGTCATAGCGAAGACCACATCCTCAACGTTCGTGGAGGTCTCTGCCATCGGCGGCACCGTTTCAGACCTTCGCCGTGAGATATCGGACGCAGAGAAGCGCCTCTCTGCATCGGGGGAGCGCACCATCCTCTTCGTGGATGAGATACATCGCTTCAATAGATCCCAGCAAGATGCGCTCTTGCATGCGGTTGAGGACAGGGTGGTCGTCCTCATCGGAGCAACCACTGAGAACCCATTCTTCGAAGTGAACTCTGCTCTCATATCAAGGTCAAGGGTGGTGAACCTCACCTCCTTGTCAGATCAGGGCATCTCCTCTCTCCTCTCCAAGGCATTGGCAAGTGACGCGGGCCTGGCGGGCGCGCTCAAGCTGGACTCTGACGCCGAAGAGGCCATAGTCGCCATCTCCGGCGGGGATGGGAGGTCAGCTCTCACAACTCTTGAGCTAGCTGCTGAGATATCCAAGGGAAGAGGGTCTGACACCATCACGAAAGAGGATGTCAGCAAGTCCAATCCGCACCGCAACATCCCGTATGACAAGAACAAGGACATGCACTATGACGTGATCTCCGCGTTCATCAAATCCATGCGCGGCTCTGATCCTGACGCTGCTCTCTACTGGCTGGCCCGCATGATAGAGGGCGGGGAGGATCCAAAGTTCATCGCGCGCCGCATATTCATCGCTGCTGCTGAGGATGTGGGAAACGCTGACCCACAAGCGCTGTTGATAGCTGAGGCTGCATTCAAGTCAGCTGAGGTCATAGGCTATCCGGAATGCCAGCTGATCTTGGCGCAAGCGGCAACCTATGTGGCTCTTGCCCCTAAATCCAACTCAGCTTGTGGGATATTCGAAGCTCGCGAAGAGGTGCGGTCTGGCCCCGTTCGCTCTGTGCCTGATTATCTGCGTGACAGGCATCGTCCGGGTTCTGAGGATTACGGTCAGTACAAGTATCCACACAACTATCCAGGTGGATGGGTAGATCAGCGCTACCTGCCCGACGGCCTTGAGCGTGGGTGCTTCTACCATCCAGGTGAGAGAGGCTGGGAGGCATATAGGACAGAGGCCACCAAGCGTGACAGGCCAAGCGCCGACAGCTGAGCGTGCTAGCTCTGCTTGCGCTCTTGGATCACCACCTCTGACACCCCTTCGGCATCTGCGCGCACCCGATCAAGCTCTTCAGCCAGCTTCGCATCAGCAAGCTCAGCCACCAGCGCATCAGCTGCTCGTGCAGCCTCTGCATCATCGTGCGATAGCTCATCCACGTCAGCGGACTTGGCGGCAACGTAGGTGACGCCGCGCTTCTCAGCCACCTTCGCTTGCAGGAACAGGATGACGAAGCCAAGGACGCCAGCTATAAGGGATGCCAGCAAGATGGCCAGCTTCGCCTCTGTGACCATGTGAGGGTCAGAGTAGGCCAGGTTCGCCACGAAGATGGCCATGGTGAATCCAACACCGCCAAGGATGGATGCGCCGAACATATGCTTCCAGCTAACGTTCTCAGGGAGCTTGGCGATCTTCAGCTTCACGCAAAGCCAGCTCAAGGCCATGATGCCCAAAGGCTTGCCTATGACCAGGCCGAACAGCACGCCAAGCGTCACATTGCTCAAGAGCATCTGGCTCACATCTGCACCGGCAAGCGATACATCAGCGTTGGTCAGAGCGAAGAGAGGCAGGATGGCGAAATAGACCCAAGGGTAGAGGGAATGCTCTAGCCTGACCGCCGGTGGGACCACCTGCTTGGAGACATTGGACAAGCTGGAGACCGTGTTCAGGTACTTCTTCTGGGAGATCAGCGGTGCGTCTTGATCGTGATAGGTGTCTGCCAGCTGCACGCGCTCGTCTGACCACTTGAGGAAGTTCTCCATGTTCACGCGGCTGCCAGACGGTATGACGAATGCTAAGAGGACGCCTGCTATGGTGGCATGCACGCCCGATGAGAAGACGCAGAACCAGAGCACGCATCCAAGCAGCATGTAAGGCACCAGCGAATATACATGCGCGCGGTTCAATATGATCAACACCACCAGCACGCCTGCGGCAGCCCCAAGCCACATGAGGTCAGGAGCATCCCCGTAGAAGATGGCTATGACAAGGATGGCGATGATGTCATCGGCTACGGCAAGCGTTGACAAGAACACTCGGACGCCGTTCGGCACCCTGTTGCCAAGGAGCGCCAGGATGCCAAGCGCGAATGCGATGTCAGTTGCCGTGGGAACGCCCCATCCGCCTTGCGTGCTTGGGTCAGACGCATTGAACGCAAGGTAGATGATGATAGGCGCGGCAACGCCACCTATGGCACCTAGGATGGGCAGTGCGGCTTGCCTGATGTTCGTGAGCTCACCCACTGTCATCTCGTATTTGATCTCAAGGCCAACCAGCAAGAAGAAGACGGCCATCAAGATGTCATTGATGATGTGAGCGAATGACATCTCACCATGCAAGCTGCCAATGGTAAGCGATACCTCAGTGTGCCAGAATTCCAGGAACTCATGGTAGGCACCGGTGTTCGCCACTATGAGAGCGGCGATGGCGCCTATCAGCATGATGCCGGCAGCACGGGTGGAGGAGTGCGTGAAGTCTATCAGCTTGCGAATGCGCCTGTTGTGCCCTTGCACCTCATCTATATATATGCCGTGGGGGTCCGGGTTGTCTGGGCTGGGGGACGTCACCGGACTCACGTCTGGCACGTCACAAGCAGGCCCTTGGGTGTTGCGGTCTTCAGCCATCAAGCGCTTCCCATCTTCTCATCCATTTGAATCATGGATATTAGTGCATCTGGAGGATCCTCATCTCGCCTTTTCGCATCCGTCACCGTTCGGCGAAATGACCTCTTGTGAAACGCTGGATAATGGATACAATTCTCTGTTCGATAAAACGATGAGCGCATCTCAGTCTACGAAAAGCATAAGAGGGTGAATCAAATATGGTAATGGGAGTCAACAGGAAAGACCTGGTGATGGTTGCTGTGCTCTTGTCCGGCACGCTGTTGGCGGTGCTGAATCAGACACTGCTCTCGCCAGCGCTTCCGGCCATCATGAGGTCATTGCAGGTGGATGCCACCACCGTGCAGTGGCTCACCAGCGGCTATTCGCTGGTAGAGGCAGTGGTGATCCCGCTGTCCGCATATCTGATAGGGCGCTTCTCAACGCGCCAGCTGTTCATAGGGTTCCTATGCGTGTTCATGACGGGCTCTCTCGCCGCGGCCATAGCACCGGTGTTCCCAGTGCTGCTGCTTGGGCGCATCTTGCAGGCCATCTGCACCGGCGCCATCATGCCCATGGTGTTCACCGTGATCTTGCTGGTGTTCCCGCGTGAGATGCGCGGCACGGCAATGGGCGTCATCGGGCTGATCATAGGGTTCGCGCCTGCTGTGGGCCCATCCTTGGCTGGTCTTCTGGTTGATTCCGTAGGCTGGAGATGGCTATTCGGCATCGTCACCATCCTCTCTGTGGTGGTCATCGTGCTCTCGATCTTCACCCTCAAGAACTACGGAGACTTCAAGCGCACCAAGTTCGATGTCCCGTCAGTCCTGCTCTCAACATGCGGTCTGGTGTGCCTGCTGTATGGCCTGTCCACCTTCGCAAGCACATCGAACATGGCCTTCACGGCAGCCCTCATCGTTGTTGGCATAGCCATCATGGTGGTCTACGTGCGCAGGCAGCTCAAGCTGCCAGAGCCCATGATCAAGGTGGGCATCCTGTCAACGCGCAACTACGCCATATCCGTCATCGTGATCGTCACGGTGGAGGCGGCTCTCATGGGCACGGGCGTCATAACCCCTCTCTACATACAGGGCGTTCGCGGTTACTCTGCCACCATGTCGGGCGTGGCCATGCTCCCAGGAGCCGTGATAGGCGCATTCATGGGCCTTCTGTCCGGCCGCCTCTTCGACCGCTTCGGCGTGAAGCGCGTGGTCATCCCGGGCGCTCTCGTTGCGGCGATAGGTTCGGTGTGTCTCGTGCTGCTTGGGATGGACACTGGCTTCATCATGATCACGCTCTCATACACCGTGCTCATGGTGGGCCTCCAATTCACCATGACCCCTTTGAACACTTGGGGCGTGAATTCGCTTGACAACTCCGTGCTGCAGCACGCGCAGGGTGTTTCGAACACGCTGAACCAGGTTGCTGCCAGCGTAGGCACGGCACTGCTGGTCTCCATCTCTGCGCTCTCCTCGCAGGTGGCGCCAGATGCGCCTCCGTTAGAGCAGCAATTCCTGGGATACCACATGGCATACATGACAACAGCTGTCCTGATGTGCGTGGCTGTGGTGGTGATCATCTTCTTCGTGTCAGACAAGAAGAAGGTTGCGAAGGCGACTGCAAGCACAGAGCTCGCAGATTACTCTGCCGGCCTTGACGGGGTCACTGTGGATGCGCGGGCAGATGAGACGGCGTCTGAGATCAAGGGACAGGAGCTGGGTGCCAAGGTGAGGGATGCCATGAACGAGTCCCCTGTGTATGCCATGTCAGGGATGCCCATGCGCGAGGTGATATCGCTGATGGCTGCGAAGGACCAAAGCGGGCTTCCCATCAAGGATTCTGAGGGCAAGCTAGTGGGATTCATCTCAGACGGAGATGTGGCGAACTACCTTGGGCGGCATGACATCTCCGTTGTTGATACAACGCTGAACCTCTATAGGTTCGTAGATGATGCTCCGCTGCAATCGCGCTTGCTGACGCTCCTGGATCTGAACATCATGGGGATAGCTACCAAGAAGGTGATATCCGTTGACGCTGACCTCCCGCTTGATGATGCGTGCCGCATACTTGCTGAGCGTCGCATCAAGAAGGTGCCTGTAGTGAAAGACGGGAACCTGGTGGGAACGCTCTCTCGCCGTGACATCATGCGCCAGCTGGCCTCGATAGTGGATGACTTGGATAGAGCAGCCGATCGCTAGCAACAAGAAGGCCCGCCAATGGCGGGCCTTCTCTCTTTGCTGCATGCTATGCAAGCAAGCTTACTTCTGAGCCTGCTCGAATTCGAAAGCGGTCTCAGCTGCCTCAGCTGCCTTCTGCTCATCACCAAGAGCGTCATAATCCTCAACGGAAGCCTCTGCCTCATAGGCAACCTCTTGCTCTATGCGGCGCAGGTCATCCATAGCGTCCTGGGTCTTCGCAGCCTCTGAATCAACGAAATCCTGCATTGCCTTTGCGTCAGCCATGATAGGCTCCTTTCCTTTAGCTTCCCACTGACCTGATTCTATGACTGACACGGCGAACCATGACCGCATAGCTGGCATTTCCAACTCTTTGTAAGGATGGCGTTGACCTACAGTTGCCAAACGCGATATCCGCCAAGTGGTATCCTTCGCGATGATGAGAGATGAAGCTACAAGGAAAGGAATCTCTTCATGGATGACAAGCTCTACGAACTCGTGAACGATCAGATCAACAAGGAGCTCTATTCTGCTTACCTCTATCTTGAGATGGCAGATTTCTACAAGGATGCTGGCCTTGACGGCTTCGCCTCATACTTCTTGATCCAGGCCCAGGAAGAGCGCGACCATGCCATGATCTTCCGCAAGTACCTGCTTGAGAATGACCTCATCCCGCAGCTCAAGGCCATCGACGCACCGGCGCAGACCTACAAGACCTACATGGATCCGCTGCATGTGCAGTATGAGCATGAGCAGTACGTCACTAGCCTCATCAATGACATCTATGCAGCAGCGCTTGACGCGAAGGACTTCCGTCTTCAGCAGTTCCTCAAGTGGTTCATCGATGAGCAGATGGAAGAGGAAGACAACGCACGTGATATGGTCACGAAGATGACGCTCTTCGGTGAGGATCAGCATTCCCTGTTCGAGCTGGACAAAGAGTACGGCACCCGCACCTACAGCGTGCCTTCTCCGCTTGTCGCTGAATAACCGCACATAATATCCGCGAACCAAAAGCGCCTTTGCCGTAGAATGGGGATTCAAAACCCCATCACGCGAAGGCGCTTCTCATGTTACAGCTCAAAGGGATAAGCAAGTCATACACTACCGGCGGATTCACTCAAGTGGCCCTTGATGGCGTGTCCATCAGCTTCCGTGACAATGAATTCGCTGCCATCTTAGGCCCATCTGGTTCAGGCAAGACAACGCTGCTGAACATCATCGGCGGGCTGGATCACTATGATTCTGGGGATCTTGTCATAGACGGCATCTCCACCAAGGACTACACAGACCGTGATTGGGACACGTTCCGCAACAACCGCATCGGCTTCGTGTTCCAAAGCTACAACCTCATCCCGCATCAGACCATCTTGGCGAACGTTGAGCTTGCTCTGACGCTCTCCGGGGTTGGCAAGGAAGAGCGCACGCGTCGCGCCACTGAGGCACTTGAGAGGGTAGGGCTGGGGCAGCACATCAAGAAGCGCCCCAACCAGCTGTCCGGCGGTCAGATGCAGCGCGTGGCCATAGCTCGCGCGCTGGTGAATGACCCGGAGATATTGCTGGCTGATGAGCCAACGGGTGCGCTTGACTCCAAGACGTCCATCCAGATCATGGACCTCCTGACTGAGATCGCGAACGATCGCTTGGTCATCATGGTCACCCATAATCCGGAGCTTGCTGATGCTTACGCCACGCGCATCGTGAACCTCTCCGACGGTCACATCATCGCGGATTCGGACCCGTTCGATCCCACGCCACAAGACCTTGCGAAGGTCTCCAAGAAGAAGGTCCGTCGGACATCCATGAGCTTCTTGACGGCGCTATCGCTCTCATTCAACAACCTGATGACCAAGAAGGGCCGCACCATCATGACGGCCTTCGCGGGCTCCATCGGCATCATCGGCATAGCCGCCATCTTGGCGCTTGCGAACGGCGTGAACAACTACATCAAGACAGTGGAGGAGGAGACGCTCTCCGTCTATCCGCTCCAGATCACATCAACCGGATTCGACATGACGGCCATGATGGCGTCTAGCATCGGGCTTGGAGCTGAGGATGGTGACGGCAACCAAGAAGAGGAGACGGTGGAGGTTGCCGTTGAGGACACGCCTGTGAACGAGGCGAACATCATGAACCGCATGCTGGATAGCGTTGAGTCGAATGACCTCGAGTCTCTGAAGCAGTATCTGGAGAGCGGCAAGACGAACATCCAAGACTACGTGCAGGCCATAGATTACAGCTACAACGTGACCCCATACATCTTCGAATCGGATACCTCTGATGGCGTTCAACAGATCAATCCGGATGTCTCCTTGCGTGCGCTGGGAATGGGATCTGGGATGTCGACCAGCTCTCTCATGTCTGCCATGATGAGCACGGACCAGTTCGACGAGATGCTGGATGAGAGCTTGATAGAGGGGCAATATGACCTGAAGGCCGGGCATTGGCCAGAGAAGCATAACGAGGTCATGCTGATCCTGACTGAGAGCGGATCTGTGAGCGACTACCTCCTCTACATCACTGGTCTTCGTGACAGGGCCGTGATGGAGGAGATGGTCCGCGCATTCGCGAACGACGAGGAGATAGTCACGGAGGTGAACGATGATGCTCAGTTCACCTATAAGGACTTCTTGGGCCTCAAGTTCAAGCTGGTGAATTCTGCTGACTTCTACCAATACGACGAGGAGTTCGGGGTGTGGGTGGACAAGTCAGGGGATACCGAATACATGAAGGGCCTGGTGAATGCAGGGGAGGACATCGTGATCTCCGGCATAGCTCAGGCGAACCCTGATGCGCGCACGCATGCTCTGACATCGGGGCTCTACTACACGCCTGAGCTGGTGGACCACATCATCCAGAAGGCGGGGCAGACGCAGATAGTGCAAGAGCAGCTTGCAGATCCGGCCAAGGATGTCTTCAATGGGAAGCTCTTCGCTGATGAGGAGGCAGAGGGAGACTCTGACTTCGATATGGGCAACCTCTTCCAGGTTGATGAGGGGGCCATATCTGCTGCCTTCAAGTTCGATGAGAGCAAGCTCTCTGCTGGGCTTGACTCGCTAGACATAGACTTCAGCTCCTCAAGCTTGCCTTCTCCTCCTGAGATGGACCTTTCTGGCGTCATGGCAGATGGCGGTACAGAGAGCGGCGGGACAGACGCTTCCGTCCAGGCGATGCAGCAGTTGATAAGCGCGCTCATGTCAGATTACATGCGCCTGCTCAACGCAGGGCAACTGGATCCCATGCCGGGAGCAACGCCTGATAGCGTTCAAGCCTCTATCGCTGGATACTTGCGCGCTCCAAGCGCACAAGCCATCATGGCGCAGTACTCCTCCAGCATGCAAGAAGCGCAACAGCAACAGATGGAGGCCTTGCAGGGATACATCACCCAATACATGACCGACTATATGACGCAGGTGGTTGGCGCGCTGACATCCCAGATGCAGACGGTGATGACGAAGGCCATGACACGCATGGGGCAGAACATGGCTGATGCCATGAGCTTCGATGAGGAGGCTTTCAAGAGCGCATTCACCATGGACTTCACAGAAGATGAGCTGACCGAGCTCATGATGTCCATGATGGCGTCAGAGGATGCCTCCTTCGACGGCAACCTGGCAAAGCTGGATTACGCCGAGAAGGACAAGCCCTATGAGATAGACATCTACGCCAAGGACTTTGATTCAAAGCAAGGCGTGATAGACATCCTTGATGCTTACAACGATGAGATGGAAGCCCAAGGCGAAGAGGCCAAGGAGATCACCTACACGGATCTGGTGGGCACCATGATGAAGTCAGTCACCACCATCATCGACATGATCTCCTATGTGCTGATAGCGTTCGTTTCCATCTCGCTCATAGTGAGCTCCATAATGATAGGCGTGATCACTTACATCAGCGTGCTGGAGCGGCGCAAGGAGATCGGCATCCTGCGCGCCATTGGTGCAAGCAAGCGCAACGTGAGCCAGATCTTCAACGCCGAGACGGTGATCGAGGGATTGATATCCGGCATCCTTGGCGTTGGGGTCACGGCGCTATGCTGCATTCCCGCAAGCGCCATCGTCTATGCGCTCTTCGATGTGCCGAACGTGGCCCTCTTGCCATGGGGAGCTGCGCTGATATTGATAGCCATCAGCGTGTTCCTATCCTTCATAGCAGGGCTCATCCCGGCAAGCAGCGCTAGCCGCAAGGACCCGGTAGAAGCTCTCCGTAGCGAATAGCCAAAGAGGAGGGCAGGCCATATGACCTGCCCTTCATGCGCGTTGATGTGCCTGCTCTCTTACCAGGAAATCAGCTCGTAACCATCCTCTGTCACCACTACCTGTATCTCCCACTGAGCAGTGAGCTTGCCGTCCTTGGTGCGAACGGTCCAGCCATTCGGGTCTGACATGTCTATCTTGTGCTTGCCTTGATTGATCATTGGTTCGATGGTGAACATGAGGCCTGGCACCAGAACCCAGCCCGATCCCGGCCTGCACGCGAAGCTGACGAAGGGATCCTCATGGAAGTCAAGGCCTATCCCGTGGCCGCCGAATTCGCGCACCACTGAGTAGCCGTTGTCCTTCGCGAACGAATAGATGGCAGCCCCGATGTCTCCGATATGCCCCCAGGGCTTCAAAGCCCGAAGGCCCACCTGGATGGACTCATGCGTCACGTCCACCAAGCGCTTGGCCTCCTCTGATACGTCCCCGATGCAGAACATGCGTGATGAATCAGAGTAGTAGCCGTCCAAGATGGTGGAGCAATCAACGTTCACGATGTCACCGGAGCGGAGCACCTCATCAGTTGATGGGATGCCATGGCAGACCACCTCATTCACTGAAGTGCATACGCTCTTCGGGAAGCCCTCGTAATCAAGGGGCGCGGGGATGGCGCCATGCTCTGTGGTGTAGTCATATACCCAGCGGTCAACCTCTTCAGTGGTGACGCCTTCCTTGATGCGCTCAGCCACGAAATCGAGCACGCCCACATTGACCTCAGCGCTCTTCTTGATCTGCGCGATCTGCTCTGGCGTCTTGAGGAGATGGCGCGGAGGCAGCTGCTCTCCTGATGCCGCTAGCTTCTCAAGGCGCTCATCGAACTCCAAATGGCATTTCTTGTACTTCTTGCCGCTGCCGCACCAGCATTCGTCATTGCGCCCAAGCTCTGGCTCACCGTCGTACATAGGCTCCGTCCATGATCGTCATTCCATGATGTTGGGTGAAGACGCACCCATTACAGACATGGTAACACCTCGCATCAATAGGAACACTCCCAGATAGATGGCGAAGAACTCTGGGTAGATGATGAAGAGCACGCCGCAAAGGAGCGAGAGGATGCCATTGGCTACCATGAGACCCCACATGCTGCCGGATATCTTCCTGAGCCCGAACCCAGCGGCGATGGCGAATGCGCCATAGACCACTACGAAGCACCCAACCAAGAGAGTGATGACGCCTGCTGCCACTATGGGATGGACCAAGAACATGATTCCTAAGATGATGTCGCAGATCCCGGAGAGCACCGTCCATCCGGCTCCGTCAGTGCCGCGGATCTTCCACCATACGAAGAAGTCATAGACGCCTGCCACCAGAAGGCCAACGCCTGCTATCTGAGCCAGCATCACGAGCGAGAGCCCAGGCCAGACCATGACGATGATGCCTGCCAGCGCTACCAAGATACCTACGAAGAATGCTCCCCAATCACGCTTGCTAGTAGTTGCAGCCATTCTCAACACCCCTTCAGATCTCATTTGTTGGACCTTTTGGGCTGATTGTCCTCCAAGCCAGAGCGTTATCGCCAAAGCGCAACCTTGCGTAACCTTGCAGTTGATGAACTGGAAGGATGCGAATGAAGAGCAGTGCGAATAGGCTTAGATGTAATTCAGATTGATGACTAGCGGCGCTATGGGGTTCGTGCCCGTAGCTGAGATGGCGCCTTCGACTATGACATGCTGGCCATTCTGCCAAGAGCCAGAGCCTGTGAGCTCGAAGTAGGTGGTGATGTAGTTCATCCCATTGAACACGACGCGGATGACGTCATCTGTGCGAAGGAGCACAGAGCCGTTGTCTTGCACTTGGATGGTGCCTGGGATGCGAACCAGATCCCCTGACCAGCACTCCAAGAGCATGGTGGGATAGATCTCTGTGGTGCCGCCACCTTGGTTCTCACTGGGCGCAGGCGCCTCCTCCACCACTTCTACCTCTTGCGGCTCCTCAGGTTCTGCGGGCTGCTCTTCAGCTGGGGCTTCAAGGCCATCCACGCCTGTCACTTTGATATCCCAACCATTGTTGCCCCAAGTCACATCAGCGGAAACAGCGCAGGTCTTCGTCTCCTCACCGACCACCTTGGATAGGTTGAAGATGATGGTGCCGCCTTGTGTATTGAGGCTTGCCTCAGGCCTGACCTCGCAGTCAACGAACTGATTCGCCAGGTCTTGGTCATAGCCCTTCAGGATGTTCTGCATGTTCGCCTGGATGGCTTCCATATCAGCGGGGCCTGTAGGGGAGACGCTTGGCGCGCCTTCGTCAACGCCGCCTGCAACCCATTCCTCAGAGTTGGCGGCGTGGGTCATCTTCACGGTGAGGGGAGTGACGGCCTTCACGTATTCGTTCTCAACGGTTGAATCCGCCGTGCCGTCACAGTGGAAGGACCCCTTGGCGGATGGATCCTCTGTCACATTGCCTGTCTTGTAGTTGGAGAGCTCTGGCTCTGACATGCCATCTATCTTTATGTACATGAAGCTTGAGAGGTCAGGGGCTTTCACCTTTGCGTCACTGAATGCCTTCTCAACCTGGGATATCTGCGGGGGTGCCGGCGCATCCACGGATGAGAAGGGGCGCATGAAGGCGAATACGAGCACAGCAGCCAGGGCTGCAAGCGCTATGAAGCAGAGGATTATGCCAAGCACGAGTATGCTGAATCCGGGCTTGTGCTTCTTCTGAGACTGCTGTTGATAGGCAACAGGTGCCGTGACCGCGCCCATTACTGGTATGGGTGTGGTCTCCTGAGGGGGGTTTCCTACAGAAGAGCCTCCCATGGGGCTATCGGTCATAGCCGGATTTGCTGAACTTGGTCTATCAGCAGGTGCCGGCCGGCTTGAACTCACTTTGGATGTTTCCTTTCCACCATGCCGATTACGGTTAGGGTGCATGTACAAACGCACGGTGTTCGGTGTCTGAAAAACTATACTATAAATACACAAAGAAAGCATCAAGTTTATTCACAGATGAGGCGTAGAAGCGAACTGATGTACGAGAGACCTGATACCAACAAAGATGGCGAAGGCAAGCAGTCCGGAAATCCTAGAAGAGCCCTGAGGGGCAGAGAGGGCGTGCGCACGCGTCGCAGGTCCGTTCGCAAGGATGAGCTGCAAGCAAGCCACGTTGATCGCAGTGCGAAGGCGGAGCCCTCAAGCCCAGGCAGGAGACGCCAAAGGGCTCAAGAGGGAGATGCGCGTGCAGCCATAACCGGGCGCATAGGTGTGTCAGACCATCCCCGTGAGCACAAGCAGAACTTCATAGCCCGCATGGCCAATCAATGGTTCGACCGCGTGATGGGCGCCATGCGCGGAGATGGCCTGTCGGCGGCTGAAGCGGCCTACGCGCCTCACCGCACCACCCGTGACTTCATCTTCAACACCGCAGGCGCGGCATCTTGGGCCATGGTCTTCCCAGTGGTCACCATGGTCTCCACGCAGCTGGTGGGCGTTGAGCAGGCAGGCATGATATCCATGGCGTTCGTCGTGGCGCTCCTGCTCATGTTCATAGGCAACTTCGGCGTGCGCACATATCAAGTGTCCGACATGGATGAGCATCATTCTTTCAAGGACTATCAGGTGAACAGATGGATCACCTGTCTGGCAATGGTGCTGGTGGGCTGGATCTATTGCTCTTGTCGCGGATATGCCTCAGAGATGTTCCAGATATCCATGGCGGTGATCGCTTATAGATGCGTGGATGCCTTGGCCGATGTCTACGAGGGGCGGCTACAACAGGTTGACAAGCTCTATCTTGCGGGGATATCGCAGACCATCAGGTCATTGCTGGCGCTGGTGGTCTTCTGCATAGTGCTGGCGCTGTCAAGGAATTCGGTTGCGGCGTGCACTGCCATGTTCATCGCAGCCTTGGCAACGTTCATCGTGATCACGTGGCCGCTCACCCTGCTTGAGACACCAAGGTCAAGGGGCTTCAGCATGAGGTCTCTCATGGAGCTGTTCAAGATGTGCGCCCCCTTGTTCGTTGCCATATTCTTGTTCAACGTGATAGAGAACATGCCTAAGCTGGTGATGGAGGGCATGCTTCCATATGACAACCAGCTCTACTACAACGCGCTCTACTTCCCAGCGCAGATGATCCTCATAGCGGCGCAGTTGGTCTACAAGCCGCTCCTGCTCAGGATGGCGGGCGTTTGGCAGGATGCCAGCAAGCGCTTGAAATTCGACCTCATCTTGGGCGGGATCGTCTTGGTGATAGTTGCCATCACGGCTATCACTTGGCTGATCATGGCTTGGGTTGGCGTCCCTGTAATGAGCTTCCTCTACGGGATCGATTTCGAAGAGTACCGAAGCCTGCTCTACCTCATGCTGGTGACCGGCGGCATCACCGCCCTCATAGACTTCCTGTACCAGGTCATAACCATCATGCGCCGTCAGAAGGACGTGACGGTGCTCTATTGCATCTCGTTCTTCTTCTCCTTGTTCATCCCCATCTTGCTGATCGGCTATACGGAGCTTGAAGGCGCCATCTTGAGCTACCTCATCATCGAATCCATCCTCTGCGTGCTGTTGGTCTGGGAGTACTTCCGCATCCGCCAAGGGCTTTCTTCTGAGAGGAAGCGCGGAGGCTCTGCTTCGGGCAACGCGTCTGCAGATGACGCGTCTGATCCAGGCGAGCATGCTCGCACCACCTTCATCCCGCTGATAGATCCGGCAGACCCTGAGATCTCAGAGGCGGAAGGCTATGAGGGTGCTGTTGAGGAAGAGGAGCCAAGGCCCTTGCGCCCCTCTGAGAAGCGCGCCATACGAGAGCATCGCGAAGAGGTCATGCGCAGGCGCACCGGGAAGAGCAAGTGAGCATGACAGACGCCAGTTGGCCATCGAATGAGATAGGTGGCGCGAAGCTTGCCCAAGACCCGGATGAGGCAAGGTCTGAGAAGCGGCATCGCATAGCGCAGAAGGCGTTCGGTGCTGTGAGCCTGGCCATAGGATTCATGCTGGCTCTCATGGTGGCGTTCATGCTCTTCTTCACGGGCCGTGCATTCTATGAAGGCGCCATAGACGATCAGCCAGCAGCCTCCATCGTCTTGTTCATCTGCTTGGTGTCGGGGATAGGCGTTGTGGGGATAGGTGCCATGGTCTTGGGCGTTCGCCTCATCAGGGGCAAGATCAGGGGCGCTCATCTCACATCTGAGATCATCTGCTATGCGCTTTTGGGCTGTGCTGTGGCTGAGCTCATGCTAGAGGGAGTCACCACCATCTTCTGGATCCTAGGTGCCTCTGCTCTTGCGCTTGCTGCCATATTCACGTTCGCGGATCCCTCGCTCTCAGAGGAGCGCAAGCTGCAGAGGGCATTGCGTAACATGGAGGTGCGCGAAGAGGCCGATGCCGGCACCCTTGGGCGCGACGTCTCTGGGCGCGGGCTCATGGCAGTGAACTTCTTCAATCTCTTCTGGATATTCGCCATAGGCGCCGTATTCGGAGACGTGGTGGAGACGGTCTATCACTATATGATAGAGGTGCCCGGAGAGTTCCAGATACGAGCGGGGCTGCTCTGGGGCCCGTTCTCGCCCATATACGGGTTCGGAGCCGTGCTCTTGTCGCTGATATTGAACCGCTTCTACAAGGCGCCGTCAGTGCTGGTGTTCTTGGTGAGCGCTATCGTTGGAGGTGCGTTCGAATACGCGGTGAGCTGGTTCCTGGAATTCGCGTTCGGTGCTGTGGCGTGGGACTACACAGGCCGGTTCCTGAACATCGGCGGTCGTACGGATTTCATGTTCATGTGCATGTGGGGATTCCTGGGCGTGATCTGGATAAAGCTGATCTTGCCCTGGCTGATAGATATGGTGAACAAGATCCCCTGGCAGATCCGCTACACCGTGACCACCATCTGCGCTGCGTTCCTGATCTTGGATGGAGCCATGACGTTGATAGCGCTGGATTGCTGGTACATGCGCCTGGATGGCAACCCCACTGACCAGACCGCATTCCAGCAGTTCTTCGCTGACAGGTTCGATGATGAGTACATGGAGAGCAGGTTCCAATCCATGTCGTTGCACCCGGAGCTGACCACCCGCGTGAAGTGAGCCAGACCAGATCCGTTGCCCTTTCGTTGATGCTATTTGAGAATAGTGCAGAAATGAAATAGTGCGGTCATGTACGCTCACCGATTGGACCCTTGCGCTATCTGCCTCAAGGCTTATCCTATACGGGCTGTGCATAAGCTATAGAGGACAAGGAGAGTGCGATATGTGCTTCAGACCAGCAGGCGCCGATAGCGGCGGACATCAGTGCCCAGAGTGCGGCAAGACCATCCAGATGATGGGTGGCATCGTGATGAAGGCTTGCCCCTTCTGCAAGGCAGACCTCACCAAGTATGTTGACGAGAACGGCAACCCGAAGGCTGCTGCTCCTGGCGCTCCTGGAGCCCCTGCTGCTCCTGGTGCACCTGGTGCTCCGGCAGCTCCTGGCGCTCCTGGTGCCCCGAAGGCTCCTGGCGCGTAAAGAAGCCGCTCGCATTGGAAGGCCCCTCATCGAGGGGCCTTTTTTCGTTTTGCATGAATGAGATGGTGGTGCCCTCGACAGGATTCGAACCTGCGGCACCATGCTCCGGAGGCATGTGCTCTATCCCCTGAGCTACGAGGGCACGTCATCGGATTATACGCCATGCACCTCACGCATGAGAGATGCGTCACGCTAAGATATGCAGCATGGAAATGATGTTGCGAATAGAGCGGATGTCGTATGGTCCGGATGCCATCGCGCATGCCGAAGATGGCCGTGTGGTCTTCGTGGCAGGTGCTGTTCCGGGAGATGTGGTCTGCGCGCAAGCTACCGAAGAGCGCAAGGGCTACATCAAGGCCAACGTGGCGGAGGTGGTAGAGCCCTCACCGAACAGGGTCATCCCCAAAGACCCTGCGCTCCTTGGCAGCGTTGAGCCATGGAGCATCCTCTCATATGAAGCGCAGCTTGCCGCCAAGCGCACCAATGTGATAGACGCCCTATCTCGTACGGGCAAGCTCCCAAAGGCTGAAGCAGAATCCCTCGTGCAAGACATCATCTCCTCAAAGCATGAATGGGGATACAGGAACAAGTTGGAGATGGCTGCGTTCGCAGATGCGCAAGGAAGGTTCACGCTGGGCTTCACGGAGCAGGGGACAGATGATCCCATATCCGTCAAGGAGTGCAGCCTAGGCGTGCGCACCATCGCGAAAGCGCCTGGCAAGCTCACGGGAGCCATCAGATACATGCAGGGTTCGCAAGACCTTGGGATATATCGGGTAGGCGTTCGCTCCAGCCTTCGCACGAAGAGCTTGGAGGTGGCTCTCTGGACGCCACCATCATCCTTCCCAAGGGATTTCGCTCAGAAGATGCTCAAAGAGGCCGTTGGTGCAACATCGGTGGTCAGGGTCTTGGCGAAGCCGGGCAGCAAGCGCCAGGTGAAGAGGGTAGAAGTGATTGCGGGCAGCGGGGTGTGGACAGAGGAGCTCGCCGGGTTCCAGTTCGCGGTATCAGCTCCTGCGTTCTTCCAGGTGAACACGCGCCAGGCAGAGGTGCTGATCCAGTTCGTGATGGACGCCATCCAACCTGCGGAAGGCATGCGGGTGGTGGACCTGTTCTCAGGAGTGGGCACCTTCTCCATCCCGCTTGCAGCATATGGTGCAGATGTCACCGCAGTGGAGCTCTCGGGGCCGGCCGTTCGCGACCTCAGGCGCAATGCTGAGGCGAACGGGGTTTGGGTGGATGCCATCTGCGATGACGCGAAGCGCGCTTTGGGTGAGCTTGAAGGTGCAGATGCCATCGTGGTGGATCCGCCGCGCGCAGGCTTGGACGCAGAGGTCCTCACCGCCATCTGCGAGTCTCATCCAAAGCGAGTGGTGTATGTGAGCTGTGATCCTCAGACCCTGGCACGTGACGTGGCTAGGTTCTCCCAACAGGGGTACGCTCTTCTGAGCGCAGCGCCCGTTGATATGTTCCCTCAGACCTATCATGTGGAGTGCGTGTCTGTTTTTGAAGCCCTTTGAGGTAGAGGGCAAGGCTCAGATGGGCTCTATCTGCTAGAATCATCCATTGCGTATGCTCGAACATCGTGTTCTACGACGAAAGGACAGCTTCAGATGGCTGAGTACACTCCAGAATACAAGCCGAATGGCAATGAGATAGCAGACATCAAGACCTCCAAGGGTGAGATCCGCGTCCAGCTTGCTGGCAATGATGCTCCCATCCATGTGGGGAACTTCGTTGAGCTTGCGAACAAGGGCTTCTATGACGGGCTCAAGTTCCACCGCTACGTTCCGGGCTTCGTGATCCAAGGCGGCTGCCCGAACACCCGTGACGCATCTCCTGCTGACGTTGCTGCTGGCCGCGGGAACTTCGGCACCGGCAACCCGGGCTACTCCATCCATGAGGAGTACACCACCAACCCGAACAACAAGCATCTGGACGGCACGCTTGCAATGGCTCGCAGCTCCAACCCGAACTCTGCAGGCAGTCAGTTCTACTTCTGCCTGGGAGATCAGCCCTTCCTGGATGATGGCTACACCGTCTTCGGCCAGACCATAGATGGAAAGGACGTCATCGGTGCCCTGCGCGCAGGTGACGTCATCGAATCCATCACGATCGAGAACCAGGCCTGAAGCGCGCGCTAGCGCACAGACGCCGTCACAGGACGCATCGTGAACAAGACCCTGTTCGATCAAGCAACCATCCGCTACAACAACAAGGACTACAGAGGAGCCTTGCGTGGCTACACTGCGTGCCTGCAAGACACCTCTGTGCCGTTCTCTTTAGGTGAGGTAGGCCTCATCTATCACAGGATAGGCAATTGCCTCGTCAAGCTGAAGAACCCAACAGAGGCCATCAGGGCCTATGCTCAGGCAGCTTCAGATGACGCATATGATGTGGTTGGTGCGCTTGAGAACAACATAGGCATGGCGTATGCGTCGCTTCGTGACTACAACAACGCCAAGCTCCATTTCCAGCAGGCTGTGGAAGATCCTGAGTATGACACGCCCTACAAGGCCTACATGGGCCTTGGGAACGCTGAGCTCAAGCTTGGGAACAGCGCGGAGGCTGGGGTGGCATTTCGCGAGGCGGCCCTTGATGAGGAGAACCCAGATCCTGCGAAGGCGCTTTTGAACCTGGGCATCTGCTTCATGGCGCTTGATAGGCCACAAGATGCCATCGCCAGCTACCAGAGCGCTGAGCAGTTCGATATGAGCCCTGATACGGCGAACAGGCTGCATGCCTCCATGGGGCAAGCCTATGCAGCCAACGGTCAGATGGCAGAAGCGGCTGCCGCCTTCGATGCGGCCATATCAGATGGCACGTACCTGCTCTCTGATTCTGCAAGCGTTGATTACCAGCGCGCGCTTGCCGCGGTTGCGCATTCGGATGCGGGCGCGGACATGTCAGGTCTGGACGTTGCGGTAGAGGGTGACTACTTCACTGACGCGGATGACCCGTTCTTCTATGATGAGGGCTATGAGGAGCAGGATCCTTCTCAATATCCTGGATTCATGGGCGCATACAGCGGAAACGATGACAGCTTCTTCGAGGCGTCCGATGCTGAGCTAGAGGCCCTTTCGAAGAACCTGGCCAAGAAGGACAGGAAGAGGCGCAACATAGGGCTCAAGATCTTGGTGGCCATCATCGTGGTCATCGTCGTCTTGCTGGGTGCTGCCATCTTCGGATACACGCAAGGCCTTGGGTACCCAACGCAAGACCAGGTGGTGGAGAAGCTCTTCCAAGACCCAGAGGCTGCAGCCACCAGCGGAGACGTCTTCATAGACACCCTGTCTGAGGAGAGCATCAAGTCCATGTGCGCTCCTGTGATCAGCGGGGGAGACATACAGATAGACGGCGTCAACAAGTCCATGACCGATTCAGTCGTATACGCCACCGCAAAGACGGAGCAAGGCGGCAGCGTCACGTATAGAATCAATATGGTCAGGGACTTGATAGGCTGGAAGGTCTCATCCATAGAGCTCTTCTTCCCAAGCCAAGCCTGACGCATCCAAGAAGATCCATATCTAGTCCTTGAGGAGGGCCACTGATGGCACAAGAGAAGACATACACCATGATCAAGCCTGACGGCGTTCGCAATCGTCACATCGGTGAGATCGTCAACCGCTTCGAGCGCGCTGGCTTGGACGTCGAGCGCATGGAGCTTGGCATGGTCACCATGGATCAGGCGAAGGCGAACTACAAGGAGCACGAGGGCAAGCCTTTCTATGACGGCTTGATCGAATACATCACCTCTGGTCCTGTGGTCAAGATGGTGGTCTCAGGTGACGGCGCTGTTGCCAAGGTGCGCACGCTCATGGGCGCAACCAACCCGGCAGACGCAGCTCCTGGCACCATCCGCGGTGACTTCGGCCTGATCATGGATGAGAATGTCATCCATGGCTCTGACTCTCCTGAGTCAGCTGAGCGTGAGATAGCCATCTTCTTCGGCTGATAGCTTAAAGCCAAGCTCTTATCCAAGGATCTCCGCATCGAGGAGGATCTATGCTCTATCGTGTCATGGACTCCTCAGAGCTGCCCAAGCTCATTGAGGCATTCATGGAAAGCTATGAGGTCATAGCGCCCGTTCAAAGCGGGCGCTCTGTGGCCTTCGAACCCATCAGCTCCTTTGATGAGGTGGTGCTTGACTACCCAACCACGCTCACCTCATTGAAGAAGTACATCTTGCCTCCACGTGAGACGCTGTTCGAATTCAATGTGGATGAAGCTGATATCACTGACTACACCCTCAAGGTGAAGCCGCGCGTCCTGTTCGGCGCGCATGCGTGTGACATCAACGCGCTGAACAACCTAGACCTCGTCTTCGAGGACTCAAGGTATCCTGACCCCTACTATGAGGCGCATAGGCGCGCCACCATGGTCATCGGCATCAATTGCATGCCCACGGAGAGCTGCTTCTGCCACCTGCTGGATGCGGATGAGGTCAGGTCGGGCTATGACCTGTTCTTGCAAGACCTCGGCGGACGGTATCTGATCTCCATCGGCAGCGTTGAGGCAGCGAACATCCTGGAGAGCGCTTGTGAGCTGCGTGAGGCCACAGATGAGGACAGGCGCGAATTCAGGCGGCTCACCCGTGAGCGCCAGGAAGCATTCTCTGAGGACATCCCTGACATCCAAGAGATACCCATGCTGATGGATGCGTTCCATAAGGATGAGTTCTGGGAGGAGCTAGGCGGCAGGTGCCTCTCTTGCACGGCTTGCTCTGCAGTATGCCCCACATGCCATTGCTTCGACATAGCAGACACGCTGGACCCTGATGGCAAGACGGGGCGCCGTGAGCGCATCTTGGATGCCTGCACATCTCCCCAGTTCGCGGTGGTCACAGGAGGCCATAACTTCCGCGAAGGGGGCAGAGAGCGCGTGCGTCACAGGATGTATCACAAGCTCAACGGCTTCAATTCCAAGCACGGACGCTACCTTTGCGTGGGTTGCGGAAGGTGCGTGCGCGCGTGCAAGTCAGACATATCCCCGATAGAGGTCCTTCGCTTCTTCGAGCGAAAGGGGGCAGACATTGCCTGACATGCAAACGGTCACCGTTGCGCCGTTGGCTGATGATGCTACAGCGCAAGCTGGCAATGCGCTCATGATGGCGAACCCTTACAGGCCATGGCCTGCTCGCATCACGTCCATCACCCAGCTCACTGAAACAGAGAAGCTCTTCGAATTCAGGCTGGTGGATGAGCGCATCCGAAATGCCTTCCATCATGCGCCGGGGCAGTTCGTGGAGGTCTCCATCTTCGGAGTGGGCGAGGCTCCCATCTCCATTTCAAGCTCTCCTTCCAAGGGCGGCTTCATAGAGCTCTGCGTGCGCCGCGCTGGTGAGTTCACTCAGCGGCTGCATGAGATGCAGTGCGGTGAGATAGTGGGGATACGCGGGCCTTATGGGCGTCCGTTCCCGTACGAGGACATGAAGGGCCATGACATCCTGCTGGTAGCAGGTGGATTGGGGATAGCCCCTTTGAGGTCTCTCATCAACAACATCCATGATGAGCGCTCTGAGTTCGGCAATGTCACCATCATCTACGGCTCCAAGAATCCTTCTGAGGTCATGTTCAGGGATCAGTTCGAGATGTGGCGCCATCGCAAGGACTTCAACCTGATCCTCACCGTTGACACCCCAGATGACACTTGGGATGGGGAAGTGGGCCTTGTCACAGCGCCCTTCGCAACGCTTGATGTGAACGCGGAGAACACGTTCGGCGCCGTTTGCGGACCGCCGGTCATGTACAGGTTCGTGGTAGAGGAGATGCGCAAGAAGGGGATCTCCTATGACCACATCTACATGAGCTTCGAGCGCCACATGAAGTGCGGCATGGGCAAATGCGGTCATTGCCAGATAGGCCATCAGTATTGCTGCATCGATGGACCGGTATTCAATTACTGGGAAGCCAAGAATATACAAGGCAGTATGTGATATGGGGGAGCTTCCACAGCACGCACATTTGGCGGTCCAAGCGCTTCTTCTTCGTTGCGCGAAGGCAACTCAGGCGCGCTTTCCCGCCAACTGCACGCACTGTGAAAGCTCTTCCTGCATCACTTTTCATTTTAGAGATGAGGTGTGAACGTGGGGGAAGCTAGAAAAGCGCCAAGAGTGGTCTTCTGTGGTCTGGCAAGCTGCTTTGGCTGCCAGATCAACATCACCAACATAGAGTCTCACCTCATGGAGGTCTTAGGGCAAGTGGACCTCAAGTACTGGCAGCTCACCTCATCCGAACCCATGCCGGATGAGTTCGACGTTGCTGTAATAGAGGGCGCCGTCACCACCGAGGATGCGGTGCGCACTGTGCAAGCATTGAGGGAGGGCGCGAAGGCTGTCATCACCATCGGCGCGTGCGCTGCAACCTCTGGCATCCCTGGCATGTCCACCTCTGACCACGAAGGGGATCTTCAAAGGGTGTATGGGGAGGACGTCCCGCAGATCGTGTCAGGAGGGGCCATCTCTCCGAAGGCCGTGAAGGATGTCATCACCGTTGACTATGAGGTTCCGTGCTGCCCCGTGGACCCGTATGATTTCGTGGAAGTCTTGCAGCATGCGCTCTACGGTTCCAACATCTACAGGCGCACATCCACGCTCTGCGGTGAGTGCAAGAACAATGAGCGTGGATGCTTCTACGGCAGGCAGATCCTCTGCCTTGGGATGGTGACGCGCTCCGGCTGTGGTGCGCGATGCCCGAACCTAGGGCGCCCATGCAATGGCTGTGCGGGCATATCCCCTGATGCGAATGTGGACCAAGCGAAGGTCATCGCTGAGCGCACGGGCGTTGGCCAGGCTGCCTTGGAAGAGGCGCTTCGCATGTTCAATCAGCCGGAGGTGATCTAGGAACGATGGCGCAGAGATCCATTTCAGTAGAGCATCTCGCCCGGATAGAGGGGCACGGTGACATCCATCTGGAGATAGAGGATGGGCGGGTGTCCAAGTGCCAGTTCTCCGTCACGGAGCCTGCGCGCTTGTTCGAATCCATGGTGCGCGGCCGGCCTTTCCAGGAAGGTCCCTACATAGCCTCCCGCGTTTGCGGGATCTGCTCCTCAAGCCATACGCTCACTGACATCCTGGCCATCGAGGACATCTTCGGAGTGAAGGTGACCGATAGGACAAGGGCCTTGAGAGAGCTCTTGATATACGGGTCCTTCCTGCAGAACCATGCAACTCATCTGTTCGTGTTCGCCGCTCCTGACTTCTTGGGGCACAAGAGCATCTTCCCGCTTGAAGGAGCAAGCCCTGAGCTGTTCCAGCAAGCGCTTGCGCTGAAGGGCATGGGAAATGAGCTCTGCGCCACCATCGGCGGCCGCTCCATCCATCCCATCACAGCTGTTGTGGGCGGCTTCACTGATGAGCCGTCATCTGATGAGTATCTGAGTCTGGCGGACAAGCTGGAGAGCTTGGTGGATTTCGCGGTGAGCTGCGTTGACCTGTTCGCAGGATTCCAGGTGGAGGGCTTTGAGACTGCGGGTGACATGCTGGCCATGGTGGAAGAGGGGACCTACCCGGTCATAGGCTCAGACCAGGCGCTGTTCGTACGGTCTGGGGATTCCTTCAAGGCAGATGCGTTCGAAGAGCATATCCAGGAATATGCAGTGGATCACTCCGCCGCCTTCTTGGCGCTTGAGCGAAAGACGTCGTCACCTTACATGGCATGCGCCTTGTCGCGCATCAACGCATCATGGGACAGCCTGACCGAGACGGCGCGCTTCGCAGCGGCGAAGGCGGGACTCAGGCCACCTGAGCTGAATCCCTATGCGAACAACATCGCTCAAGCAGTTGAGATAGTGGATGCGCTCATCAGGTGCGCTGGCATCTGCAGGAAGCTTGCAACGAATGGCTATGATGGAAGCTCTGAGCCAGTTGGATATGAGGTGCGCGCAGGCAGGGGAGTCGGGTTCACAGAAGCTCCAAGAGGCGCGCTCTTCCATGAGATAGAGCTTGATGAGGACGGCCGCATCGTCCGTGCGAACATCATCACGCCCACATCTCAGAACATCGCTAACCTAGAAGCTGACATGGCTCTTCTGGCACAGTTGCTGGTAGAGCAGGGTGCGGTTGCGTCTGACATCCAGCTTGAGGTGGAGAAGCTCGTCCGGGCGTATGACCCGTGCCTGTCCTGCAGCGTGCACTAGACCCGCACTCCTGCACGCTTGGTGCTCTAAAAATGCTGCATGGGCGAAGAACGCGCCCATGCACTTTTATTACGGCCTTTAACAGTCATGTTCGCCTGGCGCTCACATGCCTGTAGCGGCCTTAAAAGTTTCCTGTGTACACCCCTTTCCAACAGTGGGCGCTTGCATTGCAAGCGCAGCATTGCATTAGTGACATTAGAACACATCTAATGTCACGCTCCGCTCGCCCGCGATGGCTAGCACCCTCGCTAGGCCTCAGGCTGGCGGTCGAATG
>CAJUPL010000022.1 GCA_910588435.1 uncultured Eggerthellaceae bacterium | reverse complement strand
TCCTAGGAGCATGAGGGCATAGGCGACATCTGCAGCGTTCTGCTCGCCCTGTTCCTGCGCCTCGGTGACACGATCATCAATAGTGAGCGGAGAGTCGATGCTATAAACACCAGTCTCCTCGTTGTAAGACGTGTACTTGAGCATGGCCGACTGCGCATCTGCATCGTAATCAAGCCATGCTGTTGGCACGGCAAGCGTGTCATCCACCATGACGTAGGCAGCTACGTTGTTGGCCATCATCGCTGATAGCTGATTTATCCGAGCATCGACGCTGCGCTTGAAATCAACTTGGTCAGCTCTCATGTCGGCAATGGTGTTGCGCATCTCTTTGAGCTCTGCTGGCACAGCGCGTACAACCTCCCAGGCTGCTGCAGTAGCAGCCTCTTGGCGCGCGAGCGCGTTGGCCATCTGCTGCTGCATCTGAGCGCAGTCGGCACATTGCTGCGCTGGCGGAGAGAGAGCTCTTTTGCCTAGCAGCATCACTGGCTTCCCAACTGTGAGGCCGGATATCGGCACATCACCCAGTGGTATCCATACCCTAGAATCTCCTTGCTGGATGTCTCCAGGGTGCTGGTTCGCAGGCGCATAAGGTGTGCCAGTAGTGGGGTTCCCCACCTCATACACGGCTTTCATATCCTCGATATCATCGGCGCCGCGGGTATATTCAAGATAGACCCTATCCATCCTGTTCATCCCGATGGAACCAGGAGGTATCTCCCTCATCTCTCCCGCGCCTGAAACGCGGTAGAATCCGCCATCTATCAAAGCGAATCCGCGCCCGATGCGAAGCGTGTTCTGAGATGGCACCGATAGCGCCAGCTCCTCTTGCCAGCCAGAGACCACATGCCTCCCCTTGCCAAGCAGACACGCCCATTGAGCCCGCGCATCATCTGAGGAGATATGGTCTTTCCCTTGATGCGTCTCTATGTAATGCTCAGTCATCAATCCTCCTTCCTTGTTGCACTCCAGCACCGCCTCCGAAGAAAACGGATGCAGCCTCATATGCTTTGGGTGTTGGCACTCCGAACTCAGCATCCCCGAGGATGAACGCGTATCTAGGCTTGCCTGACTTCTCAACGGTCACATCTATCTGCTCCACATGAGCAGAGACACCATCACCTGTCACCTTGTCTAGGACCCCAAATGCATCTCCGATGCCATACTTGCCTGCATCAGGGGCCTTCACATCCACTTCAACGAACTTCTGCAGCTCCTTGAGCTTCTCAGTGCCGCGCTCTATGAGGTCATCCTCTTCAGCTGTAGAGAAGTCATACTTTCGCTCGACCTCATCAAGACCGAACAGCGTTTGGACTCTGGAGACAAAGCCCTGAGCATTCGCGAAGAGATGGACCACGATGCGATCCACGCCCTCGCCCTTGCCCAAGCACACAAGGTGATTCACCGGATAGAGCCTCTGGATGGTGAATCCGCTTGTTGCATTCGTGCCATCACTGACCACAGACTGACGTGACGCACAGCCTATGAGCGTCTTTCCAGCGGATTCCCGCCTGAAGGTTGGGCGGCAATCCAGCACGCGATATATGCTCCGCAAGCCTTCATAGAGCGAGCAGAAGCGATCGAGCTGCATGGCAGGTACGCTGATACCTGAGATATCGCCAGGAGCAAAGAGCTCATCTAGCCCTTCCCGGCATAACAGCATCTCGACTATGTTGGCCAGATCCCCAGATACCGTGATATGTGACGCACCCTCATCAGGGCAAAGGAAATGCTCATCTAAGATCCCAGCCCATGTAGTGCCCATGTACACGCGATGGGACGACCTTCCATCACCGCTTGATCCAGGGCCACGGATGATGCCGCCCAGTTCCGTACCTGGCAGATATGCAAGGCTCCTCTTGGATAGCTCAAGATCTGCTCCTGTAGATAGCGAGAACGAGTTGTTCCCGCGACATCCAAAGGAGAGCTTGAGGGAGTATCTTCGCGTCACGCCGATGTCACGGAATGAGGTATCCGTGTATAGCAATCTTGGCGCCGTCATAGCGCACTTCCCCATAGCCACTCATCACGAACCTCGCATAGCGTGATGGAGAGAGCATCGCAGTTCTCCCAGGAGATGGGAGAATAGTCTGGAGGCACGCGCTCGAAGACGAATGAGCCAGAGCCTTCCTTGAAGATGCCTCCCCACGTGCTGAAGGCATTGGATCTATTGCCCAGGTTATCTGTGAACCATATCTCTTCCGCCAGACCGTCTATCAGCAAGCTCTCGCCCTCTTTGAGCGCCTTCTTGCAAGAGTAGGTATTCGTCCCGATGCGCACGCTCCAGTCATCTGCAGGGCCTTCGACGCATATGCGCACAGCGCAAGGCAAAGGAGACTCATTCTTGACGGCACCAGAGAACCAGGAAGGCGAGTAGTCATGAGGAAGATCATGCGGATAGTCAACACCGCTAGCATCCTTACGAGGCCTGAATTCCACTTTGCGCTCGCGCATCCATTGTGGAGAATCGGTCGCAAATCTTCCCGTGCATTCGAAGACCTCATCTCTGTCTGCATAGTCCTTCTCGAGGCCTATCAGGTAAACGGGAACGAACCACTCTCCTACATAGAGCTTTCCAGGTTCGTTGGCTCCAACATCCAGCGCCGTGAGATTCACAAGCGCATCCAGTCGCTCAGATGCTGTCAGGACACCATCTGGCCCTATGAAGAACTTGCCATCAAATCCACGTGTGTCCCTATAAAGGCAGTCTATCGCGCCGCCGAGTTCCTGGATGTCATACTCCCAATCAAGCACCTCGCCTCGCCTCATGCCTATGCCAGGAGCACCATCCAGAATGAACTCTATCCCGGTGTGGGAGACGTACTTGACAACTGTCACGCTCCCACCCCCAGTCTCTTCAGTTCCATGACATCAATGCCTTCTGGAAGGTTCGTATAGATGACTTGCAGGAGTCGCTCGATCCGGCGTCCTATGGCTATCAAACGCTCAAGCTGTGGGGCATCACGCTCACCAACCCCGTCAGCCAGCAGATCAACGAACGGCTGAGAATACTGCTTGTTGGTGAGCGGCACGATAGCCTCAGCCCCTGCCTCACCTACGATGTCCAGCGGCATGGCACGGGTGGCGATGAACGCACCATCAGCGTGATAGCGAACTCCGCCTGCAGCGTTCAGCCTGATTCCCCCTGCGGCATTTCCGCTCTGCTGGATGGTGATATACGCCGTTGCGTACTTATCCAAGAGCTCGCCGTTGTTCCATTGGGTCTTGAGCGTATTCGCTTCCTGCAGATTGCCATCCACCTCTGCATCTGCCTCATGATTCATGAGAGTGGAGCCGTTCCATGTGTAGAGATTTCCTTGGGCATCCACCAGCTCTCGGTCATCCACGATGGCGTTGCCGTCAAGGTCTTCCAGGTGGTCGTTGTTCCACATGAGGATGTTGCCTTGGGCATCCTGCAAGGTGGCATAGCTCACTTGCACATGCCCGTCCTTGTCCAAGAGAGGCACCGTGTTATAACCCGCGATAGCGGCCACCATGGCGTCTATGTTCCCACCGCAGCTAGCCGCTAGGGCAGCGAAGTTCTCAGAGCCTATGGTGTTCAATGTTTCGGTTGAGATGCCAGCATCAGCCAGCTTCATGGACAAGACGTCAAGCGAATACCCATTCATATCGAGGGTATTCACAACGTTCTCTCCGAATGCTGTGATTGCCTCAGACATAGCCGCTACAGCCTCATTCGATTGAGCCATCGTGCCAGCAAGCTGCTCTTCGTAAGCGCCTACAGCGTCGGATGCTTGGTCATATAGCTGGGATTTCCTGTCCAGTTCTTCATTGGCAGTCTGCATCTGCTCCCAGAGCAATCGCTCCATCTCCGGGTCAGCGTTTTGCCTATACCGCTCCTCAGCATCCGCTACGTTCTGGTATGCCTGCTTCTTCGCCTCCAACGCTTCTGCTTGCGCGGCATAAGCCTCTGAGAGGTTCTGTTGATACACATCCGCCTTGATCTCACGCTTCTTGGCTTCTACTAGCTCATTGATAGAGGCTGTCAGATCCTGAACGTTTCCCTCAGCGTCTGTATACGATCCGGCCATTACATCAGCTTGAGTGATAGATAGGCCGAACTGCTCATTGACAACGCCAAGAGCATATTGAAGCTCGCCTTGAGCCTGA
Organism: uncultured Eggerthellaceae bacterium; assembly: GCA_910588435.1. Taxonomy (GTDB): domain Bacteria; phylum Actinomycetota; class Coriobacteriia; order Coriobacteriales; family Eggerthellaceae; genus MGBC163016. Next base: position 25,580 of record CAJUPL010000022.1, on the reverse strand, counting down.
GCAGAGAGATTCGTGGCACCCGTGTACCTCTCAATGGTTGCCTGAGCGGAAGAAAGCTCTTTGATGGATGTCTCAGCCTCGGCTTTGTTCTGAGCCATCGCATCTGCGTGCTTCTTGATGGAGTCAGACAGTTCTTCCATTGACATTGCTGCATTGGACGCGCTTTGACCCGCCGCATCTATCTTCGTTGCATAGCCATCCCAGCCCTTCGCGTCAGCCACTACGCTAGACAGGCTGAGGGTTGCATCCTCGAACTTGCGCTCACGCTCCTCAGCATCCATCGCCCCTTGCGCGAAGCGAACGGTTGCATAAGCCGCAACTCCGATGCCTGCAGCAAGAGGCCCGGCCGAAACAGATCCAAGCTTTGAGGCCACGGACAACAATCCGCTTTGCGCTCTGCTGCCTTCCTTGGCGTGCGTAGCCAGGGTCAGGAACCCATCACCCAGAACATTCGCTGTCTTGGATGACGCCGTGAATGACTTAGCAAGCGACTTTCCAGTATTGGATAGACCTTCAATGGCTGGGCCGGCATGGGATATGGCGCTTATAGCCACACCTGCGCCTATAGCCGCAGGTGCCACTTCAAGCAGATTCCCTGATAGGTCCTTGACCACAGGAACAGCAGCGCCCGCCACATCTGCAACGACCCCAAGCCCATCTTCGAAAGCTCCACCTACGTCAGATAGGGCACCTGAGATGTTCTCCGCTCCAATGGAGTCCATCACGTTGGCTATGCCGCGCGCAACAGCTGTCTGCATGTTGGCAGCGCCTGTGGCTATGCCGCCTGTAGCCGCGCGTGCTTGCTCCTCGAAGGATTTGAACCCCTCGCCACCCTCTTGGTCGAGCCTGATGACAGCATCCAGCAGCTCGTCCATCGTGAAGATGGGGTTGGCATCCTTGCCTCCTCCCAACGCCCTGTATAGATCATTGGCGCTGGCAGTGGGACCCATCATGGATTTCGCAAGCTGGTCCATCTGGCCAGGAGCGGCGCTGACTAGGGATTTCCAGTCCTCTAGCTCAGGCTTGCCGTTCGCGAGGATCTGTCGGAATTGTTCCATGGCCGCATTCACGACCTGTTGAGATTGACCACCTGCAAGCAGCATATCGTTCACTGCAAGGCTAGCCTGAGTAGACTTCTCAAGGTCCTTCGTGATGGCGAATATCCCCTGCGTGGTGGATGCCATGTCATTCAGTGCAGTTGGAAGACCCGTGAGATGATCGGACATCATGGAGATGGATGCCGATGCAGCCTCAGATGAGACGCCAAGCGAGTCCATCACGCGTGGATAGTTGTTGAGGGTATCCAAACGAGACACGGCCGCATCCACAGAGCCCGTGACCATATCAAGGGCCTTACGGGTGACCTCGCCGAATATGCCCATGAGGGCACCGGATTTGACGAGACCTCTTGATCCCTTCTCAAATCCAGATGAGTACTGCTCTCCTCCCGAAACGCCCGGAGATGAGGTGTCGATGCCCTTGAGATAGCTTGTGACAGACCTGCCCAGTCCGTCGAATTTCGGGACGATGGTAAGGGATGCCTTGCCAATGGATGCCATCTACACCGCCTCCCACTTCGTCTCGGTCAGAATGCTTTGTGTCCTTTTGGCCTTCTCGCGCTGTGCTCGCGCTCGCGCTTCGTCTTCTGGGCGCCATGTAGAGGGCAGAGAGATGGTTGACCTATCCCCACCAAGGCGTCGAAGGCACGCACGCATGATGTCGCGGATGTCAGCCAGGGCGCGGCGCTCATCAGTCCATGCTTGATACGGATCCTTAGAAGCTGCATACATGCTTCCTGCAGGCAAAGTGAGCACCAGATCTATCGCCTCGCCTACGGGCACATCGTCATAAGCAACGTGATAGATCTTCCGGAAGTCATGCCTGAGCTCACGCAGATGCCCCTCTTCCAGATGCGCGAGCGTCAGTAGTTTTTTAGTTCTGGATTGTTGATGATCTTGGACACTGCCAATCCCAGCGCGTCGATGTCGATGACTCCATCATCATCCGTTACGTGCTGGATGAGCCTCTCCCACTGCTCATCACCCAGAACGAGCCTTGCAGCAGTCTCTGCCTTCTCATCCGACATGATGCCTGAGATGGCATCCTGGAACCGCTTGTCATGCACATTGCGCACAGGTATTGAGAACACAGCCCCAAGCAAGACCATCTCGCAGGTGGTCTCACGCTTTGAGGTGATCGCTGATACCTTCTCAGCAACCTTATCCATTCCCTTCGTGTTCAAGCCGATGATAGATGCATACTCATCAAGCTCATCTGGCGCCATGGCCATAAGGACTTCCCTTTTCAAAGCCTATCCTCCTATAAGAGAGGGCGCCCATGCAGGCGCCCTGAACATCGAAGCTTGCAGAAGACGCTATTCAGCGCCTAGACTCTCAGCCGCTTGGATGGCTGCATACCTGTCGGCATTGTTGGTGCAGCCTGACAGATCGATCCCGTGCGCCTTTGCATACGCTTCAAGCTCTGCGGTAGTGCTGTTGGAATTAACGGATTCCGGAACTGATGCATCCTCATCAGGTTCAGAAGGACTGTCAGAAGCCGGCTTCGCACGCCACTCCTCAATAGCCTCTCCGCCACCCTTCGGCGCGAGCGCCGTGAACGTCATGCCGTAATAGATGAGGTTTCCGACCTCGTGTCCAACATTGTCGAACTCAGTGCCACTCGCGCGCTTCACCAGAGTTCGGTGCAGATGCCCGTTGGATTCCAACTCGTCGAACACGAACGCAGGGGTCTGATTGCCAGTCGACCCATGCTTGAGATGCTTCCAAGAACCATCCTCGTTGACATCGACGTTATCCTTGCCATAGCGCAGCATCGCAACGGACGCACGCACGTACTCCAAGAACTCAGCCTTGTAGGTCTCAGTGGTCTCGGATTCGCTCGTGAGCAGCACGGTGTTGTGCCATCCGCGCTTCGCGTCGGAAGACACGCTCTTCGCCTCCGTGAAACCGTTCGTGGATAGCTCGCCTAGGCTGTACCAGCCCGGGATGCTCGACATGGGCGTGACAGCATCGGTCGGATACACCGGGTTCTCATCGAAGCATACCCACGCAGCTCCGCCTTCGATGGGCTGCGCCACTGATACGAACGCACTATTGAGATCGAGCGTATCAGGCGCAAGGCCTAGATTGTTCTCTCGCTCTTCTGCCATTCATGACCTCCTTAGATCTGATATGTTGTCAATGTGTATGAGCCGTACCATCGCGGCTCTCTGCTCTCAGGGTCCGGCGCGCTGTACAAGGCCTCTTCGGCCACTCTAGCCACACCACGCTCATATGGAATCCGTAGCATCGCCTTCGAGACTCGCTTGGCCAAGGCTGCAGCCTTCGCCTCTGTAGGGGCCCAAGAGTAGATTCCAATGCCAGGCCCATCCCTATGAGCGTCCAGTGCTCCGCCACCTTCTCGCCTTACAGTCACCATGAGGTCAGGCGCGGGATTCGGACGTGACACAGCTACCGGAATGCCGTCGTCGCGCAATGTTCGCGTGAGATAGTCGATGACGAATGACTGCGCTTCAGGCGTATCCATAGGGTCTCCTAGTGATTGATGGCGTTCAAGGTCTGGTGACGCTCTTGATCCTTCATGGCCGCTCTGCTACCTGTATAGACTGAAGAGACCGCCGTGAAAGTGAGGGGTTTAGCCTTCCCGGCTTTGTAACCATCATGCCCCCTTGTATTGGGCATGGATGAATGCATCCGCCTATTGGCCTCCTGAGCCTTGGATTCAGCCAGAGAATCAAGCTCTGCCTTGACAGGCGCTGATTTGAGGATAGCCGCAACGCCACCCATATCCATGGTGTAGTGGAATTGGCTACCCATCTACGGCCTCCACTTCAACAGGCCTGTTCCACATCCCTGGAGTGTTCTCAGGCATATATGGTTGAGGATCTCCTATGACGCGGTACACGATTCCGAAAAGCTTCACACGACACGCACGCAAGCTATTCGTGTAGGTCTTAGGGAAATGCAGTGTCCATGAAACGCGAACGCCATCCGGACGCGTGGCGTCCAGCTCTGCGCTGGATCCAGGAGAGGTGATGACCCTAACAGGCTTCGCCTCCTCTCTGAGCTCAACGATAGGTTCATTCATGGAATCCGTACCCATCTCTACAGGCCTCAGGATCGTGACGTCAACTGCCTTCATCGCCATCACCTCCTGGCATGACGAACATGATCCGCGAACGTCCTATCCCAAGCAGGCGCTTCTCGGCCTTGGTGAGATAGATATCCCTGTAAGGATTCCCAAGGGTGCAGGATTGCGTATAGACACCTGCACCCTGGCTGAACTGCGTGGCGCCAAAGGGAATCTGGGATTCCTCAGATTGCTCCATTGCGCGGAAGGAAATGGCGCGGCAGACCTGCATGCGCCTGTCTGCCGTCGCGTCATCATCGAGAGGCAACCCAGCCCGTTCAAGCTCTGAGGCTATGAGGCGCGTAGCATCTAGAAGGATCTCAGCCAGAAGCTCTGGGTCACCAGCGACCCCGTAGCGCGCCTCGTACTCCTCAACGCTAGCGAAGGGTTCCACTACTCAGCCTCTGCCAAAGCCGCCGTGATGGCCTCGATCATCTGCTCTTTGTTGCTGCACCCAGCAAGGCTGATGTCATGGGCTTCAGCCCAAGCATTGATCTCATCCGTCTTGTTCTTTGTGGTGGGCGGCGTATCTGATGTAGGGTCGAAGGCTGGCTTCTCCTCTATGAGGATGTCATCAGACTGAGATGACGTTCCACCAATGGTGGCTTTGACGATGTAGTCCAAGACCTCAGCCAGCATCTTCGCGCCAACTGCCACATGCGTCATGGCAGATGCGCAATCATGCTCAGCGGTATGTGCAGTACCGATGAGAGATCCGTCCAGCGTGGAATAGGTCAAGCCTGCTGAATCAAGAGCGCCGAAGTCCACGCCATAGATGTGGATGTTCTCGGATGGGGTCACATAGACCGTTCCCTGCGGGACCTTGGAGGTCACGAAGATGTTGTCCACACCCAAGAAGCTCTGGATGTAGGTCATCCCGTATGCGGTCTGAGTTGACACATTGGCCTCTGCCAGATAGTCCGCAATGTCAAAGCGGTTCACGAAGTGAATCAGCGTTTCGGCCGCATCATCATTGCTTTCAAGCTTATCTGCAAGCGTTGCATCCGCCTTTGCAAGCGCCGCCTGGAGATTCTTGCCCGTTGCCGTGCTAGTGCCATTGGCAAGGTATGTGAAGAAGTCAGACATGATCTTCCCGCGCACCTTGGTGAGCATCTTGTCATCGGTCTTCACGCAGGCATTCTCATATCCGCTCTTGAGGATGGCCTCAGCAGTAGTGGACTTGCGGTAGAAATCCACATTGACCGTGATGGGGTCACCCTTCTTAGCCTTGAAGTTGGAGAGCGGGACGATCTCGCCCTCAGCGCGCTCATCAGTGTTCAGCTCACCTGTGACCTTGTACTGATAGAGCGCCGTGCCGGCGGCTACGGTCTCAGTGCCGAAGATGCCCAGAAGCTCAAGCAGGCGCGTGGTGTCATGATTGAAGCGCGTGAGCATCTCGATGTCTAGCGCGCGGTCCACATCCGTTGTGGTGATGGTATTGGCTGGTGCTGGCATTTGCCTTCCTTTCTATTCGAACAGGTCTTGGTTCTCTCGGATGAGGCGCAGCCTTTCCGCCCTGTTCTTGGTGTTCAAGATCTCATCTTTCGTTATGGAGCCCTTTGGCTTGTACCCTGCATCCTTAGTGGATGGGAACTTGGATTGCTTAGGTGCAGCTACCTTCAAGAGCTCTGCGTTCTCAGAGATCTCCTCATCGGTAGACCCCTGCATGCGGATGAGCACCTCAGCATCAACGCCCTGCTCCCCCGCTATCTTTCGAACGAGAGCCTCACGGGCTGCCGCCTCTTTCAGGCTTGCAGCCTCTTTTGCGGATGACTTTGCCTTGCGTTCCCAGTTCCTGGCACGCGTCTTCCACTTCTCCGCTTCAGAACGAGCACCATCCGCATCTTCTGAATCCTCAGCCGTTTCCTCTAAGGAATCCTCTGCTGCAGACATGTCGGCCGCTCCGCTAGGAGCCTCATGCTCCTCATGGGTCTCCTGCTCATCTTGCGCCTGCACCTGCTCATCGGTCTCAGCCATGCTGACTCCTTTCTTGCGCCTTTCTCGGCGCCCACTCGCCCTATTCCAGGGCCTTCCTATTCGTGCCCTTTTGCAGGGCATGAAAAAAGCCGCCATTTCGGCGGCTTGATCCCAAGTTAAAAAGCTTCAAAACATTGCATCTAAACTGCAGCTTTGTTAGAATGCATGTCAGCAATATTGCTGCATAAAAGCCAATGGCGGACTGACCTGTGTGACAGCCTACGCGTTGGCTTTTATCTTTTTATCCTGCGAATCCCCTTCTTATTGATCACCAAGACCTCTTTGATTTCTGGAAATGCATCTTTGAAATCATTGGACACTTCGAGAACGTGTTGCTCCATCTCATCTAGGGACATACCGCTTCTCGTTCCACCAATCACAAGACGCGAACTCTGAGGATTCCGCTCTTTCGATTTGCCATGTCCGAACACAGCTGCCTTGAATTGATTCCAAATGGGCATATAGCCTGAATGCTCAGGGTTCTTCATTTCCCAGTCCAATCCGTTGAGGTAAAAGTCTGGTCTTCGCTCGGCATTTGACCTCTTTATTGGATCCACCTCGAAGCCATTTCTGGACAACAACGTTGCAGTGTCCTTCTCATAATCCTTCCACTCAGGGTCATAAGCTATTGGCGAGAAGTAATGCGGATCATCGCTGTAGAGCCATTTCCAATCCCTCTTGGATACCTCGTTCAAAATCATGCGACGTTTATCCTCATATGGCGTTTCGGGATCCACGCTAATGGCTTCCGCACATTTCCGCCAACGGCCATACATCGCATCAGGGTTGTAGCCGTCTATGACGGTCTCGCCCCTGACGCCCGGTATCACGATGCAATCGCAATGAGAGTGCTTGCCATGGCGCACTGCATTAGCGGTCTCTTTAGAGCGATAATCGAACCCACGGCTAGCCAACATGAAGCAGAACGAGCATGTCTCAACTCCTGTTGGAACGCGTGCCCAACGGATATCCTGGCGCTCGCAGTTCTGGATCATGTTCTCAAAGGCATTCCTATGCACGTAGTACTTTGAGAGCGCAGCACAATCCTTACGGAACTTCACCTTGCTAGCTTCTGTGGCACCACCCTTGAGCACATCAGCGTAGTAGCGCACCTTCGAATCCAGCTTCTGACGGCTGATGGTGTCCTCGCTGACCCAATCTGCAGATATGCCCTCGCCTTCGGTCACTTGCCTGAACATGCTCCCAGCAAGGTCTGCCGACTGCATGCAGAATGCGTATATGGAGTCCTCTATGGCATCTTTGACAGCCTCACGCATCTCAGCGACACTGGCATCAGGAGATGCTTCCATGGACGCCGCAAGCAGCGAGGAAACGAACGCCTCAGCGTCATCGGCATACCCATCAAGCTCCCTTCGATACTCTGACATCATCTTGCTCGTTACTCTCACCAGATGATGCCTCCCTTCTAGCCGCAGCCATGTTGGCGGCAGCTTTGAGCGCAACGGCGCCGCGCTTGGCGCGCTCGATCCTATTGATATCTCCCTTGTCAAAGTTCTGCAGCTCATAGAACACGGGCGTGTTCACGAAGTCAGGATCCGCCTCAGCCAGAGAAAGCGCGGCCTGGGCGTTGGCCGTCTTGGAGGTGAACTGCGGCTCCTTGAAATGCGCCCGAACGCTCTTCTGCTCATCAGTGAGCTTCGAGATATCACAATCTCCCTCTACGGCCATGGCCATGAGAGCTATGTTGCGTAGCGAAGCCCCGTTCTCACGGTTCAGGTCCTCAGCTGCTATGCAGATATCCTCACGTGATGCATTGATGGCATCTGCGCTTGATGGATTATCTTGAATGATCCCCAGCGAGTTCACAGGAACGCCCGTCTCGCCTGAGAACATCGTTGCATACAGGCGCAACGTGTCTATGTAGGGCTGCGGGCTAGTTGCCGGAAGCTGCCCGTACTCAACCTTGCCGCCCTCATCGCTTTCCGTGGAAAGCAAGATGGCGTTCATGACGTTTCCCCACTTATCCTTGCTGATGGCATCATATTGCTCATCTGAGAGGTTCAGCAGGTACTGCTTGGGATGCGCATAGCATGCGGCGGACACAGCCATGTACTCAAGGGTGCGCATGACATCATCCGTTATGGCCATGACGGCCTTGGTTATGCGCGTCTGCCCAAAAGGCTTCATGCCCGTTGGTCTGAACGCAAAGCTCTCCATCATGGGGCGATCCAGCGGCGTATCCGCACTCCCCGCTCTCCATGAAGAGCTGCCGGTTCGCGAGAGCTCAACAACCCTGCCAGGAAGATGCAGATTGACCAATACCGGCACCGCATCCCTAGGGGAATACGATGTGCGTGCCATATCCGCGATCACGTAGCCTGAGTCTATGCAGCCTTCAGAGTCAGACCATGTTGCAGCCGCCGTCTCTGCCGTATGGAATCGCACATAGGTCTCACCCGTCAAAGCCGAGCGCCCAACAGAAGCGAACATGCAACCATGAACCAGCTCGCTAGGAGTAAAGCGGTTATAGGTAGGGATGAGGTTGTTCTCCCTCATCACCTTCTCCAGCCCTTCATCCCCATTCCCCTTATCGAAGACGAAGCCGTCAAGGCGGCTTCGTTCAGATACGGCAGTGACCGCTTTGGCTGGCCACCCGCAAGCTGTATCCAGATTCACAGTAGGAGGAACCACATCTATGCCAAGGGGCTTGCGCTTTATATCACCTTCGTAGTACTTGACCAGATTCCTGTTCCTAGACGTCACCTTGGCCTGGATGCTCACCAAGACCTCAAGCGCCGCCCTGGCCTCAGAGTCAAGCCCTGACGCATTCAGGATGTTCGGCAATATCATCTAGCCTATCCTCGCTTTCCTCTTTGGGTTGCGCTTCGTTGTCTTCACCGCTGTGTAAGCCAGAGCTAGAGCCTCGGGTAAGGTCTCATCTGCTTGCTCTGTGACCGCTTCGAAGCCGAACCCGCCTCCGTTGCCGATCTTGCGCTTCTTGGTGTTGTCCATGGCGTAGGTCACTGGCTCTTGACCCAGATGCGCAAGTGTCCTCTCGCTAGCAGCGTTGGTGAACATGGAGCATGCCGCAACGAACTCAGGAGACGTTGGCAGCTTCAGGCACTTCTTAGAAACACCTTCCTCAATGAGGCGCTCCTTCAGGTCCTCGGCATGAGCCTTACCGTCTATCCATATCTCGGCAGCATTCGGAGCCACAGCTTTCAGCCATTGGACCACCCAGCCTATCCCGCGCTTGACAGATCTATTGCAACCTGAGGGCACATCCACAAGGACGCGCCCGCCATCCAGCTTGAGGGCTGCAGCGATGGTGGCACGAGCACCATCTATGGAGAACTTGACCGCAAAGCATGGGACCTCTTCGCCCGTGATGGGCTGAACCTGCCGCAGCTTGCATGACTTCCATGTATCCCAATCTATGACGGGAGGCTCCTTCCGGGCGTTCGGCAAGAAGTAGCCAAGCCGCATCTGCGCGAAGGAGAGCGGATCTGTGTACGTGCCAAGCTCAGCCCTCACAGCAGACTCCAGCACTCGTAGTCCAAGGGATGGGTTCACCCTGTACCAGGTTGCGGGGTCATCAATAGCGTCCAGCGAATCCACTGACCACTCATTCCAGCCAACGTCTTGAGTGCTCCCTGATTGCGCCTCTCGCCTGATATGAGCGAACACGTCTCCTCTACTAGAGGGTACGGGGGGCGTTCCGCACATGATGTATTGCGGATTGCCAAGCGGAGCTGATGACACCGTTGAGAGCAAAGCCTCTGAATGCTCGTTTGACAGCTCTTGCGCCTCATCAGCTATGAAGACATCTGCCGTGAATCCCAGCTTGCTGGATTTCGTCCTGGTAGCCAGATAGATGGCCGCACCATTCTTCAGGAAGATGGCCTCTTTGCTGACAGCCTTGCGAACTGATTTCACAAGTCGGTTCAGATCTGGATGCTTGGCTTCCGGGTCATTCGCCTTCTCGCCGAAGTACCCTTGGAGCCTATCGAAGAGCATCTGAACCGTGGAGTAGTCATGAGCCGTGTACGCAAAGGTCTCTCCCTTGAGGACAGCTCCTGGAACTATCCTTGCCTCCAAGAGAGCGGTCTTGCCGTTCTGACGAGGAACCTCCAGGCCATTTCGGTAATGGACATATGTCCCATCCTCCTCTATAGCCAGCCAATCAGACAGAACGCGCCTCTGCCAGTCATACAGACTGACACCCAGTCGTTCCATGAAGTCCGAATAGAAGGGCGCTTGCGTCAATGTGTGGGGCTTAGCCAACCGCCACGTTGGCTGCTGGCAGCCCACCCGCGAAGGAGCTTCTGATGTCTGCGAAGGAGTCCTTGCAGTCATCCGCTCCTCCTTCCAACTTCCTTATCTCGGCTAAGACTTCCCTGTATTCCTTGGAGATGCGCGCTACGTCCTTGGGCTCGCACTCATGGATCTGTGCGTATAGATATTCGCGGAGATCCCGCAGCCGCTCTATGTCCGTCTTCTCATCCATCCGAGGCTTCACGTGGCTAGGCTCCGGCTCAGGATTGAAGGCCACGATATGAACCTTGCTCTTCTTATCCTTGGCCTTCTTCCCAGATGCGCCTGTTAGCCCGAGCCTCTTCAGATGCCGGTTGATCGTAGACTTGGAGACACCGAAATGCTTGGCCATCTTGGCTTGTGAATCATGCCCGAAGTGAGCCAGCAGATACTCGTCATCTATCTGCGCCATTCGTTCCGCACCTCCTCCAATCGTTCCGCAAGCCCTACTAACTCCGCGCGAGACGGAACGCGCGAAAACGGATTCAGAGAAAGAATGGCCCTATGCCGAGGGGGTGGCCGCCGGCCGATGGGGAGGGTATCCCCCACCCCTATTTAGCAGCGAATAGGCCGAACCAATCAATCGGTGATGTGCAGATGGATGCCTGTAGGCTCTCCTTGCCTTCATCCTTCATCATCTTGTTGCCCTTCGCACGGTTGCAGATCCTATGCGCGGGCTGATGGTTCGCCGGATCCAGCGCGCATTGCTCAGGTGTGGCATAGCCACCTTCCTGGTAGCGCGACACCGGCACTATCTCATCAAGCTCGAAGCTCCAATCATCACCCGCTGGAAGCGTGTAATCTATTGGCCTGCCACAGAGTGCGCATGGGTCTTGGTGCGCCGCCATCCTCTTGCGAAGCTTGTTCCTGAGAGTTCCGTTGCTCCGGCGGGGATTGGGCTTGCTCATATCCTGCCGTCTAGAGGAGAGCCATAGTTCTTCATGCACCACTCGATGTCTGCATAGGCATCCATGCTCACGATCTGGCCGCGCTTCGGTGCGGGGGCCTTTGAAGGAAGGCCAAAGGCACGCCGAAAAGCATTGGCTATTACGGTGGTTGATTCGCTAAGCAGAACACGCTCAGCTATCTCCTTCAGGCTCATGCCTCCTCCTTAAGGGCATAAGAAAAGCCGCCCTCTCGGACGGCTCAAGTGACTTCATCTCTCTCCAGATCAAACCCAGATACACGATATCAGAAACCCAACTAGGATTTACTATGGAATTTATAAGACTCAGACAGCCTTTGCATTCCATTCGATCATCGCTCTGTAGTAGCCGATGAGCGCTTTCTTGCGAACATCGTAGATGCCTGGTCCGCTGTATCCAAAGGCTGTAGCGGTGTTCAGCCAGCTAGCTCCGGCGAGGTAGTGCATGTCAAGGATGGCCGCATGCTCTTGGTCATCCATCCTATCTAACACCAACCTTGCACGCTCCATCTCTCGCAGCCAATCTTGTGCTGCATCCCTGCTCTCGCCTGCAGTGGCTTCAAGCCGGTCGATCAGCTCTTCGGTCTTATCGCTCTGCTTGCGTGAACCAGAAACACGCTGCACGGAATAGTCTATGGATCGTAGGCTCTCTATCATGGCCTCGATCTGCTCAGCGCGATAGCGCGCAGCTTGCGCTCTGGACTTCGCCTTAGATGCTGAGAGCAGAGCATTCTGGGCTTCGTTCATGGCAAGGGTCTCGAACTCATCTCCCAAGAGATACCTCCATCCGCAGTGTTACAATAGCAAGCGTCTTTCACACGCCGTTGTCCACTGCGGATGACGGCTTTTTTATTCTCTCATCTCCCACGCCATTGCTGCATCCTCATAGCTATCGCTCACAGGGCCATGGGCTCCGCATCTTCCGCACTGCATGTAAAAGCGCCGGGATCCTTCGCAATCCTCATCCCACCAAACAGCAAGAGCCGTGCACCCACAGAACGGACAATCAGATGAGTCATCAAGAAGAGAATATTGATAATTAGTTGTTATCTGAGAATCTTGTTCCAAAAGATGCATCTCAAAGCTGTCTTCTCCCAGCTCAGACATGGATTCCTCAACCTCATCCACGATGCCTTCTGATCCGCTCTTCTGGCACACTTCTGGCACACCGGTTTTAGGGATATCGAAGGCCCTCGTGTTGCAATCGCTCATAGGCTCATCCCATCTGGTCTATGTGCGTATTCCTGCTCCAAGAACTCGCACATGCGATTTGGGCTTGCTATATAGACCGGCGAAGCCTCTACAGGGAGCTCCATTGCAGTGCATAGCTCTGTACCATCAAGTGGGCATGTACGCCCCAAGCCTGGACAATCCGCTACCATGTTGCACATGCCCGCTACGATCTCCGCCACTTGCTTCGCAGTGCCGAAGTAGTGCTCTAGGTTGGTCTCACTCATCACCTCACCTCCACGCCAATGCAGTCACGTTCACAGATGGCGTCGAACTGCTCTCCGCACCATATGCAGCAAATCTTCCTAGGTTCGCTCTCGCCAGAATCCGAGTAACCCCAATCGTAGTAGCATGCCTCGCCAGGAGCCGGTGTATCGCTATTACATTTGGGGCATATCACCATCACGGTCTTCATCGCCGCACCACCTTTGCGCCACAACCTCCACAGTAGCTATCAAGGTGTTCGAACTCGCTGAGGTTCGGAGTCCCGTCCTCGCCCACTATCCATCCGCAGTCGCAGACTGCTTGCCAAAAGCACGGCTCTTTATAGCCTACGAGCGTTCTTGCTACGAGATGCGGTTTGCACGTCCACCCTGCTCGGGGATCATGCTTTGGAGTAGTTAGCAGCTGTTTGGAGTGGCTCTCATCTACCACCTCATAAGTCTGTTCGAAGATGTCCGGCTTGCAGGGATACAGTTCGCCTTGAACGCCTTGGATGATGTAATCTCCTACGTTTCCGAAATGGTCACCCTCTAGGGTTTTGATGAGCCAACCAGTCCCATCAACTCGCTCAAACGCTATCTCTTTCTCCATGGCATCGAACAACCAATCCGGCATCTTCTCGTCGCTGCCCGCCTGCCATGCTTCCACCTCTACGGGCTTCTTGCGGTATCTAGTCATCACTCATCACCCATTTCCATATCCATTTCCATATCCATTTCCGCAAGCTGGCACATGATCGAGCAGCTTGGGAATACTTCGTCTAGTCGGCCCGCTTTCGGGTCTAGTTCGTCCAAGAACACGCCGTTCAAGCACGAGCCGCCGATCTCGCGCTCTCTCTTCGCGCGAAGCTCAAAGACCTCTGGGAAGTCAACACGGATCTTGTTCCAGTAACCAGCCCCGCCCTTGACGCATCCGATGCAGTTGTTGTTCGGATAACCCAAGTCATACATGGCCGGGCGCTTGATTCCCAAGTCCTCGCACATGGCATGAACATCGGGCTTGGTGAGGTCGGCATCGATTAGCGGGAACTCGTGATCTACGTAGGTCATGCGGCTCGTGGTGTTCATGGCGCGCTTGCGCTCTTTCTTTGACGCATCGAAGCCCCAGATATACACATCGTCACGTGATATGTCGTGCTCTTTCTCCCAACGCTCACGAACCTCACGCTTTAGATGCTTGGTGCAAGGCGCGCCCCATGGAGCAGACATGAATCTATCGCGCGCGTTTACGTCATCAACGTCCTTGTAAACCTCTGAGCGGATGATCTCTATCTTAAGTCCCAGAAGCTTCTCAGCGTCTCGTACGAAGCGCATTGAGTCCGGATGCTGGTCTGCGATGTCTATGTAGACACAGTGATCCAACTTGTCTCGCATGAGGTATGCTGCGACGAAAGACGAGCATCCCGCGCTGAACCAAGAGATGTAGCGCATCACTCATCACGCTCCGCCCATGCACAGTAGCCGTTGGGGTCTACCTCTACACGCAACTCATGCTCGCACCCTTGGTCGTTCGCGGCCACAATCCATCCGCGATTGCAAATGGGGAAGCCTTCATCACAAAGCTGATAATGCTTGCAATCCCGGCAGCGGGTGACCTCTTCCTCCGTGAGCCACATGTTGCACAGGTCGTGACCGTTGCCGTCGTAGTTCATGGCTTCTATGGACTTGCAGCCAATGTATTCCTTAACGCAAGCCATCATGCACCCCTCTCTGCGCTGAACAGCGGGGTCAGGGGGTAGCTTCGAGGGAAGAGCGGTACCCTGTAAGCCTTCGCGGCACCGATGTGCTCTGCGTACTCGCTAGCGTCTTTCTCATCCTCGAAAGCTCCGAGGAATGCGCCGTCCTTGCCGTCATCTTGCACAACGTATATCCAACGCATCACTATCCCCTCTCTATGAGGGCTGTGAGGCGGTCTGACCATTCCCTCATCGACGCGCCGTCTGCACTGGCTTCGGCCATTTCACATATGTCATCCCGCAGCTTCTCAAAGCTGTCGGGGGCGCAATGTGTGAGCCATGAGACAGGACACCATGGGCGTTCTAGGTTAGCTAGCCTCGCAAACTTCTGCCCATTGTGCTCATATAAGCTCCTGACCTCATAGGGCTTTCCGTATTTCACTCCAGCCAGGCCAGCTTCACCATGGAGTTGAGATAATCCCTTGCCGCAGTCATGCTCGTGCTCCGGGGCGATGTAGACAGTATCCCCTTCGCATGTGTTCACCCCATCAGCATCTGGCGCGGGAGGGGTAGGGCGTTTCAACGTGTCAGTTTCGGGGTTATACCGAACGAGCCTCTCGTGATCCACTCCAACGAATGAGAGGATCTTCACGGGGCCACTGTTGTAATGGATGCCTTGCAGTGTTCCGGATTCGCTGTCATATGGCGTTTCAACGGTCACTTCATCGCGCCAGGCTACAGGCGAACCGTCTGGGTAGCAAGGCTTCTCATCAAAGTAGCGTGCAAGCCACTTGGTGATGGTCTCGTCCTCTTCCATGGGCTTGCGATGCATCCATCCCCATACCCTCAGGCCATCTTGAGCCGCACGGTTAGCATCAAACACGCTGGTGTAACGTCCCTGCGCTTCGATTAGCGCGCGCTGCTCAGATTCGATCTCATCAGCTATGGGCTTCTTTTGTTCAGTCATTGGATTCCTCCTTGGGTCGCGGCTTGAATAGGAAAACGGCATTGGCTCGCTTGCATGCTTTCGCAGGAAGGCCTCGCTCCCTTGCCTCTCTGCCGATCCTGCTGGCTAGGTTGCGTGCGCTCTTGTCCGTGAGAGGCTTGCCAGACAAGTCCACATCACGCTCCCACGCTTCATCGGTTGATGCGCAGAAGGCATCCAGGATGTCCCTGATCCGCTTGATGTCGGTATCAGCATCGATCCGTCTCGCCAACGAAAGCGCTTCCAGTGACACAGCCTTGAAGCCAAGCTCTTCGGCTCTGGACTTCGGATGAGATTCCTTCAGAGAATCGCTTGGAACTTGCGGAGAGGTTCGCTTCGTGCTTTGGATCTGGATACCCTTGCGCGGTTCGCTTCTCTCGCGTTTTGCGTACGGATTCGGAGCGTTCTCAATCTCCGAATCAACAGCATGATCAACGTCAAAGACCACACGTTCGGGCGCCGCATCGCCAATGGGCACGAAGTCCCGACAGCGGGTCCTCTTGCCGTTCTGCAGCACAGTGGATCCATTCGGTTTATGGCACTTGACCTGGTCATTCGACACGTTGCCATGGAAGTTCTGACACTTCTCGCAAATGGACATAGCTACCCCCTGACCTGGTGAAACGCAAGCTGCAAGCATGGTGAGCTCAAGTTGCAACGGGGCGTTTCAGGTCGTCTCGGGTGAAACCGTGACGGTAGCTGGTTGGTCTCTATTCTCTTCTCTTCTTTTCTAATAATGCTCATAGCATTGCGATTGCTTATGCCATTGCTATTGCCATCTGCATCATCTCGGCGCTGTCTGCATGCTCGCATCCGCCTCACCTCCATCTTCTCCGCCGGATCCCCAGCGCTTCTCAGCGTTCTCTCGACCAACCTCACGTCTCCTCTTGCGGCTCTGGGCATCCCTATAGGCCCTATCTGATGTGATGACGTCCATTCCTTCGTATAGGTCCCGCTTGAACAACCCGCATGAGGCGAACTTGCCAAGCAGCCCTCGCAGCCCCTTCTCAGACTTTCCGAATGCGGTTTTGAGCCGTTCCATATGCCCCACATCAGATAGATGGATCTCCCCATCGAGCTCAGCCAGAAGCGACAGCAAGACGACCGCATCAAAAGCTGCTGCTTTCCCGTGATGCTTGCGTATCCGCAAGAACTCAGGGGTGGTGTAGAAGTTCTCATCCAGCTTGAACCATTCACTCTTTGCCATCTTCCACCACCTTCCCCCTGGTCAGCGGATACCTTCTCCAGAACTTGGAGATGATGGAATGGGCTTTCAGCACCATCAAGATCTCATCGAACGTGTCTTGAGTGCATATGAAGTGAACGTCGAACTCCCATAGGTCAACCGGTCTCTTGCGCCTCTTCTCCTCAGCAACCCTGATAGCCTCCTGGACACCAGGGCGGTCAAGCGAGAAGGGTGGCGCCTTCTCTCCTTCTGAGGTCATTCGCCATCACCCTCAGGATCATCAGTCTTGGCCTCCGGATTCTGCTTGAGCCACGTATTGCACTTTGCAATCAGAGCGGTTTCATGGTCTTCGCATGCATACCCATCAGCCTCAAGCGCCTGCATGAACCAGATGAAGCCAGTGATGTCTTCGCGCAAGTAGAAATCACTCCAGTAAGCGCCCTCATCTCCATTGATGAGATACTTGGACAGATTCTTGCTGTCATCATCCACCTCAGGCCAAAGGTGGGCTATATCCCAAGGATCAACCTTGTGCGCAATGGATCCGGCATCGATGTCGTCATCTTTCACAAGCTTTACGAAGTTCGTGACGCTTTCGGAATTGCGCTTCTTCAAACCGAAGAAATCAAGGCATGTATCCAGGTCCTTAAGCGGCGGATCAGTCTTCATATGCTCAGCCATCCAGCAGGCGCGGCGCCTTGCACAAGCCTTGTCCTCAGCTAGGATCCTCTTGGCCTTGGCCTCTGCCTCTAGCTCTTCCTCAGACCTCTCATCCGGAACGCATATCTCGCAATCATCAAGATACCCATTCATCGTTGGCTTCTTCATGGCCACGCAGAAAGGCGGAGAATTCTTCTCTATCTTCTCCTGGATCTGATCACGCCCCCAAGAGGATCTCAGATATATCGTCTTGTGAACCCTATATCCTTTGGGGCGCGTCTTCACTAGCTCTATGCCACCCTCTTTACAGATATCCTTGACGAAGTCATAGATGGCCATGTTCTTCCTATGGCGCTCATAGTCATGAGCTATGTCCTCCCATGCGGGCTTGCCCCATCGGAGTTCTTCTGGATCGCACTCGGCTATGGCTGATGCAGCTTCATCGTCTCCCACAGCCTTGGCGTCCGCTATTGCGAAGCTCTGCGCAAGAGACATCTGAAAGACTGCGTCCCCTGCTGCATCCCTTGCCGCACGTGCCTTCTTCGCTGACCCGCTCTCAAGACCGGCCGCACGGTCAATCTTCTCCTCCGGAACCCCCAGAGCGAGCATCTGCTGCACTCCCCTGGACATCTCAACATCCTTCAGATGCATCTTGTCATCCGTGATCACCATGGCCACGGCTGCATCTGACTCTTCAAAGCTGTCCCAAACTATCGCATCGCATTCATCGATCTTGTTGACTTGCATCGCCCTGAAGCGGCGCTCCCCATCAGTGAGGCGGAACACATTCCCATCTCTCACCACCCATATGGGATTGAACGGCTCTCCTGGATGCATCGGGTTCAGCTGAAAGCCGGCCGCGAACGCCTCTAGGTCACCGAAATCCTGGCGCGGGTTGTTCGGATTCACGCGCACATCCGCAAGCCGGATCCTCTCAAGAACGCTGCTCATGCTGCATCCCTCCTAGACTTGTAATAGAACGTGAGCCCTCTGTATCGGACTGACATATATCCTTCAGAGCCAGTGGGTTGCACCCTTGAATCAGTGACGCGTGCGATCTCTGTGAGCAATGCCACCGAAGGCACAGCTACGCGATAGGTGCAACCTATGCCCAGAAGGCGTCTCTTCTTCTCAGACTCTGCGTCATATGCGTTCACGAATGCGTTCACATCCGCAAGCGTCATCAGCTTCGCCTTCCCTTCTTCCATCAGATCCTCTTTCCGTCATCATTCGGCTTCATGTGGACAACTGATGCTTGCAAGCAAGTCCAGCGGGAGGTGCAGAGGCGATAGCTTCGAATCAAAAGCCCCTGTACCTCCCGACGGAATTGATCGCTACGCCACATCCCTCAGCTATACCAATCCCTTTCCATCACCCTGTCAGCAGCAGCCCTAAAAGCACGCACAGCCTCACGGTCGCGCCCTGGAAGCATGTGCGCATAGTTATCTAGTGTGGTGGATGAGGACTCATGCCCAAGCCGCTCCATCACGTCAGCTAAGGTACCGCCATTGAGCAGCATCCAGGTTGCATGGGTATGCCTGAGCGTGTGAAAGCTGGTATCCTCTGGAAGCCCCAGCTCATCACGAATCTTGGAGAACTCATGTGAGACCATGGAAGGGCGCATGATGGTGCCTTGATAGGTGGTGCAGATGGTGAGCGAATCCCTGGGGTGGGCTTTGGTCTCTGTGGGCAGATATCCCTCCTGCCACTCCCAGTGCGCGCGTATGTCATCGCAGACACCCGTATCCATGGCAACGTTTCGAACCTTGCCGCCTTTCGTGCGGGGCTGGCGCACAACACCACCCGGCTTCTCGACTGCGGTGTATGACACGCGCATGACCTCACGGAACAGCTCAGCATCTGTACGGATATTCGCGCAGACCTCACCCACGCGCTCCGCATTCCAAAGCGCCAGGGAAGCAGCGAATGCCACATTGCGCATCAGGACTTCGCTCCTGGACATGCCCGGGGCCTTGATGGCCTCATTTAGCCAGTTGGCAAGCACAGAGAACTCGCGCCCTGTGTATGCCCTGGCCTTCACCTTGATGGCCTTGGGGTGCTCAACTGAGAGCATGGGGTTGAAAGACGAGAGCCTTTCAGCCACCATCCACCGCCATGCTTTGCGCAAGAACCAGTGCATCTGAATCACGGTATTAGGGCTTATCCCACTGCCATTTCGTCCGCCACAGATCAAGAGCTCCTCATAGAGAGCAGAAATCATATAGGGCTTCACGTCGTCTGGATGCACGTGCGCCATCCTGGGTTCGATGTGACATCTGACAAGCGAAGTGTATGTACGCACGGTGTTGTAGGGAGTACCCTCCGCATCACGGAACGCGATGTAGCGATACAGCACTTCAGGCACATAGGGAAGCGTGGCATGCAAAGCGAATGGAGCCAAGCTAGCAGCCCAAGCTTCAGCTAGAGCCTGCGCCTCTTCTTCTGTCTTTGCTTCAGGAAAGCGCTTTGACGGGCGGATACGCTTACGTGTCATTTTGTCAGTTCCCAGATACGGCCTGCACTTCCACACACCATCTGGATCCCTGCTAACCTTCACTTTCATGCCACACCTCCTTTCCCGCATTTCCCTCGACATTGCTCGGCGGGTCGGCGCTGCCCTAAGCCAACCCGCTCCACACTGAACCTGCTGAAGCCTTGATGCAGGCTCCCGAGCAGGCGAACGGATCAAAGACTCCGAAGGGTTGATCGCGATGTCCATTCGCCTGCTTGGCAACCTGCGTCATATCCCCATCCCTGCTTTCTTGATTAGCGCACCCATGGCCCCTCTGTTAGGAGCATGTCTTTTCCCTTATCTGATTCAGCTCTGCTTTGATCTGCTGAAGTCCCCCGATGATGGAATCCAACATCTCTGCACATGCCTTGAATGACACATCAGCAACCTCTTCTGCGGCCTGCTCTATGCGTCTGTCATACCCTGGAGGCTCGTAGTAGATGCGCCACTTGCCGCCAACCCTCTCAGCTGGCAGGTTTCCTTCGCGGCACTGGCGTGCGACGCTCGTCGGATGGAGCCGCATCATCTCTGCATACTCATCAACCGTTAGCCAACTTGGCTCATTAGGCATTCGCTCACCTCTTCTTAACGTTCTTCTTTGCGGCCAGGCAGCGAGTTAGGGACTGCCCGGCCATGTCAAGGAAGGAAAGGTAGGAGCCAGCAGGCTCCTCGGTGCTCCCGCCCAGCAGCGTCAAACGGGGGCACCGAGGAATCTGCTAGGACTCCTCGATATCGCGCCTGCAGAGGAAGATCCGCCCTCCGTAGCGCAGCGCCAGGACATCGGTTCCTAGCAAGCAGCGTCTGAATGCTGCATACACGCTCGTGGTGTTGAGCGCCACGGGGATGTGCTTGACCTCAGCCACCGCATACCCGCCCTGGAAGAAGTCCTCCACGCACTTGCGTGCGAATTCGCGCTCTCGCTTGTGCTTGCGTCCAGGGCGCACCTCTTCGGGAACATCCATGAGCGATATCTCCTGGATCATGATCGCCGCTCCATAGCCCGAAGATCATGCTTGACCTCAGCTTCGTGGCAGATATCGCAGACTCCGTATCCAAAGCCTGAAGGGCGTGCATGGATGAAACGAGATGTGTACGTGTCTCCGAAAGCCATCACATGGCCGCATCCTGCGCAGTTGACCTGAGCCTCCATGTCCGACCCATAGGTTGAGACGTTCCATTCAGAAGGCACGCCATAGGGCTCGTACTCTCGCGTCTCAGGGTTCCATCTATTGAGTTGATTCATGCTTTCTCCTCTACGGATCCTTCGATGATCTCCTTGCATCGAGCTCTCACGTTCTCAGTGAGAGCATCCTGCGATACGGAGAACAGGTCTGCAACAACCTCGATGCGCTGCGCAGCTTTCGCCTGAAAAGCCTGGTTCACGTTGTGCTTGAGATTCCTCGCATTCGCTCTGCCGATAGCAGCTTCCAGATCGTCGAAGGAGACGATCACCTTCAGCTCCTCGACCTCCTGGCGAGCGATGATGTCTACGGACTCTTCGTAGGTGATGGATTCCTTAGACATTGGTCACCTCATTGAGCAGATTGAGCAGCTCCTTACGAACCTCGATAGCGTCATAGACCATCTCGCGAACGTCATCCCGAGGAAGCTCGTAGATGAAGGAGATCGTCTCTATTCGCACTTCGGTGTAAGCGCGATTGAGCTTGTCATAGCGCTTTGCCGCTTCGGTCACTGCTTTGTATAGGCCTTTCATGCTTCCTCCTATGCGACCGTCTTGCGTTCGTCAGACGCGCCAAGCAGCCAATCGAGGTCGCAATGAAACAGCGGACGCATCTTCAGGAGCTTGTCTTGTGGAACATTCCCGCCTTTCTCCCAGCGAACAACGGTCGCTGGATCCACGCCCATTTCTTTTGCAAACTGCTTCTGAGTAATGCCTAGAAGAGTTCGTTCAGAAGAGATCCTATTCATCCTTTACCACCAATCTAAAAGACTTTCTTTTAGTTTTGACGTTGCAAGAATAACAGTTTTACTTGTGAAAACAAGTGAGATTTTTAGATTCTTTTGTGTATAGCTAAGTTTTTCTTGTACTATTGCAAGTCGCAGGAGGTGAGGATCTTGAAATATTTCAATCGGCTTGCTGAGCTTCGAGGAAAAACATCACAGGCAAGGTTCGCCGAGCCTTTAGGCTTGAGTCAACAAAACTACGGGAACTATGAACGAGGTGAGCAGAGTCTTAACTCTGATCTGCTTCTGAAGATTCATGATGTGTATGGCTGTAGTATCGAATGGCTGTTAGGCCTTGACAACATTGAGTTTATTAAACCAACAGCAGAAGGCTTTGTGGATATGCCCCTCTACGGTTCCATAGCCGCGGGCACCCCCATCGAGATGATAGAGGTCGAGGGTACGCATCCCGTGCCTAAGAAGGTAGCAGACAGATATCCCGAATCGTTCCTCTTGGAGGTCAAGGGTGAGAGCATGAACCGTATCCTCCCGAACGGATGCTATGCACTGGTTGACCCCTGTGAGGATGTGGATCGTGACGGTCAGCCTTATGCGGTCTGCGTGAATGGGTTCGACGCCACCGTGAAGCGCGTGAAGAAGCTGAATAACGGCTTCCAGCTGGTACCGGATTCCACTGATCCGACTTACGCGCCTGAGACCTATAACTACAACGAGCCAGGCACTGAGACCATCACTGTGATAGGCCGTGTGGTGTACTACGTCCTTCCGTTCGATTGGGGATTCTAAAATGGGCTCTGCAAAAACGAAGCTGCTCAATGTGCACGATTACGTGGTGATCGACACAGAAACTACTGGCTTAAGCCCACGCTATGATGAACTGATTGAGATTGCAGCGATTCGCATCCGAGGTGGAATTCAAACACATAGTTTTCAAACTCTCATCAAGCCTTCCCAACCTATTGATCCATTCATCGAAGGATTAACGGATATCACTAATGAGATGGTCAAAGACGCTCCATGCAGCGATCAGGTAATTGGCGATTTTCTCAAATTCGTTGGAGCTGATCCAGTATTAGGTCACAATGTTTGTTTTGATATCAGCTTTATCCGCTCTAAAGATGGGGAAGCTTTCGCGAAAAACCTCCTCTTCGATACGAAGCGAATAGCAATGCATACACTTGATTGCCCCAAAGATCTATGGTCGGTCAAAGAGGAATGCAAGCGAATAAGTGGCGAGAACATCAACGTGAGACACCATAGAGCCTTATCTGATTGCGAGGTCACTCATTTTTGCTATGAAGCTCTAAGGCCGCTACTGGTCGATAAGTATGGCGAAGACCCTGATGCGGGCTATAAACGAACACGGAAACGCAGCACGAAGAAGATAGACATTGACGGCATTGTCCAAACTGTAGATTTCATTGACGAAGACAATCCATTCTACGATTGCAATATCTGCTTCACGGGGAAGCTTTCCTCGATGACTCGCTCTGAAGGAATGCAATACGCCGTCAATGCAGGCGCTACTCCACAGGCAAATGTCACTAAGAAAACTGACTATCTGGTTTTGGGATCATTTGATTACGTTGCTGCATTGAATGGATCGAAATCGAGCAAGCTCAAGAAAGCTGAGAAGCTGCAACTGGAAGGCAGTTCTCTTCAGATAATCGACGAGGACTATTACCTTGAGAACCTTCCGGAGAATGTCCTATCAGTGTGAGCCGATCTACGCCGTGATACCGTTCGATTTCGAGATATAAGTTCGACATCTTGACCGAAATACGATATTTGTATTACACTTACTGTATTGCAGTTAGGAGGCAGGTATGGAAGACAGCATCATTGTTCACGGTCGCATAATGGAGCGCCATCCCGAGCTCACGCCAGAAGACATCGCGCATGCTTGGGGAGCGAGGATCGCTACAGGGATGCGCCTGGATGCCGATGTTGCGCAGAAGGTCGCTGTTGGATTCGATGCGAAGGGCCGCATGATCGAGATGGTGGCGGTGACGCTTTCCAACGGGGATGTGCTCGTATTCCACGCCATGACGCCCCCATCGAAGAAGACATTGCGAGAGACCGGCTTGCTCTGAAGAAAGGAGTCACCATGAACTACGAGACAGAGAACGGCGTCATCTTGACAGATGACCAATTGGAGAAGATGGCCGCTGAATACGAGAGCGGCGAGTGGGAGGGCCACCTAGAGAACGTGGTGATGGGCGTTCCCAAGGCAGACGATGCTGATGAGCTCACCGTTGTGTCATTCCGTTTGCCGAAGTCGCGCGTGGCTGCCATCGACGCGACCATAGCCAACCGCGGCATGAGCAAATCTGAGTTCTATCGGCAGGCTGTTGACCGCGAACTGCTAGCGCTGGCTTAAGAAGGACTCATGCATCACAAGAGAGGGCGTGACCACTGGGAGCGCGCATCCTAGACAAATCAAGCCCCGCGCTTAATCTTGGCGGATAGCACGCGGGGCTCTAAGCAGGGGTCGGACTCCGTAGAGTTGCCGACCATAACCCAAAGGAGATTCTATCATGCCCAAGGTGCGGGGCGATGGTTCCGTCATCCAGTTGGAGCCTGGCAAGCCTAGATCCAAGTGCCGCAAATGGCAGCTGCGCGTGCCCATCGGCCGCAGCAAGAAGACCGGCAAGTACGAACAGCTCACGCGCGTATTCCACGGCACCTACACCGAAGCGAAGGCAGCGCTGCGAGAGTTCATCACAGAGATAGAGAGCGATCTGGTGGTGCGTCGGCGCACTGATGCCAAGACGGTCAGAGAATACTCAGAGGCGTGGCTCCTGCAGCAAGAGAAGGAAGTCGCTCATGGTACCTGGCGCAAGTATGTAGACCACATCAAATGCGTGAATCTGCATCTTGGCTACGCAGCACCATGGGATGTCACCTTTGAGGACATCGATGAGATGTATGAGCTCTTGGCCAAAGGCGAGAGCCCGTCAGGGAAGCCCCTATCAGGTACATACCTATCCAGCATATCAGCCACGGTCTACAAGATGTTCAAGCAAATGGTCAAGGATAAGGTGATCGGGTCAAGCCCAGTGGAATATGCTGAACGCCCGAAGCCGGACACGAAGGAGAAGAAGGCCCTCACCCATGATGAGATGGATGACCTCATATCGAAGCTGGATCCACGCCAGCCAACACAGCTGGTGGTCTTGCTGGGGATCAAGCTAGGACTCCGCCGTGGAGAGTCGCACGGGCTCTCCTGGGAAGACATAGACTTCAAAGCAAAGGTGATCCATGTGCGTCACAACTTTGACAGCGGCGGGAATCTAAGGGATGAGACCAAGAATGGCAAGGTGCGTGATATCCCGCTCACAGGGTCAGTGGAACGTGATCTAGAAGCCGCTTTAGACCATCAGATCTACCTGTTCGCAAGAACGCGGAGAAAGTGGAACGCCGCAGTGCCTGTAGTGACATCCAAGACACCCCTCATATGCGATGGGATGGGAAAGAGGCTCATGCCTGATGCCTCAACGCGATGGTGGCGCCAGAATCGCGAGGCGCTTGGATATCCAGGATGTACGGTTCATGAGATGAGGCACAGCTACAGAACGCAGCTGAGAAAGAAGGGCGTGCCAAAAGAGGTAGCCCAGAACCTATTGGGGCATTCGAGCGAGGCT
Source organism: uncultured Eggerthellaceae bacterium (assembly GCA_910588435.1). Lineage (GTDB taxonomy): Bacteria > Actinomycetota > Coriobacteriia > Coriobacteriales > Eggerthellaceae > MGBC163016. Next base: position 214 of record CAJUPL010000022.1, on the reverse strand, counting down.
ATGTCAGACCTCTATGATCACGTGGATATGGAGGATATGCAAGAGGCCATAAAGCTGGTGGATTGGTGATGCTGACGGCACATCTGGAAGCACGATTCTTCCATGATTCTTCCATTTGGCCGTTTTCAAGAAAAAAGGCCAGAGCGGACAACGCTCTGACCTGCTGTTTCTTGGTAGCTCCGACCGGATTCGAACCGGCGACCTCCGCCTTGAG
>CAJUPL010000021.1 GCA_910588435.1 uncultured Eggerthellaceae bacterium | reverse complement strand
GGGTGCTTGCACCCGCGACACCGGACCGAGCGGAGCGAGGCCGAAGGATCGGGCAGGTTTGGCAGGTGACAGTCTTCAGGTTCAGCCTTGAGCCGCCGAGTTTTCGGAGGGGTCCCGTCAGGGGTCCCGACGAAAACGGCGATGCCTCCCCTACTCGCTTGTGGCGAAGCATGCGATGGCTGGTACCCGAGCGTTTCTGAAGGCAAGGTCGAATGTGGTATATCCAACCACATTCGACCGCCAGCCTGAAGCCTAGCGAGGGTGCTGGCCATCGCAGGCGAGCAGGAAGAGGGATGAGGGCTGAAGCCCGAAATGCCCAGATGGTTGGTCTGCGCCAGGCAAGGTTGCCTGACCAGTTGCATTGTTCCGGGTGTTCGCAGGCTGGCGCCTGCGTTACGTTGCACTAGCGTGCAACTGCGCCTGCAATGCAGCCGCCCACATGGTAGGGGGGGGTAATGCTGAGCCTGCGATGCAAGCGCCCACAATTGGGAGGAATCGTCCCGCAGGAGATGATTCACCCGGAACGGGGCGCGTAAGCGCCCCAAGGCCGCTACTTTGCTTGCGCTTGCACATGCAAAGTTAAAGGCCGTTATAAAAGTGCACAGGCATGCTCTTTGCCTGTGCAGCATTTTTGAGGCAGCAAGAGAGTCAGTGTTGCAGGTTGGATAGGTGGCCGGAAGGCCACCAAGGCCGCTACGTGGTTGCGAATGAAATGAACAACCACGTTAAAGGCCGCTATAAAAGAAGCGGGGTAGGTGCACTATGTGCACCTACCCCGTAAGCCATTTCAGGGCATGAGCAGCCCGTTCGGCGGTAAAGGGCTTAGTACATTCCGCCGCCGCCACCCATGGCGCCTGCCAGAGCGGAGAGATCCGGGCCTTCCTCTGGGATGTCAGAGATGGTGGCCTCAGTGATCAGGATCAAGCTAGCAACGGATGCAGCTGACTGGAGTGCCGTGCGGGTGACCTTGACCGGGTCATTCACACCCATCTTGATCATGTCGCCCCATTCGCCGGTCTTGTAGTTGCGGCCCATGCCGGCCTTCGCCTTCTTGACCTCAGCAACCTCAACGCTGCCCTCGTAGCCTGCGTTCTCAGCGATAGCGCGCAGCGGAGCCTCAAGAGCGCGACGGATGATGTTCACGCCAACCTGCTCATCAGCATCAACCTTGAGCTTGTCCAGAGACGGGATGGCGTTCACCAGAGCAACGCCGCCGCCAGCAACGATGCCCTCTTCAACTGCAGCGCGGGTTGCCTGCAGAGCATCTTCGATGCGGCTCTTCTTCTCCTTGAGCTCAGACTCAGTGGCAGCGCCAACCTTGAGAACTGCAACGCCACCGGAGAGCTTGGAGAGGCGCTCCTGCAGCTTCTCGCGGTCGAAGTCAGAGTCAGTGCGCTCGATCTCAGCCTTGATCTGAGCGATGCGAGCCTCGATCTCCTTCTTGTTGCCAGCACCATCGACGATCAGTGAGTTGTCCTTCGTGACCTTGACGGTCTTCGCAGTGCCCATCATGTCGATGGTGGCATCCGCCAAGCTCATGCCGAAGTCCTTGTCGATCACCTGAGCGCCAGTGACTGCAGCGATGTCCTCCAGGATGCGCTTGCGACGGTCCCCAAAGCCAGGGGCCTTGATGGCAACCACGTTCAGCGTGCCGCGCAGCTTGTTCAGCAGAAGCGTTGCCAGCGCCTCACCGTCAACGTCCTCAGCAACCAGGAACAGCGGACGTCCTGAGCGCATGACCTCCTCCAGCAGCGGGATGAAGTCCTGCACGTTGGAGACCTTCTGGTCAGTGAGCATGATGTAGGGATCCTTCAGGACCGCTTCCATCTTCTCCATGTCAGTTGCCATGTACGGTGAGATGTAGCCGCGGTCATACTGCATGCCCTCAACGACATCCATCTCGATGCCGAACGTCTGAGACTCCTCAACGGAGATGGCGCCGTCCTTGCCAACCTTCGCCATGGCCTCAGCGATCTTCTCGCCGATGGCAGCGTCGCCTGCAGAGATGGTGCCAACGTTTGCGATCTGTTCCTTTGTGGAGACCTTCTTGGAAGCCTTGCGAATGGATTCCACCACGGTCTCTGTTGCGGTCTCGATGCCGCGGCGGATGGCCAGTGCGTCAGCGCCTGCGGTCACGTTCTTGAGGCCGTCCTGCACGATGACGTCAGCCAGAAGGGTTGCGGTGGTGGTGCCGTCACCTGCCACGTCATTCGTCTTGACAGCAACCTCGCGCACCAGCTGAGCGCCCATGTTCTCGATCTTGTCCTCAAGCTCAACTTCCTTGGCAACGGTCACGCCGTCGTTGGTGATGGTGGGAGCGCCATAGGACTTCTCAAGGGCAACGTAGCGGCCCTTGGGGCCAAGGGTGACCTTGACTGCAGCAGACAGCTTGCTGACGCCGGTTGCAAGACCAGCACGAGCATCTGTGTCGAACTTTATCTCTTTTGCCATTTAAGCCTTACCTTCTTCCTAGTTTGGTCATGTTCGCGAATGTGCCCGCGAATGCGTGCGAATGCTGTTAGCCGATGATGGCGTAGATGTCATCAGCGCGGACGATCAGCACCTCTTCGTCGTCAGAGAGGACCTCGTTGCCGCCGTACTTGCTGTAGACGACGCGCTCACCCTCCTTGACGGGCATGGGGAGGTGCTTGCCATCTTTATCCATCTTGCCAGGGCCCACTGCTAGAACCGTGCCGGTCTGCGGCTTCTCCTTCGCGTCTCCTGCGATGTAGAGACCAGAGGATGTCTTCTCTTCCGCTTCATCTTGCTTGATGATGACGCGGTCGCCCAGAGGCTTCAGATTCATGCTGAGACTTCCTTTCTTCCAGTGTCTTTCGCGCCTTGTGTCTGCTAGAACATGCGAAGATCCGAGTTATCCTCTTCGATGCTTTAGCACTCTCAAGGTGCGAGTGCTAAGTTCGTCACGATATATTAGCAGCCTGTTCTACGTTTGCAATACTTAGCCGCAAAAAATCTGATAGCTACACGCTTATGTTGATGCGGCGAAACGAAACGGTTGAACGCTTTCACGCAGATGGCGTGACCAGGCCGCTCTCGTATGCCAAGATCACCAGCTGGGCGCGGTCATGAGTGCCGGTCTTTCCCATCATGCGCGCAAGGTGCGTCTTCACGGTGGCTGGCGATATGAAGAGCTCCTCAGCAATGGCCGCGTTGTCCTTGCCGCGCGCTACCAGCTGCAAGATCTCCCTTTCACGCCCGCTGAGCACATCCAGCGCTCCTTCCGCCTCCCCGCTTCCGCTGGCGGCTTTCGAGCCTGCACCCAAGTTCGCGAACGTCTCCACCACGCGCCGCATCACCGAGGGCTGGATGAGCGCGTCTCCGTTCGCAACTATGCGGATCCCGCTTGCTATCTCCTCAGGGTCAGCGTCCTTCAGCATGAAGCCGCTGGCGCCGGCTTGGAGCGCCTCGTACACGTATTCGTCAACATCGAACGTGGTCAGCACCAGCACGTGCGTGCCCGGCAGAAGCGGGCTTTCCGTGATCTGGCGCGTGGCGTCGATGCCTGAGAGCTCTGGCATGCGGATGTCCATCAGCACCACATCCGGCTTCAAGCGCAGCGCTTCTGACACGGCTTCCCTGCCGTTGCGCGCCATGCCCACTACATCTATATATGGGAAGGTTCCAAGGATGGCCTTGTACCCTGACCGCACCAGCTCCTGATCGTCCGCCACCAGAACGCGGATCTTTTGCTCTGTCATCTGCTGGGCTCCTTCCACGAGTCAGGGATCATCGCGCTCACGCAGACGCCGCCGTCAGGTGAGGGCGTGACCTCGAACGTGCCGTCAAGCAAGCTCACGCGCTCGCGCATGCCTTCGATCCCGTGGCCGCCTGATGAGCCTGATGAGGAGGACGCCTCAGAGCCACCGCCCGCCTCAGATGGCTCATCCGGCATGCCATGCCCGTTGTCGCACACGAAGAGCACGATGCCGCCCTCCACTTCGCGCAGGGCGATCGTGGCCTTCGTGGCGCCACTGTGGCGAACGATGTTCGTGCACGCCTCGCGCGCTATGCCGAAGAGCGCAACATCAACGTGAGCAGGAACGCCTTCGCGATCATAGCCGTACATGAAGAGGTCACACGCCACGCCTGCGCCCTCAAGGTAGTCCACCAAGGACTGCATGCGCTCAGTGCCAGCGGTTGGCTCCGTCTCAGCAGCTTCTCCGCTGCGAAGGACTCCCACCATGGATCTCATGTCATTGAGCGCGCTCTTCGCCGTCACGCGCACCTCCCCTATCGCCTGCTTGGCGGCATCCGGGTCAGCATCTATCAGGCGCTCAGCCGCAGCGGCCTGGATGCTCACCGCAGATAGCGAATGAGCCGTGATGTCATGCACCTCACGCGCGATGCGCACACGCTCAGACTCAACGCGTCTGGCCGCCTCAACGTGGCCCGCACGCTCAGCCTCCTCTGCACGCAAGCGCTCCGCAACCTGCAAGCGCTCGGCCTGCTCCGCGCGCGCTTCTGCCTCCTGCACCAAGCGCCCGCGCGCGTTGAAGGCGTATCCGGCAAGCGCCACCGCAGCTGCGAGGATGGCGTTCTGGAGCAGGATCAAGCTGTCGAACGGGCTTTGGACGGAGACCAGCAGAGGAGATGCCAGCACTGCTGCAAGCATGATGACGGCTGCCACCGCGCTCTCGCCGCGGCCGCGCTCATAGGCTACCGTGAAGAGGGCCACGAGCGGGCCTGCAAGTGAGAGCGTGCTCACCTGCAGCATATTCGCGAACAGAAGCCAGAATGCCACGCATGCTGCGAACGTGGGCCAGGGGAGCTTCCTTCGCACGATCAGCGGCGCACATGTGAGGGCGATCCCCAGGATGGCGAAGCCCGAGGGAGCCACGGACTGGATGCCCAGCATCATGCGCGTGAAGTGGTCGGGCAGGAAGAGGTCAAGGGAGAGCGTCATCTGGAGCACGCCGAAGCCGAATGCGCCTGCAGCAATGGCGGCATCCACCAGCCATTGCGTGGCGCCCATGCGCTCGTCTTGCACCAGCGCCGCCTTCAGCTTGCGCGCTATGTCCTGCGTCTTCTCATCCACCTCTCAGATGTTAGCGCATCCGCGGATGGCAGCGGGGCAGATCAAGTGACTCCTTAGCACTCCAGCTCGTCGGCCAGAAGGCGCAGGAAAAGGCCAACGTCAGTGATGATGCCGATCGTCTGGAAGCTGCCGCGGTCAGAGAGCTTCGTCACCACAGCTGGGTTGATGTCAACGCAAATGGTGGTGACAGCCGCGGGGAGCATGTTGCCCGTGGCGATGGAGTGCAGCATGGTGGACATCATGAGGCACGCGCCCGCCTCTTGGCACCAGGGGCGCATGGCTTCCTGCGCCGCCATGGTGTCCGTGATGACATCAGGTAGCGGCCCGTCATCTCGGATGGAGCCTGCAAGCACGAACGGGGTATCCGTCTCCACCAGCGCATGCATGAGGCCGCTTGTGAGCACGCCCTCATCCACCGCTTCACGGATGCTTCCGCAGGCGTGGATCTGGTTGATGGCGCGCAGGTGATGCTCGTGCCCCGCCGGTACGGGCAGCCCCGTCTTCATGTCTATCCCAAGGGACGTTCCATAGAGGGCAGATTCGATGTCATGGGTGGCAACCGCATTTCCGCCGAAGAGCACGCTGATGTATCCACCGCGAACCAGGCGCTCAAGATGCTCAGCGGCGCCAGTATGGATGACGGCAGGCCCTACAACGGCGATGGCAGCCTTCCCGCGCTCCTTCGTCTCACGCAAGATGGTGGCTGCCTGGCGGATGATCTGAGCCTTGGGCTTCTCGCTGCTCACCGTGGAGTTCATGAACTCGAACTCTTCGCGCTCGCGCAGACGCTCTTGGGAGGTCACGCGGATCCCCACCTGGCCCACCGCGATCATGTCACCCTTCTTCACTTGTGACAGAGGTACGCCCCATGCGCGCTTCGCCTCAGCGTCCACGCATATCCCAAGGTCCATCTCGGTACCCCAAACGGGACACCAAACGCCATCGATGCGCACGAGCGTCTCAAGGTTGGTGGTGACGTAGAATCCTTCAGGGAAGACGCCGTCAGCCGGCGCGGGCTCAAGCGCAACATTGCCTGGATGCGCAGGCACCACGCCTAGCCCATGCAGCATCTTCAGCATCTCAGTGAGGTGCTCTCCATTGCGGCCGCGCACGCGCATGACCATCTTGGAGGTGCTCTCGTTGCCGCGCCCTATCTCGAATGAGAGCACTTCGAAATCCCCGTCAAGCTCAACGATCCCGCTCATCATCCTGGCAAGGATGTTCGAATCTATGAGGTGCCCTTCGGCCTCGATGTCCTCGTAGACCAGATTGCTCCCATGGCTTGTCATCACAGCTCTCCTTTGGCGCAGTCGTTTCCCTAATAGCGTGACATTAGGTGACATTAGGGTGACATTAGAACACATCTAATGTCACGCTCTGGCGCACAGCTACGGTGAGCATTGCAGCCTCGGTTGCACTCCCTTACCTGTGGGCGGCTGCATTGCGCCCCCTACCTGTGGGCGCTTGCATTGCAAGCGCAGCATTGCGATGAGCAATGCGTAACTTGCCCGATAGGGCAAGAGCACCCGGATGCCAGCATCAGGTCAGGACACATAGCCTGGCGCAAACCAGCTATCCGGGCATTTCGGGCTTCCACCCTGGTGACATCAAAAGCGTGACATTAGATGTGTTCTAATGTCACGCTTTTGGGCATGAAAAAGCCCCCTTGAGGGGGCTTGGGTGTCTGGTGGAGATGATGGGACTTGAACCCACGACTTCCACGTTGCGAACGTGGCGCTCTCCCAGCTGAGCTACATCCCCGATCCGTTTGCGGCGCTGATCCGGCTGACCGCGAACTGGCATTTTCGCGAACTTCGCGCCCCTTGTCAAACGCTCCTAGCTCAGGACCTGCTCGGACTCATGGAACAGACGGATGTTCTCAGGAGCCGGCTCAGGCGGGGTATCGTCGATGAACTCACCGAAGATGGGCTCACCGTCTTGCGAGAGCTCCACCATTCCAGTGAGCACGTCAGCATACTGATAGGAGTGGCGCGCGGTGCGACCGCGCTTGCGCTCAACTTCCATGATGAACAAACGGGGATGAACCTGCGTCAGAACGCCAGTGCTCTCAACGATCTTCGAGCGGCCCATGTTCGCACGGACCTTGATCTTCTGCCCAACAAGATCCTCCAGCGTGTCGTGGATGCCGTCTACGATCTTCGCTTGCTTCATGAGATCCATTGGATGCGCCCCCTCGTGGCTAGATTTTTGAGCGGACATGATAGCATCCTTGACGGTGAACGGCTAGTTTAGGGCGGTGAGCGGCATCGGGCAGTGGCTTGCGAATATTGGCAGATAATGTCCTCTCAGAGAAGATGGCGAAGGGAGAAGCGTGTTCCAGGAAGCGAATCTCACGGATCTGCCCAAGTTCCGATGCGCACATGCAACGAATGCAGAGGGTGGCACTGGGTGCACTGCGTTCATCGCGCCTGAGGGCGCCGTTGCTGGCGTTGATGTGCGCGGCGGCGCGCCAGCAACCAGGGAGACGGACCTCCTGAAGCCTGAGAACATGGTGCAGCAGATCCACTGCGTGGTGCTCTCCGGCGGATCGGCTTTCGGGCTTGAGGCGGCGTGCGGCGTCATGGAAGAGCTGGCTGCGCGCGATATGGGCTTCAAGCTAGCAGGCGCGTGCGTGCCCATCGTCTGCGGGGCAAGCCTGTTCGACCTGCCCGTTGGGCAGCCTGCATGGCCCGGGAAGCCTGAGGGCGGTGCGGTTGCGAAAGCGGCTCTTGAGCATGCCGGACAAGACCTGGAGTGCGGATGCGTGGGTGCTGGTACGGGTGCCACTGTTGGCAAGATGGGGCTGCCAACGCAGGCCATGAAGTCAGGCTTCGGCTGGGTTGGCCTTCGGCAAGGAGATCTTGTGGTGATCGCGAACGTGGCTGTGAACGCATTGGGCAACGTGATGGCAGAAGACGGCAGCTGGCTGGCTGGCACGCTTGGGGAAGACGGGCGCGTGGAGGACCCGTTCGCGGCGGCTACGAAGGCGGCGATGGTGGCCGCGCAAGCGCAGGGCGCGCAAGCCTCGCCGGAGCAAGAGGGCGACCCCGTTTCCAACACCACCTTGGGATGCATCCTCACGAATGCGAAGCTTGACAAGGCGCAGGCCACGAAGGTGGCGCAGATCAGCCAGGATGCGTACGCGCGATGCATCAAGCCCGCGCATACCACCAATGACGGGGATACCATATTCGTCATGGCGTCAGGTGAGGTGGAAGCTGCAACTGACGTTGTGGGCGTGCTTGCCACTGAGGCCATGGAGCGCGCCATCCGCAAGGCGGTGCGGAGCGCCAAGGGCGCATACGGACTGCCCGCGGAAGCAGATATCAGGCAGGACGCCGGGTCGGGCGTCAAGTGATGGACGCACCGCAGATCATATCGGTTGCCATATTCGCATGCGCGCTGGCGGTGATCATCTCTGAGAAGGTGCACCGCGCAGTGGTGTCGCTTTGCGGCGCGTCGCTGGTGCTCATGCTGGGCGTGATGCCGTTCGACGCCGCCCTTGAATCCATCGACTACAACACGCTTGGCGTGCTCTTCGGCATGATGCTCTTCGTTGGCGTGGTGAAGATGTCAGGGCTGTTCGACTTCTTGGCCATTGCCTGCGCGCGCCTGGCGAAAGGCCGCCCGTGGCCCATCATGGCGCTGTTCATCCTGCTCACAGCCGTGCTCTCCGCGTTCCTGGACAACGTGACCACAGTGCTCTTGGTGGGCTCCATGACGCTCTACATCTGCAAGGCGCTTGACACGGACCCGGTCCCGTTCTTCATGGTGGAGATCATGTCGTCGAACATTGGCGGCACGGCAACGCTCATTGGGGATCCGCCGAACATCATGATCGGTTCTGCCGCCGGATTCTCGTTCCTTGACTTCATCCTGAACGATGCCCCGTGTGTGCTCATCATCTTAGGCGCCATCATGGTGGTGTTCTACTTCCTGTACGGGCGCAAGCTTGCAGTCAGCCCCGAGAATGCCGCGAAGGTGAGCCAGATGGACGCGCGCACATATATAAAGGATGCGCGGCTGCTCAAGATCTCTGTGGCGCTTATCCTCCTTGTGGTGCTGGGATTCATGTTCCATAGCGTGCTCGGCTGGGAATCATGCGTGGTGGCCTTGGGCGCGGCGGCGCTGATCATGCTGCTGTCACGCGCATCAGTTGACGAGGCGCTGGCGCAAGTTGAATGGACCACGTTGGCGTTCTTTGCGGGGCTCTTCGTGATGGTAGGCGCCATGACGTACACCGGCGTCATCGACGCGCTGGCCGCATGGCTGATCGGCCTCACGGGCGGAAACGTGTTCGTGACCATGTTGGTCTTGCTGGTGGGGTCCGCCATCGTGTCGTCCTTCCTGGACAACATCCCGTTCGTGGCCACCATGATCCCTATCCTTGTGTCCATGCAAGCAACTGGCATGGATGTGACGCCGCTTTGGTGGGCTGTGTCCTTGGGTGTTTGCCTTGGTGGCAACGGCACGCTCATCGGAGCTTCTGCGAACGTGGTCCTGTCTGACATCTCTAGGCGGAATGGTCACGCTATCACGTTCGCGCAGTACTTCAAGACCGGCTTTCCCATCATGCTGCTCACCATCCTGATCTCAGCTGTCTACCTGATCCTCCGCTTCCCACCTGCTTAGTGCAGCCGCATTACCTGCTGCCCACAGGTAGGGGTTGGGACCAGATTGCGCACGCTAGCAGTCTGGGTTGCTGCGTTGAGGCACGCCATAAGAGCGATGGCGTGCCCTACGTCAACCAGATAGATAATCCCTGGTTGGGGACGCGTTCAACCTGAGAGAGTCTCTGGTGGACGTAGGGCAAGGCACCGCACCTGTGCCTTGCCGCCCATTGGCAAGCGAGAGCGCAAACATGCGAATGGGCCTGCAACCCTATATATGACCAAAAAGATCAATGACATTGCGCACAGGGCAGTGTCATTCTAACTGATGCGCTTATAACGTCGTAAACTCAAGATGATCAATGCGCTTAAACGAAGATTCAACGCTGGGGTTATCTCTGGGTTTCCAAATTATTTTTTCTGCACTGCAACCTAGTTCTCTAGCAACCCATAGCTGAAGGATAGATTTGCATGCAACAGAAACATCATGGAGATTTACCGGGTCTATCCAGTATCCTCTTGACATTCCACACCGAGTAGGCTTCGTATGCTTTAAAGAGTTATATGCGCATGCAATATCATGTGCTAATTTTTTATCTTCATAAGGAGGGAGGAGAGCTTTATATAACTCAATCGCGCTTAATACTTGAAGTATTTTACTTTCGATACTGTTGTCTCTATTCTTTTTGACAAGCATTTCAGATATTTCTTCTAGCAAAATACAGGACTCAATAACCTTTGATTCAATAGGAATGTGCTTGTTATTAGCTGATAAGTAATACAGACCGCTTGTTATCTTAGAATGATCAGCGCATAGTTTCAGCCATTTGGATAAGCCCTCACTCCCTATAGCCTCAAATCGAAACAGGAATTTTAAATGTGAGACATCGTTTTCAACCCAAGTATTGTATTCATCGGTAATCAAACTACAGAATCCTGTTGAGGCCGCTGTTCCATCAATAAATTGTGTTTCATCATCTGCTCGCTTCACAGCGATTCGCTCAAATGGAATTCCCCTCCAAGATAGTATTGAAACTAGATTTCTTACGGCGCAATGAGTTGTCATGTGGTCAGAAAGGGATACAGGACTTGCTATTGAGGTTTCCAATGCAACTTCCTGCCATAGGCTTATGTTTGTATCTGGTTCATGTCTCTCGCTAAATGCGCCATATGGAACGAATTTGATTGTAAAAACATCCTGATAAACATCTATTGGTTCCTGTTTGGTGAATCCAACGCTATATGAACTTAAGCGGAACGGATTTGCAGGATCAGGCTGAATTTGGGATTCAAGCGAAGACAAACCTGTCCAATGCATTAATTCTGGATAAACCGAACGGACCTTATTAAGCTTAGAGTAATCCACTCCTGCATTGCCTTTGACTATATATCTTGGAACGATGGTTCCCATGCCATTCAATGCAGGAAGTCCCATATTGAAAACAGTTTGACTTATTACCCGAGGATCAATCATCGAATATACGTCTTTATCAGTGATGCTTTTTATCCAGATGGTTTCAGGTAATGGACATTCGCTTTCCAATGAGTAGAAGAAGTCTTGCTTCGATGTAAACCATGCTGCAATATTTGGGTTTGATTCGTCGAAGGGAACGATTGCCTCAATGCGTTCTTCTGAATCACTAATAAGACATGTAGATCCTGTAGGGTTACCCCGTTCATCAAGAATCCATCCATAAATAAAGTTTTTATTATTCTTCGTGTAGTCACTAAGAGCGTTCAACATGAATTTTGACCCAATCGAAATCGATCCACGGACTTCGTATTTCAGATTGCTTTCTTTCGGAGTGGAGTGAGATAGTTTTTCTTCAAGTTTCTCGTATTGATGAAGAACTCCTGTTCTGACCTAGTAAGGCAATTTGTATTCAGTTTTTTGGAAATAAGCTCAAGCGTGCATATCATGTCAGCTGCTTGAAAAAGACAATAGTCGGAAGGCTTTGCCTTTCTTATATCTGCATCAATAAGCGAATTAAACACCGCATTTATAATATTCGTAATTTCTTTTTGTCCGTTGTCGTAATAGACAATGACGTTGTTGAAAGACTGAAAAAACTCAAGGTGCGCTTTTATATATCCGCTAATCTCACGAGAGATTCTAGACACCATCTTGTCATGCGAATCGAACTCTTTCTTCCTGAAGAGGAATGTTTTGTAACGTATATCCGATTTTCGGACGAAGCTAAAAAGTGCTCTGAAGAGCTTTCTCCTATTAGCCATAGGTAAACTAGCATAATCGGCCTCTCTCCTTATCAAAGGAGCAGAATGTATGTTATGCGTTTCAGGGAAACCTGTTTCTGCAAGATGCTGTTTTAAATATGCGATCTGTTCGGAAATGCTTTTAGCTTGATCGTGAAGAACAAGCGTGATCAGATAGTACGGCGTATGCCTCTCATAAGGCCCAAAGTCGCCAGATTCATCTATAAACACACTTAGATCTGTCATACGCTCCTTGAATAACAAAATGGCGGGGAAATATCCCCGCCTTAGGGTGGACCAGGGCCTTTCGGCCAGCCCAGAATATAATTAGTTTATATCATGCATTCAACTGATTTTCAAATCTGTGTACCCCATATGAGATATTCCTTCTATCAAGAATTACTCATTTAAGATGATGTGTCTAACAATCTACTTTTATTGATATTTGTAGGCTTTTATTTATATGGAAACACATATGCTGCTAACGTACAAAGAAGCTATTAAAGAGTATGGTGAGCAGCAGCCTTGAGCAAGGCGTTGCAACTTGGCGAGTTGTTTCATGTCGGATACAGCCTCTACACCTTAAATGGGGACGAAGAACCTCTAGATGTTATTTTCAAACGATACCCACAAGGAGTGATAACTGGGCAAACGGCACTCTATCTTCATGCACTAATAGATAAATCCCATCATCTCCACCAGACATCCAAGCCCCCTTCAAGGGGGGGGTTCATGCCGTATATATCAAGGAGACGGCGTATCACTCCTCCGTCCCCTTATGCAGGTTAGAAGCTCAAGGCTATCACGAGGGGAATGGTGGCTATGCTGACAACCAGCGTGACCACGGTGACACCAGCCGCATAATCTCCGAAGTGTCCGTTCTTGCTGGCCACTATGGGCACCACGGTCATGGTGGGTAGCGCGGCTATCATGGTGAAGCACTGCACCATCTCTGTCGGGAAGACACCCCACCACGTGAGCGCCTTCGCAAGGAGGATGGGGACCGCCACCATCTTGACCAGAATGCCTGCGTAGAGGCTCAACTGCTTCAAGACATCCGCCCAATTCGAGAAGCACACCAGCGCGCCCAGGTAGATCATGCAGAGCGCGGGTGTTGCAGAGGATATGATGCCTATGGCGTTCGTGAGCAGCTCAGGTAACGGCACGCTGAGCATGACCAGCGCGAAAGCGATCACCATGGTGACAGTATTCGGGGAGATGAGGCTCCTCCATGCGAAGGTGTGGCGCCTTACCTCATGGCCGGCGGGCAACTCTCGCGTTGTATCCTCCACTGGTTCTTGGGAGGTTGAGAGATAGATGCCGTATGTCCAGAAGATGAGCTGGTCCACAACGGTGAAGAGCGCCATGTAGATGAAGCCGTTCTCAGGAAAGACGGTGGCGACCAATGGGAATCCGACGAAGCCAGTATTGCCGAAGATGAAGCAGAGTTGGAAGACGCGCGCTTTGTCGCCCAGCAGGCCTACTGCTCGCGCAAGCGCATAGGTGATCAGGGAGATGAGCAAATAGAAGCCTGCGGTCAGCGCCAGCATGGGCAGATCTTCCAGCAGCGCTTCCTTCGTTGCGTCTGTGTAGGTGCTTGAGAAGATGAGCGCAGGAAGCAAGAGGTTCACGATGAGGCGCGAGAGCGCGAGCATTGATTCCTGCGTGATGACCTTGAGCTTCGCAGCTATGAATCCAGCGCAGAGGATCAGCCCGAAGAGGATCATCTGGTGCAACGTGGTAGTGAAGATGGTATCGGTCATGATGGTCCTTTGATCGTGCAATTCGGGGAGGATGTTAGGTGGCTTGCGCTTTGCGAATCGAACGATCTCGTACAATGTGTCCAGAGAGGGGAAGCGCATGCCAAGATCAGCGAAGAGCAGGGAAGCCATCAAGGATGCATTGCTTCGCTTGTTGGGAGAGAAGCAACTGGATGCCGTAACCATGACCGAACTTGCTGCTCAGGCGCAGGTGAGTCGATCCACGCTCTACGCGCATTATCCCAACGTGAACGCAGTCTTCGAGGATGCGGTGACAGATTTCTGCAACTCCCTACGGCTGCTGTCCGTGCAGATGAGGTGCACCGATTGCATGGCGGCTCCACTGAAGAGCAAGCCGTTCTGCATTGCGCTCAGAGAGGCAGGCAAGTACCAGCACCTAGTGCGAGATTCGCGCTTCATGAGCACGCTCATGGAGCATCTTGATTTGATCTCAGACGATGCGTTCTATGACAGCGTGCCCTCTGATCATGCTGATCTGAATAGAGCATTGCGAACATTCCAGATGAGCGGCTGCTATGCAGTTGCGCTGGATACACCTCCTGAGGCCGATTGGAGGCGCATCCAAGAGGCACTAGATGCCTTCATAGCGAATGGCCGCAAGGCGCTCTGAAACCTGCATACCCCTACTGGAAACCCGAAATGCCCGGATAGGTGTCTTGTGTCAGGCTAGGTTTCCTGAGCTGAGGCTGGCATCCGGGTGCTCGCAGGCTATCGCCTGCATTACGTTGCACTAGCGTGCAACTGCGGCTGCGATGCAACCGCCCACAGGTTAGGGGTCGTAGCCGAGTTCCGCACGCCAGCAGTTCGGGTTGTCACGTTGCGGCACGCCATAAGAACGATGGCGTGCCCTACGTCAACCTGATAGATAGTCCCTGGTTGGGGGCGCGTTCAACCTGAGAGAGGGTCTCTGGTGGACGTAGGGCAAGGCACCGCATCTGTGCCTTGCCGCACGTTGGCGATCGGAAACGCTAACGTGCGAATGCGCCTGCAACCCTATATATGACCAAAAAGGTCAATGACATTAAGCACGGGGAATTGTCATTGACCTGAGAGGTCATAATTAGGATAGGCGCACGTAAGTGCAGCATTTTCAAGGCAGCAAGGAGGTTGGTGCTCTACAGATACCCCAGGTACTTGATGTAGCCCTGGGCGGTGGTTGGGACCTCTAGGGTGACGGCGCCAGCATCGGTGGTCACCGTTATCACCGATGGGTCATCGTAGGTGGTGAGCTGCGCGTTCGTGCCTGCATACTGCACGTTCGCCGTATCCTGAGCAACTGCGTTCGCAGGCAGGCTGGTGACCTTCCAGCTCTGGATGTCCAGCCCGTCGATCATGCTATCAACCGCTGACCTTGGCATTCCTGTCATCTCTGAGATCTTGCTCGCGTTCTCACGGAGCTCAGAATCCGCCTTCTCCTTGATGCCAGATGCGTCGATAGCCGCGTTGATCCCGGCGTTCTTCGTGCCGTCCACAGCATCGGATATGGGATTGTTGAATCCTGCGGCTGACAGCGCAAGGCCGCCTACTACGAGCACAACGGCTGCGAAGACGATGGCCAAGATGGTCTTGAATGCTCTGATCATGCGCCAGATTCTACATGATGCGCGCCTATCAATCTCCAAAGATCTTGTGCTCAGAGATCAGGTTCTTGGGCTTTCCCTGCAGCCATCTGTCAAGCTCCGTCATCCGCTCACGCCTCCATTGCTCGTTGGATGCGAACCGGCTGACATATGGCGCAAGGTCATCCAGCAGCCTTGAGCAGCTGCCTTCATATTCAGCCATCAGGTCTTCCTTGAACAGTGGGAACACCTCGCTCTTCGAGTCAAGATGCACGTCATCATGCCTTGACGCGATCCATGAGCAGAGGGCGTCCTCCATGTTGGCCCCGTTCGCACGCTCCATCTGCTCCTCCAGCGGAATCCACCTGTTCTCGTATAGCTGCATGGCCTCATCCTCAGCGGCGCGGCTCAAGATTGCGTTGCGCACAAGGTCTTCCACGGCCAAGCGCTTCCCCTTCGAGTTCAAGCTCTCGAAAGTCTCTTGAGGGGAATCCTCCGGTGAGAGCTCAATGGCGATGACCTGGAGCAGCTGGCACCCGCGCCAGAACGCTTCGGGATCGAACTCAGGGCGGGCCATATGCGTGCGAAAGAGGTCCAGATTGTCTTGCAAGCGCATGGACGGATCTTCCGGCTGGCCGCCAAGCCCCAGCATGTAGCAGAGCATCCCGTCGTCTATGGTAGTGAGCTTCAGCTTGGGTTGCACATCACCCGCATCCTCACCCTGGCACAACAGCAGCTTTCGTTCGATCCTCTCAGCTTGCGGCGAATCTGCCCCTTCGCGCGCCCGGAGAGCCTCCACGAATGCCATCAGCATCAGCGTCATCGTGGTGGAGCGCTGCTGTCCGTCTATAACCTGCTCCTTTTGCAAGCCGCAAGCGTCAGCCCCTAGCCTGGAGTGCAGGAACGTTCCCACAAAGTGCGGCTTGTCCTCAACCGCGGCGCGCATCACGTCATCGAACAGGTCCTGGCATTCGCGCGCCGTCCACGAATACACGCGCTGGAAGACTGGCACCACGTATTGAACGTGCGGCTTGCCAAGCACGCTGATGAACGGTATCTGAGTGGCTCTCATCAGTCATCCTCTCTGATCTGGATGCCGTAATGCTCGGCATAGAACCTGCGGCTCTCTTCGCTTGCGGGCGCAAGCGGCCTGTCGGAGACGAGCGTCTTGCGCCCAAGCTTCGACCAATCCGCGCTTCTGAACGTCTTCACCGCGTGGTAGCGATAGTTCTCAGCCCACACCGCGCAGAAGCTGAATATCTCTTCCATCAGGTCTTCGCTGCTGCCGTCGAATTCGTTCAAGAAGTACTGCTTGAAGTCATCGAAGCATTCAGCGTCTGACTTCGCCTTTGGCGTCTTGCAGCGGATGACCGTCCAAGCCCGAAGCGCATTGTTCAAGCGCAACGATCCTGGGTCATCCCCGAAGAGCCCCTGGATGGGCGCCCAGTATTCCCTGAACAGCCGCACCTGCTCATCCGGGCTCTGCGCGAACAGAAGATAGTTGCGCACCATGTCAGCGGCAACCAGCGGCACGCCCTTTGAGTTGAACGATTCGAAGATGGACTGAGCGTCGTCGGCCCCCTCCAGCTCTATGGCAACCACTTCCAAGCGCCCGAGCGCACGCCAGAATGCATCCGGATCGAAGAGCGGATCTGCCATCTTCTGCGCGAAGAGCGCCTTGTTGGCCTGCGCATTCGTGGCTGCGGCTTGCGCCTCATCCACCGGGGAGGACAGCGCAGCCGCGTAGCTCTCGCGGTCGCGCTTCGAAGGGATCGCCTTCTCATCGCCTTTGGCCAGAAGGTATGCAGAGCTCAGCTGATCTGCGGTGATGCCAGCTGACTGGCTTCCGCCCTTCGCCAGATGATCGCGGAGCGCAGACAACATGAGCAGCGATGTCAGCGTTCGCTGCTGCCCGTCTATCAGCGCCAAGGCTGGCGCTCCTTGGCCGCTCAGCTCCTTGCGATAGAAGACCGCCCCGAAGAAATGCGGCTTGCTCGTCTTCGAGATGCGCTCGATGTCTTGCCAGAGGACCTCGCACTGCCATGTTGTCCATGAGTATGGGCGCTGGAACGGAGGCACCACGAACTGCGCCCCTTCGGAGTGCAAAAGATCCAGCAGCTTTTGAACCTTGACCTTCATCGCTTCTGTCCTCTCTCATCATGCCTTCATGGTAGTGAGGATGAAAAGCTGTTATCGGACAGATTCGCTGATCGTGTACGGAATATCCAGCGCGAAGGGGGCGAAAGGGGACCGAAAGGCACCGACTCATCTGGTTGCGTTGACCCCAGCCCTGATGTAAGCGTCCAATACCTTCTGGACCTTGGCCCAGTCATCGCCTGGCTGATCATCCATGGCAACCGAGTAGCAGCCGCTCATCTGGAACAGGAAGAGCGCCCTTTTGACATTGTCCTCTTTGCCCGGCGCATCAACTGGCTGGCTCTGCGCTGCGTATGCGTCAAGCAGCGTGGGCAAGAATGCTTGATCTTTGACTAGCGCAGAATGCTTCCCGGCATCACGGAGCGCCACGCAGAACGGCCTTGTGGACCCGTCCGTTGCGGACGAACAGTCACCGCAATGGAGCTGAGAGCCAAGGGAGCGAAGCCCGCTGGAGAAATCCAGGACGCATTCGTCAAACACCTCTCTCACGTTGGAGTAGTGATCATAGAGCGTTGACCGGCTGATGTTCGCCGCTTTCGCAAGGCTTGACATGGTCACATCCCCAAGCGGCATGCCGTCCAGCAATCCGAGCAGCGCGTCCTTGATGGCACCCCGCGTCCTTTCGCTCCTAGCCGTCATCCGTTGCGCCCTCCCGCTGCCAGCCTAGTAATCCTTCGCGGCGGAGGAGGACATCCACGCATCCAGGAACTCCTGGTAGCTGCCAGCAAGGACAGCCTCGCGCGCGCGGCGCATGAGATCCAGCAGGAAATGCAGGTTGTGGATGGAGAGCAGTATGCCGCCGAGCATCTCGTCTTGCTTAACCAGGTGCCGGATGTAGGCGCGCGTGAACGTCTTGCACGTATAGCAGTTGCATTCGTGATCCAGCGGCGTCAGATCATCTGCGAACTTGGCGTTCCGCATGTTCATGCGACCAGTGCTTGAGAACGCCGTGCCCATGCGGGCCGTGCGCGTTGGCAGCACGCAGTCGAACATATCCACGCCCTCGCCCACCGCGCGCACAAGCGTGGTGGGGTTGCCAACCCCCATGAGGTAGCGCGGGCGCTCATAAGGGAGCGCGCGTGCTACTTGCCCCAGCGTTTCGAACATGACCTCGTGGCTCTCGCCCACCGAGTAGCCGCCTATCCCGAATCCGCCGAACGGCCGCCCCCCGTTCGCAACTGATGCCTGCTCAGCCTCAAGCAACGCGTTCACGCTCTTCATGCGCAGGTCAAGGTGCATGCCGCCCTGCACGATGCCGAAGAGCGTCTGATCAGGGCGTGTGTGCGCGGCTAGGCAGCGCGCAGCCCACGCGGCTGAGAGGTCAACGGCACGCTCCACGAATTCGCGCGTAGCCGGGTATGGCGCGCATTGGTCCAGCTGCATGGCGATGTCCGCGCCGATCAGCTCCTGGATGCGCATGTTCTCCTCCGGCGTCCAGAACACGCGCGCGCCGTCGTAGATGCTCTTGAACTCAACGCCGTCGTTGGTGAGCTTCACCGTGTCCGCAAGCGAGAAGATCTGGAACCCGCCGGAATCCGTGAGCATCGGACCCGGGTAGGCCATGAACTCATGGATGCCGCCGGCTGCAGCCACGGCCTCAGCGCCGGGGCGCATCGCCAGATGGTACGTGTTCGCAAGCACCACCTGGGCTTCCAGCTCCTCAAGCTGCGCGGGTGTGATGCCCTTCACTGTGGCGTGCGTGCCCACCGGCATGAACATTGGCGTGCGGAATGCGCCGTGCGCTGTCTGGTACGTGAGCGCGCGGGCGTGCCCGCTGGTTGCGTCAACTTGGCATGAGAAGAGGTCCACGTGCTGCTCCTAATCCACGCGAAGCGAGGCTGCGTCGCCCTTTGCATGCTTGCCCGTGACCGCGTTCGCCACAAGCGCCGCCTTGCGCTCCGCCTCCTTGAGGTCAATGCTGCGAACGGCGTTGGTCTTGAGCGCCTCTTGCGTGAGCTCCTCTGGCACGGCGCCGCTCATGATGCTTGGCGCCGGGCTGGTGCACGCGGGCAGCGCTTCTACCCAGTCTGCGAACTCAGCCATGCTGCTGTGCTTCACTGTATCCACGTCAAAGCTCACCGGGTCAAGCAGCCAATCCATGATGAGGTAGCCGTCAAAGCCAACGTCAAGGCACGCCAGGTCCTCCATCGTGTTGTTGCCCACCATGAGCACGCGGCTGCCGGGCTCACCGATGGCCGCCAGCTGCTCCGCGAAGTAGATCTGCTTCGGCTTCACGGCCTTCGAGTTCTCGTAGCTGGTGATCCTTGCGAACGCGTCCGGCTTGACGCCCGCCCATTCAAGGCGATGCTCCACCGCGCGGCGCGGAAACATGGGCATGGTTGCCAACACCAGCGGGTAGCCCTTCTCGTGCAGAGCGTTGATCACACGCGCGCTGTCAGGGTTGGCCTGGAAGCTCTCTCCGATGAGCGGGAAGTCCTTGTCGTAGAACTCATCGGCTAGAGCGCGCATCTGCTGGCGGTCAGTTTCGGTGAGAGCCTGCCCTGTCTGCGCTTCGTATACGGGGAAGAACTCGTCCCAGAAGGCCTCTTCATTCGTGCGGTCGTCGGAGTGCGCTGCCATCTCCTTCGTGCCGCCCTTGAGTGCGGTCATGAATGCGCGCCCGTCCATGCCGCGCTCTTGCATGAAGCGCGCGATGCGTTGGAAGTATGCGGACATGAACTCATCTATATCCATGGGCAAAAGCGTGCCGTCAAGGTCAAAGCATATGGCGCTGTACTGGGATGATAGGTCTTCCACGTTGCCTCCAACTGTCGTTTGCTGGAATTGTATCAGGCTTGCATTTGACGTTGGACTTGTGGGTTGGGGGGGGCTGCGATGCGCACACAGCTGTGCGCTCCCGCCCCCAGGAGTGGATGACTACATTGCAGCCACAGCCCGAAATGACCCCCTCTTACCTGTGGACGCTTGCATTGCAAGCGCAGCTACCTGAAAGCCCGAAGGGCGAGAAGGTAGCGAAATGAGGGTGATAACCCGAAACACCCGGATCGGTGCTCTGCGTTAGGCCAGCTTGCCTGACCAGTTGCTTGCATCCGGGTGTTCGCAGGCTCATCGCCTGCGTTACGCATTGCTCATCGCAATGCTGCGTCTCCATTGGAGACGCCCACAAGCAGGGGGCAACTGCGGCTGCAGTGCAGCCGCCCACAGGATGCATTGGAATGGTTTCACCCGAAACGGGGCGCGTAAGCGCCCCAAGGCCGCTACTCATGAGCATGCTTGCATGATCATGAGTTAAAGGCCGCTTTAAAAATGCACAGGCATGTTCTTTGCCTGTGCAGCATTTTTGAGGCAGCGAGCGAATCTGACCTGCAGAGGTGCGCACGTGAAGTGCACATCTTCCGAAAGCACTGACCAGCTGCTCCTGACTGCTACAAGATCAGCATGGCGTCACCGAAAGAGAGCATGCGGTAGCGCTCACTGATGGCATGCTGGTAGGCCTGCATGATCTGCTCTCTGCTGGCGAATGCAGACACCAGCATCATGAGCGTTGACCTTGGCACATGGAAGTTGGTGATCAATCCGTCCACCACGTGGAACTCAGATCCAGGCAACAGGAACAAACTGGTCTTCGCGCGCTCCCTAGGCTCAAGCCCGCAGAACTTCCCTTGCTCATCACGGCAAGCGCTCTCAAGCGAGCGAACGCTGGTGGTGCCAACCGCTATCACGCGGCCCCCGTTCGCCTTTGTCTCGTTGATGGCCTGAACGCACTCCTCTGAGACGGAATAGCGTTCGGTGTGCATGGCGTGGTCCTCGGCGCGCTCCTCGTCCACGATGCGGAACGTATCAAGCCCAACCTCAAGCTCAACCGTCTGCCAACCAACACCCATGGCGCGCGCTTGGTCTATCAGCTCCGGCGTGAAGTGGAGCCCGGCCGTTGGTGCCGCTGCGGATGACTCCCGCTTGGAGTAGACGGTCTGGTAGAGCTCCTGATCTCCTGCGTAATCCTTGATGTACGGCGGCAGCGGCGTCTTGCCAGCCAGATGGAGCGCCTCGTCCAGCGAGAGCAGCTCCGTTGAGAGGCGCACCAGCCGCTCGCCCTTCTGCGCGCCTGGCGCCCAGTCGATGACCTCCGCGGACATGGCGATGCTGCCATCGGGCGCTTCAAAATCCACTACGCTGCCGGAGCCCGGCTTCAGCCGCTTGCCCGGACGCACGAGCGCCTCCCAAAAGGCCACTCTGTTGGAGCGCGGCTCAGGACCCTGCCCCTCCCGTAGCAAGAAGACCTCCGCTCTGCCGCCAGTGCCGCGCTTGCGGCCCAAAAGGCGCGCGGGCAGCACGCGGGTCTCGTTCGCAACCAGGAGATCCCCTGGGCGCAGGTATTCCAGTACGTCTCGGAAGATGCGGTCTGAGATGCTGCCGGTCTTGCGATCCAGCACCAGCAGGCGGCATTCGTCGCGCGGGATGTGCGGCGTCTGCGCGATCAGCTCTTCAGGGAGCTGGTAGTCAAAATCACTCGTCAGCATCTGTGCTCCTATTCGCCTGCTGCTCCTCTTCTCGCAAGCGCTTCAAGATGGCGCGCCTCTTCGCGCGCTCCGCATCGTATTCCGCACGCTCAGCCTTGCGCGCAGCCTGCGAACGCTCCTCCTGCTCACGCGCTTTGGCTCGCTTGGCGCGCTCCTCATCCCGCTTGGCTTTGCGAGCCGCTCTGCCGGCGTCCGCCTCAGCCTTCGAGGGCAAGCAACCGCAATAGTCCTGCCTGTAGAGCCCGGCCTCTTTCGACGCACGGACCGTTTCCTGATAGAGCGGCGAGTAGTCCTCGTAGAACGGTTGGATGCCCGCGTCCGCGCAGGCGCGCTCAAGCTCCTCTTTGATGATGGCTGCGTATTGGTACGGACTCACCGTGAGCGTGGTGCCCATGTGCGTGAAGCCATGTGAGGTAGCGAACTCTGCGGACTCCGCGAAGCGCAGCGCGTAGCAGGCTCTGCAGCGCTCAGGTGGTGGCGTCTGGCCGTCGGGCGAGGTGCGCGCGTCCTCAGGCAACGCCTTCATGGCTTGCGCCCACTCCTCCGGGCGATAGCTGCCCTCTTCGAAGCGAACGTGCTGGCTTTCCGCGTATTCTCTTGCAGTGTCCCGCCGATGCTCGTACTCCGAGCGCGGCGCGATGTTGGAGTTCGCGTAATGGATGCAGATATCCACGCCCCGCTCATGCAGCGTGCGAAGGGGCGCCGTTGAACACGGCCCGCAGCAGACATGCAGCAGCAGCTTCTCAGGTGTGTCAGGTGAGCTTGCCATGCGGTGATGTTATCAGACTGCACCCCGCATCCGAATTATGACCTGTGAGGTCAATGACAGTTCCCCGTGCTTAATGTCATTGACCTTCTAGCTTATATATAACCAATAGAGTCAATGACATTAAGCACGGGGAACTGTCATTGACCCTGGGGGTCATCATTTGGGGCAAAGAAAAAGGCTCCTGCAGATGCAGGAGCCTTTTGATGTTCGATCTGTTGTTGTGACTACAGCTTGGTCACGTTGCTAGCCTGAAGCTTGCCATTCTGTCCGGTGGTCACATCGAAAGTGACGGCTGCGCCCTCATCAAGCGTCTTGAAGCCATCCATCTGGATCTCCGAATAATGGACGAACAGATCCTCGCCATCGGGCTGAGAGATGAATCCGTAGCCCTTCTCCGGGTTGAACCACTTAACAGTTCCTTCTGCCATGCTAAATCCTCTTTCCTTGCGGCCCGAACCGTTCGAGCCTTGAAACCAACCCCCGAGATATCATCTGCGTATCTTAGGAGTGCCCCATGTTCGGAGCGTTGATAACTATACGCTAAAACGAGGCAGCAACATGGGGAGGATCCTCGCATTCACGCAAAACCGAGAAAGCCGTTGCCGAAATGACAACTGGCGAACATCTCCTACTGCGGGATGTACTCGCGAACCAAGATCCCGGATTCCGCGAGCATCTGCTGGGAGAGCTCATCAGGATAGGGATTCTGATAGATGATCTCAGTGATCCCGGCGTTGATGATCATCTTCGCACAGGTGATGCACGGCTGTGTGTTCACGTAGATCTTCGCACCGTCTATCACCGGGCCGTACTTCGCAGCCTGGATGATGGCGTTCTGCTCTGCGTGCAGCCCGCGGCAGATCTCAGAGCGCTGCCCGGACGGGATCCCCAGCTCCTGCCTTAGGCACCCAGTCTCCCTGCAATGGCGAAGGCCGGACGGCGTGCCGTTATACCCTGTTGACAGGATGCGGTTGTCCTTCACGATCACCGCGCCCACCGCGCGCCTGAGGCACGTGGTGCGCGTGGCAACCTCGTTCGCAAGCTTCATGAAGTACTCGTCCCAGCTGGGGCGATCGTCCATCATCAGCTCCGCGCGCTCAACTTCAGCCATGCTAGTACTCCAATCCTGGATAGAGCTCATGGGCGGCAAGCAGCGCGTCCACATCTTGGCGAACGCTGTCCACAACAGAAGCGTCATCGTGGCCGAAGACCGCTTTGGATATCAGCTGCCCTATCTGGTAGAAGTCATCCGCATCAAAGCCGCGCGTGGTGCCTGCAGCAGAGCCCACGCGGATGCCGCTGGTGACGAAGGGTGAGCGCTGCTCGTTCGGGATGGTGTTCTTGTTCACGGTGAGCCCAACGCTCTCAAGCAGGTTCTCCGCATCCTTGCCCGTGACGTCTGCCGGGCAGAGGTCCACCAGGCAAAGGTGGTTGTCAGTGCCGCCAGAGACCAGGCGAAGGCCGCCGTCTGCGATGCCTTGGCCCAAACGCGCCGCGTTCTCCACCACGTTGCGCGCGTACTCCGCGAACTCCGGCTTCAAGGCCTCGCCGAACGCCACAGCCTTGCCCGCTATCACGTGCATGAGCGGGCCGCCTTGGCTGCCAGGGAAGAGCGCCTTGTCCACCGCCTTCGCGATCTCCTCAGAGTTGGTGAGGATGAAGCCGCCGCGCGGGCCGCGGAGCGTCTTGTGGCTTGTAGAGGTGACTATGTCCGCGAAGGGGACTGGGGACGGATGCACGCCGCCGGCCACGAGGCCTGCGATGTGCGCCATGTCTATCATGAGCTTGGCGCCCACTGAGTGCGCGATGTCAGCCATGCGCTCGAAATCTATCAGGCGCGGGTAAGCGCTGGCGCCGCCCACGATGAGCTTCGGGCGCACCTTGTTGGCCTGCTCCTCCAGCGCGTCATAGTCAATGGTCTCAGTCTCAGGGTCAACGCCGTACGCAACGAAATCGTACAGCTTGCCGGAGAAGTTCACGGGGCTTCCGTGCGTGAGGTGGCCGCCATTGTCCAGGCTCATGCCCAAGACGGTGTCACCCGGCTCTATCAACGCCATGTAGGCTGCGAAGTTCGCCTGCGCGCCCGAGTGGGGTTGCACGTTCGCGAACTGGCTGCCGAAGAGCTTGCAGGCACGCTCACGCGCCAGGTCCTCCGCCTTGTCCACCTTCTCACACCCGCCGTAGTAGCGCTTGCCGGGGTAGCCCTCCGCGTATTTGTTGGTGAGGCAGCTGCCCACGGCCTCCATGACCGCGCGCGAGGTGAAGTTCTCAGAGGCGATCAGCTCAATGGTGCCGCGCTCGCGCGCCAGCTCCTCTGCCAGGACGTTTGCGATCTGCGGGTCAGTCTCTTTGAGGATTCTGTCAGCCATGGCGCCCCTTCATATATATGTGAGCCTTGCGAATGAATCCTGACATGGTACAGCAATCGGACGCGCAAAGGGCGCTGGCAAGGCTGCATGCATCAAGAGCGTAACGAGCGCGCATCAAGGGCGGATGCGCCGCCTACGGAAGATGGTCGCGAAGCGTCAGTGCGCATCAAGGTCGGATGCGCACTGACGGAAAGCGGACGGGGGCTCAAGCCTCCAGCGCCATGATCTTGTCAACGCGGTCAGCGTGGCGCCCATCACCGAACGGCGTTGACAGGAACGCGTCTAATATCTTGCAGTTCTCTTCGAAGGTCACGAAGCGTCCGGACAGCGTGATGACATTCGCGTCGTTGTGCTCACGCGCGAGGGCCGCGAAGTCCTCCCGCACGATGTTCGCCGCGCGGATGCCGTGCACCTTGTTCGCAGCGATGGCCATCCCGATGCCGGTCCCGCAGACCAGCACGCCGAGATCCGCGCTACCGTCAGCCACGTCGTTGGCCACCAGCGCCGCGAAATCCGGGTAGTCAACGCGCGCGTCTGAGTCCGGACCACGATCCAGCACCCCGCACCCCTTGCTCTCAAGGTATTCCGCTAGCTGCTGCTTCTGCTCGAAACCCGCATGGTCTGATGCGATGCTGATGCGCATGGCTCCTCCTTGCTTTCGCCTGCGTGGATTATACAGGCCGCAAGACCTTTGGCGTGGCGCCCGTGCAATCGATCACCTCAGATGCGGTGCCAAAGCCTCTCTGCGCTGACTGCACGATGAGCGCGCCGGCCTCTGCTGCGCGTTCGCGAAAGGCGGGTGAGAGCTCCTCTGCTGATGAAGGCGCAGCATCTCCTGCCATGTTCGCAGAGGTCACGGCCAAAGGAGCGCCCACCTCACAGATCAGCCTGCGTGCGAAAGCGGAAGCGGGCATGCGAAGCCCGATGGTCCCGGCGCTGCTCTGAAAGCCCTCCGGTACCGCATCAGAGGCGCGCACCACAAGCGTGAGCGCGCCAGGCCAGCGATCTTCTGCCAGCTTGCGCGCGTATTCCGGGACGTCCTTGCCGTAGACGTCCAGCGCATCTGGGCTGGCCACCAGCCACGCCACGGGTTTGCCCTCGTCCCTGCCCTTGATGTGAGCCAGGGCCGTTGCGTCAGGTTGCGCCTTTGTTGAGACACCCACGCCGAAGACGGTATCCGTTGGGAATGCAACGGGGCACCCCTCGCGAAGAACGCGCGCCGCGGCCTTGACCTGCGCTGATTCCACCACGGCGTCGGCCACGCGCATGCCGTCATTGGCCGCGCTCATGATGCCGCCCGCGTACCCCGCGCCCTCCCCCGCCGGATACAAGCCGGGCACGTTCGCGGACTCAAGGGTCTGCGGATCGCGGATGATGCGAACGGGGCTTGAGCTTCTGGCCTCAACGGCCGTCATCACGGCATCCGAGCTGTCGAACCCGGCCAGCTTGCGGCCGAGTGCGGGGAGCGCCTCGTGCATGGCGTCCGTCATGAACGGCGGCAAGACCTCATGCAGGTCTGCCTGCTGCGTGCCGCGCGGGTACGTGGGTGCGGGTGACACCGAGCCTGCCGCTTTGTCGCCTTCGCCGCCCAGGAAGCTGCCGACGGTCTGCGCGGGGGCTTTGTAGTCCCCGCCGCCCGCGCGGAATGCCGCCTGCTCAAGCTCACGCTGCAGGCGCATGCCCTCCAAGACGTCCTTGCCAGGAAGGTCATCTGGGTGGACCTCCACCAAGAGCGCCGAGTTCGCGTTGCGTCCGTTGCGCGCGTGCGTGCTCATGCCGTTCACGCAGACCGCGCCCTCCTCGCTGGCCGCCGCCACCACTTCCCCGCCGGGGCACATGCAGAACGTGTACACCCCGCGGCCGTGGCGCGTCTTCGCGGACAGCTTGTACTCTGCGGGCGGCAGCGCGGGGTGGCCCGCCGCCTGGCCGTACTGCGCGCGGTCAACGTCCTCTTGCAGATGCTCGATGCGCACGCCCATGGCGAACGGCTTACGCTCCATGGCAACGCCCGCGTCCTCCAGCATCTGGAATGTGTCGCGCGCGGAATGCCCCAGCGCAAGCACCAGCGCGTCCGTTGTCAGCTGCTCCTCTTGACCGGTCAGCAAGTTGCGAATGGTGAGCCCGATAGCCCCGTCCCCATTGGGTTCATTGGGTTCTTTGCGCGAGATGCCGATCAGCTGGGTGGAGAAGCGGACCTCGCCGCCAGCTTGGATGATGCACTGACGGATGTTCTCAACCACGCTGGGCAGGTAGTCAGTCCCGATGTGCGGCTTGGCGTCTATCAGGATATCGTCCGGCGCGCCGCATGCCACGAACTCCTCCAGGATGGCGCGGTTGTACGCACCCTTCGTGCCCGTGGTCAGCTTGCCGTCCGAGAACGTGCCAGCGCCGCCCTCGCCGAACTGTATGTTGGACTGGGTGTTGAGCGGGCCCCCGTTCGCGAACGCGTCCACGTCCCGCGCGCGCTCATGAGCGGGCTTGCCGCGCTCTATCAGCAGGGGGCGAAGACCTGCGCGCGCAAGCCTGAGGGCGCAGAAGAGGCCCGCAGGCCCGGCCCCGACCACCACGGGCCGCGTTGAGCCGGGCACGTTCGCAAGGTTTGAGAGGTCTGGGGTGGAAAGCGGCTTTGGCTCCTTGGGCAGGCTGACTTGCACGCCGCGAATGGGGTGCAGCTCGCCTACGCTGCTCAGGCTGTCAACTTCCACGTGCGCGCTGATCACGAAGTGCACGTTCTGCTTCTTTCGTGCGTCGACGCTCCTGCGCGTGACCTCTACGCTCAGGATGCGCTTGGGCGCCACATGCAGCGCCTTCGCCATCTCCTTCTCAAGACGCGCGTCCGCGCCGGGAAGCATTGCATCTAGCGTGACGGGAACGCTGCTTGCTGAGATCAGCACGGGTGCCTACCTCACGCCCATATGCCAGCCGGCCAGCATTCCGCAGGCGAAGGCCCAGTGCAGGTTGAAACCGCCGCACGCGCCGTCGATGTCAAGCGCCTCGCCTAGGATGTAGAGGCCGGGCACCTCCTTGGCTTCAAGGGTCGCAGGGTCAACGGCTTCTGGCGCGAACCCGCCGCGCATCACTTGGCAAAGGTCAGCGTCTCCGATGCCCTTGACCGTGAGCTGGAATGAGTGGAGCTGCTCTTGGATGGCCTTGGCGGATGCGTCCGTGGCCTCGTGCGCGCCTTCCAGGCGTGCGCTCTTCAGCAGCTGGTCAGCAACTAGCGGCAGCACTATCCCCTGCAAGAGCTCGTAGTGCGAGGGTGCTTTCGCAAGGACGGCCGCTAGGGTCTGGCGGCGCTCTTCCATGGCACCGTTCGCGAACATGCCGGGAGCGAAGTCTATCTGGAGGATGTCTCCCGCGCGTGATGCGCGGGAGAGGTTGAAGATGGCTATTCCGGAAACGCCGTATTTGCGGAACATGACCTCGCCCTGCTCTTGAGCGATGAGGCTGCCATCCCGCAGGAGCGAGACCGTGCAGCGCGCGCGGATGTTGTCTAGTGGTTTGGTCTGCTTGCCTTCAGTTGCCAGCGGGCCCAGCACAGGTGTTGGGGCGGCGTACGGAATCAGGCCGTCCAGCCCGAGCGCACCTGCGCGGCCGCCTGAGGCGATGACCGCTTTGCGTGCGCGCACCAGCTCACCGCCCTGCAAGTGGATGGTGAAATGCGAGCCAGGGGCGTTCGGCGGGACAACCTTCTCCACCACCGCACCCGTGCGGATCTCAGCGCCGAAACGGAGCAGCGGGGAGCGCAGCACGTCAAGCACGGTGCTGGCTTTGTTGGTAAGCGGGTAGAGGCGCCCTTCTGATTCCTGGCGCCAGACGAGGCCGAGGCGCTGAAGGAAGCCAGTGACGACATTCGGGGTGCTTGGCGAGATGCCGTGCGCGGGTGCGGCGTCTGCCAGTGCGCGCAAGGTTGCGCTCACGGCGGGGCCGTTGTTATAGGCCTCAGGCGTCACGTTCGCGTTCGAGAAGTTGCACCGCCCGTTGCCTGATCTGAGGATGGGTCGGCCGATCTTGTCAGCGGCCTCCAGGATGCATACCTTGAGGGCGCGTTCGCCCTGTGTGGCATTCGCGTTCGCGGCCTCGAGTGCGCAGACCGCGCACGCAAGCCCGGATGCGCCAGCGCCTATGATGACCATGTCGAACATGGGCTGATTATAGAACAGGGGCGCAACGCCCATCGCGCTACGCCCCTGTGCAGGATTATGTTCGGCCCGCCAGCTCAGGCTTTAGAACGTGAAGAGGTTCTGCAGCTTCATGGTGGTGGTGTCAGTTGGCTCCCACTGGTTGCCGTTCAGGACGAACTCAAGGGTGACCGGGTCCTGTGGGGCGGCCGGCACGCTGGCGATGTACTCCATGATCTTGCCGCTCACTGCCGCCTTGCGCTCATCAAGCGACATCTCTGCGAACTCCGGATCCTCTGATAGCTCATCCATCATGGCCTCAACCTGATCTTCGTCCAGGTCCTTCTGCGTCATGACGATGGTGGCTGTTGCGTCGCTGCCGTCGACGGTGACGTCTTCGATGGTGTAGTCGAACCCGTCAAGCAGGGCGTCAGCGTATTCCTGCCCGTCAAGGCCAACCGTTGCCAGCGCCACGGCGTTCTGCTGCCTGATCTGGTTGACCACAGTTGAGTCGTGGTTCTTGTACGGGTCCAGCTCTTCGGTGATAGAGGTGCGGATCACCTCTTCGTTGGCCTCGTTCGCGTTGCACCCGGTGAATGCGCCAAGGGTGAACACCATCATCGCTGTCACGCCGATCGCAGCCAACGGCCTTGCCATCTTCATCTTCTTCTCCTCCATCTGGCTCATGCATATGCATGCAAACATTGCGAGCCATAGCATACACCTGCCTGCTTGCTGCAACCCTATATATGACCCAGAAGGTCAATGACAATTCCCCGTGCTTAATGTCATTGACCTTAGAGGTCATAATTTGGCTTACCTCCCCCGTGGATGCTTCTCTCAAGAGTGGGCGTTCGCATTGCGAACGCACCCCTAGGGCACTTCTTCGCCGTGCGAAGAGATTTTCGCACGGCTCAGGGCGCAGCTGTGCGATAGCACAGCGTAATGAGGGTGATAACCCGAAATACCCGGATTGGTGTTCTGCGCCAGGCTAGGTGGCCTGAGCTGATGCTTTGTTCCGGGTGTTCGCAGGCTAGCGCCTGCGTTACGCATTGCTGGCGCAATGCTGCGCTTCCAATGGAAGCGCCCACAGGAATCTTTTAAAGCCGCTACTCATGAGCATGCTTGCATGATCATGAGTTAAAGGCCGCAATAAAAAGAGCGGGTGCTTGCACCCGCGACACCGGACCGAGCGGAGCGAGGCCGAAGGATGGGGCAAGTTTGGCAGGTGACGGTCTTCAGGTTCAGCCTTGAGCCGCCGAGTTTTCGGAGGGGTCCCGTTAGGGGTCCCG
>CAJUPL010000020.1 GCA_910588435.1 uncultured Eggerthellaceae bacterium | reverse complement strand
AGCCGGGAGCACGCGTCCCGTGAACTCCCACACAAGGCCTGCCCCCAGGTGGGCGTTCGGACGGCGCATCAGGTCAGCAGCCGTCTGCGGGCCGCCGTATACCTCGATAGAGGTGCTGGAAGCCAGCACCCAAGTTGGGTCATCAGTGGAAGCGTCACGGCCCCAGATGAAGCCCTCAAGGACCTTCCCGAAGGCAGGTCCGATCTTGATGGTTGCGGTGACGCCGCCGTCAACTGCGCCGCCCTTGTCAGAAGCAAGGAGGTCACAGCCTTCCAGCATGCCGTGCTGGCCAGAGGCGATCTCACCGTAAGAGGAAGAGTTGCCGTTCACCTGCGTGGTGCCCACGCCGGTGAGGTCAAGGTTCTTCAGCTTTGCGCAGCCGTTGAAGGCGTTGCGCAGGTCATTCGCAGAGCCGATGGAGCGGCTGCCAGCCGTGAGGCTTGCGCTCTCAAGGTTGGAGCAGCCAGCCAGCAGGCTAGCCATGCTCACGCTGCTGCTAGCGGAGAGGCCCTCCACTGCGAAAGAGGTTATAGAACGCATGTTCGCAAAGGCCGATTCCATGGTCTTCACGCCGCTCATGTCCCAATCCTGAGGCAGGATCAGAGCGCCTTCGTTCATTGCAGAAGTCAGTGCGCCCATGGACTGCTCAGTGACGGTTGCCATGCGCACGCTGCGCAGGGATTCGCAACCCTGGAACATATTGGAGATGTCAGAGGAGGCCGCATGCAGGCCGGTCATGTCAGCAGCCGTGAGGCCGGCGCACCCTGAGAACAGGTTGGCGGACGAAGACGGGCTTGCCGTGCTGGTGGCACCAGCGGAGTTGCCGTGCCTCCAAGAGACGGTCTGCACTGCGCTGTTGCCGTTGAACGCATCCTGGAACATGGACTCCATGTTGGAGGCGTTGCAGCCAACGCTGGAGAGCGTTGCGGTGACGCGGTCACCGTTGCCGGAGAGCGAGCCAGCCATCATGCGAGAGAGGTTCACGCTAGCGCCGTCGCCCACGCTGGAGAGGTTGAGCGAACGGACGTTCGCTGTGTTGGCGAACATCTCATAGAAGTTGGTGTTGTCACCGTTGCCGACGTTGGTGGCGTTGATCTCAGCCACGCGGTCAGCGCCCTTCATCATGGCCTCGAACGTTGAGCCGGCATTGTTCGCAAGGTTGCCAGCTGCGATGTTCTCAAGCGTGACGCGGTTGGATGAGCTGGGCGGTGTGATGACGTTGCCCTGCATGTCATTCATGCGGAACGCGTTCTCGAACATGGACTTGGCGTTCAGCTGAGCGTTCTGCGCGAAGTTGCGGATGGTGACGTCATAGAGGCTGACGGTGTTGGCGAACATGCGTTCGACATTGATGGGCTGGGTGCCCGTGAACATATTGACCATGTTCACGACACCCATGGATCCGTTGTCAGCGAACATCTCATAGGCATTGGTGATGCCGGAGGTGTCGAACGTGGAGCCGTTGAAGTTCACGCCCGTTGACCATGCGGCCAGGTTGCCGCCCTGCTGCACGCCGCCGCCGGAGACAGCGGTGTTGGAGCGGACCGCTTGCACGCTGGAGCAGCCAGCGAACATGCGTTCCATGGTGGTGGTGTCAGAGGTGATCACGAAGTTGGTGAGGTCTGCATGCTGCAGGTTCACGCAATCTTCGAACATGGACTTCAGGGAGGTGTTGGCCTGAACGCCCGGGAACACCTTCACCTGATAGAAGCTGGCGGCGTAGGTGTCCAGGCCCTCATAGGAGCCGGCCCAAGGCGCGGGCGAGTCACCGTCGCCGTCAGTGAAGGACATGATCTTGGTTGGGTTGGCCGCGGTTGCACCGGAGGAGGCCGCCGGGTAGATGACCAGCGTGCCGGAACCGGGGGTGTTGCCGCCGTTGTTGCGGATGGCCCAGATGACGTCTTCGCCATTGTTGATGGACGGGTCACCCACGAAGCCACCGATCAGGATGTTGGAGCCGAACTCCTGGCCGGTGTTGCCAAGGGTCTGGCCGATGTTGGAGTAGTCAAGGTTGTCATTGACGTAGCCTGCGCGCAGCCAGACAGAGGTGCGGTTCAGCGCTGCCTTGTCAGAGAGGAGGATCTTGCCCAGGAACTTGTACTGCGTGGAGCCGATGGACACGTTGGGGCATGTCATCAGCTGGTCACGGTTGTCATTGACAGCTGCCGGGCCACCGGAGACGAACACGCGCACGTTGGGCTGCATGACGTATGCCGGGTTGGCCGCCTGTGAGGCGCGGGCCCAGAAGAAGCCGTTCAGGATCTTGGTCCAGCCAGTGCCGAGGGTGATCCAGGGAGCGTTGCCCTGAGCGCCGTTCGTGCCTGGGTCAGTTCCGGGAACCACCTCAGTGCCCGTGGCGTTGCCGATCAGCTTGCAGTTGTCCCACATGCCATACATATATGAGCGGGTGTCACCGTAGGAGTTCACGTCACCCTGAACGTAGCTGGTGCTGATGCCGGAGAGGTTCACGATGCGGAGCGCATTGTTGGGCGCATCCGCGCTGGCGGCGAACATATACCTCAGGTCACGCGCCAGGGCCATCTTGATCATCTGGCCCTCATCGGCGTTGTTGGCAGAGGTGCCCAGGTTGGCTGTTTCAAGCGCGGGGCAGTTCGCGAACATGGACGCCAAGCTGACGGTTGGGTTGGTGTTGGCGTTGTGGACCCACATGTCCTCAAGGTTTGCGGTGCGCAGCGTGGTCATGCCTGAGAATGCGGACTCAAGGCTGGTCACGTTCGCGAAGGTGTGGGTGTTGGCGAAGTAGAGCTTGCCGGCGTCCAGGCTGACGGAGTCAGAGCCGGACATCAGGAAGTTGGTGGATTCCACTGAGGTGATGCGCGCCAGGCCCTCGAATGCGCTGCGCATGCTGAGCGCGGGCTGGGGCTGCACTTCCTCGCCGGGCTTGACCATCATGTGGGGCAGGCCGCGCATGTCAACGCGGTTGACGTTGGCGGCGCCTTGCATGAGGCCCGTCATGTCAGCGGCGCCCTGGCCGGTGGTGTATGCGGGCAGCGTCTGCGGCATGATGCCGATGGTGACGTTGCAGTTGGCGTACGCGCTGTTGGAGAACGAGCCGGCGTAGAGGTTGGTCATGATGACGCCGTTGCCGGACGCGAAGCCGTCCATTGTGATGGAGTATGCCGCGGAGGTGTTGGGGACGGCGTCGGCCGTCTCACCGATGTGCGCGAACATGTTGGTGAGGTTGGCGCCGTCACCGGTGCCCACCTGCGTGCCCTTGACGGAGATCAGGTTGGAGCAGCCTTCGAACATGCTTGAGAGGTTGGCGTTGGCGCCGGTGCCAACGTTGCGGAAGATCAGGCTTGGGTCGAACGCGGCGGAGGGGCCGACATAGCCCAGGCGCTTGGCGCCGGAGAACATGCCGGAGAGGTTGGCGCCGTCACCGGTGCCCACGGTGTCAAGGCTCGCGAAGGAGAGCCCTGGGATGTAGGCCTCTGCGTTGAAGGCGTTGCCGAACATGTTGGACAGGTTCGCGCGCGGGCCGGTGCCGAAGTTGGCGATCCTGGCGCCCTGAGTGCGCTGGCCTGAGGTGTCAGTGGTGGAGAAGGTGTTCCCGAACATGTTGGTTGCGGAGAAGCCCTCTTTGCCGGTGGAGCCCGTGTTGGCGAAGTTGTTAAGGTTGGCGTAGATCAGGCTGGAGCAGTTGTAGAACATGAAGTCTGCCGTTTGCAGGCCTGAGGTGTCCCAGTTGTAGCCCAGCATGACGCCGTTCTCATTGGTGCCGATCTGGCGGGCATTGCCGGTGAACATGCCGAAGAAGCCCATGCCGGTGTCGTTGTAGACATTGCTGACCGCCTTCAGCGTGCGGTCACCCTGGAACATGGACGTCATGTTGGTGGTCTCGTCCGTGACCTGGAGGTTGGAGACGTCCGCGTACTTCAGGTTAGGGAGGTTCGCGAAGGCCTGGTAGAGCGAGTCACCCGCGATGACGTTGGGGTAGATGAAGATGTTCTTGATGTCAGACGCGTAACCTGCTGCCCACGGCGGGAGCTTCGTCTCTGAGAAGCTGGCCATGCGGCCGCCGCCGGCGTTCTGCTGGTTGGGGTAGATGATCAGCGTCATGTCCTGCGTTTGCGCGTTGCGGCGCAGAGCGTAGAGGACCTCTTGGTCGTAGGACTCGTTGGCGTTCTCAGTGTGGCCTGCCGGGCCGCCGGTGACGAGGTCACCGAATTCGAACTGGCCGGTGTTGCCCAGGACCTCGATCATGGCCACCGGGTAGATGAGGTACTCACGCGCTACCCAGGTGTTCATGCGGTTCACGGCCGTGCCGTCCATGAGGTTGATCTTGCCGTCATAGACGTAGGACAGGCCGTTGTCCTCAGAGACGGTGTTGGGGCGGCGCATGACGTTGATGGGGTCAGTTGGGCCGCCGTAGACGTCAACGCTGGACGCCATGATGTACTCAGGTTTCTGGTCAATGATGGAGCGGTTCCAGAAGAAGCCGTTCAGGACCTTGGACCAGCCGTTGCCGATGACCACCTTGGCGGGCATGGGGTTCTTGGCGTAGGCGCCGTTGGACTGCACGGGATTCACGATGTTGGTGCAGCCGCGGAACATGTTGTTCATGCCGGACTGGCCGTCGCCGCCGCCGAAGGACGCGTAGTCACCGGAGACGCCGGAGGTGCCAAGGCCGGTGAGGACCACGTCTGGGCGGTTGCCCATGCCGCGGGAGTCACCACCGAGATTGGTGCATTCGGCGAACATCTCGCGCATGTTGGATGCGGTGCCGCGGTTGGCGGCGTCGGACGCAGTGAGCTGCACGTGCGTGAGCAGGGTGCAGCCGCGGAACATGGCGCCCATGTCAACGCCGTTGGTGTTGGTGCAGATGTCAGGGATGATGGCCTGCGCCAGGGAGGTGCAGCCTTCGAACATGCCTGACAGGTTGGTTGCCGTGGAGAAGTCAAAGCCCGCGAAGTCCTGGGTGCCCACCTTGATCTGCTGGTAGGGGTAGATGCCCTGCGTGACCGTGCGGTAGTTGCCTTCGCCGAAGGTGCGCTTGTCAGTGGACGCGCTGTCATCTTGATTGATGGCCTTCAGGCGGGTGAAGCCCTTGAACAGGTTTGGCGTGCCTGCCTCAAGGGTGATCTGCTTGTCACCGAGGACGGCGATGTAGTCGATCTGGGAGACGTCAACCTTGGGGTCAGTGAACCATGGGGCGTCCGTGCCAACCGTGGTGGTTGCGGACACCTTGCCCGTGGTTGCGTGCGGCCAGATGACCAGCGTGTTGGTGGCAGGGTAGGACAGGCTGTTGTAGCGAACGTCCCAGAGGAGGTTGGAGCCGCCCCACCGCTGGCCGGACTTGTCTTCGCCGTGGACTGAGTCAGGGCCGTAGACCTCATCTATATAGTCCATGCGGGCCTGACCGTCAGAGTCAGCGTAGGCAACGGGGATGGACGCGTTGCTTGGCGCTGCTGCTGTGCGCGCTTGCGGGACGAGGACCTGGCGGGATGCCTGTGCCAGGACCTGGTTGTCAAGCGTGCGGGTGACGGTGACTTCCGTCTCACCCTCTTCGTAGGCGCGGACGGTGCCGTTCGTGCTTACGGAGAGGTCTTCGGTTGCGTAGTTGTAGTCAGTGACAACGCCCACTGCTGCCAGGAGCTGCTGGGTCTCTGCCACTGCAGAGGCGGTGGCGTTGTTGGCCTGGTCCTCTTCGGTGACCACGGCGCCGCCCTGGGCGATCACGTCAGCGGCGGCTGCGTCTGCGGCCTGCTGCTGCGCGTCTTCAGCGGTGGCGGTTGCACCGCCGAGGATGCCGGCTTTGAGCTCTTGGGCTTGTCCTGCGGAGGCTTCGTCTGCTGCTGCTTCAGTTGCGGTGGCGTCCGTGGTTGATTCCGCGGTGCCTTCGTTGGCTGAGAAGACGTTGGCGGACTGGCCCTTCTCTATAGTAAGTGTGTCAACGGGCAGGTTGATGCCGTAGTTGATGATCTGGTTGTTGGCCACCAGCAGGCCGCGCGCGGCGTTCCAGGCGGAGGTGTCTGCCTTGGTGTCCGGCACCAGGATGGTGACGCCGGTGCAGCCGGAGAGCGCCGTGTCTGCCACGGTGCTGACCTGGCCGCGAGCCACGATCTTGCTCAGGTTGGTGCAGTTCGCGAAGGCCTCACCGCCCACTGTGGTGAGGGACTCCGGGAGCCAGACCTCAGAGAGGCCGCTGTCTTTGAAGGCTGCGTAGCCGATGGTGCGGAGGCTGGTGCCGAGGTCAACCGTGGTGAGGTGCGTGGTGCCCTCGAACGCGGATTCACCGATGGTGCGCAGGGACGCCGGGAGCGTCAGCGTTTGGATGGGCGCGCCGCGGAAGGACTCTTTGGCGATGCTGCTGACCGGGTAGCTGACGTCACCGATGCTGGCGGACGACGGGATGTTGAGCGCGGTGGCGAATGAGGTGCGGCCGGACCAGCCCACTTCCACGGTCATGTCCGGGAGGAGGGTGTAGGTGAGGCCTGCGGTTGCGGTGCCTGCCACCAGCTCCTCACCGGGGGCGGTGAGCTGGACGTCACCGGTGACCTGGCCGTCCTCTGTCTCCTGGGTGCCGCCGGCGGTCTCCTGGCTGCCGGCCTCACCGATGGTGGTGAAGCTTGTGAAGCCTGCGGCTGCCCAGGTGGCTTGCGTTTCGTCTTCGGCGCCGGCCGGGAGGGCGACGGTTGCCTTCTCAGTGGTTGCGGTTTCGAACGCGGGCGGGGTGTTCTGCTCTTCCACGTCATTGATGGTGACGGTGGTGCGCTCCGCGATGCTTTCGATTGCTGCCGGGCTGACGATGGAGGTCAGCTGCGTGGTGGCTGATGCGGCGTAGGCGCCGGCGTCTATTGCGGTGACCGGCGTGGTGTAGTCATTGTAGGTGACGGTTGCGGGGATCACCGTTGCGGTGCCCGCGCCCGCTGCGCGGAGGGCAACAGCCAGGTGGTCTGCCTGCGCGTTGGTTGCGTCCGGAGCGATGGTGTTGCCGTCTGCGTCAACCGCGCGGAGGAGGAGGTCATTCGTGGTGATGAATGATGCGTTTGCCTCCGGGACGTGGAAGCTGGCTGCCTTGGTTGCGTAAGGGAGGGCTTCCGACTGGATGGACTGGACATGGTCTGCTAGTTGCACGTTGCGCATAGCTGCCGGGATGAAGGCGAGCTTCACGGCGGATGCGTTGCGGACTGAGGTGAGTTCGCCGGTGTCTTGTGCGACCTCGTCTGATACTAGCAGGGTGCCCATATGTCCGGCGAAGACCTCGTTGTCCGCGGACACTTCGATGTTCTCAAGATTGGTGAGAGCGCCCAGCGCGTCCACATCTATATATATAAGTGATGCGGGGAGGACCAGCTTGGTGGCCGCGGCGTTGGCGGCGGTCATGCCGTACGCGCCCGCGCCGTTGCCGATGATGTGGGCGTTCTTGGTGGCGGCGTCAGCGCCGGGGGCTGCGGCGGAGCGGGCCTGGCCGGCCGCGCGCTCACCGAGGGCAACGACGTCATAGGTGATGCCGTTGCTGGTAACCTGCGCCGGGATCTCAACGGTGTCCTGGCCGAGCATGGAGTCCGTCAGGCCGATGACCGCGGCTTGCGGCGTCATGTCGTAGGTTTGGGCGAGGTCTTGCGGGAGGACGGCGCGGTACGTGATGCCGTCGGCCTGGAAGACGTCCGTGTCAGAGTTCATGGACACGGTGCCGCTGATGGTGTTGCTTGCGTTGCCGGAACCCGCGCTGTCCGTGAGGCGCATCTGGGTGGAGATGATGTCCACGCCCTCGGCCGCGGCGCCTTGGCCTTGTGTGCCGGCGGCGGCGTTGTCAGTGGAGGAGACGATGGGCGTCTCCTGGCTGATGATGTCCGGGGTGCTTTCCGTGGCGGCCGCGTCCGCGCCGGCGGCCGGGTCAGCGTCCTGGCTGGTGCCGAACGCGCTTGCGGCTGAGCCGAAGCAGAGGGTTGCGGCCAGTGCCGCAGCCGTCAGGGCGCGAAGAGTTGCGCCACGCTTCTTGGTGGATGCTGCAGCAGCCGCGCGCTTGTTGCGCTTGGCGGCCTTTCGTGCCTGGGCGGCTTTCGCGGAGCTCTTGCGCTCAGTGGACTGTATCAAGTTAGCGACCTTCTTGGATTCGGAGGATTCGTTCATAGCAACCGTGCCTTCATATATATGTGCGATGGCATTGTTCTGGGAAGAGGAGCGGGAAGCGCGCGCGGCTGATGGGGTAGCCTTGCGTGCGAATTTTGGATCAGTCGATACCGCCTCATCCTTGGCTTCGGTCTGCGAGATCTGTGATGGGATATCACAGATCTCTTGCCCTGCAGAATCGGATTTCGGCAGCATCGCCTGATCCAATGCTCCTTGAGGGGTAGAGGGCAGAGTCTGGGTTGAGGCCGTCTCGGCTGACGCCGTGGTGATAGCCTGGGTTGAGACCTCTGCCTGTGTTTGCTGTGATTGGGCCTGTGTGATGGCCGGGGCCGCTGCTTCGATCTTGCGGCCGCGGTTCACGGGGCATGCGTTCGCTACTCGCACGACGCGCTTTGCGCGTGCGGGCGCGGATGCATGCTTCGGGCTCTTGCCCGAGGATTGCTCCTTGGTCTGGGCGGGTGCCCCTTCCGTGCGCATGCCGGGCTTCGCCTGGCTTGCGTGGCGTGCACTGGACAGCTTCGCCGCGAACTGTTCGCGCATTGCGTCCAGTCGCGTGGAGCCTGCCTCGGCACTCCTGCGTTCGTGATTGCTCATGCTTTTCCCCATCTGCGGGCGGTTGCCCGCGGTTTGTGAGACGAGCCACGAACTGCAGTTGTCTGCGGATCTCATGGCGCGTCCCGCTCCTACCTTTGGTGTTTCCCAGCACCAGCTCATCGCGTGGCGCACGTGCCTTGATGGCCCGCGGGGTTCCCGTCCCCGGGGCCTTATACGCGCGTGTGTACGCGCGTATAGGCACACTTCGCCAGTGATAGCAATGTGCACTATACCCGCAGGTCAAGGCAAGATTCAAATGGATATCAAGTGCGTGAATTGTGGACGAATTGTGATGTGGAAAAGATGGCGTCGTTCAGGGAGTTCTTGCTGGTTGACTTTGCCCTGTTCAGCGACGTAAACACTTTGTTTACAGTTTGGCAAGGGGAAATTTTCGATGTGGGATTCTGGGTGTGAATTCTGTTGAAAATTTTTTCAAAAACCTTCAAATTTCCACAATTCAAAATTCCCAAATCTCGCTTGATGCCGTTCGCCTTCCGAATTATGACCAATTTGGTCAATGACAGTTCTGTGGGCGTTCGCATTGCGAACGCAGCTGTGTGGGAATCCGAGATGAGCGAAGCGATGCGAGGATGAGAGCACAGCGTAACTTGCCCGAAAGGGCAAGGGCAGCTGGCATGTAGTTGCAGGGCAGGTAAGGTGGCCTGGCGCAGATGGGCTATCTGGGAAGGTAGGGTAGAAGCCCGCATCGTCCAGCAAGCTGGTCTGCGCCAGGCTAGGTTGCCTGGTCTGATGCTGGCATCCGGGTGTTCGCGGACTGGCGTCCGCGTTACGTTGCACTGGCGTGCAACTGCGGCTGCAATGCAGCCGCCCACAGGTTACGGGGTGCAATGCTGCGTCTCCAATGGAGACGCCCACTATTAAGGGGGCAATTGCGCTTGCAATGCAAGCGCCCACAGGCAAGGGGGCAACTGCGGCTGCAATGCAAGCGCCCACAGAATGTGTTGGAATGGTTTCACCCGGCTAAGGCGCACGTGAGTGCGCCAAGGCCGCTACTTTGAATTGCGTTTCCGCAATTCAAAGTTAAAGGCCGTAATGAAAGGAGCAGATGCAACGCACCCGCGACATATTTTTGAGGCCGTAAGGGTGCAGGTCAGGTTATCTTTCGAATGCGGCCCTTCCGGCGGCGGTGGTCACCAGCTGATCCAGTACCGCTGGCATGGTGAGGCCTGCAGCCTTGCAAGCTGTTGGGAACAGCGAGTGGCTGGTCATTCCAGGAGACACGTCAACCTCGAAGCACTTGGCTTGGGCGCCATCCCAGATCATGTCGATACGGCCCAGGTCACGGACGCTATACGCACGATACACTTCCAGCGCGGCGCGTTCGATCTCTGCGCGAATGGCATCAGCCTCAACTGGATCTGGAGACAACGACTCAGGGCGAACCGGGCAGAAGAAGTCCACCTGATCCTCGCTGAGCCTCGCCTCAGAGTCATAGAAAGTGCCCTTGGCCACGATCTCCACAGGAGGTAGCGCATGTGCATCCCATCCGGTACCGAGTATGGAAACGGCTAGTTCTACACCGTCTATCCACTGTTCGATGTTGACAGCATCATCATAGGAAAGGGCGTCCAAGATGGCCTCGCCTAGCTGGTCTTGGCTCTCAACCTTGTGGATGCCAAGCGCGCTGCCGCCGTGCGCCGGCTTCACTGCCACCGGGTAACCACCGATCACGCGCTCAGACACCAGGTCGAGCGCGGTTGCGGCACCCATGTCCTTGAAGGCGTCCTTCGAGATGAACACGCCCTGTGGCCATGAGGCAACGCCATCTTCCCCGGTCAGTTCGCGATATTTGTACAGACTGGAGTGAAGGGCATCCTTGTTGTACGCCCTGTGGCAGACGCTTGCGGGAGAGCCGACGAAGGGGATGCCGAGGAACTCCAGGAGACTTTGGATGGTGCCATCTTCGCCGTGCTTGCCGTGGAGGGCGTTATACACAACGTCGGGCTTCTCTGAGCGGAGGGTTGGGACAAGGTCCTTCGTTGTGTCCAGCGGCACCACTTTGTGACCAGCTTCTGTCAGCGCATCGCAAACGAGCTTGCCGCTTTCGAGCGAGAATTCTCGCTCGAATGACTGGCCTCCCATGAGAACTGCAACTTTCAGTGACATTTTCGCTCCTCTTTTGACAGGAGTTGATGACTGTTCCTGCAGAGATTATACGTTGAATGGGATCTGGGTGTTCGTAGGCTGGCGCCTACGTTACGCATTGCTGGCGCAATGCTGCGCTTGCAATGCAAGCGCCACTAGTTAGGGGGTGCAATAGAGACGCCCACAGGTCCTCTCAAGGCCGCTACATTCCGCATGAGCGCTAAAGCGAATGCGGGATGTTAAAGGCCGTTTTGAATGAAGCAGAATAGGTGCACCATGTGCACCTATTCTGTAAGCATTTTTAAGGCCGCAAGGAGGTCAGTCTTCCTGTTCCTCGTCGTCATCATCGAAGATAGACCATTCGTCCTTGTCTGCCTTGTGGTCCTTGTAGATCTTGCGAGTGCGGACCTCGAAGATGATGCTGACGAGGATGCTCAGGATGATGCCTGCACCCACCAGGATGCCGATGCCTGCGTATGTCTCGAACAGGAAGTGATAGATCTCCGCGAAGTCCACTTTCCCCACCTTTTGAACAACGTTATCAACGAACGCCATTATGACGCAATACAATACGGACAGCTAGAACGCAAGCTTGAGATTCGCAGCATACAAGGAGCATCTCGTGAGCAGCACCGCACATCTGGAGTTCGACACATCCAACAAGAAGGTTGCAAGCCGCATCAATCACATGCGCTCGTCCCCAGTTCGCGACCTCTTTTCTGCAGCCACAAGGCCAGATATCATCTCGCTTTCAGGTGGCATGCCTGACGTTCGCCTGCTGCCGAAAGAGGACGTTGATCGCGCCATGATGGCAGCCGTCAATGATATCCATGACATGTCCGTGGCTTACCAGTACGGGCCGACGAACGGGCGGCCTCAGACGCGCAAGGTGGTCTGCGGGCTTCTGAGGGACATCGGGGTACGTGCAAAACCCGAGAATGTAGTGTTGACAAGCGGTGCACAAGAGGCACTTGATCTGTTAGCAAAGGTGTTCATAGACCCTGGTGACATCATCTTGACGGAGGGTCCAACCTATCTTGGAGCGCTGCAGGCGTTCTCCGCGTATCAGCCGGATATCCATGCCATCGAGATGGATGAGGATGGCATGCGGATGGATCTGCTGGAAGAGGAGCTCAAGCGCATCGGAAAGGGAAACCCCCGCTTGAAGTATGCGTATGTGATCCCGAACTTCCAGAACCCCAGCGGGGTGACCATGTCACCTGAGCGCCGCCGGCGGCTGATCGAGCTTTCGCATGAGTACGATTTCCTGGTGATTGAGGATGATCCGTACGGGCGCATTCGCTTTGATGGCGGGCATCAGATCCCGTTGAAGGCGCTGGATGACCAGGTGATCTACCTGGGGACGATCTCCAAGATCTTTGCGCCTGGCCTGCGCGTTGGGTGGATCGTGGCGCCGGATCATGTGCTTTCGAAGGTGAACTTGGCGAAGCAAGGCGCGGACCTTTGCGGCAGCTCGCTTGATCAGGCGATCGTTCAGCACTATTTCGAGGACCTACCCTGGCAGCGCACCTTGCAGAGGTTCATTTGCACCTACACTGAGCGGCGCGATGCCATGTTGGCGGCGCTTGAGGAGTTCTTCCCGCCGGAGGCGAAGTGGACGCATCCGG
Source organism: uncultured Eggerthellaceae bacterium (assembly GCA_910588435.1). Lineage (GTDB taxonomy): Bacteria > Actinomycetota > Coriobacteriia > Coriobacteriales > Eggerthellaceae > MGBC163016. The sequence continues at coordinate 24,917 of CAJUPL010000020.1, read as the reverse complement.
AGGGCGGGTTGTTCGTGTGGGTGACGTTGCCGGATTATGTGGATACCGGGTCAATGCTGGCGGAGGCGCTGGAGGCTGGCGTGACGTATGTGCCAGGGGATTCCTTCTATCCGGAGGGGTCTGCGGGCAAGAATTGCATGCGGATCAATTTCAGCTATGAGAGTCCGGAGAGCATCACCGAGGCGATACGTCGGTTGGCTGAGGTGATCGAGGGGCGCTTGGAGCTGTATCGGGTGTTCATCGAGGCCGGGGCTGTGAAGGGGTAGCTTGGCACGCGGGCGTTCTGGGTTGCAGCATTGCAGCAAGGTGGGAAGAACACCCCTTTAAGAGTGGGCGCTTGCATTGCAAGCGCAGCTACCTGTAAACCCGAAGGGCGGAAAGGTAGCGAAATGAGGGCGGCAGCCCGAAATGCCCGGATTGCTGGTCTGCGCCAGGCTAGGTTGCCTGACTGATTGCTTGTATCAGGGTGTTCGCAGGCTATCGCCTGCGTTACGTTGCACTGGCGTGCAACTGCGGCTGCGATGCAGCCGCCCACATGATGGGGAGCGCAATGCTGCGTCTCTGATGGAGACGCCTACCGCAGAGGTTGGATTGAAAAGGTGGCCGGGAGGCCACCAAGGCCGCTACATGGGTGCGAATGGAATGAGCAGCCATGTTAAAGGCCGTTATAAAAGTGCAGAGGCATGTTCTTTGCCTGTGCAGCACTTTTGAGGCCGTAGGAGCCGTTCTAAGGGTGGGTTTTGGTGTTTTATGAACTGGTGCTCATGTTAGAGGCGTTCGCCTTCTCAAACGCGCTCTCAATCAGTCTGTTGCAAAGCTCCGGGAAAGTCATTCCGGCCGCACGCGCGGCATCCGGCAAGAGTGAGGTGGCGGTCATCCCTGGGATGGTGTTCGTCTCCAGGGTCCATGCTTCGTCGTTCGCGTCCAGGATGAAATCAGTGCGGGACACTCCGTGGCAACCCAAGGCGTTGTGAGCTGCTTTCGCAAGCTGCTGGATGCGCGTGGTCTGCTCCGGCGTCAGGCGCGCGGGGCAGATGTGCTCGGAGCCGCCGGGCGCGTATTTGGAGTCAAAGTCGTACGAGGCTGCTTGCGGGATGATCTCAATGATGGGCAGCACTTCCGCGGTGGGACCGGCGCCGAGGACAACCACTGTGAGCTCTGTGCCTTGGATGTATTGCTCGATCAGGACGGCGGTGTCGATCTGGAGACCATCTTGGATGGCTTGCTGGAGCTCTTCTTGGCCTTCTGTGATGTAGACGCCCAGCGAGGAGCCTTCTGTTGCGGCTTTGACTACCAGCTTTTGGCCTAGCTGTTGGACGATCTGCGCAGGGTCATAGGCCTGGCCACGCTGGATGTAGGTTGAACGCGGCGTGGGGATGGCGTGCTCCTGGTAGAAGAGCTTGGCTTTCTGCTTGTCTATGCTGATGGCACTGCTGGCCACGCCTGAGCCGGTGTAGGGAATGCCTGCTAGCTCAAGGAAGCCCTGTATGGTGCCATCTTCGCCGCCTTTGCCGTGGAGGGCGAGGAAGGCAACGTCGAAATCATCAGTGATCAATGCGGCAAGCTGGCTCTTTTCAGCAGGATCTAACCATATGACTTCATGACCTGCCTCTTCAAGCGCTGCTTTTGCACCATCTTTCGAGGCTAAAGAGATGGGGCGTTCGCCACTTGTTCCACCTGCAATGAGAGCAACTTTGAGGGATTTCTTTGAAGTATTATCGAACATTTGTTCTCTTTCTTCAAGGGATGATAAGGGAAGTATAATTGCTTTATCAGTTTTTGACACTCTCTCTTTAGGCGGCGAATATGACCGATCTCAGGAATCTCAGCAAATCAGAGCTTGTGGATGTTGTTGAGGGGTTGGGTGAGCCCAAGTTCAGGGCGAAGCAGCTGTACGAGTGGTTCCATAAGCACAACGTCAGCAACTATGACCAAATGACGAATCTGAGCAAGGCGCTTCGTGAGCGTCTGGCGAACGAGTTCCCGCTTGAGGGCGCGGAGCAGATCAAGGCTGAGGATTCCTCCGATGGGACTAAGAAGTACCTGACGCAGTTCAGCGATGGCACTGTTGTTGAAACCGTTGGGATGCCCATCACACAGGGCGAGAACGGCGAGAAGATCAAGCGGCTCACGGTTTGCTTCTCTACGCAGGCCGGGTGTCCTATGGCGTGCTCTTTTTGTGCGACGGGTCACGCCGGGTTTAATAGGAATCTGACTACGAATGAGATGGTTGATCAGGTTGTTGCCGTGCGAGATGATTTCGGTACGCATGTGAGCAATGTGGTTGCCATGGGCCAGGGTGAACCGTTCTTGAACTACGACAACCTGATGACGGCTCTCAGGAGGATGAATACTGATCCTGGATTGAATATTGGTGCGCGCAAGATAACGGTGTCAACCGTAGGGATTATAGATGGCATCTTGAAGTTCGCGAAAGAGCCTGAGCAGTTCAGACTGGCTGTTTCCCTTCACTCCGCCAAGCAGAAGGTAAGGGATAAGCTGATACCTGGTTGCAAGAACCAGCCGTTAAACGACTTGCAGCAGGCTTTGATCCAATATAACCAAGAGAGCGGACGCAGGGTCACTTTAGAGTATATGCTGATAGATGGTGTGAATGACTCTGATTCTGACCTTGAGCAGCTGATCCTCTTCTGTGATGGGATCAACTGTCATGTGAATCTGATCCCATACAATGAGATCATGGCGGCGCCTTATAAGCCATCAAGCTCTGCAACCATCAAGCATTGGCAGCAAGCTCTAGCTGAGTCTTTGATACCTGTGAGTGTGAGGAACTCTAGGGGTTTCGACATCAACGGTGCTTGTGGCCAGCTGAAAGAAATTATGAAGCTGTAGAAGAAAGCTATGAATCTCTGCACCAAACTAAATAGTGGTTAGGTTGAATTAATGAAAAAACGGGTGCTTTGCACCCGCTTTTCTAATCTTCGAAGCCAGCGCTTATCTCTCTGAATAAGCGTTCGAGCTCTGCTTCGTCCTGGAACTCTATCTCTATCTTGTTCTTGCCTTTAGAGGATTTGATCCTGACGTTGGTCTCAAGCAGATCACGAAGGGTCTTAGCAACAGCCTTATACCTTGCAGGCAAAGGCTCTCTATTGCTGCCCTTATTATCCTTCTTATTGGATAGCAGCCTTGCAATAGACTCTGTGTCACGAACGCTGAGCTTATTCTCAACGATCTTCTTGGTAAGAGATTCCCGACCATCCTTAGTAGGCACAGAGAGGATAGCACGAGCATGGCCAGCAGTGATCTTATCTTCAAACAGCAGTTGCTGGGCTTCTTCTGGAAGATCGAGCAGGCGAAGCGCGTTCGCAATGGTAGAGCGGCCTTTTGAGACTGCTTGTGCGATGTCTGCTTGAGTCATCTTACGGCGCTCCATTAAGCGCCTGTACCCATAAGCCTCTTCGATGGGATTCAGATCCGAACGTTGGATGTTCTCTATCAGCGCGATCTCAAGAGCTTTGTCGTCATCAACATCTTTAATCTGAATGGGAACCTTCTTCAGACCGGCCTTCTTAGCAGCTTGCCAACGACGCTCTCCAGCGATTATCTGGTAAGACCCATCTTCGATCTGGCGGATGAGTATCGGTTGGATGAGACCTTCACGCTTGATGGAGCTTGCAAGTTCTTCCAGCTCTTCCTTCTTGAAGTTAGTGCGCGGCTGATCAGGATTTGGTGCGATGAGTTCGATATCCATCTCACTGATGGTGCCGATATCTTCCTTTGCATCCTCTTTTGGCTGCTCTTTAGCAGCTTTAGCCTCAGTAGATTGTTTAAGCTCACTGAATGTTTCACGTGAAACATTCTTCTCTACAGGCTTCGGAGCTGGAGCAGTTTGAGTGATGGTTGAGTTGATGAGATTGGAAGAGGGCTTCAGATTCCCAGTTTGGCTTGGTGAGGAAACCGGCTGATAAGAAGCGCTAGCTTGTGATGCCTGCTTTTGTGGCTGTTGAGATACTCTTTCAAAGCTTCCAGTACGACCGCTGAGCTTTGCATCTTGGTCAGAGTAATCCACTTCCTCATTCTCGTTATATACGATGCGCTCTCTCTCAGTAGTGCGAGAAGGAGAATCAGATGCACCGCTCAGTAGGGAGTTGAGGCCTCTACCAAGGCCACTGCGAGTATTCTTAGCCACGTTCTATCACTTCCCTTGCCAATTCCTTGTAACAAATAGCACCTTTGCCATTTGGATCATATTCTGTGATGGGCATTCCAAAGCTTGGAGCCTCAGAAAGCTTAACAGTTCTTGGAATGAGCGTATTGAAGACGAGCTTTCCAAAGTATCCTTGAACCTCATCAACAACTTGCTTTGAAAGAGTTGTGCGGGAATCATACATTGTGAGAAGCACACCGAATATATCCAGAGTAGGATTCAGGCGAGTTTTGACACGTTTCATTGATTCAAGAAGTTTTGTCACACCTTCCAGTGCATAGAACTCACATTGGATAGGGATTAGGAGCTTATCTGCTGCAACAAGGGCATTCACAGTGAGCAGGCCAAGTGAGGGTGGGCAATCTATCAGTACGTAATCATATTTACCGCGAATAGCACCGATCGCATCTTTCAGCCTGTTCTCACGCGCTATCTCAGAAACCAACTCAACTTCTGCACCAGCAAGATTGATAGTGGCTGGAACGATGTCAAGCTCAGGATAGATATCAGGGATGATGGCCTCCTGGATCGGTACATCATTGAGAAGCACATCGTATATGCAATTGTTTACTAGTGGTTTGTCTATACCTAGACCGCTTGATGAGTTCCCTTGAGGGTCAAGATCAACTAGAAGAACTTGCTTGCCTTGTTCGCCAAGTGCTGCAGCAAGATTGATAGCAGTAGTGGATTTACCTACTCCACCCTTCTGGTTGAGGATAGCAATGACCCTAGTTTGTCCAATGACATGGTCTACAGGTTTCTTGTCCCTATAGCTCTTGAGCGTCTTGATATCCATCTGATCCTCAACAGGAGGAGTCACATCCCTTATGACTACCTCAGCATTCTCAATGTCAAAGTCATCATAAGACGCTGGATTTTGTGCTGTATTTTGCCTATCTTGCGGGTTCACCAGATAATCTCCTCTCAATTGCCGGTGAGTATAGCAAACCATGATGTATGGTTACATCTAATAGAACCGAATGTTTCACGTGAAACATTCGAGCTTGACCATCAGATTGTTTCACGTGAAACAATCTGTAAGGAGAAATATGCAAACTAAGCAAGAAGAATTGATCGAGAAATACTTAGAGAAGGTCATAAAAACCAACTCCAAGATTAATTTGACAAGGATAACAGATGTTCAAGAGGCAAAGGTGCTTCATATAGAAGATTCTTTGTCTGCATTATCTGAATTGAATAATTCTCCTGAAGGTTCATATGGAGATCTAGGATCTGGGGGCGGTTTTCCAGGAGTTCCTCTAGGAATCATGAGCGGTAGAAAGACGGTATTATTCGATTCAGTACAGAAGAAGATGAAAGCTGTTGAAGAGATGATCTCATCATTAGGTCTATCAGAACAGATCAGCTGTTATGCAGGCAGGATAGAAGAATATCCCCAAGATACAGAGAGGTTCACTGCTCTTACAGCTAGAGCTCTATCATCTCTACCATCTTTATTGGAGCTTGCTGCACCTTTGCTGGCTGAAAATGGAAGGCTTATCTGCTTGAAAGCGAATGTAGAGCCGGACGAGTTCGATACCGCTATCAACTTAAAAGATAAGCTTGGGATGATGTTGATATCCGACAGAGAGTTCCACCTCAGTGACGGAGTAACCCATAGAAGGATCCTAGTGTTCGAGAGATTCAAGGAGCCAGAGGTGAAGCTGCCAAGAAGAACAGGTATGGCCCAGAAGAAGCCATTCAAATAAGAAAGGGTGTTCATGTCGAACACCCTTAAGATAATCTATTCAGTCAGAAGGCTACGCAGGAGAAACAACCACGTGGCGATTAGGACCTTCACCTTCTGATTCAGTAGTGACCCTATTATCATCCTTCAAAGCAATATGGACTAAACGACGCTCATATGGATTCATCGGCCTTAGGGGAATGTCTCTATCTTGAGTGACAGCACGCCTGGCTGCTGACCTTGCGATATTCTCTATCTTGTCCCTTTGCCTGCTCTTATAACCTTCAACATCAACCACTACTGGATACCTGAAACCAAGCTTCCTGAAGTTGATGGCTGAGATCAAGAACTGGAGAGAATCAAGCGTTCTACCGTAGCGACCTATCAGAACAGCTAGATCATCACCTGTAATGTCAAGGATGAGCTCACCTTCATCACCTTCATATTCATCAATGGTGATCTCACCAACATCGAAATGAGCAAGGATTCCTTGAAGGGTCTCAATAGAAATATCAGCGATCCTATCCAGATCCACCTCTTCTATCTCCTGATCTACTACTTCTTCAGATTCAATAATGTTCTCATCCATCATTGTCTCCTTCAGCAAACAGAATGTTTCACGTGAAACATTCTCATCTAACGCTTCTTAGTAGGACGCTTCTTCTTTTCCTTGCGAACAACCTCAACCTCAACAGGCTTTGCGACCAAAGCTTCTTCAGCTTCCTTCTCAGCATCTTGCCTGCGGCAACGAGCAAGCGTGAATTGATTCTGGCCAATGCCGATGAGTGAAGAGACACCCCAGAAAAGAAGAACGCCTGCAGGTGAACCCCAAGAGATCCAAAGCATGAAGATGCTCATCACAGCAGCCATTATCAGAGTCTGATTACGTTGCTTGCTGTCCTTGCTCTTCAATTGCTGCTGGATCATTGGGAAGAATGTTGCGCCAGCGAATATGACCATAAGGATCAAATATGGAACAAATGTTCCAATACCCTCAGAGAAAGCTCCAGAAGGGCTTTGAGTCAAGTTCGGCACCAGATTATAGAAGGTGAAGTTCTGAACCTCTTCCCTTCCGCCCATCTCACGCAATACTTGGAAGAGCGCGATGAAGATAGGCATCTGCAGGAGCATTGGCAAGCAGCCAGCTAGAGGATTGAACTTCGCCTCCGCGTAGAGCTTTTGCATCTCCTGGCTCATCTTCACCTGATCACCAGCATATTTGGATTGGATCTTCTGGATCTCAGGCTGGATCTTCTGCATCTTGTAGTTGGACTTCGCTTGCTTATGCATGAGCGGAGCAACTATGGCGCGGAAGATAATGGTGACTATTATGATAGCCAGGCCCCAGTCTCCCACCATTTGGTAGAAGAAGTTGATGGCCTGGAATATCCAGTCTTTAAATACATCCCACATTGACTAGCCTAACTCTTCTTTCTTCTTGACCGGATATGCATCAGGGACTGGATCATAACCGTGCGGTCCCCCTGGTCTGCATCTTCCGATCCTCTTCGCTGTCAAGATGAAGCCTCTGAAGAAGCCAAACCTTTTGAATGCCATTATGCCGTACTCTGAGCAGGTTGGGACGAATCTGCAGCATGAAGGTAAGAGTGGGGAGATGATCCATCTATAGAAGGTGATCAGTCCTATCGCTATATTCATTGGAATACGCTTCAAGAATCTAGCGAGAGCATTCATCCCTTCTTCATTCATGGATCTTCTTCAGCGTCTCTTGGCATGCAGCGAGAACCTTTGAATAGTCTCCAGCAAGGATGCTTGACTTAGCTATGAAGAGGATGTCATGACCTTTCCACTCCCCATCTAGCTGCCTATAGATCTCACGCATGCGGCGCTTTGCTGAATTCCTCCAAACTGCGTTGCCATTCCTTTTGCCTGCTATAAAAGCAACACGACCTTTTAGGTCGTGTTCATTTACCTGCTTGTCATAGATGAAGGTCAGATATCTATTCGAGAGGCGCGTTCCAGTAGAGAACATCCTTGATATCTCATCACTGGATTTGATGACATTCAAGGTTCAGAGCTAGACGCAAAGACGCTTACGACCCTTAGCACGCCTTCTTGCTAGAACTGCACGTCCACCCTTGGTTGACATCCTTGCACGAAAACCATGGCACTTAGCGCGCTTGCGCTTGTTTGGTTGGTATGTACGCTTCATGAGTAGTCCTTCTTCTTGGAAATAGCGTCAAGTGACTGGAAAGTATATCTCAGCAAAAGAGCATGTCAATCCATTAATTTGGGAATGGCTGAAGTTCGCGAAATGTACAAGAGGAAGTGATGAAGGATTAGATGTTCTTTGAATGATTATTGTAATAAGGATTGTTGAAATGATGAAAAAGTGGCGAATCCCTGATGAATGGAGCAAAAAGATCAAGGATTCGCTGTTCAGAAAATGTAGCTTCTTTCAACAAGAATACATGAGAAAGCGCTTGATCAGTGATGATGTCAGATAACTCACAATTCTTTGATCAATTTCTTCAGAACTTCTACCTCTTCTTGCACATTCCTGTTCTCTAACAGCATGTTCTCGATCTTTCCAACCGTATACATGACTGTGGAATGATCCTTGTTGAACTTCATTCCAATGGTCTCGTAAGGGACATCAAGGAGCTGCCTGCAGAGATACATCGCGATCTGCCTTGGGAAGACCACTTCACGAGCTCTGGATGAACCTATCAGGTCTGCGTGCTTCACCTTGTAATAGGATTCAACCTGCTTTTGGATATCCTCAATGGTCAGGTTCTTGGACATCATCCCCATGAAGTGATCCTCTAGCAGGTTGCTCACCTCATTGATGGAAATGGGAGGATGCTCAGGAAGGTTCATGTGGTAGATGACTATCGTGACTGCACCCTTAAGTTCGCGAATATTAGAACCTGAGTTCTCCGCAATGTATTCCTGGATCTCTTCAGGGATGTAGAGGGACTCATTTCCCTGCATTGAACGGTACTCATTTATATAGCTCTTCACGATGGCCATCTTGGTTTCCACCTCAGGAGGTTGGATATCCACCGTGCCGCCCTGCATGAATCTTGAGCTGTAGCGCTCTTCGATGTCGATGTTCTTAGGGGCGCGGTCCGCAGACAGGATGATCTGCTTGCCTTGTGAGATCAGCTTGTTGAAGATCTGGAAGACTATATCCAGCGTTTGGGTCTTGCCCTGCAGGTATTGGATGTCATCAACGAGCAAGACATCAGCCGTTTCGTAATGAGCTTTGAAGTTCTTGTAGCTGGATTTCTCACGATCGTGTTGAGCAACCGCATCCGTGTATTCACTGATCAGCTCTTCAGAATCCACATAGATGGTCACAAGATCCGGGCGCGTTCTGTTGATGTAATCCTGGATAGCGCGCATCAGGTGGGTCTTGCCCAAGCCGCTGCGGCCGTAGATGAATAGAGGATTCAATGGCGTGTTGCCCGGGAATTCCGCTACCTGGACAGCCATCGAGTAAGCCATCCTGTTCGATTCACCGATGACGAAGTTCTCGAACGTGAAGCTTGAGAGCGAAGGATCCGGGGATAGGAGAGGGTTGCTAGCCCTGCTATCCGGCGCTTCAGGGGTGTTCGACACCTCTTTGATCACGGTCTCTTCCACGAAATCAGGTATCTGGAACCTGCTATCCATGGAAGATGCTGCGGGTTGTGGCTGCGGCATTGGCGTTGTTTGAGCGGGTGTAGCGGATGGGGTCACAGCTTGCGAAGGGGATTCATCGATCTCTATCAGGACGTTGAATGGCATTTGATAGAGGTCTTCACATGCCCTGAGGATCACACCGGAGAAGTTCTTTTCCGCCCACGTCTTCATGAAGCTGTTCTCGGTGGTCAGCAGCAAGAAGCCGTCGCTGATCGCTTGGGGTTGGATGCGTGTCAGTAGCGCGTTGAACTGGGACTGCACCACTTCAGGATATGAAGCGACCTTGTCACAGATGGCATTCCATTTTTCATTGAGCTCAGAAGTCTGCATGAGAGCCCTTCCTATATACAGTTGAGTTGAGGGATGCGGTGTTTAGAGTGCGATGAGTTTTGCACAATTATAGGAGTTTTCCACAATTTTCAATGAGAAATTTGAGATCATTGAAATGTGCTCAGGTTCTCTATTTGAATAGGAATGCAGAAATAGAGGTTACTCTCCGGCTGTTCTTGCCCTTTCGGGCAAGTTGCGCTGTGCTCTCATCCTCGCATCGCTTCGCTCAGCTCGGATTCCCGCACAGCTGCGGCTGCGATGCAGCCGCCCACACATGAGGGGGAGCATCCGGATCGGTGGCCGTGAGGCCACCTAGCCTGGTGCAGGACAACCATCCGGACAGCACATAGATTTCCTCAAACTCGCTCCCGCTTGCCTATGAGCGGCAAGGCACCGATCTTATGGCGTGACGCAACGCGACGACCCGGACTGCTGGCGTGCGCACCTCGCCCCCAACTCCTACCTGTGGGCGCTTGCATTGCAAGCGCAGTTGCACGTCAGTGCAACGTAACACAGGCGATAGCCTGTGAACACCCGGATGCAAGCAACTGGTCAGGCAGCCTTGCCTGGCGCAGAACACCTATCCGGGTATTTCGAGTTATCACCCTCATTTCGCTGTGCTGGCGCACAGCTGCATCGGCAATGCCGACGCCCACTCTTAAAGAGGGGTCCACTTACAAGGGAAGAGGGCGTAACAACAGTGATAATTTCGCTGCATGCTTATAAAGGAGATCCTTGAAGAATCTCAAGAGTAGGTCAAAGTTGGCGGACGATCTGCTCACCTAAGGGAGTGAGGGTGTATTTCTTTCCCACTTGCGTGACAACACCAAGGTCACGGAGCTTCTTCAGTTCGTTGTACATGCTCCCGCTTGGGATATTGGTAGTGGTGTAGAGGTCTTTCACTCCCCAGATGCTATTGGTCTTGAAGAGAGGGAGGAACTCCTTTGCCCTCTTCGTGAGCATTGGTAGGATCATCTCTATCCCCAGTGAACCAGAAGAGCTTGCTTCCATTGCGGGGGATTCTATGGAAACCTTCGGCTTGTTCTCTGAGAGGCTGATGGTCACCACAGCGCCAGTATCAAGGTTGTCTTCTATCTGGATCCGCCCGTTCTTCATCTCAAGGTATTCCTTGACTATTGGAAGGCCGGAACCCACGCCGTTGATGTATTGCTTCATCTCTTGAGTTGCAGAGGAATAACCTGGAAGCTGGGATTTCTCCTTGTCAGCTATTCCAGGGCCTTGGTCTGTGAAGCGAATGGTGTTCCCATCATCGAAGATGGATACCACCATCTCAGTGAATCTAGCGTGAATGAAATTCTCTGAAACTTGCATGATCACTGAATATGGAATGGATCCACCAGCGTCTTTAGCTTCTCTATGTATAGAAGAAGCTAGTTCTCCTAAGAACTCACGAGTGAAATTAGGCTCTACGTCAACGATCTTCGGAGAGCTGAGCAGATCATCATATATGGCTATACGGGCAGGAGACTTGACATAATCCAAGGGCCCTATATCAGTGACCTCTTCCAAAGAATATGTCGTGTTGCTCTCCATGGGATTCAACAGTATAGATTCAAAGGGATTCATAAACTTGAAAACATGGAGAAAATTCAATGTTTTCAACAATTTATTCAGAAATAGTGGAAAACTATTGAATTCGTTAAATCTAATCTGGGGAGTAATATTAAAAGCGGTGAAAAACTTTCGAAAATTATGCTTGACTTTTAGCTTTTTCAAGCGATTCCCTGATAGAACAACTGAAAGAGTCAGAGAGCGACCTCCTGGTTTCGATCATTCATTTCAGGAACTAGAACAGATATTCGTTTTGGTGTTGGATTGATGTTTGCGCAGGTCAGAAGCTATGAATAATTGAACCTGAAAATGTACTCACAAGAAATTCACAATCAAGAATCATGTGATTTCCAACGTTTTGCGAGTACAAAGGCGCGAAAAGGATCAAAAAGCTCAGAAGTTCGCGTTCTTTTCAACATTATCCACAAAGCCTGTGATATTAATCAGTGAAAACCCTTGTGATGTTCATTGATTTCAATCATTTTCAATGCGATGAAACATGAGTCTGAAAAATGAATGAATCAGGGTGAATCTATGGCTTTCGAGACGGTTTTTCAAATTATGACCAAATAGGTCAATGACATTAAGCACGGGGCAGTGTCATTGACCTGGGGAGTCATATATAATCGGGGGAGGGGCAACGAAAGGTTGAGCAGTGAGATTCAGCATCAATAAGATGGAATTGCAGAACGCCTTGAATATCATCATGAAGGGCGTTTCGAACAGGTCTACTCTTCCGATCCTATCTGGGATATATGTTGAGACCGCTACTGATTCCATCACACTGCAGTCAACTGACCTTGAGCTCTCCGTTCAATACACGGTCTCCGCGTTGATAGAGGAGCCTGGGAAGACCGTCATTCCTGGAAAGCTGTTCTCCGAGATAATCCGCAGCTTGCCAGACGCTGCCATCCATGTTCAGACCAATGACACTGGTGCGCAGATAACGTGTGATACCTCGACGTTCTCGGTTCGCACGCTGAATCCTGAGGATTTCCCCGGGTTCCCAACTGTTGACACGAATCAGAGCATCACCATCCCTGCAAGCACTTTCATAGAGATGGCGAAGAAGGTTTCGAAGGTGGTCTCCAGGGATGAGAGCCGTGTCATACTCACTGGCGTGCTGATCGAGTTCGAAGAAGACAGCTTGAAGATGGTGGCCACTGACTCGTATCGCCTCGCACTGGCGAAGACGAAGATGGAAGGAACTGGATCAGGCGAATTCCAGGCGGTCATAGCCGGTTCATTCATGAGCGATGTTTGCAGCGTCATTCCCGCCGATGAGGAGGTAACGCTCTCCCTTGCTGAGAATCAGGTTGTGATCACCTGCGGCAACACCATCTTCATCAACCGTCGCATCGAAGGCAACTACCCGAATTACAGGCAGCTCTTGCCAACTGACCACACCACACGCGTCACCCTTGACCTTGGGCCGTTCAGCTCAAGCGTGAAGCGCGCGTCCATCCTGAGCTCCAGTTCCGCGCCGATGCGGTTCGACATCAACAACGCCACCCAAACGTTGCAGGTCTTCGTGAATTCCGCAGACGTCGGCTCCGTCCAAGAGACCATGAGCTGCGGGGTTGAAGGCGAAGATGTTGAGATCGCCTTCAATTCCTCTTACGTGAACGACGGGCTGAGCGTCTTCAAGGGCGATCAAGTCTTCTTCGATGCGCAAACATCTATGAAGCCGGGCGTGTTCCGCACAGTTGAGGATGATTCGTTCCTCTATCTGATCATGCCGGTGCGGATCTAACTGAGCCCGGTGTCGCTCAAGATCCAAGGCCTTGAACTGGCCGATTTTCGCTCTTACTCCAGCTTCACGCTTGAAGGCATCGATGACCTGACCATCTTCTATGGTCCGAATGCCGCCGGCAAGACGAACATCATAGAGGCCATCCAGCTGATGACAGCTTTGACCTCCTTTCGCAGGGCGAAGACTGAAGAGCTCATCAAGCAAGGGTTGCCGCGCGGGAGGGTTCGCGCGAATGTCACTGACGGTAACCGGCAGCTTGAGCTTGAGCTCAGGCTTGAAGCGCCTGCCAGAGAGTATTGGTTGAACGGGAAGAGGCGCCCGATCAACACGCTCAAAGGGTTGATCCCTTCCATCATCTTCTCACCGGAGGATCTGAGCCTAGTGAAAGGTTCGGACTCATATAGGCGTCGCGAAGTGGATCTGATCGGCAGTCAGGTGAACGCGAACTACTACCAGCTCATGCGCGATTTTGAGAAGCTGTTGCGTCACAGGAACAAGCTGCTGAAGGATGAGGCGAGCGATGCGCTGCTTGATTCCATGACGGACGTGTTCGTGAAGGTGGCCATGCAGCTGACGAACTATAGGCGCGCGCTGCTTGAGCGGATGGCGCCGCATATCTCCGCTGCGTATGAGGATATCTCGAACGGGGAGCCGCTGAGTGTGAGCTATATGACGTCTTGGGAAGATGCGAACAGCCTGGAAGAGAAGCTGCAGGAGACGCGCGAGCTGGAACGCGTTCGACACCTGACGCTTGCCGGGCCGAATAGGGATCGGATCGCGTTCGAGGTGTCTGGGTTGGATGCCGGGACGTTCGCAAGCCAGGGGCAGCAGCGTAGTGTGGTGCTGGCGGTGAAGATGGCGGAGGTTCAGCTGATAGATGAGATGCTGGATCAGAAGCCCGTCCTGTTGCTTGACGATGTGATGAGCGAGCTTGATGCTGCGCGCAGGCAGGCCATGGTGGAGCGGCTGTTGCCGGATACGCAGACGTTCATCACCACGGCGAACATCGAGTATTTCGATCAGGAGATGCTGGAGCGGGCTAGGGTCGTGGATATTGGATAGGGAGATCGTTGGTCTGCGTCAGGCTGGGTTGCCTGACCAGATGCTGGCTTCCGGGTGTTCGCAGGCTGTCGCCTGCGTTACGCATTGCTGGCGCAATGCTGCGGCTGCGATGCAGCCGCCCACAAGTAAAGGGGGCAACTACGGCTGCGATGCAGCCGCCCACAAGTAAAGGGGGCAACTACGGCTGCGATGCAGCCGCCCACTATTAAGGGGGCAACTACGGCTGCGATGCAGCCGCCCATATGATGGGGAGCGCGATGCAGCCGCCCACATGAGGGGAGCCAATGGAGATGCCCACAGGTCCTCTCAAGGCCGCTACATTCCGCATGAGCGTGAGCGACATGCGGGATGTTAAAGGCCGTAATGAATGAAGCAGGATAGGTGCACCATGTGCACCTATCCTGTAAGCCTTTTAAGGCCGCAAGCAGTACTGGTGGTCATCAAAAAATAAAATCATGCCTTAGAACGGCTCATATGGCGCCGTTTGAGGTATGGGTTACCCGAAAAACGTATGTTTGTATGGTAAAATTCGCCAGATGAATCACTTGTGATCAAGAATTCCCAGTTCAGAGACTATTCGCAGCAGAGGGGAGCCTATGGCATCAAACAATGGCAATTACGGTGCTGAGAACATTCGCGTGCTTGAGGGGCTTGAAGCCGTTCGCATGCGTCCTGGCATGTACATCGGATCTACCGGTCCGCGCGGCCTTCACCACCTGGTCTATGAGGTTGTTGACAACTCGGTTGATGAGGCGCTTGCCGGTTATTGTGACAAGATCGAGGTCTGGATCCATGAGGACAACTCCGTCACGGTTGCTGACAACGGCCGCGGCATCCCGGTAGAGAAGCACCCAACGGAAGGCATCCCCACGGTTGAGGTGGTCCTCACCATCCTGCACGCTGGCGGCAAGTTCGGCGACGGCGGCTACAAGACCTCCGGCGGCCTGCACGGCGTAGGCGTTTCCGTTGTGAATGCGCTCTCCAGCATGACGCGCGTGGATGTGCGTCGTGACGGGTACGAGTACGAAATGGAGTTCGAACGCGGGGACACCAAGACCAAGCTGCACAAGGTTGGCAAGGCGAACGGCACCGGCACGATGGTCACCTTCTGGCCGGATCCGGAGATCTTCACTGAGACCACCACGTTCGATTTCGATACGCTGGCAAACCGCTTTCGCGAGATGGCATTCCTGAACAAGGGACTCAAGATCATCCTGCATGATGAGCGCAATATGGGCGAAGACGGCAAGCCCTTCTCGGAGACGTTCCAGGCAGAGGGCGGCATCGTTGACTTCGTGAAGTACCTGAACGAAGGCAAGGAAACGCTGAACAAGCCGATCTATTTCGAGGCAGAGAACGCGGACGGCACGGTTGAGATCGCGCTGCAATGGTCCAGCTCCTACACGTCCAACATCATGGCGTTCGCGAACAACATCAACACCACGGAAGGCGGCACGCATCTTGACGGATTCAAGAACGCGCTGACCCGCACCATCAACGATTACGCGCGTGGCAAGGGACTGCTCAAGGAGAAGGACCCCAACCTGACGGGCGAGGATGCGCGCGAAGGCCTGTCCGCTGTCATCTCCGTCAAGCTACACGATCCGCAGTTCGAAGGCCAGACGAAGACCAAGCTTGGCAACACTGAGATTCGCGGCTTGGTGCAGAATGCTGTCAGCCAGGGGCTTGCGGAGTACCTTGAGGAGAACCCCGCGCCCGCGAAGAGGATCATCAACAAGGCAAGCCAGGCGCTCAAGGCGCGCGAGGCTGCACGCAAGGCGCGCGAGGCAACCCGCCGCAAGGGCGTGCTGGACTCGTTCGCGCTGCCGGGCAAGCTTGCGGACTGCTCGTCGAAGGACGCTTCGCTCTCTGAGATCTTCATCGTAGAGGGTGACTCCGCAGGCGGCTCCGCCAAGCAGGCGCGTGACCGCAAGTTCCAGGCCATCCTTCCGCTGCGCGGCAAGATCTTGAATGTGGAGAAGGCCGGTCTGCACCGTTCGCTCTCCTCTGACACCATCTCTTCGCTGATCACGGCCATTGGCACGAACATCGGCGACGATTTCGACGCTGACAAGGCGCGCTACCACCGCATTGTGATCATGACGGACGCGGACGTTGACGGCGCGCACATCCGCTGCCTGCTGCTCACGTTCTTCTACCGCTACATGCCGGAGCTGATCAGCCGCGGCTACATCTACATTGCGCAGCCGCCCATCTTCGGCATCAAGAAGAAGAACACTCGCTCCACCAAGATAGAGCGCTACGTTTATGACGAAGGCTCGCTTGGTGAAGTGCTGAAGGAGATGGGCGGATCGGAGAAGTTCGACGTCCAGCGTTACAAGGGCCTGGGCGAGATGGACCCCGAGCAGCTTTGGGAGACCACCATGGAGCCCACCAACCGCCTGATGCTCAAGGTTGAGATCGATGATGCCGCGCAGGCTGAGCGCGTTGTCACTGAGCTCATGGGCGATCAGGTTGAGCCCAGGAAGAAGTTCATTCAGACCCACGCAAGGGACGTTAGGTTCTTGGATATTTAAGAGAGCGAGTTCTTCGCAAGGCGAAGAACTCATTTTGAAATGGAAGGACGAGATTCTTCGCTTCGCTCAGAATGACAGGTATGAAAGATTATTACGTGTACATCATCACCAATGTCAGGAATTCAGTCGTTTACACAGGGATGACTAATGATCTGAACAGAAGAATGTCTGAGCATAAGAGTGGAGCTGTAGAAGGGTTTTCAAAAAGATATCGATTGAAGAAATTGGTCTATTTCGAGATGACGACTAACGTCTGGGATGCGATTGCTCGTGAAAAAGAGATAAAAGGTTGGACCAGAGATAAGAAGATTGCTCTCATAGAAAGCATGAATCCCAATTGGGAAGATCTTACGTTGTCATTCTGAGCGAAGCGAAGAATCTCGTTTTTAGATCTTTTATAAGCAGCAAGGAGGATAAATGGCAGATATCGATGAAACAGGGACTAATCCGGAAGACGAATTGCCCGTGGTGGATGACGAGGGGCTAACGCCTGAGCAGGAGGCGGAGGAGACCGCGGACATGGTGGAAGCGGCCAAGCAGGCCGAGGAAGCCGAAGAGGGCGAAGGGGAGACTAGCGCCTTTGCGGGTGAGCTGGCCATTCAGCCGGCCGAGCTTGGGCAGGAGATGCAGCAATCGTTCTTGGAGTACTCCATGAGCGTCATCGTTGCGCGCGCTCTGCCGGACGTTCGCGATGGCCTGAAGCCGGTGCACCGCCGCATCCTCTACGCCATGAACGAGTCCGGCTACCTGCCATCAAAGCCGCATATGAAGTCCGCGCGTACCGTTGGTGACGTTATTGGCAAGTACCACCCGCATGGTGACTCCGCCGTGTATGACACCATGGTCCGCTTGGCGCAGCCGTTCTCAATGCGCTTGCCGCTCATTGACGGTCACGGCAACTTCGGCTCCATCGACGGTGACTCCGCCGCAGCCATGCGTTATACGGAGTCACGCCTTGACAAGCCTGCGATGGAATTACTCCGGGATCTTGACAAGGAAACGGTGGATTTCCAACCGAACTATGATGAATCCCTGCAGGAACCCGTCGTTCTCCCGGCGCGTTTCCCCAACCTGCTGGTCAACGGTTCGAACGGCATCGCGGTTGGTATGGCAACGAACATCCCGCCGCACAACTTGGGTGAGACAATAGACGCAACCTGCATGATGCTGGACAACCCAGACGTCAGCGTGGAAGAGCTGATGGAGGTGCTGCCCGGGCCAGACTTCCCAACTGGTGGCATCATCATGGGCAAGAAGGGCATCCAAGACGCGTACGCCACTGGCCACGGCAACATCACCATCCGCGCTAAGGCTGAGATCGTCGAGAAGAAGAACGGCCGCAACTCCATCGTGGTGAAGGAGATCCCGTACCAGGTCAACCGCAAGCGCCTGCTTGAGAAGCTGGGCGAGCTGGTGCGCGACAAGAAGCTGCCTGAGATCAGCAACATCCATGACGCAGCTGACCGCCACGGCATCGACATCATCATCGATCTGAAATCGAACGCCATCCCGCAGGTTGTCCTCAACAAGCTGTACAAGCACACGCAGCTGCAAGTTGGCTTCGGCATCAACATGCTGGCGCTGGTGGACAACACCCCGCGCGTGCTGTCACTGAAGGAGATCCTGCACTACTACATCCAGCATCAGATCGACGTCATCGTTCGCCGCACCAAGTACGAGCTGGCGAAAGCGGAAGAGCGTGCTCATATCCTCGAGGGATACATCATCGCGCTGGACAACATCGACGAGGTCATCCACATCATCCGCTCCTCTGAGACGGATAAGGAAGCGGCCGCTCGCCTGACGGAGCGCTTCGGGCTGTCCAAGCGCCAGACTGACGCCATCCTGGAGATGCGCCTTCGCCGACTCACCGGACTGGAGCGCACGAAGATCGAGCAAGAGCTTGCAGAACTGCGTGAGAAGATCGCTTATTACAAGCGAGTCCTTGAAGATGAGGGACTGGTTCGCCAGATAATCAAGGATGAATTGGCGGAGATCCGCAAGAAGTATCAGACGAAACGCGTCACGAAGATCAGCGGTGCCGCGAAGGATATCGACGTTGAGGATCTGATCGCTGATGATTCCATGGTGGTCACCATGACGAAAGCTGGTTATATCAAGCGAATGCCAACGTCCGTTTACAAGCAGCAGAAGCGCGGCGGCAAGGGCATGCAGAGCGTGAACCTGAAGGATTCGGATTTCGTGGAGCACCTGTTCGTTGCCACGAACCACTCCTACATGCTGTTCTTCTCCAATAAGGGCAAGGTCTACCGCCTGAAGGTGTACGACATCCCGGAGGCTTCGCGCCATGCACGCGGGACTGCCATCGTGAACCTGCTCTCCCTTGAGAAGGGCGAGACGATCAGCGCGGTCATCTCCACGAAAGAGTTCCCGGAGAACGAATACCTCATGTTCGCAACCTCCAACGGCATGGTGAAGAAGACGGCCATGGACCTGTACGACCGCACGCGCCGCGAGGGCTTGATCGCAATCAACCTGAAAGAAGGTGACGAGCTGATCTCCGTTCGCCGCGTGGCTGAGGGCGAGAAGGTGATCATGGTGTCGTCTTCTGGCAAGGCGATCCTTTGGAACGAGAGCGAAGTGCGGTCCATGGGGCGTGGCACCACCGGCGTTCGCGGAATGAACGTGCCTGCTGATGCGCACGTGCTTGGCATGGAGATCGCGCGGCCGGACACTGACCTGTTCGTGATCACCGAGAAGGGGTACGGCAAGCGCACGCCAATTGCGGAGTATCCGGAGCATCACCGTGGTGGCCAGGGCGTTTACACCATCGTGATGACGCAGAAGAAGGGCCTGCTTGTGGCCATGAAGGTGGTGCAGCCGGATGACGAGGTGATGATCATCTCTGAGGAAGGCATCATCGTGCGCACGCCGGTGTCCGGCATCTCTGAGCTTGGGCGCTCCACGCAGGGCGTGCATGTGATGAACATCGCTGACGGGGACAGAGTTACTGCTGTGGCGGTGACGGAAGAATAAAGGCTGGCGAAGGGGGCTCGGAATGCTTGCTGGTTCCGGGTGCTCCTTCTCTGCTCATGCCCTCAATCCGGTGTCGCGGGCACGCTGTGCCCGCTCTTTTTATTACGGCCTTTAACTTTGAATTGCGATATCGCAATTCAAAGTAGCGGCCTTGGCGCACTCACGTGCGCCTATCCTAATGATGACCTCTCAGGTCAATGACAATTCCCCGTGCTTAATGTCATTGACCTTTTTGGTCATATATAGGGTTGCAGATGAATTCGGACGCCAGCGATCCCGCTTGCCAATGGGCGGCAAGGCACAAATGCGGTGCCTTGCCCTACGTCCACCTGACACCAAACCTCTGGTCAACCCCACTATCAACAGGAGAGATTATTCAGGTTGACGTAGGGCACGCCACCGTTTTCGTGGCGTGCCGCAACGCGGCAACCCAGGATGTCAGTGTGCGCAAATCAGCAGCAACTCCCTACCTGTGGGCGGCTGCATCGCAGCCGCAGTTGCACGCCAGTGCAACGTAACGCAGGCGTCAGCCTGCGAACACCCGGAAGCTAGCAACTGGTCAGACAATATGGCCTGGCGCAGATAGCCTCCAAGCTGAAGATCCCATGAGCTACCCCTGAAGGGGTGCTGCCCCACCTTCCCAGATAGATCATCTGCGTCAGGCTAGATGGCCTGAGCTGGAGCTGGCATCCGGGTGTTCTTGCCCTGTCGGGCAAGTTACGCATTGCTCATCGCAATGCTGCGCTTGCAATGCAAGCGCCCACAGGAAGGGGGAGTTGCTGCGCTTCCAATGGAAGCGCCCATAAGAAGGGGGAGGCGATTCCAGGAGGGGGAGAGGTTTCACCTGGAACGGGGTGCGTGAGCACCCCAAGGCCGCTACATTCCGCATGAGCGCAAAAGCGAATGCGGGATGTTAAAGGCCGTTATAAACGGAGCGGGCACAGCGTGCCCGCGACACCGGATTGGGGGCATGAGTCAAGTAGGTGCAGCAGGTTGAGCAAAACAGCAAGAGGAATTGAAAGAGAATCAGGTCAGGCAAAGAAAGCGAGGGTTCGAAGGGTGCCTGAGATTGCCCCGCCTTTGCACCGAGCAGCCTAAGGGCTGTGAAGAGTGCAAAACAAGGGGCAAGGTCAGGTGCCATTCGGAGCCGCACCCCTAGGGCACTTCTTCGCCATGCGAAGTGATTTTCGCATGGCTCAGGGCGCAGCAGTCAATTCAATCCGCCGTTTCGCAAGAACGGCGGAACAAGAAGCCCGCGACACCGGATCAAGGCAGCAAAGGCGCAAATGCAGCAGGTTCACTATAATGAGCCGCATGTTGAAGAAGCCGAAAACCGCACGCGCAGCCACAAAGGGCACAAGCCCGGAAGGCTCAAGAGCCGGAGCCGCGTTCGCAAGCGTTATGCCCGCGCTCACGGGCGTGGGCGTGGTGGTGCTGTTCATCCTGGCGTTCGTGGCCGCGCTCTGGGTGCTCACGTTCATCGTGCGCATGGTGGCGGCGCTGGCCGGCGCGGGCGCGTAAGCAGAGGGCGCCCGGAATGTGGCAACGCTTCACGTTCTATGACCTGCGAGTTGTTGGCCACTACCTTGGCGTGCTGGTCACATGGTCGGCCATCCTGATGGCCATCCCGCTGGTCACAGCGCTGCTCTTCCAAGAGTGGGACGCCGCCAGCCGCTACCTGCTAGCCATCGGCATCACGCTGACCAGCGGCGCAGCCCTGCGCTTCTGCCGCATCCAACCCGGCCGCCTGAACCGCCAGCAAGCGCTGGCCGTGGTGGGCCTGGCCTGGCTGGTCATCGGCCTGTTCTGCTCCATCCCGCTCTACCTCTCCGGCCACTACACCACTTTCCTGGACGCCCTGTTCGACGGCGTGAGCGGCATCACCACCACCGGCGCGTCTCTCATCATCGACCTAGACCACCTCTCCTACGCAGACAATATGTTCCGCTTCATGATGCACCTGCTTGGCGGCCTGGGCCTCATCGTCGTGGCGCTCTCCCTGGGCATGTTCGGCAAAGGCGCCGGCAGCCAGCTGTACTCGTCGGAGGCGCGCAGTGAGCATGTGGTGCCGAATGTGATCCAGACTGCGCAGTTCATCGCGAAGGTGACCGCGGTTGTGATCGGCGTGGCAACCATCCTGCTGTCCGCGTTCCTCTTGCTGGAAGGCTTCGAGCCCGCGCGCGGCATCCTGCAGGCGCTCTGGGTCAGCATCTCCGGCTTCGTGACCGGCGGCTTCGCGCCCATGCAGCAATCTATCCTGTACTACCACTCGTTCCTGCTGGAAACGGTGACCATCGTTCTCATGATCATGGGCTCCATCAGCTTCGTGATCTACTACGAGGTGTGGAAGGGCAACGTTCGCCCGTTCTTCCGTGACATCGAAACGCGCACCATGGTCATCTGGGTGGCCGTCATGGTGGTGGTGTTCATGGCGTCGCTGTCCGCGTCCACCCTGTTCGCGGACCTACCGGCGCTGCTACGCCGTGGCGTGTACATGGTGGTGGCATGCTTCACCACCACGGGCTTCTCCGTCATCACGCCCAATCAGCTGCTGACGGTGCTGACCAGCGGCGCGTTCCTCACGCTGGCGCTGCTCATGGCGGTAGGCGGCGCGGCCGGCTCCACCGCGGGCGGCATCAAGCTGTACCGGTTCGGCATCATCGCGAAATCCATCCTGCAAACGGTCAAAGAGGCGGTGTCCCCGGACTCCGCGCGCGTGGTGGAGTCCTACCACCACGTTGGCCGGAGAATGCTGACCCCCACGGCGGTCAAGGAGGCCATGACCATCTTCGTGCTGTACGTGGTCACGTACGTGATCGGTGCGCTGGTGGGCATCGCGCACGGCTACGACGCCACGCAATCCATCTTCGAATCCATCTGCATGGCGTCCAACGGCGGCCTGATCACAGGCCTTGCCAGCCCGGGCATGCCGGTCACGCTGGAGCTCTTCTACATCCTGCAGATGTGGGTGGGCCGTCTGGAGTTCATCACGCTGCTGGCGCTGGTGGCGCAGATCATCTCCTCGGTGATCCCGCGGAGGTCTGCGAAAGGGGGTGCGCGCTCGTGAGGCTAGTGAACAGTGCTACGTCCCCTGTTCACGCTGTTCGCGCCGTGCTGCTGGCCATCTTGCTGGTTGGCACGTTCGCCATCAGCGGCTGCTCCCCGGAAGACCTGCCAGACGCCAGCCCGCAAGGCGGCGGCACGTCCAACACGGAGGAGCTGGAGAACAGCATCAACCCCTCGCAGCTGCCGGACAGCTCGTTCATCTACGACGCCACCATCTCCTCGCTGGAGAAGGCGGATTCCTACATTGACGGGCAGACCGTGCAGGTGGTGGGCGAGGTTGTGGGTGACCGCGTGCTGGCGGAAAAGGACCCCACGTACTGCTGGATTACGCTGGAGGCCGTGGACGGGACGTATTCTGAGGTGGCTGTTTACATGACCGCGAACTCTGCGAACGCGATCGACACGTTCGGCGCTTACGGGCGGCATGGCACCACGCTGCAGGTGCGCGGCACGTTCAACCTGGCGTGCAAGGACCACGAGGGCGTGTCTGACCTGCACGCAACCACCGTCTCGGTGCAGGCGCGCGGGTACAGCACGGCGTCGCCGTTCAACATGGGGCAGGTTGTGCCCGGCCTGGTGCTTGTGGTCATCGGCCTGGGGCTGTTGCTGGTGTTCCGCCGGATCCGGGAGAATCAGCTATGAGTGAGAACTCCGTTCGCGGGACCGTGGTCAAGCTTGACCGGTCACTGCCGCTTGTTGAGCTTGAGGGTGGCGAACGCGTTCGGTGCGAGCACGCCACTGAGCTGGTGAAGGGTGCGAACACGCGCGCGGTGATCGGGGATGAGGTGCTGGTTTCACAGCCGGATGCGCACGATGTGTGCGTGATCCGGGAGCTGTTGCCGCGGCGGACGCAGCTTGTGCGGCGCGATCCGCGCGAGCGCACGGCGGAGCAGGTGATGGCGGCGAACTTCGGGCTGGTGTTCGTTGTGCAGCCGCTTGACCGGCTGAACTTGCGGCGGATGGAGCGCGAGCTGGTGCTGGCGTTCGAGACGGGCGCGGACGTGGCGGTGCTGCTCACGAAGGCGGACCTGCTGCCTGAAGAAGAGGTGGCGAACGGGGTTCGTGCTGTGGAGGCGCTGGTGGGCAACGGGGTTCCAGTAGTGGTGCTCTCCCGAGGCGATGATGCGTGCGTGGATCGCGTTCGCGAGATGGTGCCGCCTGGGCTGACGGCTGTGCTGATGGGGCAGTCTGGCGCTGGGAAGTCCACGCTGATCAACCGTCTGACCGGGGAGGATCTTCGGAAGACATCCAGCGTGCGCGAGGGCGACGGCAAGGGGCGGCATACGACGGTTTCACGTGAAACCATCCAGCTGCCGGGCGGCGGGAAGATCGTGGACATGCCGGGCGTGCGCGGCATGGGGCTTTGGGATGCTGAGGCTGGAATCGCTGCGGCGTTCGCCGATGTTGAGGTGCTGGCTAGCGAGTGCAAGTTCCGGGATTGCGCGCACGGGGCCGAGCCGGGGTGCGCTGTGCAGGCGGCCATCGCGCGCGGGGAGCTGTCCGAGGAGCGGCTGGCGTCCTACCTGGGCTTGCGCGCCGAGCTTGCGGACACCCAGGAGAAGCTCCGCCAGCAGGGGTGGAGGAACTAACCTGATCCTCTTGCGGCCTCAAAAATGCTGCACAGGCAAAGAACATGCCTGTGCACTTTTATAACGGCCTTTAACAGATGCATTCGCTTGTCGCTCATGCATCTGTAGCGGCCTTGGTGGCCTCTCGGCCACCTATCCAGGTGCACCCCCTGCGGTAGGCGGCTGCATTGCAGCCGCAGTTGCCCCCAATTGTGGGCGCTTGCATTGCAAGCGCAGTACCCCCCCATGTGTGGGCGCTTGCATTGCAAGCGCAGCATTGCGCCAGCAATGCGTAACGTAGGCGATAGCCTGCGAACACCCGGATTCCAGCATCACGCCAGGCAACCTAGCCTGGCGCAGACCACCAATCCGGCCACATCCCGCTCCAGCCCTCTTCCCGCTCACATGCGATGGCTGGCACCCTCGCTAGGCCTCAGGCTGGCGGTCGAATGTGGTTGGATATACCACATTCGACCTTGCCTTCAGAAACGCTCGGGTACCAGCCATCGCATGCTTCGCCACCAGTGAG
>CAJUPL010000019.1 GCA_910588435.1 uncultured Eggerthellaceae bacterium | reverse complement strand
TCATGACCATGGCGAACCACTCCATGAACCAGGTGTTCATCCGCACCATCAACACCACGCTCACATCCCTCGTGCCCGTCCTTGCCATGCTGATCTTCGGCGGCGAGACGCTGAAGGACTTCGCATTCGCAATGGTGATCGGCCTGGTTGCGGGCTCCTATTCGTCCATCGCCGTGGCAACCCCGCTCTACAGCATGTGGAAGACGCGCGAGAAGCGCTACGCCAAGCTGGCCAAGAAGTACGGGCCTCAGATCGGGCTCTTCTCCTTCGACGCCGCCTACACCACCGGCATCGTGCAGGTACCAGTTGCTCGCCTTGAGGCTGAGAAGAAGGCCGCGGAGGCTGCAGAGCGCGAGGCGGAGAGGTCAACTTCTGCGAATGCGAGTTCAGGCTCTGGAGCAGATGGCGCAGATGCTAGCTCCAAGGCTGAAGGCAAGCAGCAGGGCCGCAATCACTATGGGCTCCCGGCAAGCAAGCACAAGAAGGGCCCGAAGGACGTGAAGCGCCCTGAGAAGAAGAACTCCAAGAAGAAAGGCGGTGCCTGATGGCTGAGGTTCGCAAGGGGTCGCACCCTGATTTCAGCCCGCCAGCCGAAGAGGGCATCATCTTGGTGTTCCAGGATGAGTCCGGAGACACCGTGAACCTCGAGTTCTTGGGGCTGCTCAACATGGACAGCCACGAGTACGGGTTCTTCTACCCGGTGGATGAGGATCACCCGGCGCTCTCATCCGGTGAGGTCTTGGTGCTAGAGGTACTGGAGCTTGACGATGAGGGCATCCCGGAGAGCTTTGAGCTTGTGGACGATGAGAACCTGGCGAACGCGGCCTACTCAAGGTTCAAGGACGCCACGAAGGATATGTATAGGTTCGAATAACTGCTCTGGCCCACTTGCCGCCTCAAGAATGCTTACGGCCCGCAATCCTGCGGGCCTTAAAAGATTCGTGGGCGCTTGCATCGCAAGCGCAGTTGCACGCCAGTGCAACGTAACGCAGGCGATAGCCTGCGAACACCCGGGACAAAGCAACTGGTTAGGCAACCTTGCCTGGCGCAGACCAATTATCCGGGTGCTTCGGGTTATCACCCTCATTTCGCTACCTTCTCGCCCTTCGGGCTTTCAGGCAGCTGCGCTTGCAATGCAAGCGCCCACTCCTAGAGGGGGCGGTCAGCTCATGGGAGCGCTATCTCCCGGCAACCCAAGAGCTGAACATCATTCGCGTCATGCGTCACCATGATCACGCAGGCTCCCTCACCGCTCAACCGGCAGAGCAGCTCCAGCAGCTCACGCTTGGAAGCAACGTCAAGCCCAGCAGCCGGCTCATCAAGCGCAAGCACAGGGGTCCGCATGGCGAGCACGCCCGCAAGCGCGGCTTTGCGCTGCTGTCCTCCAGACAAGGTGAACGGGCTTCGCTTGTACACCTCATCGAACGGCAGCCCCACAGCATCGATCGCCCACCGGACGCGCTCCTCCACCTCATCAGCGGAAAGCCCCATGTTCCGAGGCCCGAATGCCACGTCGTCGAACACGGTGGCGGAGAACAGCTGCCGCTCCGGCTGCTGGAAGGCAAGCCCCACGGTGAACCTGGCTTGCCCGCGCGCTTTCGCACCGCGAGCAGGCTCCCCGAAGAGCCGCACCTCGCCAGCGTCTGGCGTCAAGAGCCCGTTCATCAGGGATAGCAACGTTGACTTGCCAGCACCATTCGGCCCGGTCACGCAAGCAAGCTCCCCGGCGCGCACGGATAGCGAAACGCCATCCAGCACAGGTGAGCTTCCCGGATACGCGAAGCTCACATTCTCCAGCTCAACGGCAGTGGGCGCATCATCTGCAAGCTTGCGAACGGGACGCACAGACACGGCGGCGCTCTCAGAGGCTGGGCCGCCTATCCGGATGGTGCGCTCAGCGGCGTTCGCTAGCGCCGCATCATGCGCGATCAGGAGGATGGTCATCCCGCGCTTGTGCAGCTTCCGCAAGATGCTCAGCGTACGCTCCGTTGCCGCAGCATCCAGCATGGATGTGGCTTCGTCAAGGATCAGGAGGCGCGGGTGCATGGCTAGCGCACCGGCGATGGCGACGCGCTGCTGCTCACCGCCGGATAGGGTGTTCACATCGCGCTCAGCTGCGTCAAGCATGCCAACAGCGCTGAGCGCTTCATCCACGCGCGATAGCACCTCATCCGCTGCAAGCCCTAGGTTCCGCGGCCCGAATGCCACATCGTCCTTCACCAGCGTTGCCACTATCTGGTCCTCTGGCCGCTGGAAGACGATGCCGCAGGCGCTCCTGATGG
The DNA here is from genome assembly GCA_910588435.1 of uncultured Eggerthellaceae bacterium. Classification (GTDB taxonomy): domain Bacteria; phylum Actinomycetota; class Coriobacteriia; order Coriobacteriales; family Eggerthellaceae; genus MGBC163016. The sequence continues at coordinate 36,060 of CAJUPL010000019.1, read as the reverse complement.
CGAACGCGCAGCTTGGGTCCGTGACGTCCATGCCGAACGTGCGCACCTCGCCCGCGCTTGGCGTCAGCATCCCGCAGATCAAGCGCGCGATGGTGGACTTCCCGCACCCGTTGTCCCCGGCAAGCGCTACGAACTCTCCCTCACGCACTTGGAACGTGAGGTCGTCTAGCACTGTGCGCCCGTCCGCATAGGCGAACGACACATCCTGAAAGCTGATGGCATCACAGTTATCCATGCCGCCATTCTACCTTGCAGCTCATGATCGGCTTCCCTTCGCCGATGCAAACGGGAGTGCAACGGTCATTAGCCTAAAATCAAAAGCGCTTTACCCAAGTAAAGCGCCAAGTTCTGACCGATACATGCACTGAAGAGGTTCACAAGATGGATATTCAAGAGATCATCGGCGCGATAGATGACTTCGTATGGGGCGTTCCCATGCTGGTGCTCCTGCTTGGAGCGCACGTGTTCCTGACGTTTCGCACCGGGTTCATCCAGCGCAAGCTAGGGCGCGGCATCAAGCTCTCTGTCACGAAGGACCCGAACGCACCGGGCGACATCAGCCAGTTCGGCGCCCTTTGCACTGCGCTCTCGGCAACCATCGGCACGGGAAACATCGTGGGCGTGGGCACGGCCATCGTGGCAGGCGGCCCGGGTGCCATCTTCTGGATGTGGATCACGGGCGTGTTCGGCATCGCAACGAAGTACTCTGAGACGTTCGCTGCTGTGAAGTACCGCGTCAAGGATCATAACGGCAACATGCTGGGCGGCGCCATGTACGCCTGGCGCAGAGCCTTCAAGCGCAAGGACGGCAGCGTGCCGTGGTGGGCGCTCTTCGGAGCTGGCGCGTTCGCGCTCTTGGCAGCCATCGCGTCGTTCGGCATCGGCTCGGCCGTGCAGTCGCAAGCCATGACGTCCGTCATCGTGACGAACGTGCCCGGCGTACCGGAGTGGGGGATCGGCCTTGCCATCGTGGTCCTGGTTGGCCTCGTCATCCTGGGTGGCGTGCAGGTGATCTCACGCGTCTGCGAGAAGCTTGTCCCGTTCATGGCCATCGCCTACACGATCGGCTGCATCGTCATCCTCTGCATCAACTGGGCATACGTTTGGCCCGCGCTGGTGCTGATCGTGGAGTGCGCATTCACCGCAAAGGCGGCGTTCGGTGGCGCTCTTGGCTCCGGCGTCATGATCGCGATGCAGTACGGCTGCGCGCGCGGCCTGTTCTCGAACGAGTCCGGACTGGGTTCCGCTCCCATCGTCGCATCCGCGGCTTCAACCAGGAACCCTGCCCGTCAGGCGCTGGTGTCCATGACCGGCACCTTCTGGGACACTGTTGTGGTCTGCGCGCTCACGGGGCTGGTGCTGGTGTCCACCATGCTCGGCAACGCTGACCTGAACGCGCAGGTGATGTCAGGCTCCATCACGGCAGGCGCTGAGCTCACCTCTGCCGCATTCGCAGAGATCCCCGTGATCGGCACGCCCATCTTGGTGATCGGCATGATCCTGTTCGCGTACTCCACCATCCTCGGGTGGTCCTACTACGGCAACCGCTGCATCACCTACCTCTTCGGCAAGCACGCCATCCGTCCGTATCAGATCATCTATCTGATCGTGGCGTTCCTTGGCGCGGTCGGCATCGGGGATCTGGTCTGGTCCATCTCCGACATCACGAACGCGCTCATGGCCGTGCCGAACATCATCGTGGTGCTGCTGCTCTCCGGCCTGATCGCGAAAGAGACCAAGCACTACGTCTACGAAGGCAACCTGGACGAAGAGGACACAGACCCCATCCCCCAGATCGAATCCAAATGATGACCAAAATGGTCAATGACAGTTCCCCGTGCTTAATGTCATTGACCTCATTGGTTATATATAAGCGTGAAGGTCAATGACATTAAGCACGGGGAACTGTCATTGACCTGCCAGCTCATAATTAGAGAATGGCGCCCAGATGTCGAAGATATCTGTTGCATCAGCGCTCAGTGAATGTATAATTCAGCGGTTGCTTTCAAAAGCCCCGTTACGCGAACAGGGCACAGCGCATGCGAAGGAGTCCAGACCTTGAGGATGCGCGCCGGTGTAGGAAGCCAGCAGGTGCAGCATGTTCGCACTTTTGAAACTGACACGCGCAGATCGGCGGGCCTGCGGGCGCATTCGCAGCGCAGGGTGCTTCAGCTGCTGAGATACGCAACGAAAGGAAGAGAAGTTGAAGACTTACAGTGCAAAGCCGGGTGAGGTTGAGCGCAAGTGGTACGTGATCGACGCTGAGGGCGAAGTCCTCGGCCGCGTTGCGTCCAAGGCTGCTCAGATCCTCCGTGGCAAGACCAAGCCGCAGTACACGCCCCATGTTGACGTGGGAGACTTCGTCATCGTCGTGAACGCTGACAAGGTCAAGGTCACCGGCAAGAAGTTCGAGGACAAGGAATACTTCCGTCACAGCGGACATCCCGGTGGGCTGAAGTCCGAGACGTTCCAAGAGGCCATGGCCAAGCATCCTGAGCGCGTGATCCAGCACGCGGTTGCAGGCATGCTGCCGAAGACCACTCTTGGCCGCGCTCAGGGCAAGAAGCTCAAGGTGTATGCGGGTCCTGATCATCCGCACACCGCGCAGAATCCGCAGAAGCTAGAGATGGGAGCGTAGAACATGGCAGATGCGAACAAGCCCAAGACTGAGGCGCTGTATTACGGCACCGGCCGCCGCAAGACGGCTGTGGCGCGCGTCCGCCTGGTTCCAGGCACTGGCAAGGTCACCGTCAACGGCAAGGATGGAGATCAGTACTTCACTCGTGACGGCCTGCTGGCAAGCGCCCTCACCCCGTTCAAGGTGACTGACACCGTCGGACACTTCGACGTGAAGGCCCGCATCGACGGCGGCGGCACCACCGGCCAGGCTGGCGCTCTCCGCCTCGGCATCGCCCGCGCGCTGCTGGAGGCTGGAGATTACCGCGCTGAGCTCAAGAAGGCTGGGTACCTCACGCGTGACTCCCGCATGGTGGAGCGCAAGAAGTACGGCCTGAAGAAGGCTCGCAAGCGCCCGCAGTTCTCGAAGCGCTAAGCTCATATCTTGCAAAGCGCCTCCTCCGGGAGGCGCTTTTTGTTGCGCCACATTAGGTTTATCATCAAGAGCATGACCACTGATATAGAAACCCTTCAGGACTCGCGGCTGGACGTCTACGCGAAGCTCACGGACGTGCAGCTCAGGAGCAAACTGGAGCCTGAAGCCGGCATCCTGATAGCGGAGTCCCCGAAGGTCATCCAGCGCGCTCTGGATGCGGGCTTGAAGCCGCTCTCCATGCTGACCAGCGCTCGTCTGGCGGACAAGCTCCAAGCCCTTGCGGACGCCATTCGCAAGGCTGATCCAGGCGCACCCATCTTCACTCTGCCAGATGGCGAACTGGACCAGCTGGCAGGCTTCCACCTTGCACATGGCGCACTTGCTGCCTTCAAGCGCCCGCTCCCGCTGACGCCAGAGGATGTGCTTGCGAACGCGCGGCGCGTGGCCATCCTCGAGGACATCACGAACCATACGAACGTGGGCGCCATCTTCCGCTCAGCGGCGGCTCTTGGCATGGATGGAGTGCTGATCACGCCCGGCTGCTATGACCCGTTCTACAGGCGCGCTGTCCGCGTCTCCATGGGTGCTGTGTTCCAGATCCCGTGGGCGCGCATAGGAGAGGACGCGAACGCTGGCAGGAATGGCCATGGGAACGTGGGCCATGCAGGCGCGTGGTCATCAACCGGCATCCCGCTGCTGCATTCGCACGGCTTCAAGGTTGCGGCCATGGCGCTATCCGATGACTCTATCTCCATAGATGACCCGGTCCTTGCAGCCACGCCTAAGCTGGCACTGATCCTAGGCACGGAAGGCGAGGGACTGGCTCCCGCAACCATCCAGGCAGCAGACCATACGGTGCGCATCCCCATGCACGCAGGCGTTGACAGCCTGAACGTGGCGGCTGCAAGCGCCGTTGCCTTCTGGCAGCTGCGGGTTTAAGTTCGCGTAACAAAGGGGACGCATCCAAGCGCGTTCGCATGTTTTGCCTTACGATATCCGAAACGATAAGAACCGCGGTTAGGCTTTGAGGCCATCAAGAGAGAGTGATCAACGTGTCTGAGGGCGCATATATCGGTATAAGCCTCGTGCTCGTGCTCCTTTTCCTGCTCATGAATGCATTCTTCGTGGTTGCAGAGTTCGCGCTGGTCCGCGTTCGCAGGTCCCAGCTTGAGATAGCGGCTGCGAAGGGGGCCAAGGGTGCAGGCAGTGCGCTCAAAGTGGCGAACAACGTGAATGCGTATCTGTCTGCGTGCCAGCTTGGCATCACGCTTGCATCTTTGGCTCTTGGCTGGCTTGGTGAGCCCGCGTTCTCTGAGCTGATCCGTCCTGTGTTCGAGCTGTTCCACGCACCTGAGGCCGTGATCTCCATCTGCGCTGTGGCCATCGGATACTTCATCATGACCACCTTGCACGTTGTGGTTGGTGAGCTGATCCCGAAGTCATTGGCCATCTTCTCCACTGAGAAGTACGCGCTGCACACAGCCGGTCCGCTGATCGTGTTCTACAAGGTCACATACCCCATCATGTGGCTGTTCAACACCATCACGAACGGCGTCGTTCGCCTGCTTGGGCATGACCCGGCGAATGAGCATGAGGTCTATACAGGGGATGAGATCAAGCTCTTGGTAGATGAGTCAACTGAGAGCGGATTGATCAACCCTGAGCAGAACGAGTTCGTAGACAACGTGCTGGATCTGGGCGACAAGGACGCAGAGTCCATCATGACGCCGCGCACGGACGTGGTGTTCCTTGACATAGAGGATCCGCTTGAGGAGAACCTCGAGGTCATCAAGCAGCATAAGTACACGCGCTATCCGGTGTGCCGTGGCAACAGGGACCACATCGTCGGCTTCGTCCATATCAAGGATCTGTATGGGCTGGCACCTGACACTCCGATGTCTGAGTGGAACATCCGTGAGCTGCCGCCCATCCCGGAGACGGTGCCCATCGCGCGCCTGATAGATCTGCTCCAAGAAGAGCGAACGGAGATCTGCCTTGTGGTGGATGAGCATGGCGGAACGGCCGGCATCGTCACGCTGGCAGACGTCATGGAGCAGATCGTGGGCCGCATCGACGACGAATACAGGCACGACGCAGACGATGAGGTGGTCAAGCTCCCGGACGGCACCATGGTCATAGATGGCAGCATGTCCATCGGTGAGGTTGAAGAGCTGATCGGCTTCGCGCCCCCTGACATGGACAAGGTGGAAACGGCCGCGGGGCTCTTGCTGCTGCTGCTGGATCGCATCCCGGATGAGGGCGATTCCATCATCATCGAGGATTCTGAGCACATAAATCCCGCGAAGGTGACGCTCACGGTAGTGGCGATGGACAGGCTGCGCGTTGACAAGATCGCGGTGGACATCCAGGGCGCGAAGGAGGAAGAGACCTCCGAATGAGGCGCCCTCTTCCGCGCTTGTGAGATATAATCCCAAAGCGCGCTTGTGCCCGGGTGGCGGAACGGCAGACGCAGCGGACTCAAAATCCGCCGCTCGCAAGAGCGTGTGGGTTCAAATCCCACCCCGGGCACCATTCTCAATTGACGCTGTTTTCTTTGCCTGACCTGAATCTCTTTTCGATCTACGTTCTTTTCGGAAGGTGCGCACTTCACGTATGCCTGATCTAGGTGAAGCGCCCACAGGAAGAGAGACTCCAAGTTAATTATGACCTCTCAGGTCAATGACATTTCCCCGTGCTTAATGTCATTGACCTTTTTGGTCATATATAGGGTTGCAAGCCTAGACGGGCACTCGCATCGCGCTCTTCAGGGCAACAGCAACGTTCGCAATGCAGAGGCGCGCCCAATGTATCGGCGAACGTCACGCGTTTTCCCGTCAGCGAACTCTGTGGCGCTCATGTGCCGTTGCGATTTCCCGGTGAACGGCAGCAATCTAGTCTATAATGCAGTGACTTGACCTATACGGCGCACGGGGTTGGTGCGCTTGAAGTTTGGAGGATGTAGTGCTGAAGGCAATCATCGTTGATGACGAGGCGCCAGCTCGTTCAGAGCTTGCGTATCTCCTAGGTGAGGTCGGCGGCGTTGAGGTGGTGGCCGAGGCAGCTGGCGTTCGCGAAGCCATCGAAAAGCTGAAGGAGTATCCGTGTGATGTCATGTTCCTGGACATCAACATGCCGGAAGCTACCGGTCTTCAGCTTGCAGAGGCGCTCCAGCATCTGAAGTTCCCGCCAGAGGTGGTGTTCGTCACCGCATACAGTGAGCACGCGCTTGATGCATTCAGCGTGAATGCGCTTGATTACCTTGTGAAGCCCGTTGAGACTGAGCGCTTGGCGCAGGCTATCCAGCGTGTTCGCGAACAGGTGGCCCTGCACGTGCAGGCGCAGAAGTCAGAGCGCATCCCCGTTGAGAAGGGCGGCAAGAAGATCCTCATCGGGATCGACAGCATCCGCTTCGTCAAGGCGCGCGATGATTATGCTTACCTGCAGACAGACACTGACAGGTACTTCTCAACCGTCAGCCTGGCTCAGCTTGAGAAGCGCCTTGATGGGCATGGGTTCTTCCGCGTGCATCGCGCATATCTGGTGAACCTGTCCATGATCGAAGAGGTTGAGACCATCAAGGGCGGCACGCTTTCCCTTACGCTGAATGGCGTGGAGGAGAAGATCCCCGTAAGCCGCCGTCGCGTCTCCGCACTGAAGAAAGCGCTAGGCATCTAACTGCTCAATCCATAAGCTGCACCACCAATGAAGCCCAAAGCCCGCATCTAGCGGGCTTTTTCTTTGCAAGGCAAGACCACAACCCTATATATGAGTAAAAAGGTCAATGACATTAAGCACGGGGAACTGTCATTGACCAAATTGGTCATAATTCAATCTCCACAATATCTACATGATTCATAGAAATATTACTTGACGCTAGGAAACAGGACGCTTAACTTTGACCGTTGCTGCATTCTGCAGAGAATCCACGCATATATAAGAAGGAGGATAGCTTCGTGGCCAAAGCTAAGAAGACCTCACCCCTTTACAGGGAGCGAAGGAGCTTCGCGAAGATCCAAGACGTCATGGATCTGCCGAACCTCATCGCAATCCAGACAGAACGCTTCAAGTGGTTCATGGACGAAGGCATTCGCCAGGCGTTCGAGGACATCGGACCGATCGAGTCCAACTCGAAGGACATGTCCCTCTCATACGTGAGCCACTCATTCGACGAGCCGCAGTACACGGTTGACGAATGCAAGGAGAAGGACGTCACCTACCAGGCGCCGCTGACCGTCGTGTTCAACTACGTGAACCGCAACACCGGCGTGCAGGCAGAGATCCCTATCTTCCTGGGCGACTACCCGCTGATGACCAACCGCGGCACGTTCATCATCAACGGCACCGAGCGCGTCGTCGTCTCCCAGCTGGTCCGCTCACCCGGCGTCTACTTCGGCTCTGAGCGCGACAAGACCTCGGACAAGATCATCTACAACGCGAAGGTGATCCCGTCTCGCGGTGCTTGGCTGGAGTTCGAAACGGACAAGCGCGACATACTGTCAGTCCGCATAGATAGAAAGCGCAAGCAGCCGGCCACGCTCCTTGTGCGCGCACTTGGTCTGGCGGAGACGAACGAAGAGATCATCGAGCTATTGGGTGACTCTGACATGGTCCGCCGCACTCTTGAGCGTGACCCAGCCACCACTCGCGAAGAGTCCCTGATCGAGCTGTACAAGCGCTTCCGCCCAGGTGAGCCGCCAACGGTTGACTCTGCGCGCACGCTGCTGGATGGCCTGTTCTTCAACCCGCAGCGCTATGACCTGGCGAAGGTGGGCCGCTACAAGATGGACCGCAAGCTTGGTGAGGACCCCGAGGAGAACAGCTCCTCCACGCTCACCAAGGAGGACATCACCCTCACCATGCGCTACATCATCAACCTGCATGATGGCGTTGAGGGCTACCATACAGACGACATCGACCACTTCGGCAACCGCCGCATCCGCACAGTGGGCGAGCTGATCCAGAACCAGTTCCGTATCGGCATCTCCCGCATGGAGCGCGTGGTGCGCGAGCGCATGAGCATGCAGGACCAAGAGGACATCAACCCTAACACGCTGGTGAACATCCGCCCCATCGTGGCGGCCGTGAAGGAGTTCTTCGGCTCCTCGCAGCTCTCCCAGTTCATGGACCAGACGAACCCCGCATCCGGCATCACGCACAAGCGCCGTCTGTCCGCGCTTGGCCCGGGCGGCCTCTCTCGTGAGCGCGCAGGCTTCGAAGTCCGCGACGTCCACACCTCTCACTACGGGCGCATGTGCCCCATCGAGACGCCTGAAGGCCCGAACATCGGTCTGATCGGCTCTCTGGCAGCGTACGCTCGCGTGAATGACTTCGGCTTCATCGAAAGCCCCTACAGGCGCGTCGTTGACGGCAAGGTCACGGATGACGTTGACTACCTGACGGCTGACGAGGAAGAGAACTACATCATCGCGCAGGCGAACGACTCCTTCGATCCGAAGACCCGCCAGTTCGGCACGTTCGACAAGGACGGCAAGTTCGTGCCCTCAAAGCGCGTCCTCTGCCGCACCAAGAATGCTGCCGGTGAGTTCGGCGAGCCGGACGAGGTCCCGCCTGAGCTGGTGAACTACATGGACGTCTCCCCGCGCCAGATGACGTCGGTGGCAACGTCGCTCATCCCGTTCCTTGAGCACGACGACGCGAACCGCGCCCTCATGGGCTCCAACATGCAGCGCCAGGCTGTGCCGCTTCTGCGCACGGAGGCGCCGTACGTCGGCACCGGCATCGAGCACCGCATCGCAGTTGACTCCGGTGAGATCTTGGTCGCGCAGAACGCGGGCGTGGTTGACTACGTTGACGGCCAGACCATCATCATCGAGACCAAGGACGGCGAATACGACGAGTACCTGATCCCGAAGTTCCAGCGCTCGAACCAGTCTGGCTCCATCAACCACAGGCCAATAGTGCGCCCAGGGGATAAGGTTGAGGCCGGTGACGTGCTGGCTGACGGCCCAAGCTGTGACCACGGCGAGCTGGCCCTTGGCGCCAACCTCATGGTTGCCTACATGCCATGGGAAGGCTACAACTACGAGGACGCCATCATCGTCTCTGAGCGCGTGGTGTCCGAGGACCTGCTGACCTCCATCCATATAGCTGAGTACGAGGTGGATGCCCGCTCCATCAAGCTGGGCAACGAGGAGATCACCCGTGAGATCCCGAACATCTCAGACGACATGATCACTGACCTGGACGCTGACGGCATCATCCGCATCGGCGCCGAGGTCTTCCCGGGAGACATCCTGGTAGGCAAGGTCACCCCGAAGGGCGAGACGGAGCCCACCTCAGAGGAGCGCCTGCTCCGCGCCATCTTCGGTGCGAAGGCGCACGAGGTGCGCGACACCTCCCTGCGCGTGCCGCACGGCGCGGGCGGCCGCGTCATCGGCGTGCTCCGCTTCTCGCGTGAGGCTGGAGACGATCTGCCACCTCAAGTGAATGAGCTCATCCGCGTCTATGTTGCTCAGAAGAGGAAGGTGCAGCAGGGCGACAAGCTCTCCGGCCGCCACGGCAACAAAGGCGTCATCTCTCGCGTGCTGCCCGTTGAGGACATGCCCTACCTGGCAGACGGCACTCCAATAGACGTCATCCTGAACCCGCTGGGCGTTCCTTCGCGTATGAACGTGGGTCAGCTGCTTGAGAACCATCTTGGCTGGGCCGCGAAGTGGGGCTGGTCTGACGCAGAGGACACTGATGAGGTGGTAGAGGGCCCCATGTTCGTCTCCACGCCAGTGTTCGACGGCGCAACTGAGGAAGAGATCTCAGACGCCATCGTGAAGGCCAACCGCAACCTGATCAACATCAACCACAAGAAGTACGGTGACAAGGCGCGCGACGAGTTCGTCCCGCAGCTGACGCCTACCGGAAAGACGTGGCTGTATGACGGACGCACCGGCGAGAAGTTCCGTGAGCCCATCACCGTTGGCGCCACATACATCCTGAAGCTGGGCCACATGGTGGACGACAAGATCCACGCCCGCTCAACCGGCCCATACAGCTTGATCACGCAGCAGCCTCTGGGCGGCAAGGCACAGTTCGGCGGCCAGCGCTTCGGTGAGATGGAGGTCTGGGCGCTCTACGCGTACGGCGCCTCCAACGTGCTGCAAGAGATCCTGACCGTCAAGTCCGACGACACCGCAGGTCGCGTGAAGTCATACGAGTCCATCGTCAAGGGCGAGAACATCCCTGCTCCTGAGGTGCCTGAGTCATTCAAGGTGCTGGTCAAGGAGATGAAGTCCCTCTGCCTTAACGTTGAGCTTGAGGGCCACGGCGGCACGGTGGACGCGAACATGGACACTGATTCCGGTGACGCAGACCGCGCCATCTATGAGGCGCTTGCGGCAGATGCGAAGGAGACCGAGGACGAAACGGCATCAGCGCTTGATGACATCGCCGCTGAGCTGGGTGAGCTGGTCTCTGGCATCAACCGTGACACTGAGGAGAACCTCCTGATCGGTGAGGGTGGGGACAAGGCCCCTGACATCCAGCACGCGAAGGCCCCGGTGGGCAATGGCGTGAAGGACCTGCAGGATGACCTGGCCGACCTTCTTGGCACGGGAGAGGAGTAAGAGAGAATGCCAAACACAGCAGAATTCGACGTTCGCAACTTCGACGCGCTCCGCATATCCCTTGCCAGTGCAGAGGATGTGCGCAGCTGGTCACGCGGCGAGGTCAAGAAGCCTGAGACCATCAACTACCGTACCCTGAAGCCTGAGAAGGATGGCCTGTACTGCGAGAAGATCTTCGGCCCCACGCGCGACTGGGAGTGCGCATGCGGCAAGTACAAGCGCGTTCGCTTCAAGGGCATCGTCTGCGAGAGGTGCGGCGTTGAGGTTACGCGCTCGAAGGTCCGCCGTGAGCGCATGGGCCACATCGAGCTGGCCGCGCCCGTGAGCCACATCTGGTACTTCAAGGGAAGTCCGTCGCGTCTTGGCTACCTTCTGGACATCCCGCCGAAGGAGCTTGAGAAGGTCCTTTACTACGCAAGCTCCATCATCACCAGCGTTGACCATGAGGCACGCGAAGAGGACGCAGATGAGCTCCGTGATGAGCTACAGGCAGACCTTGAGGAGCTGGACGCAGAGCGCGACCGCCTGATCGAGGCCACGCGCCGCCTCTCCGTAGAGTACGTTCCGGAAGAGGACGAGTTCGTGGACGAAGAGGATGACGACGATCGTCTGTCCGCCGAAGAGGTTGAGCAAGAGATCGCTGACATCTATGAGGAGTTCAACGAGCGCAAGGCCCTTCGCCAGGAGGCGCTCGATGAGTTCATGAAGATAGAGCCCAAGCAGCTCATCCCGGATGAGGCGCTCTATCGTGAGATCCGTGCGAACTACCGTGACTACTTCACGGGCGGCATGGGTGCAGAGGCTGTGCGTGACCTCCTGGATGACATGGACCTTGAGGCCGTCTCTGAGGAGCTGCGCGAGACCATCTCAACCGGCAAGGGCCAGAAGCGTGCGAAGGCCGTGAAGCGCCTGAAGGTCGTTGATGCCTTCCTCAAGTCTGACAACAAGCCAGGGGATATGATCTTGGACGTCATCCCGGTCATCCCACCGGATCTGCGCCCGATGGTGCAGCTTGACGGTGGTCGTTTCGCAACGTCTGACCTGAATGACCTGTACCGCCGCGTCATCAACCGCAACAACCGCCTGAAGCGCCTGCTTGACCTGGGCGCTCCTGAGATCATCGTCAACAACGAGAAGCGCATGCTCCAAGAGGCAGTTGACAGCCTGTTCGACAACGGCCGCCGCGGCCGCCCGGTCACAGGCCCTGGCAACCGCCCGCTGAAGTCCATCTCTGACATGCTCAAGGGCAAGCAGGGCCGCTTCCGCCAGAACCTCCTGGGCAAGCGCGTCGACTACTCAGGCCGTTCGGTCATCGTGGTTGGCCCGCAGCTGAAGCTGCACCAGTGCGGCCTTCCCAGCCAGATGGCGCTTGAGCTGTTCAAGCCATTCGTCATGAAGCGCCTGGTTGAACTGGAATACGCCGGCAATATCAAGTCCGCGAAGCGTGCGGTGGAGCGTGGCGCAAGCTACGTTTGGGACGTCCTGGAAGAGGTCATCACTGATCACCCGGTCCTCCTGAACCGCGCACCAACCCTGCACCGCCTTGGCATCCAGGCCTTTGAGCCGGTGCTGGTGGAGGGCAAGGCCATCCGTCTGCATCCGTTGGTCTGCACGGCCTTCAACGCTGACTTCGACGGTGACCAGATGGCTGTGCACGTGCCGCTTGGCGCTGAGGCTCAGGCTGAGGCCCGCGTGCTGATGCTGTCCTCCAACAACATCAAGTCCCCGGCGCATGGCCGCCCGCTCACGGTGCCTACGCAGGACATGATCATCGGCCTGTACTACCTGACGGCTGCTCGTGACGGATTCCCGGGCGAGGGGCGCGTGTTCGCAACCATAGATGAGGCAATGAACGCCTACGACGCGCGCGCTGACCTTGACCTTCAGGCGAAGATCATCGTGCGCCTGCGCGTGGATTGCCAGGTGGCGTCCGCCTACAACACCTTCGAAGACCACAAGGCAGGGGACAGGATAGAGACCACGGTTGGCCGCATCATCTTCAACAGCGTGCTGCCGCCTGACTTCCCGTTCCTGAACTATGAGATGAACAAGACTGAGATCTCACGTCTGGTGCAGGAGGTCACGAACCGCTACAGCATGTCTGAGATCCCGCCCATCCTTGACGGCCTCAAGGACGCTGGCTTCCATTACGCCACGCGCGCAGGCGTCACCGTGTCCGTCTATGACGCAACCATCCCGCCGAACAAGGGAGAGATCCTGGCCGCGGCTGATGCGAAGGTTGCCGCTATTGACGAAGACTACGAGCTGGGCATGATGTCTGATGAGGAGCGCCACAAGCAGGTAGTGGACGTCTGGAACGAGGCCAACGAAGAGGTTGGCGAGGCCATGGCGGAGAACTTCGACCGCTTCAACCCCATCTACATGATGGCGTTCTCCGGCGCCCGCGGTAACATCAAGCAGATCCGTCAGCTGGCGGGCATGCGCGGCCTCATGTCTGACCCGAAGGGTGAGATCATCGACCGCCCCATCAAGGCGAACTTCCGCGAGGGCCTGTCCGTGTTGGAGTACTTCATCTCCACGCATGGTGCGCGCAAGGGCTTGGCTGACACGGCGCTCCGTACGGCAGACTCGGGTTATCTGACCCGTCGTCTAGTGGACGTTGCGCAAGACGTCATCATCCGTGAGATAGACTGCGGCACCCATGAGGGCGTTCCGTACCCGCTCGAGAACGAGAAGGGCGAAGCTGACGAGAACCTGGTGGGCCGCTGCCTGCTAGAGCCCGTGGCTGATGCCAACGGCGAGGTCCTCATGGACGCGGGCGAGTACATCACCTCAGTGGATCAGATCCGCAACATGATGCGCGCAGGCATCGAAGAGGTGGTCATCCGCACCATCATGACCTGCCATGCTGAGCGCGGCGTCTGCCAGAAGTGCTACGGCTGGGATCTGGCAACAAGCCGCCCGGTGAACATCGGCACCGCGGTGGGCATCATCGCCGCACAGTCCATCGGTGAGCCCGGCACGCAGCTCACCATGAGAACGTTCCACACCGGCGGCGTTGCAGGCGAGGACATCACCCACGGCCTTCCCCGTGTCCAGGAGCTCTTCGAAGCCCGCAAGCCGAAGGGCCAAGCGGTGTTGGCTGAGATCTCCGGCACGCTGCAGATCGGCGGCGACAAGACCTCCAAGACGCTCACCATCCATGACCAGGAAGGCAACTACCGTGAGTACGCGGTCTCCCCGCGCGTCACGATGATGCCAGGCGTGGTTGACGGCTCTGAGGTCCGCGTTGGCCAGCAGCTGACGAAGGGCTCTGTGAACCCGCATGACCTCCTTCGCCTGACTGACCCGAATACCACGCTCCGCTACATCGTGAGCCAGGTGCAGGGCGTCTACGTCTCACAGGGCGTTGACATCAACGACAAGCACATCGAGGTCATCGCGCGCCAGATGCTGCGCAAGGTGGCAGTGCTCGACTCAGGGGACTCTGACCTCCTTCCTGGCCGCCAGGTGAACCGCTTCGAGTTCGAGCGCGTTGCGAACGAGCTGATCGCTGACGGCAAAGAGCCGCCAGTGGGCCAGCCGCTCCTCCTTGGCATCACGAAGGCCTCCCTGGCTACGGATTCATGGCTTTCCGCCGCATCCTTCCAGGAGACCACCAAGGTGCTCACGGACGCTGCCATCGAAGGCAAGACGGACCACCTTGCAGGCCTCAAGGAGAACGTCATCATCGGCAAGCCCATCCCCGCAGGCACCGGCCTTGCCCGCTATCGTGATGTCAAGCTCACCTACAAGGGCGTGCCCATCAACGAGTCTGCGGAGAAGGAAGCGGCGCTGCCTGATTACGCGCCGGACGCCCTTCGCGAGGTTGAAGAGCTCATCCCGCCGCAAGAGGAGTGGGGCATCGATGGCGAGTTCTTCGGCGGTGGCTATGGCGGGTACATGTCCGGGTTCTCCCGCATGCATGCTGGTCACAACCTGACCGAGGAGCAAGCGCGCCTCTACATCTTCGATGACCTTGGGGTATCCCAGAGGTGGGCGAATAAGTTCTCCGAGGCTGGCATTGAAACGGTGGGCGATCTGATCGGCCACACTGAAGATGACCTGCTGCGCATCGAGGGCATCGGCGTGAAGGCCATGGAGGAGCTCAAGGCCGGCCTTGAGGAACGCGATCTCATGCACGTGATCGAGGATGACCTCACGGCTTCTTCTGACGATATGTCCCAGCTGCTGGACATGGTGTTCTCTCCTGATGACACCATCCTGATCGGCGGGGATGAGCCGCCAGCGTTCAACAACTCCGATGAGGAGATGTTGGGCGAATCCCTCCCGCCGCGCTCTTACAAGCGCAATCTGGAGGAGCTGGATGCGCTTCTGGGCTCTGTTGGAGGACTGGGTGAGCTTGGCATCTCCATCACGGATGCTGACTCTGACGATTCCTCAACAGACGACAGCGCAGAGGATGACGAATAGGACAGCTGGGCTAGGGAACGAATATAATCGCAACCACCCCTACTGATAAGGAGTTCAAAGCATGAAACTGTCAAGAAAGCTGGTGGCCGCCATCTCAGCAGGCGTGCTCGCATTCGCCATGTTCGGCATGGCTGGGTGCTCATCTGAAGGCTCAGATGGCGTCGCTCAGGAGAAGACCACCGAAGAGATCAACGCGCAGGACATCCAGGTCACGGGCAGCGGCTTCACCGTCCTCCCGGACAACACCGTCAACTAC
The DNA here is from genome assembly GCA_910588435.1 of uncultured Eggerthellaceae bacterium. Taxonomy (GTDB): domain Bacteria; phylum Actinomycetota; class Coriobacteriia; order Coriobacteriales; family Eggerthellaceae; genus MGBC163016. Next base: position 20,741 of record CAJUPL010000019.1, on the reverse strand, counting down.
GCGTTCACGGTTGAGAACCCGAACGAGGGCTACGTTGCGAACAGCGTTACCTTCACCATCGAGGGCTACGATGAGAACGACGTCATGCTGGTGGGCGGCGGGGAGACGCTTCAGGAGGTCTATCCTGGCGTCACTACGGCTGCAGCTGGCACCGCTTACCTCTCTGATGAGACGGCAACCATCGCTCGCTTCGAGGTCAAGCCGCTCATGCAGAACGTGCTCTGGACCAAGACCACTGAGACCACCGATGACCTGATGAGCCAGTTCGAGATCACGAACACTGAGGTCACCGAGGCAGCAGATGGCATGACCATCACCGGCACCATCTCAACTGACCTGGGCGAAGAGTCTTCAAGCTCTGATTCTTCCACCTCTTACCTTGACAACCGCACGGATGCTCACGTTGTGGCCATCTTCCGCGATGCTGACGGCAACATCGTCGGCGGCGGCTCTGCTGCTGGCATCATGCTTGACTCCTCCATGATCCCCATCACCACTGGCAGCACGCCAAGCACGGGGTCCATCCCTGGAGAGTCTTCCGCAGCTGAGGCAGCGGATGCTGAGAACGCCGAAGTCATCGCTGAGCCGAACGACGCTGAGCTCGTCAGCGGTGAGCCAACCAATGAGGATGTGCAGGAGGCAGAAGAGGCAGCTGCCGAGGGCGGCAACGTTGCTTCCACCACCTTCACCATCACCATCCCTGGCGTCATCAGCTACGCCAACATGCAGATCTACGCCACCCCTGGCATCTAACAGGTAGATCTCCTGCCCTCAAAAAGGCTTACGGGATAGGCGCACATAGTGCACCTATCCCGCTTCTTTTACTACGGCCTTTAACTTTGAACAGCATACATGCTGTTCAAAGTAGCGGCCTTGGCGCACTCACGTGCGCCTATCTAACCTGTAGCGTTGCGTGACATTAGAACACATCTAATGTCACGCTTCCCCTCCTACCTGTGGGCGGCTGCATTGCAAGCACAGTATCTCCCCCCACCTGTGGGCGGCTGCATCGCAGCCGCAGTTGCACGCTAGTGCAACGTAACGCAGGCGTTAGCCTGCGAACACCCGGATACCAGCAACTGGTCAGGCAGCCTGGCCTGGCGCAAAACACCAATCCAGACAATCTCGGCATCAACCCTTCCTGCTCGCCCGCGCTGGCCGGCACCCTCGCTAGGCCTCAGGCTGGCGGTCGAATGTGGTTGGATATACCACATTCGACCTTGCCTTCGGAAACGCTCGGGTACCAGCCATCGCATGCTTCGCCACCAGTGAGTAGGGGAGGCATCGCCGTTTTCGTCGGGACCCCTGACGGGACCCCTCCGAAAACTCGGCGGCTCAAGGCTGAACCTGCATGTTCCTCCGCCTAAACTTCCCCATCCTTCGGCCTCGCTCCGCTCGGTCCGGTGTCGCGGGCACGCTGTGCCCGCTCCTTTTATTGCGGCCTTTAACTTTGAACAGCGCTCTCGCTGTTCAAAGTAGCGGCCTTGGTGGCCTCCCGACCACCTATTCAACCTGTCTCCTGCGGTGGATGGCTGCATTACAAGCACAGTGCCTCCCCCCATGTGTGGGCGCTTGCATTGCAAGCGCGGCATTGCCCCCCTACCTGTGGGCGTCTCCATTGGAGACGCAGCATTGCGATGAGCAATGCGTAACTTGCCCGACAGGGCAAGAGCACCCGGATGTCAGCCTCAGTTCAGGCCATCTAGCCTGGCGCAGACCAACTATCCGGGTATTTCGGGTTATCACCCTCATTACGCTGTGCTGGCGCACAGCTGCGTCGGCAATGCCGACGCCCACTCTTGAGGGGGGGGGCACAGCTGCGTTCGCAATGCGAACGCCGCAAGAAAAGGAGCAGGAAGGGTGGCGTATCTAAATTGCGGATCTCCTAGATCAATGACACTACCCCGTGCGCAATCCGATCACAACCCTCTGCTTCTGGATGCTTTGATCAGGTGCTACTGTATGCAACATGGAACGCACAGGGATCATACTTGGAAACACTGGGACGCCGGACGCGCCGGAGGCTGGGGCAGTAGGCCAATACCTAGAGCAGTTCCTGACGGATGAGCGCATAGCGCCAAGGATCCCGAAAGCGCTCTGGCGCCTCATAGTGACCAAGTGCATCATCCCGAAGCGCTCTGTGGCATCAGCTGCCAAATACCGGCTCATCTGGCAGGAGGCCGGATCTCCTCTGCGCTGTCACATGGAAGCGCTGGCCACAAAGCTGAACGAGCTCTTCCAAAGCACGGGCGATGACATCCATGTTGCCGCAGGCATGAGCTACGGCACGCCTTCCATGCAGGACGCGTTCGCGAAGCTCATGAGCGCAGGGTGTGAGAGCTTCGCCATCTTGCCCCTTTACCCGCAAAGCGCCCACTCCACCACGGGCTCGGCCACTGACGCTGCCTTACGCGCTCACGAGCCTGCCAGTCAGAGCAGCCTCAAGATCCTCCCAAGCTACTATGCTGACCCCATGTACATCCAGTCGCTAGCGAAGAGAGTCCAGGACGCAGGCTTCAACCCAGAGGCAGGCGACCATCTCTTCATGAGCTTCCATTCCATCCCGCTTGCAGACATCAAGTGCGGGGACACGTACGCCGAAGAGGTGCAGAAGACCTGCAGCCTGTTAGCGAAAGAGCTCCAGCTTGCAGATGGCGCTTGGAGCATGGGCTTCCAGTGCCGGTTCGACAAGGCTCGCTCTTGGCTTTCTCCGTTCACGAAGGATCAGCTTGCGCGCTTGGGTGCGCAAGGGATCACAGGCAGGCTCTTCTTCATTTGCCCGAACTTCGCTATCGACTGCCTTGAGACCTTGTATGACGTGCCATATGAGCTGGCACCCATCTACCTAGAGGCGTCCGGCCGTGCGGAAGACAGCTTCGTCTACATCCCTTGCCTCAACTCAACATACTCGCACGTTCAAACCCTGGCGAATGTGATTCGCAGAGCGCTTTGATGACTTGGCGTGATCACGTGCGCCTATCCAGGTGAAACATTTCCGCACACCCCGTGGGCGGCTGCATTCCAGCGGCAGCATTGCTCGCCTCCCACTTGTAGGCGCTTCCATTGGAAGCGCAGTTGCACGTCAGTGCAACGTAACGCAGGCGATGAGCCTGCGAACAACCGGAAGCCAGCAACTGGTCAGGCAACCTAGCCTGGCGCAGAACAGCTATCCGGGGATTTCGGGTTATCACCCTCATTTCGCTATCCTCTCGCCCTTCGGGCTTCCAGGTTGCTGCGGCTGCATTGCAGCCGCCTACCGCAGGGGGGCTACTCCCGAGAGAGGGCGCACGTGAGTGCGCCAAGGCCGCTACATTCCGCATGAGCGTGAGCGTGAGCGACATGCGGAATGTTAAAGGCCGCTATCAAAGTGCACAGGCATGCACTTTGCCTGTGCAGCATTTTCTGGGCAGACATCAAGTCCTTGCGCTGCATTCGCAGGTTCTGATATCATCTCATCTGCCGACAAGGCGGCAGCGCTCATGTGCGCGAATACCTGGCAGCTCCACTGCATCCATCACCAGTGAGAGCTGCGCGGCTTTGAAGCCGCGCGCCTGACATGCAGGCTCTAAAGAACCAGCCAAGCCGGTTTCAATGTTTTGTGCGCCTTTTTTCCATTTCTCACCTGAATCACGCTGATTCTTTGCTAAAGTTGACGTTCGCTGTGTAAAAGAAGGTTCATTTGGAGGCGGACTGTTGGCTAAGGAAGATGTGATCGAGCTCGAGGGAACCGTAAAGGAAGCCCTCCCGAACGCAATGTTCAAAGTTGAGCTTGAGAACGGGCACGAGATACTGGCTCATATCTCCGGCAAGATGAGGATGCACTACATCAAGATCCTCCCTGGGGACAAGGTCACCGTTGAGCTCTCTGTGTATGACCTCAATCGCGGCCGTATCACCTATCGCTTCAAGTAAGAAAATCCTCGTCTGCGGCTGGGCGTGAAATATAGATGGAAGAACATCTACCGAAAGGAAGAGAAAGATGAAGGTACGTCCTTCGGTCAAGAAGATGTGTGACAAATGCAAGATCATCAGACGTCATGGCAAGGTGCTCGTCATCTGTGACAACCCTCGCCACAAGCAGCGTCAGGGCTAAGGGAGGAAACAGAACATGGCAGTACGTCTTGTAGGCGTAGACCTTCCGCAGAACAAGCGCGTGGAGATCGCCCTCACCTACATCTACGGCATCGGCCTCACCACATCTCGCAAGATCCTTGCGGAGACCGGCGTCAACCCGAACACTCGCGTGAAGGACCTCACTGAAGAGGATCTCTCCAAGCTTCGTGACTACATCCAAAGCCATCTGAAGGTTGAGGGTGACCTGCACCGCGAGGTCTCACAGAACATCAAGCGCCTGATGGAGATCGGTTGCTATCGCGGCCTTCGCCATCGCAAGGGCCTGCCCGTCCGCGGTCAGCGCACGCACACCAATGCACGTACGCGCAAAGGTCCGCGCAAGCAAATCGGCGGCAAGAGAAAGTAGGGTTAGGTAAGCACAATGGCTAAGAAGAACGTAACTGCGCGCGTGAAGCGCTCTGAGCGTAAGAACATTGCCGTGGGTGCCGCCCACATCAAGTCAACGTTCAATAACACCATCATCTCCATCACTGACCCTCAAGGCAACGTGATCGCTTGGCAGTCCGCCGGCACCGTTGGCTTCAAGGGAAGCCGTAAGTCCACTCCGTTCGCTGCGCAGATGGCAGCTGAGGCTTGCGCGAAGATCGCCATGGAGCATGGCCTTCGCAAGGTCTCCGTCTTCGTCAAGGGCCCAGGCTCTGGCCGTGAGACGGCGATCCGCACCCTTCAGGCCGCAGGGCTTGAGATCGCAAGCATCCAGGACTGCACACCCATCCCGCACAACGGCTGCCGCCCCAAGAAGCGCCGCCGCGTGTAGTTAGAGGAGGAAGACACTTATGGCACGATACACTGGACCATCCTGCCGCCTTTGCAGGCGCGAGGGATGCAAGCTCTTCCTTAAGGGAGACCGCTGCTACACGGACAAGTGCGCTATCGAGCGCCGTGACTACGCTCCGGGTGAGGCCGGACGCAAGCGCGTCAAGGAGAGCGAATACCGTATGCAGCTTCGTGAGAAGCAGAAGACGAAGCGCATCTATGGCCTGCTTGAGAAGCAGTTCCATCACTACTATGAGATGGCCAACCGCCAGCAGGGCGTCACTGGTGAGAACCTGCTCCGCATACTTGAGAGCCGTCTTGACAACGTCGTATACCGCCTTGGCTTCGCGAAGTCTCGCGCAGAGGCTCGCCAGCAGGTTCGCCATGGTCACATCCAGGTGAACGGCCGCCGCGTTGACATCCCGTCATTCCGCGTGCGTCCAGGAGACCTGATCTCCGTTGCGCCGAAGGCACGCGACATGCTCGTCATCAAGAGCGCGCTCATCTCCTCAGAGCGCATTCAGGTTCCGGCATGGCTTGAGGTTGATATCGAGAAGCTGCAGGGCAGCGTCCTTTCGCTTCCGCAGCGTGATCAGATCGATTCTGACATCCGCGAGCAGCTCATCGTCGAGCTCTACTCGAAATAACTGATAGCTCAAGGACTTTTAAGGAGGCTCATCACACATGACAGAGTTCATGAGGCCTACTGTAAGCACTGAGGAAGTCAACAGCACGGTTGCTCGCTATATCGTTGAGCCGCTGGAGCGCGGCTACGGCAATACGTTGGGGAACTCAATGCGGCGCGTTCTGCTCTCCTCCCTTGATGGGGCGAAGGCAACGGCCATCCAGGTTGACGGCGTTCAGCATGAGTTCACCACGGCAGAAGGTGTCATCGAGGACATCACTGACATCGTCTTGAACGTGAAGGGGCTCGTCTTCTCTCCGCTGACAGATGATGTCACAGAGGCCACCGCACACGTTTCAGCCGAAGGCCCCTGCGTGGTCACCGGCGCTGACCTTGAGGTGCCTACTGAGTTCACGCTGGTGAACCCGGAGCACGTCATCGCAAGCGTGGCAGACGGCGGCCAGCTGGACATGTCCATCCGCATCGGGGTTGGCCGCGGCTACGTCAGCGCTGACAACAACAAGCGCACGGAAGACCCCATCGGCGTCATCCCCGTTGATTCGCTGTTCTCTCCCGTTCGCCGTTGCACCATGAACGTGGAGGACACGCGTGTTGGGCAGCACACTGACTATGACCGCCTGACGCTTGAGGTTGAGACGGATGGCTCCATCTCTCCCACTGAGGCTGTCTGCCGCGGTGCGAACATAATCAATCAGTACATGGGCGCGTTCCTCTCACTGGCTGATGATGACCAGGACGAGGAAGCTCAGGAGTCAGCCTCCATCTTCGCGCCTGAGAGCACTGAGACCAACGCTGAGCTTGACAAGCAGATCGAGGACCTGGATCTCTCCGTTCGCTCCTACAACTGCTTGAAGCGCGCTGGCATCCATTCTGTCCGTCAGCTGGTCGATTTCTCAGAGAACGACCTTCTGAACATACGCAATTTCGGTGCCAAGTCCATCGAAGAGGTCAAGGACAAGCTGATCTCCATGGACTTGAACCTCAAGTTTTAGGAGAGGGAAATGAGACATAAGTACAAGGGGCGCAAGCTGGGGACTGATTGGAGCCACACACAGGCAATGAAGCGCAGCCTGGTGCAGCAGCTGTTCCTGAATGACCGCATCAAGACCATCGAGAGCCGCGCCAAGGAGATCCGTCCAGACGTGGACAAGATCATCACCTGGGCCAAGAAGGGCGATCTGCATTCCAGGCGCCTTGCCATCGCCAAGCTTGGCAATGACAAGGAGCTGGTGCGTGAGATCTTCGAGAAGGTCTCCCAGGGCATGTTCGAAGGCCGCCCGGGTGGCTACACTCGCATCATGAAGCTTGGGCCGCGCAAGGGTGATGGCGCTCCAATGGTCATCATGGAGCTGGTCACTGAGAACTGCGTGCCGAAGGCTGAGAAGAAGGCCGCTGCTTCCAAGAAGGCTGCACCTAAGAAGGCCGCTGCGAAGAAGGCTGCTCCGAAGAAGGCCGAGAAGGCTGAGGAGTCAGTGGTAGAGGAGCTCAAGGAGTCCGTGGAGGCTGCTGAGGAGAACTTCGCTGCTGAGGTCCAGGAGCCCGCAGTTGAGGCCATCGAGGCCAAGGAAGCTGAGGCTGAGAAGAAGGAAGCCAAGGCTGAGAAGGCTGATGCCAAGGAGGCCGAAGAGGTTCGCGAAGAAGAGTTCAAGGCTGAGGAAGCCAAGGCTGAAGAGGCCAAGGCTGAGAGCCTGAAGGCTGCCGACGAAGAGAAGGCCAAATAGCCCTTCAGGTTGGCATCATTTAGAACATACATCTTCAAGGATTCGCCCGTGCATCGCGCAGATGCTCGGGCGAAGCTCTTTTTGCTGCTGGCGTATTCTGTGGGGATATTCTTCGTCAGCTCATGGTGGGGGATGGCGGTGGCAACGGCCATGCTCCTTGCCGCGTTCGCTGCGTCGAAGCTTCCCGTGAAGGCCGTGTTCGCAAGCGTCGTGCCCGTCTACATCCTTGCGGGCATCACCGTGCTGTTCAACGCTTTCGGCTCACAGGCAGGCTTCGCGTTCACGCTTGACGGCCTTGAGCGCGGCTGCTTCTTTGGCCTCCGCATCTGCCTGCTCGTCTGGGCAAGCCTGATCGTCTGCTATTCCACCACGTCAACGCAGCTAGTGGACGCGTTCGTCTGGTTCATGAAGCCGCTGCGCGCGCTTCATGTGCCCGTTGACGACATTGCCATGGTGCTCTCCATCGCGCTTCGATTCATCCCGCTCATCGTTGCGGAATTCCAGCAAGTGAAGGACGCGCAATGGTCCCGCGGCGCTGCCTTCGATGAAGGTGGTCTGATAGCGCGGATCAAAGCGCACATGGCCATCTTGATGCCCTTGATCGTTGGTCTGTTCCGTCGTGCTGAGCGATTGGCAGAAGCCATGGATGCTAGGTGCTACGGTATGGAAAAACGCAACTCATGATGCTATGATGCACCTCTGATCCCACTGTGCGCCAAACGCTCTGAATACACCACATGGCGCGCTCTTCATACGCAAAGGGCACAACATATGGCATTCGTACATCTGCATAACCATACCGAATACTCCCTGCTTGATGGCATCACGCACATCAAGGACATGGTCAAGCGCGCGGCTGATCTAGGCATGCCGGCGGTGGCCGTCACTGACCACGGCGTCATGCACGGCATGATCGAGCTTCGTGACTCATGTGACGCCGTTGAGAAGGAGACCGGCATTCGCGTGAAGCCCATCTACGGGTGTGAGATCTACTTCACAACCGACGATGAGCTGCGCACTGACATGCGCCCGCGCCTGTATCACCTGCTCCTGCTGGCGAAGACCACCGAGGGCTACCACAATCTGCTGAAGCTGGTCAGCGAATCCAACGTGGACAATATGTACTACAAGCCGCGCACCACGCTGGCGCAGCTGAAGAAGTACGGGCAGGGGCTCATCGGCACGTCGGCTTGCATCGCTGGCATCATCCCGAAGCTTCTCGATGCCTCCCAGTTCGATGAGGCCGTGAAGTGGGCAGAGAAGCTCTCCGCCTGCTTCGAGCCAGGGGATTTCTACATAGAGCTGCAGAACCAGGGCATCAAGACGGACGCTGGGTTCACGCAGACGGAGCTAAACCACAAGCTGACTGAGGTTGCGCGAAAGACGGGCCTGAAGACCGTGGCCACGAATGACTTCCATTACCTGCTTCAGGAAGACGCCCGCGCGCAGGATGTCATGCTCTGCATCGGCCTCAAGCGCAACTTGGCAGACACTGACCGCATGCGCTTCCCGAACGATCAGTTCTACATGAAGACCGAAGAGGAGATGCGCGCCGCAATGGCGGACTTCCCTGAGGCCTGTGACAACACGCTTGAGATCGCTGAGAAATGCAACGTTGAGATAGAGAACGAGACCATCCTGCCTCGCTTCCCGCTGCCAGAGGGGGAGACGGATGAGACGTGGTTCCGCAAGCGCGTGCAAGAGGGCCTTGAGAAGCGCTACGGCACGCCGGTGCCGCAAGAGGCGCAAGAGCGCGCAGACTATGAGATGGGCATCATCATCCAGCAGGGCTTCCCGGCGTACTTCTTGATCGTGCAGGAATACATCGAATGGGCGCGCAGTCAAGGCATCGGCGTTGGCCCTGGGCGCGGCTCAGCTGCAGGCGCCATCGTGGCGTATGCCATGGGCATCACTGACCTGGATCCGCTCACGAACGGGCTCCTGTTCGAACGTTTCCTCTCTCCTGAGCGCGTGGAGATGCCCGATATCGATGTTGACTTCGACGATGAGCGCAGAGGCGAGGTCATCCAGCACATCAAGGACGTCTACGGCGAAGACCACGTGGCGGGCGTGATCACGTTCGGCAAGCTGCAGGCACGAAATGCCGTGAAGGACGCGGCGCGCGTGCTGGGCTTCCCGTATGCAACGGGGGATCGCATCTCCAAGATGATCCCGGATGAGCTGGGCATCTCCATTGCGGATGCGCTTTCGAAGAATCCTGAGCTGCAAGCCGCTTATGACTCTGAGGAAGACACTCGCTCTGTGCTAGATGCGGCGCTCTCCATAGAAGGCAACGTCCGCGGTGAGGGTGTGCACGCGTGCGCCACCATCATCTGCCGTGACCCCATGTCAGACCACGTTCCCATGAAGCGTGACACCAAGGGCGGCGGCATCATCACGCAGTTCGACGGCCACTACACCCCGGAGCTGGGCCTTCTCAAGATGGACTTCTTGGGTCTCCGAACCCTTGGCGTGCTCTCCCGCGCGTGCCAGAACGTGTCTGCGCGCACGGGCAAGGAGATAGTCCCTGAGGAGATCCCAACTGACGATGAGGGCGCATTCAAGCTGATGCGCTCCGGCAACATGGACGGCCTCTTCCAGGTGGAGAGCGCCCTGTACGTGAGCCTGTTCAAGCGCCTCCCACCGAAGAGGTTCTCTGACATCGTGGCTTCCATCGCACTGAACCGCCCGGGTCCGCTGGAGTCCGGCATGGTGGATGACTACGTTGAGGTGGCAAGCGGCCGCAAGCCCGTGCATTACTACGATGACCGCCTGCGCTCCATCTTGGAGGAGACGTACGGCACCATGGTCTACCAAGAGCAGATCATGCAGATCTCAATGGCCATGTCCGGCTTCTCCGCCGGCAAGGCAGACAAGCTCCGCAAGGCCATGGGCAAGAAGAAGCTGGAGGTGATGAAGGAGCTCCAGGCTGACTGGAATGACGGCGCGGTTGAGAACGGGTTCTCTCTGGACATTGCCAAGCAGATCTGGGCTGACGCTGAGAAGTTCGCGAAGTACGCGTTCAACAAATCGCACTCTGCGGCGTACGCCATCCTGGTCATGCGCACGGCATACCTCAAGGCCTACTACCCGAATGAATACATGGCCGCTGTGCTCTCCAGCTACATGGGAAAGACGGACCGCCTGATCCGCTACATCGCCAGCTGCAACCACAACGGCACGCCCGTGCTGCCGCCAGACATCAACTCGTCCAACGTGGAGTTCACGCCTGTTGAGGGCGGCATCCGCTTCGGGCTGATGGGTGTTCGCGGCATCGGGCGCAACGTGGCTGAGGTCATCATCGAAGAGCGTGAGCGCGGCGGCGCCTTCCAGAACCTGCATGACTTCGTGTCACGCGTGGACATCAAGAGCGTGAACCGCAAGGCCATCGACGCTCTGATCAAGGGCGGTGCGTTCGACTCCTGCGGCTACACCCGCAAGCAGCTGATGCACTTCCTTGAGGAGACGCCGCTTCTGGAAGACGCGCAGAAGCGCCAAAAGGACGCAAGCCAAGGCCAGGTCACCATGTTCGATATGTTCGGTGACGTTGAGGACTCCGGCTTCCAGAACGACATCCCTGAGCCGGACGGCGTCGAATGGCCGCTGCGCGAGCTCCTCCGCTTCGAGAAGGAGATCATGGGCATCTACGTGTCAGGTCATCCGCTGGCGCCGTATGAGGACCTGATGGCGAAGATCACCAAGCACACCATGGGTGAGCTGTCGGAGCGCACGAAGGACCTGAAGAATGCCACGTTCGTGGGACTGGTGTCATCGGTTGCCACCAAGCCCACCAAGCGCGGCACCATCATGGCGAACTTCCAGCTAGAGGATTCAACCGGCGTGCTGGACTGTATCGCGTTCGACTTCTCGAAGGTTGCGAACGTGCTGCAAGAGGACGCTGTGGTGAAGGTCAAGGGCAAGTTCGAGGTGACTGATCGCGGAAGCCAGATCATAGCCTATGAGATCGAGTCCCTTGAGCTTGATGAGCGGCAGGCCAAGACGCGCGCGCCGGGGCATCTGATCATCAAGCTTGAGTCCGCTGAGTTCGACGCCACGAAGTCACAGAAGCTCAATTCGCTTCTGACGTCATTCCCGGGCAGGGACGGCGTGGTGCTGATGGTGCATCAAGCGGATGGCCGCAAGTTCAGGGCTGAGCTGCCGCTGTCCGTTGATTCTGAGAACGTGGCCTTGAAGACGGAGATATCACGCCTGTTCGGGCGCGTGGTGGCGTAGAGCCGCGCGTCCTCGTACCGCGTGAGGATTCCGTAGGTGCGCCCATCGCTCTCATGGGCGCACTCTTCGCCGGATAGCGCTCTTACGCCTTGAGGAATGCCTCGTATCCGCGCTTCGCTTCGTAGATGTCAGCCTTGCTGGTGACTTCCCACGGGCTATGCATGGAGAGCACCGGCACTCCAGAATCTATCACGTCCATGCCGAACCTGGCCGGAATGAAGGCTATCGTTCCGCCGCCGCCAGCATCCACGCGCCCAAGCTCAGCCGTCTGGAACGCAACGCCCGCCTCATCCATCACGCGCCTGATATGCGCCATGTACTCAGCACGCGCGTCGTTCGAGCCGCTCTTGCCGCGCGCCCCGGTGTACTTGTTGAACACCAGCCCGCGCCCAAGGTAGGCGGAGTTCTTGGACTCGAACACGCTCTCATACGCTGGGTCCACGCCGGCAGACACGTCAGATGACAGCATGCGTGAGCTCTTGAGCGCACGCCTCAAGGGGAGATCACCCGGCTCACCTGCCAGCGCCATGACCTCTGCCATCGTGTTCTCGAAGAAGGCTGACTCCATGCCAGTGGCGCCAACGCTGCCGATCTCCTCCTTGTCCACCAGGATGCAGACAGCGCACCTATCAAGCTCAGCGTCTGCCATGGCAAGCTGCGCCACGAGGGAGGTGTATGAGCACACGCGGTCATCTTGGCCGTAGCCCAAGACCATGCTGCGGTCAAAGCCCAGGTCACGCGCAGGCCCGGCCGGCACTATCTCAAGCTCAGCAGAGAGGAAATCCTCTTCCGTGATGCCGTAGCGCTCCTCTAGGAGCCCAAGCGTGAACTTGCGAACGGGATCCTTCTCATCTGAGGCGCCTTCGCCATCTTCAGCGGCTGCGGCGAAGCGGTTCCCAACCAAGAGGTCAAGGTCCTCGCCCTCTACAACCTCAGAGCCCTTCTTCTCCAGCTGCTTGGCACCAAGATGGGGGAGCAGGTCCGTCACGCAGAACACAGGGTCATCCGAAGCTTCCCCTATGCTCACCTGCACGACGCTGCCGTCCGTCTTCGCCACCACGCCATGCAGCGCAAGCGGGATGGAGACCCACTGGTACTTCTTGATCCCGCCGTAATAGTGGGTGTCCAGGAGCGTGAAGCCGTCCTTCTCATAGAGCGGGTTCTGCTTGACGTCCAGGCGCGGGGAGTCAATGTGAGCGCCTAGGATGTTCGCGCCCTGCTCAAGCGGCGCTTTCCCAAGCTGCACCAGCATGATGGCCTTGCCGTGCGATGTGGCATACACCTTGTCCCCCGCCTTCAGCTGCTTGTTCTGCCTGATGGCGTCATCAAGGGAGATGTACCCGGCGGCTTTCGCCATGTCCTCAGCGGCATTGCAGCATTCGCGCTCCGTCTTGTTCTTGGAGATGAACTCCTTGTATCCGTTGGCCAGCGTTTCAAGCTCTTCAAGCTGCGCTTCGTCGTAGCGCTTCCATGCAGATTCGCGTTCCATGCGTGTCCTTCCCGTCAACGTTTTCGCAGCATTTATATCAAAGCGTAAGGTGCATGCGCACTCAGGGTGCCTATAATGTGTGAAAACCGTGTGATTCGCGGTGATCATCTAGCAAGACCAAGAGAAGGAGCTGCATATGAAGGTGCGCGACGTCATGCCAACGGCTGAGAACACTACTAACTTCGACATCATGCCTGATTCAGACACTCAGGTGGGCACCACGCTTGAGAACCTGAAGTCTGCTGTCAATGGCGAGACGGGCGCGTCGGCCAAGTACGCTGAATTCTCCAAGCTTGCGAAGGAGGCTGGCTATGACCAGATCTCCCGTCAGTTCGCTTGCACCAGCGCTGCTGAGCAGATCCACATCGCCCTTGAGGTTGCTGAGATCAAGAAGAAGGAGCCGGATTATGAGCCGCCGAAGGCTCCTGAGGCTTCTGGCTTCAACACTGACATCAACCTGATCTCTGGCGCTCTGGGTGAGATCTATGAGACATCCGATATGTACCCGAACTTCGTGAAGGTTGCCATCGAAGAGGGCGAGTCCAGCGCTGAGCTGGTGTTCACCCGCGCGAAGCTGGCAGAGGCTGTGCATGCTGAGCTCTATCTTGAGGCTTACAACAACATAGATGCTCCTGATGATGACAAGTTCTACCTCTGCCCCGTTTGCGGCTACATCCACAAGGGTGATGACTTCGAGAAGTGCCCCATCTGCTTCGCCCCGAAGTCCATGTTCAAGGAGTTCTAAGATCTTAGAACTCCTTGACTGACGCTGAGAAGCCACGGCAAGCCCGTGGCTTCTCGCTTTCTTTGCCTGACCTGATCTTTTCCTTTTTGCAGTGGGGCTGCATCGCCCCTCCCCTGCGGTAGGCGGCTGCATTGCAGCCGCAGCATTGCTCCCCACCGTGTGGGCGCTTCCATTGGAAGCGCAGTTGCACGCCAGTGCAACGTAACGCAGGCGATAGCCTGCGAACACCCGGCACCCAGCAACTGGTCAGGCAGCCTTGCCTGGCGCAGACCAACTATCCGGTCACGCCAGGCTTCCACCCTCAATCCGGGCAAGGTTGCCTAACCCATATCCCTCATCTGGGTCTTTCGGTCTTCCGTATATAATGGCAGCAACTTGACGACATATGGGATGGGGGAGACATGGCCTTTTACTTCGACGAACCGTCACGCACTTTCAATGAGTATCTGTTGGTGCCAGGCTATTCTCCTGAGACATGCATCCCCTCTGAGGTCTCCCTCAAGACTCCGCTGGTGAAGTACAAGAAGGGCGAAGAAGAGTGCCCCATCAGCCTCTCCATCCCAATGGTCTCCGCCATCATGCAGTCGGTCTCCGATGACCGCATGGCCGTGGCGCTGGCAACAGAAGGCGGCCTCTCCTTCATCTATGGCTCCCAATCCATCGAAGACGAGGCGGCAATGGTCCGCCGCGTGAAGGACTACAAGGCAGGCTTCGTCACGTCAGACGTGAACCTCTCCCCGAACATGACGCTTGCTGACGTGGTAGAGCTCAAAGAGGAGCACGGCTTCTCCACCATGCCTGTCACAGATGACGGCACCAGCCACGGAAAGCTCTTAGGGATCGTCACTTCCCGTGACTACCGCGTCTCCCGCATGGACCCGAATGAGTCCGTGCACAGCTTCATGACCCCGCGTGACAAGATGATCGTGGCGCCTGCGGATACAACGCTGAAGGATGCGAATGACATCATCTGGGAGCACAAGCTGAACTGCCTGCCCATTGTGGATGCGAACGACAACCTGGTTGCCCTGGTCTTCCGCAAGGACTATGACTCCCACAAGTCCAACCCGGATGAGATGCTGGACGCGCACAAGCGCTACATGGTGGGCGCGGGCATCAATACTCGTGACTACGCAGAGCGCGTGCCGGCACTTGTGGAGGCTGGCGTTGACGTCCTCTGCATTGACTCTTCCGAGGGCTATTCGGATTGGCAGAGGCTCACCCTTGAGTGGGTTCGCGAACATTACGGCGATGAGGTCAAGATCGGCGCTGGCAACGTGGTGGACGCTGAGGGCTTCCGCTTCCTGGCCAACTGCGGAGCTGACTTCATCAAGATCGGCATCGGCGGCGGATCCATCTGCATCACCCGTGAGACGAAGGGCATCGGCCGCGGCCAGGCAACAGCTGTGATAGAGGTTGCGAAGGCGCGCGATGAGTGGTTCCGTGAAACGGGCGTCTACATCCCCATCTGCTCTGATGGCGGCATCGTCTATGACCACCACATCAGCCTGGCGCTTGCCATGGGCTCTGACTTCGTGATGCTCGGCCGCTACTTCGCACGCTTTGATGAGAGCCCGTCCAACCGCGTGATGGTGAACGGCTCCTACATGAAGGAGTACTGGGGTGAGGGAAGCGCCCGTGCAAGGAACTGGCAGCGCTATGACTCCGGCGGAGACAAGAAGGGGCTGGCGTTCGAAGAGGGCGTTGACTCTTACGTGCCTTACGCTGGTCCTTTGAAGGACAATGTTGACCTCACGCTCTCCAAGGTGAAGAGCACCATGTGCAATTGCGGCGCGCTCACCATCCCTGAGCTGCAGGAGAAGGCGAAGCTCACCGTTGTGTCCTCCACATCCATCATCGAAGGCGGCGCGCACGATGTCGTCCTGAAGGACAAGAGCGCTTCATAGGGAAAGACGATAGGACCAAAGCCATGTTCACGGTTCCTGAGACTGAGAAGTATCTGCATAGGATCGGGTATACGGGGAGCGTGACTCCCAGCATCGAAGCGCTAGAGCGCCTGACCGTGGCGCACTTGCGTGGCGTTCCGTTCGAGACCATCAGGCTCTGCCGCACAGGGGACGTGCCGGACCTCTCCATGGATGCGCTGTACGAGAACGTGGTGGACAGGAATCTGGGCGGCTACTGCTTTGAGCTGAATAAGCTCTTCTATGAGCTCTTGGTGACGCTTGGGTACAAGGCGCGCCCGGCGTTCGCGCGCTCCATCTCACGCGAGGATTCCCCGCAGCCCATAAATCACCGCACCACCATCGTCACGCTGGGTGATGAGGTGTGCATGGTGGACGTTGGCTGGGGTGGCCCGGCACCCCACGGGCTCCTCATGCTAGAAGATGGCGTGATCCAGGAAGTTGACGGTCACAAGTTCATCGCCACTGCTGAGGGCCCTGATGTGGGCGCGGGTGCGCTGCCCGTTCAGTGGCGCATAGAGCGCATAGATTCCAAGGGTGAGCGGCAAGGCGTCATGGTCCTCTATACGGTTGATGCCGAAGAGGAGGACTTCGACATGATGAACATCATCTGCGCAAGTCCGGGGAGCCTCTTCACAGACGGTGAGATGGCGAACGTGCTGACGTCAGATGGGTTCAAGTCCTACAAGGACGGCGTGATCAAGATCCAGTCAGCGAATGGCAAAGAGACCATCCAGCTGGCTGATGATGAGGTGGATGGAGCCTTGAAGGAGCACTTCAGGCTGGATTATACGGGCCGCTGACTCCTCGTAGCTTCGGCTTCAGCCGAAGGGGCGCAGCCTGAGGAATATCTGTGACATGAATAGGAGGGCCGCATGATGCGGCCCTCAAGCTGTGCAAAGAGTTATCAGATATGTGACTAGATGCCGTGGATGGTGGTCTCTACGTCCTCGAATTCCTTGACGTTGATGCCGCCTTCCTGGGCAACTGCCTTCTGTGCAGCCTCTGCTGCGAATGCGTCCTGCTCAGCCTGCTTTTGTGCGATCTTCTCTTCCTCAGTCATCGTGATCTTGCCTCCTGATGTAGCGTGTTCCCATTCGTTCCCTTTTGAAGTCAAGGCCTTGGCTTGATTCGTATATTAGGACCAACTTCGCCGCGTGTGCGTTCGCACTGAAGAGCGTATGCCTTAAGTTCTTCGCGCTCAATCTTCTCGTTACTTACGAGGTCAGAGTATCAATTTGAGAATGGCGCATGCGTGATATCATTGACGGATTCTGGAAGAGACCCACTTCGAAGGCAGGAAGATGACGCAGCATCTCACTGAGTCAGATGTCCGCGGAATAGCTGAGTACACTCGGATCGGCATGACCGAGGACGAGGTTGCGCAGATGACCGTGGATCTGAACTCCATCATAGACAGCTTGGAACCCATTCGACAGTACGATCTTGAGGGCGTGGAGCCCACGTTCCATCCCATCGGCAGCTTGTCGAACGTGATGCGGGAAGACGTGGAAGAGCCCAGCTTCACGCAGGAAGAGGCGCTGGCGAATGCGCCGAAGCAGCAGGATGGCAGCTTCCTAATCCCGGCTATCCTCTCTGAGGGAGGTGACCGCTAGATGACGAATGCGAATACGCCCTTCGGGCAGATGAGCGTGCGTGAGCTGCAAGATGGGCTTGCGGCTAAGGAGTTCTCATGCCGTGAGGTGGCAGAGGCCACCCTTGATGTCATCCAAGATGCGGATAGGAAGATCCATTCCTTCCTTGAGACCTCTCGCGATCAGGCTCTTGCGCAGGCAGATGCGCTTGACGCACGCATAGCAGACGGCACGTTCGCTGATGCGGGTGTGCTTGCGGGCGTCCCCGTGGGGTTCAAGGACAACATGAACCTTGAGGGCACGCACACCACTTGCTCGTCGAACATGCTGGCAGACTACGTGTCACCTTACACGGCAACCTGCGTGCAGAAGACGCTTGATGCGGGTGCCATCCCCATGGGCAAGCTCAACATGGATGAGTTCGCGTTCGGCTCCTCCACGGAGACCAGCGCCTTCGGCCCAACTTGCAATCCTTGGGATACAGGTCGCGTGCCGGGTGGCTCTTCCGGCGGCAGCGCTGCGGCTGTGGCTGCGGGTTTGGTGCCGGTGACGCTTGGCTCTGACACGGGCGGCTCCATCCGCCAGCCAGCGTCCTTCTGCGGCGTCGTTGGCGTGAAGCCCACCTACGGGGCGGTCTCTAGGTATGGCGTTGTGGCCTTCGGCTCATCGCTTGACCAGGTAGGCCCGTTCGCAAGGTCTGTGGAAGACGCCGCGCTTGCCATGAACGCCATCTGCGGGCATGATCCGCGTGACTGCACCTCGCAGCCTTGCCAGGGGGACTACACGGCCAAGCTGGATGCGGGGGCTAAGGGCATGAAGGTTGGCATCGTGCCTGCGTTCCTTGAGGCGAAGGGGCTCTCAGATGAGGTGAAGCAGCGCGTTCAGGAGGCGGCGAAGAAGCTTGAGGCCGCTGGCGCTGAGCTTCATGAGATAGAGCTGCCGCATGCCTCTGCTGCCATCAGCGCGTACTACGTGCTTGGCCCGTGCGAGGCGTTCAGCAACCTGGCACGCTTCGATTCTGTCAGGTATGGATTCTCTGACCCGGGGCACAAGGATCTGGGCAGCCAGTATGAGGCCAGCCGCGCGAAGGGCTTCGGGCCCGAGGCAAGGCGGCGCATCATGTTGGGCAGCTACCTTCTGTCTGCGGGCGTGTACGAGCAATACTACTACCCGGCGCAGCAGGTCAGAACGCTGATCACGCAGGATTACACGGACGCGTTCAAGCAGGTTGACTGCCTGCTCACGCCAAGCGCGCCGCGCACGGCGTTCAAGTTCGGCGAGATAGCAGACCCAACCGAGATGTACCTGTCCGATATGTTCACCATCTCCATCAACATCGCTGGCAATGGCGGCATGAGCGTGCCGTGTGGCGTGGGGGAGGATTCGGGGCTGCCCATAGGAGTGCAGTTGATATCACCGGCGTTCCAAGATGAGGTCATGTTCCGCGCTGCTGCTGAGCTTGAGCGCGCGTACGGCAAGGCTCAGGTTGCGCCTGACTTCAAGGTGGGTGAGTAGCATGCAGACGCTTGAAGAGGTCCTTGAAAGATACGAGGCGGTCATCGGCCTTGAGGTCCACACAGAGCTGACCACGCTTGAGACGAAGATGTTCTGCGGGTGCAAGCTGGAGTTCGGCGCTGAGCCCAACACTCACACGTGCCCGGTCTGCTTGGGGCTTCCCGGAGCGCTTCCCGTGCCGAACAAGGCTGCTATCCAGTCCATCGTGCTTGCGGGCCTGGCTACGAACTGTGACATAGAGAAGCACTCCATGTTCTACCGCAAGAACTATATGTACCCTGACATGGCGAAGAACTTCCAGACCACGCAGGGTCCTGTTGCGTTCTGCATGCGCGGGCACCTTGACCTTGAGGTTGACGGCAAGGCGGCCGAAGAGCGCTACGGCCTCAAGGGCGCTTCCGTGGGGGACGAGTTCGAGAACATCATCGTGACGGATGACGGCTATCGCGCGCACGTTGGCATCACGCGCATCCACATGGAAGAAGATGCGGGCAAGATGGTGCACATCGGCGGCGAAGAGGGGCGCATCGCGGGTGCCACGCATTCGCTCGTGGACTACAATCGCGCCGGCACGCCGCTGATAGAGCTGGTGACAGAGCCGGATCTTCGCACGCCTGAGGAGGCGCGCTTGTTCATGCAGAAGCTCCGCCAGATCTATCTGGCGCTTGGCATCTCTGACTGCTCCATGGAAGAGGGCAGCCTGCGTTGCGATGGCAACGTGTCATTGCGCCGCCGTGGCAGCACTGAGCTGGGCGTGAAGACGGAGCTGAAGAACATCAACTCCTTCAAGAGCCTGCATGATGGCCTTCTCTATGAGATCCGTCGCCAGGCTTCTGTGCTGGACGAGGGCGGGCAGATCTATCAGGAGACGCGTCATTGGGATCCGTCTGCGAAGCGCACCATCGTCATGCGCGTGAAAGAGACGGCTGACGACTACAGGCTCTTCCCTGAGCCGGACTTGGCACCGTATGACCTCTCCGATGAGTTCATCCAGAGCGTTCGCGACAAGCTGCCGGAGCTGCCTGATGACAAGGCGAAGCGGTATTCGGCGGAGTATGGGCTCTCTGCTTACGACGCGCGCCACTTGGTGGAGCACCGCTCAACCGCAACCTTCTTCGAGGGCTGCATGGCGGATGCGAAGGGAGACGCGAAGGAGCTTGCGAAGCCCATCGCCAACCTGGTGATCAACGATGTGACAGCTTGGCTCAATGCGAACGCTGATGCTGACCTTGAGACGTGTGCCTTCACGCCAGCGCGCGCTGTGCAGCTGGCGCAGCTGACGAAGTCCGGGGCGATATCCTCCAAGCAGGGCAAAGAGGTGTTCCAGGCTGTGCTGGATGAGGACAAGGATCCGAAGGTCATCGTGGAAGAGCGCGGGATGGAGCAGGTGTCTGACACTGGTGCCATCGAGGCTGTTGTGGATGCCGTGCTTGCTGAGAATCCGGACAAGGTTGAGCAGTACAAGGGTGGCAAGACCGGGCTGATCGGCTTCTTCGTTGGGCAGTGCATGAAGCAGATGGCTGGCAAGGGCAACCCTCAGATCATCAACCAGCTCCTAGAGGAGAAGCTCTCCTAGCCTGTAGCATTGCTGCCCCAATCCGGTGTCGCGGGCACGTTGTGCCCGCTCCTTTTATTACGGCCTTTAACATGGTTGTTCATTTCATTCACAACCATGTAGCGGCCTTAAAAAGATTCGTGGGCGGCTGCATTGCGCCCCTCTCGTGTGGGCGCTTCCATTGGAAGCGCAGTTGCTCCCACCATGTGGGCGTCTCCATTGGAGACGCAGCATTGCGCCAGCAATGCGTAACGCAGGCGACAGCCTGCGAACACCCGGCACCCAGCAACTGGTCAGGTAACCTTGCCTGGCGCAGATCACCAATCCGGGCGCAACGGGTTGCAACCCTTACGCCCTCTTCCTGCTCACATACGATGGCTAGCACCCTCGCTAGGCCTCAGGCTGGCGGTCGAATGTGGTTGGATAT